>LJZR01000054.1 GCA_001314865.1 Phormidesmis priestleyi Ana | reverse complement strand
CTGTATTGATCAACTCAGTGCAGCACTTTGTCACCTGGCCCAAAGAGAAGTTCCCTCAGCCTATCGTTATGATGACCAAAATCAGCTGCGTGTCATTGCGAAACCCGTGACTTTTGCAGATATAACGAATACTGCTTTTAATCAGATTCGGCAGTATGGGCGAACCAGCGTAGCGGTTATGATGCGGTTGCTAGAAGCGATCGCCGTCATTGCCCCTTGCACCCATATCAAAGCAGACCGAGCCGCGCTGTTACATCATGCCAACATGATTGAGCACAGTAGCCAGAAGGGAATCACCGAAGAGTCAGATCGCAAAGATGTTAGAGAACGCTATCTATCGGCCATAAAGGCAATCGGGCAGGTTTGACTTGGTTGGTTACAACACCTCAAAGGCCCCCCTATTCGGAAATTCATAGAGGATTTTACGCCCCAGAATGCTCATTGAGCTTGTCAAAGCCTGTGCGGAATTCTTCCGTAGCTCACGTCAAAAAAGAAGAGTCGCAACTTAGCTTGTTTGCCTAGTTTCAAAAGCTACAGACTTTTGATCCGTAGAACATGTCAATAGCCTTGTAATATAAAGCCATCCGTTATCTCTCCCTTATATCTGTCAGGATAGTGATTACTTTCAAAGCGTCTGCTGCTGGGCGAGCCCAGATTAAGCAGGCCAGATTAGAGCAGGGCTGGCCTATTAACGACTTCCGCTGGATCGAAGCGGCCAGCCGAATTTTGGGCACCGATTGGGAAGCGACAGGAGTGCTGGCAGCCGGGATTTCTGAGGGTACCTGGAAGCGTTTTTTGACGGGAAAAGTAGCCATTAATGCCAATGCCTTTAAGGCTTACTGTGAGGTGCTCGGACTCAGTTGGCAGGCAGTTGTAGATGAGTGGAGGGAAGGAGAGGTGCAGGGGCAATCAGGTGCAGCCCCTGCTTACTCATGTGTTATTGACTGGGCGAGTGCGCCTGATGATGCGGTTTTTTATGGTCGTCAGGGTGAACGGCAAATCCTAAAACAGTGGGTTGTAGAAGATCGCTGTCGCTTGGTGACGCTGATGGGGATGGGCGGCATTGGTAAAACAGCTTTATCGGTACGGGTTGTTAAGGAGATTGTTGCGACTCAGCCCTTCGACTATCTCATTTGGCGATCGCTGCGTAACGCACCGCCGCTAAAAGATACGCTCACAGAGCTTATTCAGTTTTTGTCGAACCAGCAGGAGCGAGATTTATCTGAGAGTTTGGAAGGTCGGCTGGCACGGTTGTTACATTATTTGCGCTGCCATCGCTGTTTGGTCGTGCTGGATAATGCCGAGTCTATTTTGCAGAGCGGCGATCGCACAGGTCGCTACCGATCAGGTTACGAGCGCTATGGGGAGATGCTGCGCTGCATCGCTGAATCCGCCCATCAAAGCTGCCTGATTGTCACCGCCCGAGAAAAACCGAAGGGGCTAGCTGCCTATGAGGGAGATAATTTGCCAGTGCGATCGCTCCAGCTGGTCGGCTTACCCAGTGCCGACAGCCGCGCTCTGTTTGATAGGAAAGGCGGCTTTCACGCCACAGAAACCGCCTGGCAAGCGCTCACCGAACGCTATGGCGGCAATCCCTTAGCGCTAAAAATTGTGGCCTCCTCCATTCGTGACTTTTTTGGCGGCGATATCTCACAGTTTTTGGCCGTTTCACAGCAGGGCGGCTTTCTCTTTGATGATATTCGAGATTTACTCACTCAGCATTTTCAGCGTTTGACAACGTTAGAAAAAGCGGCAATGTACTGGCTGGCCATTAACCGAGAACCTTGTACCCTTGCTGAATTGCAAAGCGACCTGTTGGCCCATGTACTGCCCGGTGATTTGTGGGAATCTCTGAATTCTTTGCAGCGGCGATCGCTCATAGAGCGCAACGCCGACAAAATGACCCAGCAGCCGGTTGTCATGGAGTATGTCACCAGTCAGCTGATTGAGGGCATTAGTCATGAAATTAGCCAGCGATCGCCTGACTTGTTCATTCGCTATGCCCTAATTAAAGCCCAAGCCAAAGACTACCTGCGCGACACCCAAATTAATCTGATTTTGAAGCCGCTTGCCCAGCGGCTGATCACCCAAATCGGCAGCGCTGAGCAGATTGCCATTAATCTCCAACAGCTCCTCGCAACCCTGCGAGACGGGACTTCCCAATCGATGGGATATGCTGGCGGCAATAGCCTAAACCTACTGCTACATTTGCCGGTAGATATCAGTGGCTACGACTTTTCCAAACTGACGGTGTGGCAGGCATACTTGCAGGCTGTGAAGCTACACAACGTGAATTTTACAGGCGCAGATCTCTCGCATTGCGTATTCACTGAATCTCTCGGCAATGTTCTATCTGCAACCTTTAGCCCCGACGGGCGATCGCTCGCCACAGGCGATACCGACTGCCAAGTGCGGGTTTGGGATAGCCAAACAGGACAGCTGCGACTGATTTGCCGGGGGCATGAAAATTGGGTCCGCGCGGTTACCTTTAGCCCCGATGGCAAACTGATCGCGAGCTGCGGCGCTGACCAGACGATTCGACTGTGGAATGCGGCAGATGGCATTGCTGTGAAAACCTTGGCTGGCCACAATCATGAGGTGTTTGCACTAGCCTTTAGCGCTGTCGGGGCAAACAACAAATTTGTACTAGCCAGTGCCGGGGGCGATCACACCATCAAGCTCTGGGATGTGCAAACGGGGGCCTGCCTAAAAACGCTGTCGGGTCATACGGACTGGGTACGATCGGTCGCCTTTGTCCCACAGCCCTTTTCTCAGCCCTTTTCTCAGCCCTTTTCTCAGCCTTATTCTCAGACAGTTTCTCAGACAATTTCCCAGTCTGCTCCGTTACAACTGGTTAGCGGCGGGGCTGACCGTCAGATTCGGCTGTGGGATGCCACCACCGGAGACTGTCTCAAAATCCTTGAGGGTCACAGCGGCTGGGTACATGCTTTGATCTTTAGTCCAGACGGTAAAGTACTGGCCAGCGGCAGTGGCGATCGCACCATTAAGCTCTGGGATGTGCGCGGTTGGGACTGTCTCGCAACCTACTGTGACCACAGCAGCAGCGTTTACTGTGTGACTTTTGACGCCCAGGGAAAGCGGTTGATTAGCAGTGGGGGCGATCGCACCATCAAGATCTGGGACTGGCATACCGACACCTGCCTGCAAACCCTGAGGGGGCACCAAAACGAGGTGTGTGCCGTCGCGCTGCATCCCGACGGTCGCCGTCTGGTGGGTGTGAGTTTAGATCAAACCGTGAAGCTGTGGGATAGCCAGACGGGGCAGTGCTTAAGAACCTGGGAAGGGCATACCGATTGGGCTTTGCCCGTGGCCTTTAGTGCTGATGGGCGCTATTTGGCGAGCGGCAGTAATGACAAAACCGTGGTGCTTTGGAACTGGCAAACTGGCGAGCCTATTAAAACCCTCAGCGGACATAGCGATTTTGTCTATGGGGTGGCCTTTAGCCCAGATAGTGCAACCTTAGCCAGCGGCAGCACTGACTGCACAGCTCGCCTTTGGGCAGTAGAAACAGGGCAGTGCATTCAACAATTACAAGGACATACCGATTGGATTAATGCGATCGCCTTTCACCCCAATGGCAAAGTCTTAGCGACAGCCAGCGCCGATGCCACCGTCAAACTATGGGATAGTTCTACCGGTCAATGTTTACATACCCTGACTCAGCACAGTGCCAAAGTTTTGGGCATTGCCTTTAGCCCAGACGGGCAAATAATCGCCAGCTGCGGATCTGACCAAACAATTCAATTGTCGGAACCCATGACCGGAAAGTCGCTAAAAACCTTAGTTGGTCACAGCAGCCGAGTGTGGTCTGTTGCTTTTAGCCCCGATGGTCAAACCCTGGTTAGCAGCAGCACCGATCGCACCCTGCGGCTTTGGGATATCGCCACAGGGCGGTGCGTCCAAATTTTGACAGGTCATACTAACTGGGTTTTTGCCGTTACCTTTAGCCCCAATGGTAAGCGCCTTGCTAGCGCCGCCCATGACCATACGGTCAGAATTTGGGATGTTGAGACGGGAGAATGTCTGCGGGTGTGTGAAGGGCATCAGCATTTGGTCTCTTCGTTGGCGTTTAGTGCCGATGGCAGTGCGATCGCCAGCGGTTCTCAAGATCAAACAGTGAGAATTTGGAACGCTCATACCGGAGAATGCCTGCGCGTGTTGATTGCGAAACGCCTCTATGAAGGCATGAACTTGCAAGGTGCAACTGGGCTGACACCAGCCACGCTAATGACACTGCAAATGCTAGGCGCAGTGCTGTAAAATTAGCGTGGCATGGGGGCATCGCAATTGCGATTGTTTCAAAGCGGTTATGCGATCGCACTTGCCAGTGGCGAAAGCTGAGCAAAAGCAGCATTTACATCGCCGCGTACACGGATGATGTCTTCGCCGCTCAAGGTAATCAACAGTTCATCCGGCGACAGCGACAGCGCAATATCTCCCCCGGCTCCTAAGTAACCGCTAAAGTCAAAGCTATCTTCAGCCGCAAAGTCTTGGATAGTATCAATATCTTGAAAGCCATCTGCCAACAGATCGCCGCCAAAGCGGAAAATGTCACTGCCAAGGCCGCCATATAGAAAATCACTCCCTCGACCCCCTTCTAGCAGATCATCGCCCTCGCCACCATGCAGATGATCATCACCAACCCCACCTATAAGCGTGTCGTTACCGCCGTTGCCCTGCACTACACCATTGACGACGCCATTTGTGCTCGTGAACAGGTCATCCCCCTCGCTCAGGAAAATATCGCCATTAATGGCACCTGTATTCACCACGGTGAGCCCCCCTACAGCTTCGCGGCCATCAATCGCTAACTGCCCGCTCGGTGCAATAGCCGACAAGCCGCCGTCAATTAAGCCGCTATTGATGATAGATCCAACCAGTTGCGTACCGGTTTCAATCACTAATGTAGCTGAGTGTTCGGCGGCTAGCAGGCCCTGGTTTTCAATATCGCCCTGAAAAACAGCAGTTGGAGCCGCTGCGCCACCAGGCTGAAAGAGGCGGATAGCAGCGGCTTGGTTGTTGCCCACAGGCTTTCCTCGACCCTGAACATGGCCGGTGTTGAGGATGTTGCCAGTGACCAAAGGCCCAAGCTCAAGCGAAATAGCATCGCCGTTATTGCCCTCGCCAACATCAATTAGGCCACGGTTTTCGATTTCAATATTTAGGGCTGTGATATCGCCATACACCGTGCCGTTGCGAGGATCAGCGGTTGTGGTAATCAATCCTTCGTTGACCAGTCGATTATCGGCGCCGCCCAAATTCACGGCGCGGCTGGTACTGGTGATCAGCCCAGTGTTGAAAATAGATGCGATCGCCGTGCCGCCATTGGCAATATCAATACCGTCGCGTCCGCCACTGATGGCCCCCTGATTAATAATTTCGCCAGTGACCTCTCCCTCAATGCGAATGCCAATGCCATTAGCAGAGTTGAAGCTAGAAATGAGCCCCTGATTGAACAAATCCCCGTTCAAAATTGTGTTCTCTTCCACAATGACCGCTGGCCCATTTTCAGCAGAAAGATGGCCAAAATTCTTAACATCACCGTTGAACGTAGAGGTGGGGCCAGCACCGGGCACCCAGTAAAGGCGTACAGCGGCAGCTTGATTGTCGCCCACCGGCAAGCCGCGTCCCTGAATTAGGCCGAAGTTAACCACTTTCCCATTCACCTGCGCCCCTAATTCCAGGGAAATGGCATCTCCGTCATGACCCGCACCGACATCAATCAGGCCATGATTTTCAATTTCAACATTGAGTGCTGTCACATCACCATATACCGTGCCATTGCGTGGATTAGCACTGCTAGTAATTTTGCCAAAGTTGACCAAACTGCCACCCACGCCGCCAATATTCACCGCCCGACTGTCGCTAACAATAATGCCTCGGTTAAGGATCTCGGCTGAAGCGGTATCATCGTTAGCCAAATTGATACCGTTAAACCCACCGTCAATCAGCCCTAGGTTTTCAATATGGGTATCAACGCCATTAACCTGAATCGCCGTTGTTTCTGAATCAATCGTGCCACTGTCAGAAACATAAATGTGATTGTCGTTGGCCTGGGTTAACACCCCAGGAACCGTGCCCAAGGTTTCGATGCGTCCAAGCAGCTTAAGGCTGTCGCCATCGTTAAGCAGCTCAATACCTGTTTGATTGATTTCAGTGGGGTTAATCACCAATTCATTTTTAGGCGCTGGCTCCATAGGGCCTTCTAAAGAGTCTTCTAAAAACACCCGAATGCGAGCCACCTGAAAATCGGCAGCGGTAAAGTCGGCATTGCTAAACATCGGATCGATTAGAATTGGCCCCTCTGGAAGAAAGCCCTCGGCCAGTTTCACCACACCGTTTTCTGAAACGCCGGTATCGGGGGTCATCTGGCCAAAGAAAGCCGTATTAGCAGGAATTTCGTCGTTTACTTCGGAGCCAGCATCGAGTACGTTACTGCCCAAAACAACAAAGTCCGCACCGATAAAGTTGCCTTGTTCATCGAAAATGGGATGGACCTGTTCATTGCCGTTAGCGATGAAAAAGTCATTGCTGGGCAAGATCATTGAAGCGTAGTTAAAAAAGCGGCTAGTTGGATCGTCGCCATCTAGCTCAACGGTAAAAGTAGCGGTTTCGCCCGGATCAATAGGGCCAGGAGTCTCTTCTGGGCCAAGGATGGTGCCTTGAACGGTGCCAAATCCGGCAAGGTCAAACTCTTGTGAAATCAAGGTGGTATCGCCGTCTTCTGCCAAAGATTCTAAACCAGGCGAGACAGGGCGACCGCGATCATAGGTATCAAAGGTGCCGTCGTGAAAGCCAAACCACAGCGGCGTTAGCACAGTCCCTTTCTGGGGCGATAAGTTTTCAATGGAGATGGTCACCGTTTGGGTTGTGCCACCCTCTATAGGCACGTCGTCCATAGGCGCGTCGTCAAGAAGACGCTCATCAGCAGGCATATCGGTTTCGAGAAGCGGTTCGAGTAGAGTAGTCATGACAAAACATGCCTTTAAAGGCAATGCGTGTGGATAAAGAGGAAAGAGTGATTGTTTTTGTTCGGACTCTCGAAGTGTGACTTAATTGTTTTGTAGGCGAAAGATCAGTTGTGGATCGATTGGATCAGTTTTGGATCAGTTGGCCGTGCGATCGCTGATCTTGCAAGCTGCGCAAACAGCAATCCACTCAAAGGGTGTAACGTGAATAATGGCAGAGGATGTTAGAAGAGCGCAGATAGGGGTCAAGCGATCACAGAAATCACTGACTACGATAGCGGTCAAAAACTAGACCACCCCTAGCTCATAACCGATACTGGTTATGAGCTAGGGGTGGTCGATATCATCAATGAGCACCTGTTGGGAAAAGGCGTCAGCAGCGGGTAACTTTTGGTCAATTATGCAAAGGCTTCTACTGAGCTGGCAAAAGCTGTTGTCAACTCAGCAGCTTCTGCTGAGCCGAATACCGGTCGCATTTCATCATCCATACGTTTGCGAATCATGCGGGTCGCTTCGTCCAAAATTGCTGTAGATTTTTCTGAAGGCACATGAGCGAACCATTTTGCTCCCCGAAATTCTTCTAACACATGCGGTTCAAATTCTATGGATGCTTGAGCTGCGAGCGAATCCAACCATTGTTCGAAAATAGAAATGTTTTCGTAAAGATAGTCCAGCGTCTCTTGAGGCGTTCGCGGATTGGCTAACTCAACATGTGTTTGAAGAACATACGGAACTTCGAACGGATTGAGAAATTCAAACGGAGTACGACTTTTGCAATGCTGTCCCCAATCGCGAAACAGCTGCTGTGCCTTTGCGTTTAAGTCAAGGTAGGCCTTGCCGATATTGAACAATTCTTTGACCGTATCCTGCCGGGCGATGATATCTTGGAAGCAAAGTTGTGCGAAGAACGCCCAATAGATAGACCAGTCGAATAAGATCTTAGCGGTCATCACATGAGCATTTCCCCATATAGCGTAGCTGTTACGATAAAGATCAAGAAAGCCTTCGTTGATCATCAAAAATAGTGCATTCAAGTCTTCAACATATTCGCGATTCAGGGTTCCTTCCAAATCTGCAACAATCATTGATTGAGTCATAATATTGCCCATGCAGATGAAGTCTGAACCTGGGCTATAGAATGGATCTAAGAAAAGACCTGCTTCACCTACGCAAGTCCAACGTTCATCTGATAGAACTTGGTGAGAGCTGTAGCTGTAGTTCTTGTAACAAAGAAAGTCCAAAGGTCTTTTGTCTTTGATATGTTCGGCTAATATGGGCTCGTATTCTTGCAGCCAATCGAGTGCCTTTTCGTAACTGTTGTATGTGTTAATGGGATGGATATGTTGAGAAGCCACAATTCCAATGCTGGTGTTTCCAGAGCCCAATGGGATTAGCCAAACCCAATAGCCTTTGCCCATCAAATGATTGGTTGAATAGAAACGAGTGCGGGTGGGCATGCGTCCATGCCAATGGGTGTTCGAAGCGGGGACCAAATCATCAACGTCAATGCGTCCCTCTAATCGGAACCAGGCAGCACTTGCACTGTGGCCGTTTGGAGTGTCTAGTCCAAATTTCTGTTGCAGCATCCGTCGTCGCCCGGTAGCATCGACAACCCAGCGACAATGGACAATATGTCCTTCCTTGTCAGGGCCTTGAACTTTGACTTGATGCGGGGCGTCGTCTTTACCCATTTGAATGTCTTGGATCGAAAATCCCTCGAACAAGTAAGCGCCGTCCTCAATCACCATCTCCCGCAAATCGTTTTCCAGAATGCCACGGTCAATCTGAAAGGAAGGAACTTCTGGAAAGTTGATCGCACCGACTTCTGGTCGATCTTCAAATGGGCCTCGCGTATTGCCAAAGAAGAAACGCAGTCCAAGCTTTGGCACATGCTTCTGGGCAAAATAGCTATTGAGCTTTAGACGCGTTCCGTAATAGTTTGTGCCGACTTCCACAGACGATTCACCCACTTTTAGGCATGCATCAGGAAAGGGGCGACTCGTACGGTCAAACAATGCAACTTTCAGATGCGGATTTTCAAGGCGAAGCTGTCGTGCTAGCGTCAGGCCAGCTAAGCCAGCACCACAAATGACAACATCAAAAATATTCGGATCGTTAGCTTTTTCAGGGTAAAAAGACGACATGGGGTTTTCTCTTTGGGTGAATGATTTGGTGAATTATTTGGTGAATGATTTGGTGAATGATTTGGTGAATGATTTGATGAACTAGATGAACTATCTAGTGAAATGAAAAGCAGTATGCAACACACTTAAGCTTGAACAATCTCAAGTTTTCTAGACCATAACGGCGGCAGATTGCAAAGCTTCACGCAAGGCTTTTGGGAAGGGGGTAGGCGTCGCAGTCGCAGCCGGAGTGCGGCGTACCCAAACAACATCTTGCTTACCGAAGGCAAGCTTTTGCAACTCACCCGATTCGAGGATGCGAAAGTAGGTGAATTGTAAGGTAGCTGCGCACTCTGTACTGCGTGTGACTGCTAACTCTGTTCGAATCCGATCAAATGGGAACGCATCGCGGAAGTAATCAATGTGCCCACTGAGCGGGATGAGTTCTCGAACGTTGCCGATGCTAGTAATGTTTGATACCAGTTGTGGCACCAAGCTATACAAGAACAAATCGCTGGTTCGCCACTGCCAATTGAAGTAGCGAGAATGATAAAGGTTCTGAACGATATTTGAATCTGCCGATGTTGTTTGAAATTCTTCGTTCCATAGGAGGGTGGGATTTCCGGGCTTAATGGATTCAAGTTTCTGCTGTTCCAGTTTTAAACGGCCTAAGCTGCTCATTAGCTCCATGTATTTGGGAGGGGCGCTGCTTCGCGGTGCCACCTTTCGAAACGCATCGGCCAGGAATTGTGGAAACGCAGCTTTTAGGGGTTCCTTCTTCCCTTCTAGCGAAACCCAAGTTGTCATCTGTCGCACAAATGCAACCCGCATTAAACGTCCGTCTGGTGTCAGCTTACAGAAGTCGCAAACGAGATTGATGGTGGACTCGGTCATCTCTTCGCGGAAGAATCGAGCAATTACCATGTCACCCATCATCAGTTCGCCAACAATGTCAATGTCTGTCCAGTTAGTTGACATTCCTGATAAACCATCGAATAACTTATCAGCAATTTCGGGACATAGATACAGCAACGCATTTTCTCGTAACAATCCCATCCAGTCGGCATACTGGGACAGCTGAACATGTTTGCCTTTTTTCGCGCATTCTTTGAAGGTCACCGGAAACTTGTATTCAAAGACGGCTTGCTCCTGCGGCCCATCCCATTTATGAATGGCCGAGATATCCTCAATGACACGAATCTCATCGGGCGAAGCGAAGTTTGTCGCCTTTGAGGGATTACCTTGCGGCATCGACGCTACTGGCATTGAAGCTGCTGGTTTCCAAGGGGTGTACATCGCCGATGATGCCATCGCAGAGGCTGAGTTGCCTGCTGCTGGATCGTCGCCGGTTTGGGCTTCTTCTGAAGACATTGCTGCCGTTGCCATCTTCGCCATTGCCAACATTTCTGCTGGCGATCGCGGCATGCCCGGCATATTTCCTCCACTGGCAGACATTGGCTTCGTGGGCGTCAAGGAGCTTCTGTTCAAGGCGCTGCCGTTCAAGGTGCTTTCATTCAAGGTGCTTTCATTCAAGGTGCTTCCATTCATTGAAGACTTTGGTTGGGAAGGCACCAAGGCCTTCGGTGCAGTCGCAGACTTCGGTTGGGAGGGCACCAAAGGCTTTGACACAGCCGCTGATTTGGGTTGCGAAGGCACGAGTGGATTTAAGGAAACAGTCGAAGCTAACCGCAAGGGAGTCATGATTGAACTCTTCGCGCTAACGGGCAGTTTGCCGTTCCCATTGGTCGTTATTGTCGTCATCTCTCTAGGTGCGATCGCTCTAGGTGCGATCGCTCTAGGAGCCGCGATCGCGACAATTCGAGTCGGTCGGCGATGCAACGAAACCGGTATCGTCACCAAAACAGAATCGCCCAGTGCTTCTGCCACGAAGGAAACAGATCCATCACTGGTCGCTTCAAGCTTTAGCGCGATTGTGATCGCTTTGTCGAGCGACTTCTTCGCCGCCTCAACGGCAGCCCATATCCGGGTTCCCGCTCTATCGACACAATCGCCGTGCGATATTAATTGATCGAGCAGCGATATATTGGATTGGCCGATCAGCAATTCCCACTGCTCCCGAGACCGCGCAGTGACCGGCGCTAGATCACAGCCCGCAATCTGTGCATTGGCAATGCACAAACAGTAATCATCGTCATGAGACAACGAAATCTTACAGTCCGCGTCATTCGTCACGATTGGACATCCCGATGCGCTCCAATCAATCTTCGGGGCCACCGCACCGCGACCGATTCCGTCACCGATACGGTGCAAAAACTGAGTCGCGGTCGCTTCCATGAGAGGGCGTTCAGCGACGTGACGATCTTCGCGAGTCATAGCGTGCAGTTCTGGCATGCGCTTGAGTAGCATCACCGGGGCTTCAAGGCCCAGTTTTGCTAAGGCTTCAGTCGTTTGCTTGCTGAATGCCTGCTGGTCATAGGTTTCGAGGTTAGCCAATTGTTCTGCGGTTGGATAGGCCTCGTTAATAGCTAAAACTTTCACGCAATAGCCAGTCATATGTTCGCAAACACGACCACCAGAATCCTTGGCAACGACCTCGCAAATATGCTGCTCACCGACTTTATCGCCGATAACATTCATTTTCGAGGTTACCAGACGGCGTTCGGACTGCATTGCATCGGGGTTTTCTGGAACAAAGAAATCAATTCTCTCAATGCTCAGCGGCAACCCAATTCGCTGCGGAATTAAAGCTTGAATGCTTTGCAGCAGGACATCTCTAAAAAACGGATCGCCGGTCAACAACGAATCACTGGAGATGTCTTTGCCGAACACATCTTCACCTCGGCAGGTTGCTTCGCTGTGCATAACATCCAACCGCATCAGGCCACGTTCAAGGTGGTAGGTGTTTCCCCAACGTTGAAAGCGGGGACCTTGGAACATGATTCCGTTGTATAAATCTCGTTGCGGATCAATGTCTAATCGGGCTTCTTCTAATCGGTCATCGGTCATTTTGGGCTCGACCGCACCTACAGAAGGCTCTCCGAACACAATTTCGGCTGCGAAGTGATCTTGTTGAAATTGCGATCGCTCCGTGCGAATGCCAACCGACACCACCGTCTCACCCGCAGCATTCATCTCTGCAGCCACGGCATGAATCTCAATCGTAACGGCACCTTCTTCAGGGACGATGATAGGCCGCGGCAGATCGACATTTTGAATACGAATAACGGTGGGTTGCTCTGGCATTAAACAGGCTGCCACTTGCGCCATCGCTTCCATGCCGAACACCGCAGGAAATAGACAGGTTCCTGAGTAGATGTGATCCTGCAAATAAGGGTCATGTTGGTGGTCAAGCTTGACTCGCGTTGTCACCGAAATTCCTGGTTCGATACCGACGATATCGCCAATAAATCGAGATCCTTGAGTACACTTGCTGCGTTCCAAGGGACGCCAAGTGTCGATGCCGCCCAGACTTCCCGTAACCAGCATTTGAATATTTTCAAGATCATGCTCAATCGCGTGGACAAATCGCGCGACCCCTTCTTGCAGCGGAATCATACCAACGCCCATACGACGCAAGTTCTCTTCAACTTTCCCCTTGGCACCCATGCCGACTTCGCGCCAAGCGCTGTACGAAATGGATCGCACCAGTGATTCTGGATGCCGGTTTTTATATTGACGCAGGATCAAATCTAGGACTTCGTTCGAAAAGGCATACCACGAGTTACCCGGAATGCCGGTGACACCAATGATCGAAGTCAATCCAATCAGACAGCGCAGCGGCCGGTCTGCAAGCGACTCCAGCAAGTTGGCCGCGCCTAGCACCTTGGGCGACACTTCAGACATTGCCGTTTCCACGGTCGCTATAGTGGCTGCTCTCGGTACGTTGCGTCCTGCGCCATGAATTAACCCAGTCACCAGACCAAAGCTTGCATCAACTTGCGCAACCAACTGTTGGACCGCGTTTTCATCCGTCAGGTCGCATGAAAAATACTCGCATTTGCCCGGCAGCGCAGCAAACCGCTTTAGAATCCCAGCGATCTCTTCAGCCGCCGCACCAGATGATTGATCCGGATGGGGTGACGAGCCGACCAAGGCAAAGCTTGCACCGGTTTTCTGAGCCAATGCGATCGCACATTCGGCGGTAATGCCACGAGCGCCCCCCGTCACCAAAATCACATCGTTAGCACCGAGTGTTATCGGCAGCGGTACATCTTGGGCAGGCTGCAACAATCGATGACGCGTTTCAAATCGTCGGCCCAAGCGATCATAAGCAGCATCACAGAACATTGAGTCGCTAGCAATTTCATTCGTGATAAAATCGGTTGCTAAAAAGTCACTCAACTCCTCAGCAAAGTCAACCACCCGAACTTGAAGCATTGGAGATTCCAAATGCAAAGCGCGGGCAAACGCTGCCGTTCCACTGCGCTCCACATCAGTTATTCCTTGGGTGCCAAAACGTCCATTCCCAAATTCAACAAATGTGATTCCTTTGACCGGCTGCTGATCGCCGCTGATCTTCGTAGTTGCCACCGCGCAATGGAGCCGATAAATCATGCGTTGCAGCTTTTCGCGGGACGATCCCATCGGAATCTCGCGGGGTAAAAGTGAAACCGTATATAGCGAAGTTCCAGGCGGTTGCGCCTGCCCGGTCACCTGTCCTGGGTTATCGTAGGTTTCAAACGATGCGGTCGCGCCGCGTTCGCCAAATCGCCGGGCAAGCAGTTCAACGAAATAATGATGGCTAGGATCGTAAAATACTCGGAAGTGACGAGTTGAAATATCGAGCTGCTCCGAGACATTACGATGTTCAACAAAATCGATGGTGAAGTTGCGTACCCAATCGGAAATATTGGGTTGTGTCATCACCGGTTCGGTATTCCCGAAAGCAGAGGCAGCCGTTGGCTCATTAACCCTCGGCTCATTAACTGGCTCATTAACCCTCGGCTCATTAACTCGTCCATTAGCTCTTGGGTCTAAGCTGGCTGTAGCCAACACTGAAGGCTGCGAAAGGCTTGGACTTAAGGGTCTTAAGGGCCTTATTCCATTTCCATTTCCATTTCCATTTCCATTTCCATTTCCATTTCCATTTCCATTTCCATTTCCATTTCCATTTCCATTTCCATTGCTAGAAACCATTGCGTGATGCAGTGTTTCATCGCCTGCGCTCACCGCATCGGCAATCATTGGCGCTGCAGCGACATCAACATCTGCACTAACGCCGGATTTTGCCATTCGCATTAAGCTAACAACATCTGCAATGGTCGCGTCTCCTAAGTTTGCTGGCTCAACAACGCCTTGAATATTGAGTTTAAGCACTGCCGTTGCAACAATGTCTCCTGCCTTAATCGAGTCCAAGTTGAGATCGTCCAATAACCGCTGATCCGGTGTTAAGGTTTCTTTAGGAAACCCGGTGCGCTCTTGAATAATGTCGAGGAGAGTTTCCTCAATGCCATCGTCCACTGGCGGAACTAGAACAGGAGATACCATCATTTCAGTGTTGTGCATCATGGATAGAGATCCGTATTGGTTTTCGATTGGGCTTTGGTGAGTTTCGATTGGACATAAATGTGTATTGGATTGCTCCCTTTCTGAATCTGCGATGTTCTTAGAAGTGTCAGACAAGACTAGTTTGTCTACATCACCGATTTCGGCAAATTCACTCTCGCAAGGATTCTGGATGAAAATTCGATCGCTAACTGGAACGAATGGACGGCACAACCGATTTTCAAACAAACGATTCCACTGGACATCTACACCGTGAACAAACGACCTTGCCAGTACCCGATTCATGCAACAGTCCACATCGGCCTGACTAGCCGTTGGCAAACAAGAGACATCGCTAGACGCGATAATATCTTCAGTCAATTTCGTAAGCACATTCCCCGGCCCAACTTCAATCAGCAAGTCGCACCGGGTTTCAATGTTCTCGATCATTGAAACAAAGTCGATGCTCTCGATTACCTGCCGCGAAAGATGATCATGCAAGTTCATATTCAACTCAACCGATTGACCATCCATACAGGAGAAAACCTCTATATCTAGGCGCTCAGGCCGAGCGGGAACGGACAATTGATTTCGCAGAACCTCAGAAGCTTTGGTGACATGCTTTGAGTGAAAAGCGTTCGAGACATTGAGTCGCACCACTGAGATCTGGCGTTGGGTGGCTTTGTCCATAATTGCCGCGATCGCATCGTCATCCCCTGAAATCACCAATTGCTTAGAAGAATTAATGTTCGCCACAACAACGTAACCCGCTTCACTGGCGATCAATTCATGCGCGATGTCTTGAGAACAGAATAACGCGGCCATTGCACCGGGCTTTCCATTTGGGCTTACCGCCCCGGCCATTGCTCGACCGCGAAGCGACACAAGCTGTAGTAAAGCTTCGAAACTAAACGCCCCGGCTTGATGCAAAGCGGTCAATTCACCCAGACTATGCCCCCCGCAAACAACTGGACGGATTCCCATCATTTCCAGGTAGCGTGAATAGATCGCAGAAACCGTTACGATTGCAACTTGTGCAATCTCAGTACAAGCCAATGTTTTGCGAATTGCGGCAGCCTGCTCGCGGTCAATGGCACGCTGCGTGTCGGCAAATACCGTTTTGGATATCATCGGCAATCCCGCAGCACTCTGAACGCGATCAGCCGCTGCGACCATCTCATGTGCCCAGTCAAAACGGGCAACTAATTTACGAGCCATTGCGATCTGTTGGGAGCCTTGTCCAGGAAACAAAAAACCAATTCGAGACCGCTCGCATGAATGAGAAAGCCAGACATCGCCATCCTCTGAAGAGATGTTTTCTCCCTGAACAGGCCGTCGATGTAAAATCATCGCGCCCAGCATTTGCAACCGTTGAACCAATTCATCAACCGTAGAGGCAACAATGGTGGCGCGAATGGGGTCCACGTTGCTGGCATGGCCAGACAAATCAGCAGAAAGATCAATGAGATCTGAGCAACTCAGCTGGCTGGCAGTTTCCGACAACTCATTGATTTTCACCGCCAACAGCTCGAAGGAAGTTGCGGTAAAAACAAAGACCTCGCTGGTTTGGCTAGAGGCTAACAACTTAGATTCTGCGATCGCTGGCACAAGCTTCTCGCTTGGCGCATCCCCTGATTCAAGCGTGACATGTGAATTAATACCGCCAAAACCCATTGCCGAAACGCCTGCGCGAACGGTCGAGATTTTCTCTAAAATCTCGCCATGAGTGAGCGGGAACAATGAATGACAAATCCCATTGAATACAGGATTGGGAACAGTACATGAACCCGTTGGCGGCAGAACACGACGATTGACAGCCATCGTCGCTTTGATAAAAGCCCCAATCCCAGCAGCAGCCTTGGTATGACCAATAATAGACTTAAGCGAGGTCATGCCAGTGCGTCGTAGCAGCGGCCCAGCTGTATTGGTCGGAGTATTGGTAGGATCGATTTGAGCTTCGTAGACACCCTTCAGTTCAATTACATCCCCGACGCTGGTTCCCGTCCCATGTCCTTCTACAAAGTCTAAATCTGCCGGTGAATAACCAGCAGTCGTGTAGGCTCGCCGAATCGCCAGCGCCTGGCCGCGACTAGTGGGCGTCATAATGCCCCCCTTCCCATCCGACGAGACACCCCAGCCGCGCATCACCGCATAGACTCGGTCACCATCGCGGCGAGCATCCTCCAATCGTTTGAGCATCACAAAGCCGCAACCCTCTCCCGGAATAAAACCAGCAGCAGCTTTGTCATACACCCTCATATCGCCTCTTGCAAGCGCACCCGCGCGTGAGAACCCGACCAGTTCAAACGGGTCGATACTGATGTCAACGCCACCCACCAAGGCAGCATTCAAGTCACCAGATGATAGTGCTCGCGCTGCAGTACATACAGCCAACAATGAAGATGAGCAGGCACCGTCAACGATATACCCGCCACCATGCAAGTCAAAATAGTTGCAGACCCGACCCGCGATTGTGTTTGCCAATCCACCTGCAAGCGTGTCTGCATTCGGCTCTGAAAAGACCGACTTGAAGGTTTTTTCCATCGTTGCTTCTAAAGTGCCGAACGCTTCGGCAGAAAACCCATGAGCTGCACAGGTTTTTTGAAGAGCACGACGCACGAACGGCCATCTCAACCGCACTGTTTTTGACCGAGTAATATCTCCGGTCAGCGTATTGCCGATGATGACCCCCGTTCCATCCTTATCCAAAGTCTCTTTGCTATAACCCGCATCCTGTAAAGCCTGCTCAGCAACTTCTATCGATAGCCAATGGACTAAGTCTGTGCTCTCAAACATCGACTTTGGAATGCGTCGTTTGATCCAGTCAAACTCAAATCCGTCAACCAGCGCAGCCCGCTGCGCATACATCTTGTCGAGCGACTTGCCGGTTACATCACAGTAATCGCTAAGCGGCAAGCGGCAATCAGGAATCGTCCGAAATTCGAGACGGCGGCTGAGGATATTTTCCCATAGCTGCAGAGGATTACGGGCTCCAGGATACCAACAACCCAACCCAATTACTGCGATTGGCTCTCGATGATAAGCTTGGTCTCTGTATTTGGCGCTCATAACAGATTCTAGTTGCTCGACAAAAGTTTGATAGGTTGAAACAATGTCTAGGCAGAAAGGAGAGTGGGAATTAGAGCGTATAAATTAGGCCAAACAGTTAAAACACAACTTAGCCAAACCATGCCACCCACTTCTCCCCTTTTATTTCTGCGCTCAACAATAACAATTAAGGAATTAGGAAAGTCGTTAGTGCGTTTGAATAAAGGACTTAAGCAAAGGATTGAGTAAGAGAAAAAGAAAAAGAAAAAGATAAGATCTTATCTTTTTGGCGTCTTAATATTTTTGATTAATCTTAACTTTTGATTAGGCCATTGACTTCATAACTAAATCTCTATCTTGCATTGATGTGATTCTTCAGTTGCTATAAGTTATAACTAATGCACCTAATGCGCCTACAGTAGTCATAGCTTATGAAAAGAAAGCCTCTTCACTCAGTAGCCAAGCACCCCCACTTCAGTAGATTGTTCAATCTTTCTATGCAACGTCATACTGCTGTTGAGAAAGACAGTAGTATGACGTTGTTCGAAATGCGTTGATGTATGGTTCTTAGGCATCGGTGTAGAGCTTGTCACGTTGTTGTACATGGCAGGTTTTGTACACAGCAGAGATTGATTGTCATAATAAAACCACCAATTCTTTAGAGCGATCGCCAATATAACAACCGATGATTTTTACATCTATTAACAGGCATACCCAACTGCTTGTTGCTTTTGTTATCGATAAATGACTAGAGCGCATCCATCTTCACTTTTATTTTTCCTGGGTTCTTAGTTCTGGGTCTTTAGTTACAATGTCTACCGTTTTTAGCACCATTTCGTAATAGGTATTCGCATAGCTTTGTGATCAATTAGACTTGGAAGGTGAGGGTTTGGGTTATTGTTACGGCTGAGGCTTATCAAGACGCGCTTAGTTAAAACGCATTTACTCAATGTAAAAC
The DNA here is from genome assembly GCA_001314865.1 of Phormidesmis priestleyi Ana. Lineage (GTDB taxonomy): Bacteria > Cyanobacteriota > Cyanobacteriia > Phormidesmidales > Phormidesmidaceae > Phormidesmis > Phormidesmis priestleyi_B. The sequence goes on along the minus strand of LJZR01000054.1, from coordinate 1,441 downwards.
AAACTAAGTCTCAAGCCGTTTCAGAAATTTTCATAAGACCATCAACCGCTAAGACCATCAACCGTTAATGCGAGAATATTCACTTGTTTGAAAACAATGATTTATACTCCGTATATGTACGCACTTCATTAAAGTACATCGCGTAAGAAATAAAACAACCCTTTTTATGTGTGAAAATGCGATAAATAGTAAGTATCTCAAGTACGAGAAATGTTATTTGCCGAAATTTGAGAGAACTTGAAAGAACTTGAGAGAGAAACTGCCACCCCCTGAAGCTTTAATGCGGGACTTTATGCAAAAGGTCGTGGCTCAATAGCTGTTTCAGGGAGGTTGCAGGATAGAAGCCTCACGCGCTAGCGTGATATCAATAGCTGCTTTCCACTCAATTCCGATGTTAACGCTTTCGAGGCTCATAGATGACAACAAATGCTACGAGACGGTGCGCCAACTGCGATGGCCCCATGGCGTTTGTTGTGTTGATTGCGAGTCTGCGTCGGTCACAAAACGAGGCAAACATGAGACGCATCCGGCTCGCCAGAGATACGTCTGTGGCGACTGTGGACGTCAGTTCGATGACCTGACAGACAGCCTCTTTGCGGGACGCCATCAGCCCTTGCGAACCTGGATTGCCTGTCTCTACCTCATGGGGCTCAATCTCTCGAATCAGCAGATTGCTCAGGAACTGAGCCTGCACAAAGATGATGTCCATCAGATGACCAGTGAACTGCGCCAAGCAGTGGCTGATAAACGGCCAGAAGTACAGCTATCAGGAACGGTAGAGTTTGATGAAGTCTACGTCACCGCAGGCCACAAAGGCCAACCTGAGCAGGTAAAAAAAAGGCCGTAAAGGGCGGCGGCGCAAACTCAAAGGGTTTCGGGGGCGCGGTACGCTCGAAAAAGAGAAGCCGCCGATCTTCGGCATGATTGACCGCGGTGGAGCAGTGGTGATCAAAATGCTCGCTAATGTTCAACAGCAGACCATCAAACCGATTATTCAGGCAACGGTGAGCGCTGGAACGCTGATCTATACGGATGAATACGACATCTACGCCCGACTTGAGTCCTGGGGCTACGCGCATAAGAGCGTTTGTCACAGTGCTGGAGAATACACTCGTGACGAAGACGGTGACGGCTTTTGCGAAGTTCACGTCAACACGATGGAAGGGTTTTGGTCACTCTTGCGCTCTTGGCTCAGGCCCCATCGCGGCATCTCTCAAGAGAAGCTACCGATTTATCTCGGGTTCTTCGAGTTCGTTCACAATGCTAGAAAAAGGGGGAAAGCCTTGCTTGATGGTCTGTTGAACACCTTGCTTGGCTAGCTCCTTGAAACCCCTATTGAGCCATTTTTTTACGCTCAGGCATACCTATTCCTGACTTTTGGGGCAAGATCGCCCCATGGCCCTTTACACTCTAGCAAAACATCCCTCACTCAAAGACAGGA
>LJZR01000128.1 GCA_001314865.1 Phormidesmis priestleyi Ana | reverse complement strand
GCAGGAGAGCGTCAATCCAACCACAGAGGAATAATCGCGATGGGAACCAAGTTTGGTAAGCTTTTGGACTCGCTACACGCTAGCTTCTGGTTTATCCCAACCTTAATGGTTGGGATAGCGATCTTGCTCTCTTTGGTCACTATTGGTATTGACCAAAGACTAGAAGCTGACATTATTAGTGATTTTGGTTGGGCCTATGCACTAGGTCCGAATGGTTCACGAGCTATTCTTTCTGCGATCGCAGGTTCAATGGTAACGGTTGCCACAACTGCATTCTCTATCACCATCGTGGCACTCCAGCTAGCATCTTCGCAATTTGGGCCACGTCTGCTGCGTAACTTTATACAAGATACCGGCAACCAAATTGTACTCGGAACCTTTATTTCTACCTTTGTTTACAGCCTACTGGTATTGCGAACCATCAATGGTGTTGCAGAGAATGAGTTTGTACCACACATTGCGGTCACCTGCGGAATTGGGATGGCGATCGCCAGTATTGGCGTTTTAATCTACTTTATTCATCATTCGGCTATCTCTATTCAGGTTGATCACGTCATTTCTGAGGTAGGAAATGAGTTAGAAAAAGTTATTGATCGGCTCTTTCCCAAACAAATCGGACGAGGCGCATCAGAGCATCGAGCAGAACCACTTCCCTCAGATGTTCCCGCCGATTTTGACCGCAAGGCAACCGCCATTCAATCAACTAGCAGTAACTATGTACAAGCAATCGATACCGATCAGCTAATGCAAGTTGCAACAGAGGCTAATCTCCTGCTTCAGCTTCAGCATCGTCCTGGAGACTTTGTCATTAAAGGAAGTCCACTGGTCGCTGTTTATCCGATAGAATCGGTTGGCAAAAAGCTGGTTAAACAAATCAATAATGCCTTTGTCTTAGGAGCGCAGCGAACCGATCAGCAAGATGTTGAGTTTTCGATTAATCAACTGGTTGAAATTTCAGTCCGTGCCCTCTCACCCGGCATTAACGACCCATTTACAGCGATTCGCTGTATTGATCAACTCAGTGCAGCGCTCTGTCACCTGGCCCAAAGAGAAGTTCCCTCGGCCTATCGTTACGATGACCAAAATCAGCTGCGTGTCATTGCAAAACCCGTGACTTTTGCAGATATAATGGATACTGCTTTTAATCAGATTCGGCAGTATGGGCGAACCAGCGTAGCGGTTATGATGCGGTTGCTAGAAGCGATCGCCGTCATTGCCCCTTGCACTCATATCAAAGCAGACCGAGCCGCGCTGTTACATCATGCCAACATGATTGAGCACGGTAGCCAGAAGGGAATCACCGAAGAGTCAGATCGCAAAGATGTCAAAGAACGCTATCTAGCAGCCATAAAGGCAATCGGGCAAGTTTGACTTGGTTGGTTAAAACTCCTCAAAGGCCCTCATATTCTGATCCAGATAGATCTAAAATTAGTGCCCTATATCAATCAAGGGTTTTAGCCCTTTCGGATGGGCCAAGAAGGTAATGGATCGCCTTGGTTGCACAACTGCGAAATCGAACCCCTTTTACTAGGCTCTTAACGTTGAAGATATGCCTCAAACCCTTGCCAGGAGAGAGGCACTAAATTGCGATCTATCTGGTTTTATCACGTAGATCTAAAATTAGTGCTTAGTGACAGCGCGAGTCAATTGTCCTAGACTGTAGCATTCCTCAAAAAGAGTGAAAGCCATGCCCCGTGGACGTCAGAACCAAAATCGAACGGCCATTGTTACTTCGGGGCAACCCCGCAGGACTATCTAGACTTAGTCCAGTCAGGCGAAAAACACCGAGCCTATATCGAATATATTCAACAGCCGCTACAGGCTCAACTCACGCCAGACAAACATAAGCCAGCGTGCTCTGACACGAGTCGCTACACCGTTCATAGTCAGATTGAGCGCCGGTTACGGGGCAGTCAAGTCGCGCCTGAAACATTGCCCATTTGTCGGGTGAAGTGCTGCGATTGTCGGGCGGTGTTTACGGTATTGCCCAGTTTCATTGCCCGCTATCGCCGCCAAGATACCGATAGCCTGGGAAAGTTACTGGAAATGAGTTTGGGGATGGGTCTGAGTCAGCGAGAGACGGCGAGAATCTATGAATGGAGTCATCCAGACGCGGGTTGGCATCCGGGCTGGGTGTGGCATTTAGTCCAATGGTTAGGCAATTTAATCCCGGTCTCTCTGCTATTGATGCGGTTGGGCCTTACCCCCCCGCCCATCTCACCGATGAGAAGTTTGCCACATTAAATGGCGAACAAATCTACCTATTTCTGCTCTCTCAGGAAGAATTGATTTGGTATGCCGAGTGGATGGAGCGTACCGATGAAGCGTCGTTCAACACGGTCATTGTCAATGCGCTAGGGGGCATAGAAGCCTCGGGTCAGACTGAGAATCTCTGGGCTCCGGATGTTTTTTACACCCCGAAATCAGTCACCACCGATGGTTGGCAACCGGTGCAAAAGGCTTGGCAAACCCTGGTGCCAGGGATTGATTTGGTTGAATGCAACTTACACGGACGAAAGCGCGTGAGTGCCAGCCTCAAAGACCATGCCAAAGCTAATCCTGACCTCTCCAGCCACGACCGACAACAGCTTAAAGATGAGTTTGACCATATCTTTGCGGCATCCTCAGTGGCTTCCTTTTCACAGCGAATACGCCGTCGCCGAGAGCAACACACCGATGAACCGATTTTACTCAAACGGCTGGAGATTCTCAAAGATAAACGGATTCTGTTCACCAATCATCTTAAGTTTGAGAGTGCCCCTGCTTTTTCTTCTCCCTTAGACCGCTCTATGCGATTCTTGGATGAGAAATTGGTTCGCTTCGGTCAGTTTCGCGCCGCTGATAGCATTGACCCGATGCTCAATGCCTGGGCCATCGTCAACAATCTCAGACCCTTTCTACCCGATGCTAAAAAAGCAGGGCAATCCTTAGCTGAGTTTTTTGGCGCACAGCTGCACGGCTTGCCTTGGATGGAAGCGCTTAACCTTTGCTCTGTAGCCGCTCTACACAAGTTGATCCCAGCGGAAAAAACGTAGGCACTAATTTTAGATCTATCTGA
>LJZR01000053.1 GCA_001314865.1 Phormidesmis priestleyi Ana | reverse complement strand
TCTCTAGCCATCCAATCTCATCGCGGCAAAGTTGCTCAACCTTGGCAGGATCATCAGTCTGCACCAGCTTAAAAAGCAGCTCACAAATACGGCTTTGAATCTTGCTATTGCTTTTGCCCAGATTCGCGTAAGGCTTGAAGGTTTCTCGGGTGATCGGGGTAACGATTGAAGTAGGCATATCGGGTTCGGTGATTTGGCTACCTTGTTACTATATTATCAATCTTGTTCCTTTTTGTTAATGATTAATTATTCAAATAATCGATTTTCTGATTAGCTAAATCGCTCAATATCTAAATAGCTGTAGAACCCCGGTAAACCCAGCGAGATAGAGCAGTGATAATCACAGTTGCCAGTTTCAAGCGCGGGGTAGGCAAAACCACCACTGCCCTACATCTGATTGACTTGTATGTTTAGGTTGTGGAAGGAATCGATCAGTATCCTTCGTTCTACGGTAAAAGAAAGGCAGGACATAGAGAGACTGGTGCTGGTGCCGCTACTGGCGATGGGCTCCTATTATAAGGCTTGGGTACATGTACAAAGTTTACCGAATGACGATGTGATTATTCTCGTCGCTGACTTCGATGGGCCAGATACGCAGAACAACCGCGTGACTGAAACCATTCTCGAACAGCTCTGGTTCTTTCGGATTTTGTGGAATAGACCTGCAAGTCACTGCCTGTAACCATTCATGGAACCAGAAATGAGTAGGTTCCGCAACCAATTCTCATGGTATTCAAAGCCATTGAGATCCATAAAGGGAGAACGGCGACCAGAAGATTTCGCGGTGGTTCTGTGGCCATAAGGATGGAAATTCCAGATCAACGCCATGGCTCGCAAATACTGTCGCGCTGAGTCTTCAGAACCGTGGAAGTATTGCATTGTATACAGTAGCCGATCTTGATAATTCATCAGTCGGTCGAGCATGTTACTGGTGCGCGACGCCTCGGGATAGTCATACGCCACCTGAAAGTGTTTAGATTTTCCTTGCAGCTTGGCCAACTTTTTTCGAAGGCTGGGCTGCTTGACTGTCCGATTTGCCCACGCCCACAGCCGACGTAAGCGTTGGGCAAATATAAGTGCTTAGGCTGAGCGATTTACGCGATTTTCTAAACGAAGGGAACGCGGCGCTCGTTTCGCCTGTTGGAATCACTATAAGCTAACAGAGTTCAAAAGACACTCTGTTTGAGTTCAGCAGTTCTTATCAAAAAAGCCGCTATCGATAGCTTTAGCTAAACACACTCTGTTTGCGCGCCTTATGGGTTATGCTTTGAGTGTTGTATTATCTTTGGATATATAGATGACTTCCGCCCAAATGGCACGAAAGCGCAGGACTTACACGATTGATGAAAGGCTTATTGAAGCACTCGCTAAGATGGCGGCGGCGTCAAATGCTTCTGCTAATCGATTCTTAGAGAATCTTTTGTGGGAGAAGGCTACATCGGACGGTTTTATCCCAAAAAACGAAAAGCCGCTAGGCGAAACACGGGGCGGCGACCGTACATCAGAAGCTACTGAGGCTTAACTAATGACTGAAAGATTGGATCAAATCGAAGCCAGCTTGCGATCTACTGCTGCGATTTGCGGTAGCAATGCCAGGGCTATTCAAGCCAACAGCGAAGCTATTCAAGAACTTGGGAACCGCATTGAAGCCACTAATGAAGGCATATTCCGGTTGCATCAAACAGTAGAGCTACTAACCCGCTCATCTGACGACACAGCCAGAGAAACGGCTGATTTGGAGCGCGATATCAATCGCCAAAATACTTCTATCTCGACTTTGAGGCAAGATGCGTTTGCAGACAGGCAAGCGTTCAGGGAGCAGGCAGAGGCAGACCGGCAAGCATTCAGAGAAGCGCTGGAAGTTGATAGGCAAAAAGCCGATGCAGATCGGGCTGAATGGCGATCTAATTTTGACAAACAGATAGCTCAAGCCGATGCTGACCGAGCGGAATGGCAAGCAAAAATTGAAGCCGACCGGCAAAGAACCGATGCATACCAAGCAGAGTGGCAAGCAAAGTTTGATGAGCAAATATCTCAAGCTCAAGCAGACCGGCTAGAAAACGCCCGTCGCTTTGATGCTCAGCTAGCAGAAATCAGAGCAATTGGCGAACAGACACGGGCGCTGCTGTCTGCACTGGCTACGACTAACGGACGAGTTGACCGGCTTGAACAGGCGAGTTAAAAAGCATAGATAAGACTCTATGGTTGTGATTGATTGTCTTAATGATAAAAAGCATTATTCATTATCAAAAATAAGCGACTTTTGCTCAGATACAAAAGAGGCAGCATGAACACTCCGATCTACAAAGACACGATGGTAAAGGCAATTGCCGTGGGACTACCCGAAAGCTTCATTCCTACCGTTGATCGGGCGGCGGCAGCACAAAAGATAAGCCGTTCAAAGCTAGTCGTCAAAGCGCTTTCGGCTTATTTGGGCGTGGATGTATCAAGAAACAACGTGACTACTCCCGACCTGGTTGACTGACAAAACATGCATCAAAAGCCCTGAATCCCTTTTACATCAATACTTTCAGGCAAATCACAGGAGTGACAGTCCTATCTGGCCTGAAATCCTTACAGAAAGAGGCTTTCAGAAGTTTCTATCAAACTTTTGTCATTAAAGAGGGCCAGACAAATATCGCCATCGTCAATAAGCTGCTACGGAAGATTGGATATAAATCGAGTTCGATTAAACGAGCTGGAAGCAGAGATGATCGGCGGCAGATTTGGCGGGTTGAAGCAGAGCCCTATCAAGCTGAAGTATTCGCGGCGCTAGAACAGAAGTGGACGGGCGAGCTATCGACTGAAAGCATTGAAATAGAACAGCCTTCAGCCCCCGTGTCATCGATTTGCGATAAAGAAAATACTCTTATGCAAATCAGTGACACAGGCTCAGAACGCCCTATAATATATGCCATTGTGCGAAAAGCAAAAAAGCAATCAGAGCGCGAGCTGTGACTCAGTTCTCAACCCCTAACGCAGACTCTAGCCTTTCTAGCTTTGTAATGCTCCACTCCGACCGCTGAGCGATACTGGCCAACGACTTACCAATACCGCCTACACTCCACAACAACGCAACGATCAGTAGAGTAGTTAGAGAAGACACTCCTGCTGTCAATAGTGCTGAAGACAAACTAAAGTTCTGCTTCTCCTTGGTGTTGTGAGTGATCGCTGCCACCGGACTGATATTCGGTTGAGGCTGTTCCGACTTTTCCAACTTGTTCGGCGGATTGCACTGTCCCTTCATACTCTTCTCCGAAGAGATCACTATTGGAAAAGATGAGGTCTTCTTTTGAGAGGTTTCCATCATTTCTAGTAATGTCCTGATGCTTATCTCTAACAACTTTAGACGCTGTGACTGTTCCGTTTTTAGATAGGTCTCTAGGCGACTCGACGAGGTTTGCAATTGTTGGCTGTTCTTGTCTAGGCTCTCTAACCGAGGAGACTGCTCTTCTATGAGATATCGAGCTAACTGGCTTGATGACACCTGTAGCTGCTGATTGTTCGCCGCTAAGGTTTCGAGCTGGGCAACTTGCTCCTGCATTAAGTAGTTCACCAATTTTTCCGACGATCCTTCTAGTCTCGACGTAGTTGAGGTGAGCTGCTGCGTTATCTGCGCGAATGTGAGCAAGTGCTGTGCGAGCGACTGATAGATGTCCGTCGATGCGCGATTGTCCTGCGCTTGTTCCTGTAAACAGCTGACCAGCTCTAGGTTTATCTCCGACCACTGCTCCAGCTTCTCCCATGTCTTTGTGTGGTATTCATCCTGCTTCGCGGCTAACGCCTCCACCTGCTCACTTAGATAGGCGATCGCATTCACATATTCTGCTATTTCCATTGCTTCCTGTAGATTGCCTTCAGTTCGCAGATTCACGCAGTTGCAGACGCCGTTACCTGATCTGCTACTGGCGCTTCTGTACTCTCAATTTCTGTGTTCTCAGTTGCCGAGCCCTTTATTTGGCTAGCAGATACACGCTTCTTCCTGGCCTTCCTCTTCTTGTTTATATTTATCGGCATGGCAGCATCTATCAAATGGCCAGTATTCGTCACCCAACCTCTAACTCGCATTCCTTTACTTAGGCCGAACTGTTTGTACTTTTCATCTTTAAGAACGTCTGATAGCTTGGCATTTGCCACTCTCAATTCATCGAGAATAGCTGAAGGAATTCCTGGCAACTCAAATATACTGATTCGCCCTTGCTTTACTAGTGCTTTAATCACTTCATTTCCATCAAAGCTTGACCACTGTGGCGGGGAACTTCTTCCCATGTTTTTAAGAAACACGTACTGGATAGTTGGATAGCGCTCTACGTCTTTTTCAAATAGCTGAATCGACCTCGAATCCGAGTCGGACACCCACCATTTCACAATAGTGATCTTGTCTTCTTCTGCTCGCTCAGTGATTCCACAATCGTCTATCCAGTTATTGATGAACTTCTCACCACCTGCAGGCAAATCAACGAGGACATCGCCTCCCTGAGACCGCTTCTTTGCTTCTGCATAGGCAATCTCGTAAATACTATCGGCTAACGGTGCGTATGCAATATCGTCTGAGAGCATAATCGGAAATGCTGACTCGTAGACTTTGCTCAGCGTTTGACTATCTCTATCAGCATCTACTAATTCTAAGGACCTTTCGTGATGCCGATAATATTCAATCATCGCCATACACCAAGCGCTCTTACCAACATTGCCTTTGTCACCTGTCACGATATGAAGTGTAGTCATCGTTGTCCTCTATTGGTTTCTCTGTCTAAAAAGCCGAGCCGAGATTTCTCTCTTCTCTGCCAATGTCATATCCGGCTTGATACCTGTTCGAGTATCAACTTGTAAATCAGCCTCTGCATCACTGGGACCGACATTGCTACCATCAACATCAGCAGGTAGCTGATCAGTTTTCTGTTTCTCAAGAAATTCCTGATCTTTAAACTGCTTCGATTTGTCAGTTCTGGCAGCCGTCTTTATCTGATTACGGTACTGGTAGTACTCATTTGAGAAGCTGCTCCAACTCTTATTCCACAGCCCAGATCGAGTAAAAGCTGAAAATATCTTAGAAAGGCTCTTTCCTTGTTCACGATAAAGCTGAATGCTATCAAACAGCTCTGCCATTGTTTCAGTTTTATCTTTTTTGTCTTCAAAATCTACAGCATAGATCTTACCCACACACACAAGCCTCCTAGTATGTACGCAACGCGGAGCAAGTATCTGTATTGTTTCGGAACTGTAATTCAGACTAACCTACTCTCCTAATCGCCAGATCAAGCACACGCAAAGTATACACAAAGTTCACACAATTGTTCAACTAGTATACACATAATTATTCAACCTATGTATATACAATAGTCTAACCATTGTGTATACAACAGTTCTCACAATAGTTCAACAAATGAACACACAATTGTGTACATAATTGTATATACAATTTTCGACTTGCCAATCCAGTAAATAAAGAGAAGCAAGATGTGGCAAAACAGGCCTGTTTATGGTTATTAAGGTTTACTGCTCAGAGAGCGAGAAAAATCAGATAGAAAAAAATGCAAAAGCAGCTGGATGCAGTGTCAGCAAATACCTTAAAAAACAAGCTTTTACAGACATTCACAGCAGAGCAATGTTCGTCGAGCTAATCAGCTGTATGGTGTCTCTAATAGAAACCGACCGGCTTTCGAGTTCGGTGGGCGATCGCTTATTTGAAATCGCCCAAGATGTTCTTGACGGCGCACCTCTCAACGACAGCAGAGAGCGTCTCTCACAGGTATGTAAATTTGATAATCAAAGTCATCAGGGGGAGCAACCCCACTAAGCTATTCAACTATCTCTTTGATCCTAAAAAGCAGCTCCAAACAGACAAAGCTGAGCTGCTAAGCACCGGAAATATTCAGAATCTGATCATCTGCCGCACAGTGCCCGGACGGACCATACAGGAACTGGCCCGTAACTTCAGGCAGATAGCTAGGTTGAACTCCCAGGTTGTTAAGACAATAGCTCACTACTCCATCAGCGTGACCGCCGCAGACAGCGCTCGAATTGAACAAGCCATCGTCTACGAAATCTCTAGGACACTACTAGAACGACTCGGGCACACTCGCTGTCCATATTTCGGCGTTGAGCATCACGACACAGCGCACCGTCACTGGCACCTAGCAGCAAGTACCGTTAGCTATAGCGGTGAGTGGGTATGCGATCGCTTTGAACGCTACCGGCTACGCCAAATAGTACGTGATCTAGAGATAGATTTTGGCCTAGAACTGACGCCGATAAGACCTACGATCAAAGTGAAAAACTTATCTACAGGAGAGTACCGGCTCAAACAGCACTCCAAGCATCTGCTACCAAAAGAGAAGCTATGGCGATCGCTTGATGAGTGTTTACCTGTCTCGCAATCGCTGGCACGACTGGTGATGGAGCTGCGGGTTAAACATCCCGAAATATCCGTTCGCCTCAAAGAGCAGCAGGGACAACACGTTGGTATCAGCTTTGAAGTTGATGGCGTTGCCTTCGCTGGCAGAAAGCTAGGCAGAGCCTATTCTCTCAATGGTCTGAAGCGCTATCACGGCATAGAGCATGACGATAAATCAAAAGCACTACTGGACAGGATACTGACGCTCTCTCATGAAGAATGCAGGGTGCTGTACGAGGACATGGAACGCGAGCAGCCAGTCAATATAAAGGAACAGAAAAGCTACGAGGTTCAGCCCTGATATATGTATAGTTTCAGTAAACTTTCTTAGCTTGCAAACATGCAGCATTTCCAGACAAAAGTGCCGCATGTTTGTTTCTTTTTACTGTTCTGCTGACTGACTTTTATAAACATGAGCAGTCTTTTATTGTTGATTCTGTGCTAAATATTGTTTTATCTGATTCAAGCACAGGTTAAAACAACAGACTCTCAAGACAATCAGCAACTATAGGAGATTCAGAAGTTCTACTCTAAGCTGTCAGGCACAGCGTTTGGTTCGACAGATCGCTTTCGTAAGATTTCTGTTTTCAGTTTTAATCAGTTGCTTTGTCTGGGCTTCGCCAGCACTCGCTCAAACGGGTAGTGTTGATCTGTCTCAGGTAACCTTCAATTCGATGCCTGCCTATCAAGAAGCAGGAGATATAGCTTCTGCGGGCGATCTTGCTGTCGAGCTGGGCTATGACCCTGGCAGACATTGGGAAGCCGGTGACTTTCCATCTGATGTCTTTACGCTGGGCGATTTTCAGTCATCTTTTAACGCACAAGAGATGAACCTGGATCAGGTATCTCAGCTCTCAGGAATGGATCTAGAGAATCTCAGAATTGACGAAGTTCCTTTTCTCAAAGGCAAGTCCTTTTCTGAGGTTGTTGATGCTGTTCCAGCGCTAGAAGGATTCACTCTGAAAGAAGTCCCTGCGATCGCTGAAGTATTTGATGCTGATGCATCCATGACTATTGGCGAACTCATTGGTGCTGACGAGCTGATTGGCGAAATGAATTTCAGCGACCTGTTTGGCGAATATGCCATCTCTGAAATTCCGAATCTAGAGCTGACCGAGCTTTCTCAATTTCAAGATTGGCAGGCAATGACTATCTCTGAGGTTCCTGGTCTGGGTGATATTGGCTTTGGTAAGCTGTCGCAGATACCCGATGTATTTAGCGGCGTTACCGCAACTCACGATGTCACCTTCGGGCCAAAAGAGCATACAAAAACGCGCACGAAACGCTCGATCACAGGCAGCAATGTGGATGGCTTTTCTGTCCAGTGCGTCCAGCAGCGTGGCTGTGCTCATATCGAGCTAACCGGCGCTGGCAACATGCACGGCGCTCAATGGATAGCGGGCGGTAGCAAAGAAGGACAGCAGATGGTGAATGGTGGCGAAGGCATTCTAGGCGCGGTCAACGGCGGTAGAGAGCCTACCGGACGCCTTCCCTTCGGTGACACGATCAAGATTGTGCTTGATAAGACCAATGAGTCTGAAGGCACCGCAGAATTCGCGCTCTACTTCCGGTATTGCTATCGAGGCATTCCCGACCTGGGATGTACGCCCTACTTCCTCGGCCCTGTTCCAATGCCCGTACTCAATAGCAAAGAGAAAGGTATGGTCATCACTGGCTTTCTCGACGCACTCGGCGGAATAACTAGCGGATTAGCAGTACCAAAATCATGGGAGCAGAACAAACCTTCTAATTCTCAAGAAGTAAACGACATCTTAAGTAAATATGGTATCTCTGGCAGGAGCGGTAGCCGCTCTCTCTGTGGAGAGGGGCCAGGAGGCGTTGACTTCTATGCGCTTGCCGAAGCTATTCACAGTATTGAATCGAATGTCGCAGGTGACCCCTATACGGTTCCAGGCACTCTCTATGTTGACGGCAGACCCTATGGTTATCCGCTAGAAAGAGGCTATGCGCTCGGTCGCTATCAGTACATGTCCTATCGCTCTGACGTAGCCGCAATAATCTCAGCAAAATCTGGGGGAGCTGCCTTCTTAGAGCGCACCTTTTACGGTCAGCAGCCGACTCGTGCAGAGATTGCCAGATATTTCACATCCAAAGAGCAAGACGATTTATTCATTAGGGATCAGACCAACCAAATTCAATCTTTACTCGACCAGGGCTATTCGGGCGATCGCATTCTTGAAATCATCGGCCAGATGCACTTCGGCGGTGATGTCATCTCTAACGGCACATTAGATGCCACCAATATCAGCGATGGTCACGGAACGCTGTCTCTTTGGGACTACGGACAAATCACGAAGCAAGTCTACTACGAGACTTTAGAAAGCTCTGGAGAAGCCTCTAAGTGCGGACAGAGTACAGGTAGCTACCGAAACCCAACAGCAGGCTATAAGCCACATGACTTCTTCGATCCGACTGGCATCGGTGGGCGCGTCCACAAAGGCGTTGATGTCGGCGGAAACTTGGGAGACCCTGTATTCGCCGCTGATGGTGGAACCATATACATCGACGATCACGGTGGTGAAAGCTGGGGCCTTCATATCATCATCGATCATGGTGACAGCAGAACGCTATATGGGCACCTCAGTTCTGTCCTGGTTAAGCAAGGAGATCTCGTCTCCAAAGGTGATCAAATCGGCACTATTGGCTCTACCGGAAAGAGCAGCGGGCCACATTTGCACTTCGAGGTTATCGCGAACGGTCAGCGGATAGATCCTGATCCTGTTGTTGACTGGAATGATTACTAGAGAACTTTTATGAAAAGGAAGCGGAAAATATTCATGGCATTGCTATCAATCACCTTCTTATCTGTGGTCTTAGTGAATTCAGTTAGTCAAGCTGTTAGTCAAAAAGCAGTCATGCCCCGACAGATAGCTAGTGAAGTCAGATACGTCAGTGTTAAGCAAAAGTGGCGACCCACAGCTATAAAGCAGGCTGAACAAGATCCTCACTCGATTTGCGCACCGTACGGCGGGCGAAACGCCGAGATAATTGGTAGAGCCACAGAATCCGACGGTAGAAAGCATGTGCTCTGGAAGTATCAGAGAGGCAGATCAGGCAATACAGATACAGGCGGGCACTTTTCTATAGAAGTCACGACTTTGCTGGCGGAATCGGTATGCGGAACGTCTTACAACCCCTTTGTCGATGCTGCTATTACAGACAGGATCGAACTAGACACAGCTCGCTCTCTATCGCTTCAATCGTATCAGCACTTCATAGAAGAAGATGGCGGCATAGAGAACTTTCAGGCGGCGTTTCTTGAAAATCTATTCCAACGGAACTTCGACCCATATGAGAGACCTTCGTTCACATCTGTCGATCTTTGGGTTTGGAAGCAGATCGGGCTTGAAGTTCCAGAAGATCAATACGTCGTAGAAAACATAGACAACAACTACAAGTACGATGACAGTGGCTCTTTCGGCTTCTAGAAGGCGTGAGCCATAGCGCACTCACCAGATGTAATTTTTAACTCTTTCAAGGAATTCATTATGACTACCCCACCTCTATCGAATACGGTTCGCACGTTTTTTGAAGAATTTCCTGAGATCGCTCAGCAGCTCTCTGAGCAGCGCGAAAAAGGCAACTTTTCCGCTGGTTTCACGCCGTCTGTCGTTGAAGTCAAATTCAATGGTTTAACCTACATACGGTATGAGAACGGGGAGATTACAGCATCTAGAAACTGTTCTGAAGGTTATATTCCACCTTTCTGGGAGGTTTGTTTTGATGAGGAAGAGACAGCACTGTTCGTTCTTGGCGATAACGAAGTACTGCTTGATAGAACTGGCGACATGGCTCACTTAGATAGCTTGATGGAGCAGTGCAGCTTTCTAGACAAGTCAGCAAATCAGCTCTTAGCTATCAATCTTCCTGATTAATTGACTGAGCGCGATCGCTCAGAAGGATTAGAAACCAACGCGACCCATCCCAGCAGCACCTCACCTCATCTGTCATTCACTGGAGAAACTATTACCAATGCCTCAAGAAAACTCACCCAGCAGCGCCGCTAATATTCGTCAGCTTTTCTCAGAGGTTCTCAATGATAACGAAAAGCTCAAAGTTAGAGTCGGTCAAACCGTCGTCTTCAACGACAGCGATGTAGGCAAGCCACGCGACCGGCTAGATGCTGAAATGCTTTCTAGGATCAGAGAATCAGTCTTTCTTGACCAGGGCGATCGCGTCGATATTCCGCTTGCACCAAAGGGCGGGCCAAAAGCACCCGAAGTAGAAGTTGTTGGTATCAGTGGGAAGGGAACAGAAGGGGAAAGAATCCTCTTCCGCCAAGAGAGAGGACTGGGCATCTCAGTTAATGAGGTGGGCGATCTCTTGAGGCAGCGCGTTGAAGATAAAATTCAACAGACTCAAACTGAGCAAACTGAAGCCTTTCCAGAAGACTCATCCATAGAAGATAACCAACCTGAGACCGCACCGCCAGAATCACATACTGTCTCAGAAAATGCAAGCACAGCAATCAATGTCTTCGCGGCAAGAGTAGACGCACTCCCGCAGAGCCAAACTAAGGCGCTATGGAAACGACTATCAGCTGACTTCCAGGCACTCGGCCAGCAACTCAAGGAAGTGGGCCAGAAGAATAAGGAAATTGTCAACGCAGTCAGAGAAGCGCCTCGCGCAATTAAGCAGGACACGGCGACGCTCATCGACAAAACAAAGCAGCAGCTATCAGACATCAAGCAATCCGTACAGACGAAGGTCGCTCAAACCTCTATTGATGACGTTGCGAGTGTCGCTATCAAAGGGGTCAGTGCGGTTGCTGAAGTAGGGAGTAGGGAACTTGGTAAAGCTAATCTGTATCTTCAGAACAGAGCGGATAGAGTTAAGTCCTACGGCATGGCAAAAGCAGCACTGCGACTATATAACAAAGGCAATGCCAGAACCGGCGAATCTGTCTTCACGGCAAACAACTACACGGTCGAATCGGTTACCAATGGATTTAAGGTCAAAGGCCCTCAAGATCGTCTGCTGATGAGCTTTGGTACAGACAAGCAAGGTAAGCCCATCAGTGTCACAAAAGAGGCAGCACTACAGCCAGAACATTACAGGCAGCTTAATCAGGCTTCTAAGCTACCCATCATAAAAGGAAGCCCAACCGCAGAAGCTACTTACGCTCAGAGGGTAAGCAAAATCGTAGAAGGATTAAAAGGGATCGTGTCAGAAGGCAATACGCTCTCTGGTCGCAATTTCCACATCAGCCGGGAGGACACTCAAACGATATCACTAACCACTCAAGGCATTCCTCGCAGAGAGCTGACAGCGGATCTTTCCAGCGGGGTAAACAGTAGCACCCTGACTATGGAAGATCTAGCGCAGGTAGAAGCCAGCATCGAAGCATCAGCTTCTATTCAAAGACAGTACGCTGCTGCTGAAGTCAGCATGGGCGAACCGAAGAAACCAGCGCAAGTCGAGATGGTCTAATGCCTAAATCTCTTGGTGAAGACAATCATTTTCTTCTAAGACTAATAGCTGAGCGAAATCCTGAAGTTCTCTCTATATCAATAGATAGTGTTGAAGTCTTCAGAGCTAAATTTACTGAGCAAGGACTTGAAACCCTTCTCGATCTACCCATAGACGCAAGCAAACAAAGATGGATGATGACGATCTCTCTTGATAACGATCCAATACCCGTCTATTCTCTCAGTCTTGGTGGTGAAACGGGATAAAATCATATAGTTCAATAAGAGAGAATCCATGTCTAATCAGCAAGATCAACTACCACCGCTAGAGATTCCTAAAAGGATGCTGCCGGGAGCCGCTGATGCCCTACGGCACTGGCACGAGCATCGCCCCAAGATGTACACACAGCTCTACCAACAAGGAAAATTGTTCGACGCGGCAATCGCTGCTGATGAAGCAACCTTTGAAGACCTGAACAGCATACACAACGATCTCATCAAACAGGGATGGGATTCTTCTACTGCGTTTGTAGAAGCAAGACAGATAGTAAGAGAACGATACATTCATCTACCTACGGAAGAGGATGTACCTGAACTAGCAACAACAGAATCAGGGATATATATTTACCAACCGGAAGAAACCGGATAACAGACTAATTTCATAACAGAATAAGCATGGCTAATTACCACATCACAGATACTGACGATCTGGCAGGCGGTGGTGCCAAAACGAAGGCACGAAAAAATATTGCTGCTATCCGACTCCTTAAAGAATTAGAGAAAGAACAGCGCTCTGCCACCTCAGAAGAACAGGCCATTCTCATTCGTTATGCCGGATGGGGAGTTGCTGCCGATATCTTCACGACTAAGAAGGAATGGGCCACGCTCAGAGAAGAATTAGAAGGCGCTCTCACAGAAGACGAATTCGCCGCTGCCCGCGCTTCCACCATCAACGCTTTCTACACAGATGTAGACATCGCTGCTGAGATCTACAAAGGGGTCGAGCGTCTGGGTTTCACAGGCGGCGCAGTTTTAGATCCCTCTATGGGCGCTACTGGTATCTTTGAGGGGATGATGCCACCCGAGATGGCTAGTCGCTCACAGATCAGCGGAATAGAACTGGATTCTATCTCTGGCCGCATCGCATCACAGCTCTATCCAGAATCGACTGTCTATGTACAGGGTTTTCAGAACGTAATCCTACCCGACGACCACTTCGACCTCACGATCAGCAACGTTCCATTCTCAGAAGTCGGTGTCAAAGACCCACGTTACAAAAATCAGCCAGTCCACACGCTGCATGACTATTTCTTCGCAAAAGGGTTAGATAAGGTGCGTCCAGGTGGACTGCTGGTCTACATCACCTCTACAGGCACAATGCAGTCTGCCAAGGGCGAACCATTCCGACAGTACCTGAGCGATCGCGCTAATTTAGTCGGCGCAATGCGCCTACCGGGAGACGCCTTCAAGAAGAATGCAGGCACAGAAGTCACAACTGATCTCATCATCCTTCAAAAGCTAGGTGACGGCATTGAGCCTAATGGCGTTGCCTGGACAGCCTTAGAAAAGACAAATATTCTCGACAGTGAAGGTGAACCACTTAAAACGAACGAGTACTATGCGAAACGACCGGCGCTAATGCTGGGGGAGCTTTGTGACGACAAGCTCTATCCCGGACGTTTGGCGCTTAAAGGTGACGGTAGAGATATTGCTCAGGCCATCAGGCAGGCTTTTGGAACTCTGCCAGAAGCCATCTACCAGCAGCGATTAAACCTCGAAACAGAAGACGAGCGCATACTCGTCCCACCAGAACTGCAAACAAAGGTAAAGCAGAGTGCTTTCACTTTGTACAACGGCGAGCTGATGGTTCGCAGCGGCAACTATCTCGAACCCAAAGAACTGACGGGGAAACCATACGAAAGAATCATAGGACTCATGAGCGTCAGGGATGCCGTTCAAAGAGTCTTTGATGTGCAGCTTCGTGAGGGAACAGATCTAGAGCTGGAAGAAGCACAGGCCCTACTATCAAAAACATACGACAATTTTGTAAAAGCAAACGGCTACATCCATGCAGACGGAAACAAGCGCGTTTATCAAAGAGATCCAGACTATCCACTACTGCTTGCTCTAGAGAAGTACGACCCAGAAGAAAAAACGGCAAAGAAAACCGACATTTTCTCTAAGCGCACTATTCAAGCGCATAAGCCCAGAACAGAAGCGGAAAACGCTAAAGAAGGGCTTCTGTTCAGTCTGAACGAGTATGGAAAAGTTGATATTGACTATATCGCCAAGCTCACGTCACAATCAAAGCTAGAGGTCATTCTTGAACTGCAAAAAGAACAGCTCATCTTCCGCGATCCAGCTGCGAAAGAATGGCAAACACAGGACGAGTACCTGAGCGGTAACGTCAAAAAGAAACTTGAGATCGCACGAGAAGCGGCAGAAGGAGATAGCCAGTTCGCTACCAACGTAGAAGCACTAGAAGCAGTACAACCAGAGCCACTTCTACCCGGAGATATTGACGTTCGCTTAGGGTCAATATGGGTGCCTGAAGCAGACGTAGAAACCTTTGCAAAAGAACTGCTAGGCGTAGAGAAAGGCATTCGTATCAGCCACTCTCAGAGCGCAAACAGATGGTACGTCAATGCCAGAGCAAGCATGAGGGATCTATCTTCAAATATTGATATCTATGGAACAGATGACGTAGAAGCTACACAGCTGATCGAGCTAGCGCTAAATCTTAGAAATCCAACTGTATACAAACCAGACCCCAACGACCCTGATAGAAAAGTCATCGACCAGGATAGAACAGCCGCCGCACGACTCAAGCAGGAAGAGATCAAGGGAAAGTTCAAAGACTGGGTATGGCAAGACCCGGAGCGAACGACACGGCTGACTGATAGATACAACGACATCTTTAATACACACCGGGAACGACAGTACGACGGTAGTCACCTGGAACTGCCTGGGAAGAATCCTAACTTTGTTCTCAGGAAGCATCAGGCCGACGCGGTGTACCGCTCGCTATCCGGCAATATGCTGCTGGCTCATGTCGTCGGTGCAGGCAAAACCGCTGAGATGACTTGCTCAGCGATGGAGCAAAAAAGATTAGGCTTAGCCAGCAAGCCTATGTTCGTTGTTCCTAATCATCTGTTAGAGCAGTGGGCAGGAGAAATTAAGCATCTCTACCCCACAGCAAACATACTGGCAGCGACGAAGAAGGACTCCTCAGCAGCTAATCGGCAGCAGCTTATGAGTCGTATTGCTACCGGACAGTGGGATGCTGTCGTCGTAACGCACACGGCCTTCGAGAAACTACAGCTTAGCGAGGCTGCACAAACTCAGTTCCTGAGTGAAGAGTACGAGAAAGTTAGAGAAGCTATCCTCAGCCTCAGCAAGGGCGGCGAGGAATCTCGGCGCGTGATGAAAGACCTTGAGCGTAAGAAGCTATCGCTCGAAGGCAGAATTGACGAGGTGGCCAACAGTTCGGCTAAAGACAATACGCTCACCTTTGAACAGCTTGGTATCGACCTGCTGGTCGTTGACGAATCACACTACTTCAAAAACCTCGGCTATGTGACGAAGATGCGAAATATAGCAGGTTTGCCTAACATCGAGAGTAAGCGGGCCTTCGACATGCATATGAAGGTGCGCTACATGGCGCAGGTACGCGGTGAAGGAAAAGGCGTCATCTTCGCCACCGGAACACCTATCGCTAACTCTATGGCGGAGCTGTACACCGTTCAGCGCTACTTGCAGCCTGAAGAGCTAGAGCGGATGGGTTTAGCTTCTTTTGATGATTGGGCTAGCGTCTTTGGAGAGACTGTCACTTCAGCGGAGCTAGCAGCGACTGGCAAGTTCCAGGTCAAAACGCGATTCTCCTCCTTTGTCAATTTGCCTGAGCTAATGAGCAGCGTTCGGCAGGTGATGGACATTCAGACAGCAGACATGCTGAAGCTGCCTGTGCCTGAGTTACTTGGCGGGAAGCCCACAGTCATCGCGGTACCTGCTACCGATGACCAGCTCGCCTACATGGAGAAACTGGTTAAACGCGCAGAAAATATGCGCAACGTCGATCCTAAAGACGACAACATGCTGAAGCTCACCGGCAACGGTCGCTCTGCTTCAGCCGACATGCGCCTACTCTTTGCAAATGAACCAGACGACCCAGAGAGCAAAATTAATCGGTTCGTTGGCGATGCCTTCGATTTTTGGAAAGAACATGGCTCAAATAAGACGCATCTTGTCTTCTGCGACCTGGGTACACCAAAGAAAGCTGGAGAATTCTCGCTCTATCAAGACATCAAGAATAAGTTGGTAAGAAGGGGTGTACCCGAGAGTGCAATCGCCTTCGCTCAAGACTACAAAACCGATGCCCAAAAGCTACAGCTACAGCAGAACTTTAATAAGGGAAAGATCGCCATACTGCTCTCTGGAGCGCAGCTAGAGACTGGCTTTAACGGACAACGGAAACTCGCTCGCATCAGCCATCTAACGGTGCCTTGGCGTCCTGACCAGATCGAGCAGCGGGACGGAAGGATGATCCGTCAGGGCAACGAGAACGACGTTGTAGAAAGCAGGCGCTACGTCACTCAGGGACGGAATGGTCAGCCGGGAATAGATGGCTACTTCTGGCAGACGCTGGAGACCAAAGCTGGCTTCATCGAGCAGGTGATGAAGGGTTCTACCGACATCAGGCGGATGTCTGACGTGTCTACCGAGGCGTTGAACTACTCTGAGATTAAGGCGATCGCCACTGGTAATCCACTCATCATGGAGAAGGCCACCCTCGACAACACCATTCGCCAGCTAACAGCTCAGAAGCGATCTCATACCAATACCAACTATCGAATTAGACAAGAACTCAACAAACTACCTGACCGGATAGATAGGCTAGCAGCGGCAGTCGAAGCCACAACAGCCGATATCGCGGCGACAGAGAAAGCTCACCAGGGCGGAGAAATTACTCTATTCGGACAAACCCTGCGGTTAGAGCAAGAAGATGAGATTGGCAAACGCATTAGAAGTACGGCAGATGCAATTACCCAAAAGCCAGGAAAGTCAGACCAGAAGATAGGGAACTTCGGGAAGTTTAACCTATACATACAGAGCACTGGCGACGGCTTTACTGCGTCCACTTATCTCAGAATTGAAGGCCAGGGCAAGTATCACAAAGGCAAAATTCTAGGCTCTAAGGTAGCTGCCTACAGGCCATTAAAAGAACTCAAGACTGACTTAGAAAAGACGTTAGATGAGCTAACCAGTCAGCTTGCTGACCAGAAGAAAAACTTCAAAGACCTCTCTGGGCAAACCGATAAACCTTTCTCCAAAGAAGATGAACTGGCAACAGCGATAAAACGACTAGCCGAAGTCCATGAAGGACTCAAAGTAGAGGTAAAGAATCAGGGACAGCGCAGAGTTGCCGCCCCGGAGCAGCAAGAGACGAGTGCAGCCAGCGGGATCGCTCAGCTCATCACAACTGTAGGGTTAGAACGCAGCGTCCTCTCGCCAGAGGGCTTCTATCTCAGCTTGCAGAGCGCAGAAGGCAACGCCGATCTCGTCATCGACTCAAATGATGGCAAACGGCTCTCGTTCAAAACCGATATAGAAGACAAAGACTTCCAAGCGAAAGCTCTTACAGTCATCTTTCAAATAGATGAGGCTGGACTACTCACATTAGAAAGTGCGCAAGCCGATGACTTGCCTAATATCAGTGAGGCACTACTAGCTGAGCGCTTTGCTCAATGCGTAGCTAACCACTCATACATCCACAGCCTTACAACCGAGACAATCGCCACAGAAGAGACTAAACCCGGCCAGGCGATCGCGCCTAAAGAAAAAGAAGTAGAAGCGGCATCATTTACTCCTACAGAAAAAGGGACGCCTGAAGCGGAAGGCGTACTGCCAGACATCAGCCAAATTAGAGATCGCTCCTCAACTCAACTCACAGAAGAGAGTAGCAGCCATATAAACCCGACGACTCAAGCAGGTGAAATAAAGGAGAAGGTAACCGTAGGAAAGCAGAAAACAGAGACTGAAACATCAAAGCAATCTCACAACTCAAACAACGAAACTGCTAGCTTCTTTGAGCATCTAGCAGCAACACAAAACGTTCGAGTCTCGCCACCATCCGAAGAAGAAGCGGTGACCTTCCGTATTAAGTCGCTGTATTCAGGCGTTGAGGAGGAAGTGACGCTACCAGCTACTATCCCTAACCATTCCGTCTCCGTAACTCAGGTCGAGGAGAGAAACGGTTTTGATATAGAACCTGCTGTTCCAACCAGTGAGGAACAGAACCCAGTACCTGTAGAAACAAAGCAGGAAAATCTCGAAGCTTCCAAGCGATCGCCCAGCTCAAACAACAAAACCGCTAGCTTCTCTGAGCATCTAGCAGCAACGCAAAACGTCCGAGTTGTGCCACCGTCTGAGGATATAGCCCAAAAAGCACTCAGGATTCAGCTAGATGCCAATATCAAAGAAGCTCAGGAGCACTCAGCTAACGGACCGTCTATATACTCTGGAGAGCACATCACTATCTCTCGCAATCCTCAGCAAAAGGGTATCGAGGTACGCTTTGCAGAGAAGCCATCTAAGCAGTGGACGCAAGAGCTTAAGGCGTTGAAGTTCAGATTCTCGAACAAGGATGGCGATGCTCGCTGGTATCGAAAGGAAAGCAGCGTCTCTATGCCGCTGTTGATGGCGATCGCTAAAAAGTACGAGCAGGCAACGGTGATCGCTAACCAGTCATCGGCAGCACCAAAAGCGATCGCTTCAATCAAAGCACCTAGCCAGCAGCCGAAACGAGCAGAACGCAACGCCGCCAATCTGATTCATACGGCTGGGTTGGCCTCAAAGGTTATGACAGGCGAAACGTTCCATCTACGGGTAGAAAACGGTAGTCTCAATGATTTAGTGATTGAAAGCCATCAAGTAGGCAATGGCGAGCGCTTGCTCTATCTCAGCCAGTATCTTGAAGAAGGTCAAGAGAGGGCAATGGACTGCGAGGTAGTCTTTGCCATCTCACAAGATGGAGAGCTACGTCTAGAAGAAACGGCCACTCGGAACGTGCTGGGTTCTGGAGAGATACGACAAAGGCACGGCGGAGATCGCTCCTTTGCTGGTCTGATTACTCGAAATCTCATCAACGATAGCTATGCTGAGCGCGTTCTCCATCCTGACTTGCCAACGGTAGAAAAAGCAGCACCAGCGCCGATGGCTTTAGCAGAAAAGAGGAGAGCGCCTGAGGCAGTAGCGCCAGATTTAGCGACGAACAAGATCGAATCTAAAGAGATAGCAATAGAAGCTTTCGAAAAGACGTCGATTGTAGAGCCGAAGGAGCAGCCGGGTATCCCAGAACAGACGGCGGCTAAGTTCATTCATACCGCTGGGCTAGCCACTAAGTTGGTTCAGCAAGACAGCTTCCGGCTCAAGGTAGATAACGGCGTCTTCAATCCTCTAGTGGTCGAAAGTACGTTGCAAGCTGATGGCGCTCGGCAAGTGCGACTCAGTCTATCCACTACGAAGAACGCACAGCCGTCACGGTTAGTTGCAGAGACGGTGTTTGCGGTCAACGAGGCTGGCCAGCTCAGCTTGAAGGAAACGGCAACGCTTAATCCAGTAACGACTGAGCTGGCGCGCAACCCAACTGGCGATCCTGTCTTCGCAGGCATGATGATGAGAACGCTGATTGACCAAAGGTATGCTGAGCATATCCGTCAGCCTAGAACCTCTACTAGACAAGAACAGAGCAGTTCTAGCGAGCAACCTCAGATTAGTCGGGCAGTCCCAGTAGAGATTCAACCCGGCACTCCAGTGCAAATGGATTTAGATTTGTCAGCGCAGCAGCTTAGCCGTCATACTCAGCGATCGCCAGCACCAACAGTTGTACAACTAAGTCCGCTACCAAAGTCCACGCCACCTAATGCGCCCCAAAAAGTAGAAACAAAGCAGCTACAAATAGCACATCGGCCCACTTCTACAGAAGCCACGCAGATTACAACGCCAGTAAAGAGCCTCTCTCAGCACCATTTATCCGCTTCTACAAGCAAGACATCGCTGACGGCTTCTTCAATTGTGCAGAGAGCTATTGAGCAAAGAGATACAAAGCTACACGATAGTTTAACCAGTGCAGATCCAACCGCCTCTGTTAGCATTCAAAAGCTGCGCGACTGGTATGTCGCGGTTCAACATCAACAAAAACAACCCGCGCCAGAACAACTTGAAAGCATTAGACAAAAAGGCGTCGAAGCAGCGCCGACCGGCAGTACTCGCCTCAGCGCTAATGAAGTGCAGGCGATGAACCGAGATATAGAACAATTTACTAGCCGCCGCCCAGAAACGACTCTAGAGGACTTACGTACCTGGTATCGCGCTAACTTAGCGGGCGATCGCGCTCAACTAGCTGCGATCCAGAAGATTGCACAAGCCGCTAAGGCGTCTGAGAAGGGTAGCGTTCAGCTTAGACCGACCGACCAATTACGCATGGACAAAGAAATCAGCCGACTGCAAGCGCAAATTGTCTCGCAGATTGAGCCTAATTTGCGCTCAATCTGGTCGATGGCAACTGCTAACCGACTAACAGAGCCTTGTGACGAAGGCAAAACCATATTTCCAGGACAAAATTACAGCATCATATCGAGCCAAGACAATACGCTCACTTTGATCCACAACGCGAGCGAGCGTAGGTTGAGTCTTTCTGAATCAGGAGAGGTTTTAGAGAACAGTTTGACTTTGGCACATACTAAGGAGATTCACGCGATCGCTCAAAAAATGACGGAAATCGTCTCAAGCAGTAGGACGCCTCAAATACAGGTGTAACCATCGAGTGTATCTCACTTTTTCAAATAAGTATAAATACTCAGCCATGAGTTGGCCTCCTGGCAAGCTTTTTCAACGGTCTTGAAAATTGTCCCCAAATCTGAGGTTGCAAACCTGGAATGCACTCTAACCATCTGCTATAGAAGCGTTAACTCTGAGCGAAACGCAGAGTAGCCTTCCAAAGCGTAGATCCAGGTGTTGGTATCGAGATAAATGCGATCGCCCTCCAATGCTTCTAGTAATCCCATGCGTCCCGCTCCTGACGGATAAACTGGTCGGCTGCTTCTGGGCTAGCAAAGCTGCTGGGAGCTGAACCAATTAGATTAGTTAGAGGCGTATCGTCGGTGTCGGCTTGCCGTGTTTCAAGAAAATCAGCCGTGGCCAAGTTAGCAGCAGTAAAGAATGTCTGTAAGCTTTCCAGATAGGCTTCTGGTAAAATATTGGTTTGATCGTCGATTGTGAGCGTGACTTCTGTTCCATCGGGAATGTCGATGGTTTGATCAATGAGCTCAATGACGTTGCCTCGCTTGATGCCCTTAACTTTCATGATCGACTCCTTAAAACAACCCCATTTGGCCTTCTTCTAACTCTAGCTCAGGCTGCAAGTAAAAGTCGGCTCAGATCGCATCGGGCCTTTCGGCGTTGGAATCGGCGGTGAGTCATCAGCAAAGTAAAAGACCTCCTCAAAGGCAATTTCTGTTAGAAAAAGGTCGTGCCTCAGTAAAACGTGGGATAAGTTGCGATATCATTCCAACCCCAAGGTTTCGTGGCCAATCCAGCCCGCATCGCGGCACTATCACCAGTTCGACTATGCTGCCATATCCAGTTAAAGTAACTAACCACTAACCGGGTCGTCACTTTTGTTTGCATCCAAAGCTTGCCAAATTTGTTCTGACGTCTA
>LJZR01000052.1 GCA_001314865.1 Phormidesmis priestleyi Ana | reverse complement strand
TGGAATTTCATCCACGAGTACAACCGTTTAATCAGAGAAAAAAGGGTCGAGAATGATCCTAACGCTATTTTCTCTATCCTTTACTAAAATGGACTACCGCATTTTGAACCGTTCCTAGCATAGCCCTGATCCATAAATCACTGCATTCATATTAAGGTAGTTCATTTTGATGAGCGCTAAACCGCAATAGCACCCTCGGCTGCACCGGTTTGTAAATATTCCAAAATGAGCGGCATTAGGTAGTCGTAAAAGGCTCCTATAACCCTGTGAAGAAATAGATGCCAGGCGTGGGACGACTCATTAAAATGAAACCCTTTTTTATGCGCTCACAAGACTTTTTTTGGGTCTGGTGAGTTGTTTTTACTGAAAAGGCCGGTGAGTGGGTGAAATAGTCTATAAAACAAAGTCTTTTCGAAGAAGGACGAGATAAGGGCGATCGCTAGGCGGAGTGCCTTGCAAAATCACCCTCAATTTCTGCATTTGCCATACTTCATCTAGCGCTGGTTAGGGCCGACTCTTAGTTGTGACCCATACGCAAGTCCGCAACAGTACATACGCAGCATATTTTAAAGTCTGACCTTGAGGTAGATAGAAATTTGCGTTTAATTCTAGATTATTGGGTAATCGACTGTCATCGTCAGCAGGTCACTATCCTAATTTATGAAGGTCCTAATTTATGAAGGTGAGATCTCCTGTGACACAGGCAGGCGATACACCAAGACGCTATATCAAGACAACGCATTAAACCCTCGGCATGTTTTTAATACGGCTTTTTAAAGGTTCAAACCTATAGGCTAAACAAATCCTCTCTAGGGGAGATGTCAAAGAGATTGTCCGTCGCTCCTATTCTGCGCTATGCCTGGGCTCACTAGCTATCATCTCAAGCTCATTGCAGCGCTCACTATGGTGGTGGATCATATCGGCGTGCTGTTTTACCCTCACCTAGATTGGCTGCGGATGATTGGGCGCGTCAGTTTTCCATTGTTTATATGGCTGTTAACACAGGGGGAAGCGCACACTAAAGATATCTGGCGTTACGGCCTACGGCTAGGGCTGTTAGGGCTTATCTCTCAGCCAATCTATCAGATCACATTTGGCACACAGCAGCTGAATATTCTGTTTCAATTGCTTCTAGGATTGGTGTGTTTGAGAGTGGTACGGCAGCGACCGGCACTGATACTGCCCGTGGGGATATCAGCAGCGCTCATTACTGAAGTACTAAACTTTAGCTATGGCAGTTATGGCGTCATTCTAATACTGCTGATTCGCTATTTTCGGCTTAATCTCCTATGGTGGGCGGCCTGGGGTGGATTCCATCTGGTTTGGGCAGGATATGCTGGAATATTTCAGCTTCCCGCGACGGTTGTACCCCTGTTGTTTATCACATTCAAGGGCCAGCGCGGCCCCAAAGCTCGCTGGTTTTACGGTTTTTATCCAGGCCATCTGGCACTGCTACTACTGCTGGCGTTGAATCTAAGTTGAGTCTAAGTTGAGTCTAATTGACAGTGAATGCAGGCAGTTAAAAATCAAGCAGCTGCTCACGAGAGTAAATTCAATGTCGAAATTCCGAAGATCGGATTAAATGGAAAGTAGGCCAAAATGCTGCTTCATGGATTTTGCCAGCACCTCAATTCGGTTTAATTATGGTAAGTATCAGACACTGTTCTCTCTTTGTAGTTGGAGCCCTAATCATGGGCTTGGCGCTGTCTGGGTGTGCCTCACCCGCTACCACACCCTCGGAGGCAACCTCCTCAAATACAGCGCCAGATACAGCATCCTCAGAGATTGCCCCTAGTGAGTCAGCTAGTGAGTCGGCTGGTGAGTCGGCTGAACTGCTCACACAGGTGGCTGCACCGCAGATAGTCACTGTAGTAGAGTCACTAGAGCATCCTTGGGGGCTAGCCTGGTTACCCGATGGTACCCTACTGGTAACCGAGAGACCGGGGCGACTGCGCATCATTAAAGATGGGGTGCTTGACCCAACGCCTGTGAGCGGCCTGCCCGACGTGTTGAACCGAGGGCAGGGCGGCCTCATGGATGTTTCTCTTCACCCTCAGTTTGCTGAGAATCGGTGGGTGTATTTTACCTATGCCGATGGTACGGGCTCAGCTAACCGCACTCAGGTCGCTCGCGCCCAGTTGGACGGTAGTCGCCTTTCTGATTGGCAGGTTATTTTTGAGGCGAACCGTACAAAAGAAGACACTCAGCACTTTGGATCTCGCCTGCTCTGGATGCCGGATAACACTTTACTGGTTTCGATTGGTGATGGGGGCAATCCGCCGGTTGCCCTAGAAGGCGAATTGATTCGTAATCAGGCTCAAAATTTGAGCAGTCATTTAGGCTCGCTGGTGCGGCTCAACGATGATGGCTCGGCCCCTGCTAACAATCCCTTTGTCAGTACACCCAATGCCGACCCAACGATTTGGAGCTATGGCCATCGCAACATTCAAGGGCTTGCCATTGATTCGGTGAGCGGTCAAGTGTGGGCGACAGAACATGGATCTCAAGGGGGTGATGAGCTTAACCGGATAGAGATGGGCGAAAACTATGGCTGGCCTCTGGTAACTCATAGCCGAGAGTATTCGGGCGGAGAGATTTCATCGGAGCGATCGCGCCCCGGTATGGTAGATCCCTTAGTCGTTTGGACCCCGGCCATTGCACCTTCTGGACTGATGGCGTACCAGGGTGATCTGTTTCCACAGTGGCAAGGTGACCTATTTGCGGGTGGACTTGTCTCGCAGTCTATTGAGCATATTCAGCTAGATGATTCAGGCGCTGTAGTCAGCCAAACTTCTATCGACATTGGGCAGCGAGTACGAGAGGTGGCCCAAGGCCCAGACGGATTTATCTATGTCCTAACAGATGAGCCTAATGGCCGTTTGGTACGGTTAGAGCCTGGTTGAGTACGCGCCTTAAGGGTTGCTCTGAGCGATCGCACCACTTTCGATGCGATCAAGCAAGATGCGATCAAGCAAGATGCGATCAGGCGATCAGGGAAGTCAATTCTTAAGTTGCTTTTTAAGTTTCTTACCTTCTTAAGTTTCTTACATAGTTAGCTATCCTGGAGAATGCTATGTACGGCCCTAACCCACAAGACAAGCATCCGATGAAGGGCTTTCCTCAAGTGTGCTATATCAAAAATACTTTGAATGGCGCTAATCATAAACTCTCTGGCTTCTCCACATATCCATTTCAGATTTTTGGCAACGGGTGGGAAAAAGTAACCCCAAAACCGGGAGAGCTTCCATACAAGGGGGATACAGTAATCGGTAACGATGTTTGGATCGGCTACGATGTACTGATTATGCCAGGAGTCAGCATTGGCAATGGAGCTATCGTCTCCTCACGATCTGTTGTTGTCTCCGACGTACCCGCATACTCCGTAGTAGGGGGTAATCCAGCAAAGCTGATAAAGCAGCGATTTGAAGCAAAAGTAATTGATCAACTAGAAGCTATTTCCTGGTGGGATTGGCCTATCGAGAAGGTAACAGCCAATCTGAGTCATATAGTGTCCGCCGATATCAAAGCCTTACAAGCCGCTGGAGCAGGGGCTAACAGCGAGGAAGATCACCGATAAGAAAGGCCCTCAGAGAGAAAGACAATTTTGCTATCTCTAACGCCTTGATCCATGGTTGGAATCAGATCCTTGAGTGAGGTTGCAGCAATAGGGCCAGTCGCCAATATTCCCTTTTGGTA
The DNA here is from genome assembly GCA_001314865.1 of Phormidesmis priestleyi Ana. Classification (GTDB taxonomy): domain Bacteria; phylum Cyanobacteriota; class Cyanobacteriia; order Phormidesmidales; family Phormidesmidaceae; genus Phormidesmis; species Phormidesmis priestleyi_B. The sequence continues at coordinate 18,158 of LJZR01000052.1, read as the reverse complement.
AAGCTTTGATATCTGCCTGGCTCGCAAGAGAGGTGTAAACACGCCATTGAAACCGTGCAACTCGTGCGTTAGCCAATAGCCTTCTATGCGTTGTTTACGAAAAACAAGACCATCCGAATCCAAAGCCACACGACGTACGCTTCTAGCACCATCGCCTCCTCCTTGACTCAATTGACCGTACACAATTGCCAAAGTCCGATCCGGCATCGCATTCATCAGCAAAGCGGTTTCGTCCCCCGCTACGGCGTCTAGCAACACACGGGCGTCCAACTGCTGGCTCAAATTTTGAAAACGCTCAATGAAGTCACCCTCGGAAGTGACCAGTATATGCTTGGCACCCATTTCACGTAAGGCGTTGGCAGATTCGGCATGTCGTACAAGTCCGATAAACTCGATGCCTGACCACCGGGCGATCGCAAACAAATATCGACCCAGCGCTGAGCCAGCTGCGTTGACAACAATGGCCTTCGTGCCATGCTTGCGTGCCTTAGCAATTAATCCAATGGCCGTCATCGGATTGACGATCAGCGTTGCAGCAGTTTCAACCGGCAACGACCGACTAACTGGAATACAAGAGAAAATAGATACCACCGCATAGCGAGTCCAAGCGCCGTTGCCATCTTGGGCCCCAAAGCTAACCCGCTGCCCCTTCAGCCACCAACCGTAGGGGCCTGCATTGGCGGCCAGCACCGTTCCACAACCTTCAAACCCTGGAATATCTCCCGCCTGCGGCTTCATCCCGTACTGCCCACGAATAAACATCATGTCAGACGGGTTCACAGGCGCGCCCTCGACTTCTATGAGTGCAGAGCCTGGCGTTAGTCGCGGCAACGGTCGTTCTTTTAACTCTAGTAATTCGCCGAATGGCTTGTCAAAACAGGGCGTACCCTTATGAACCCAAGCGTGGGTAGTTTTTGGTAAATACATATGGAATACAGAGCCACGCGTCATAAATGCGTTTCAAGAAGTTACCGAGGATGTCGTCACATCCCACTGACGGCCTTATGAAGTACCCTTTTACCTTACCTCATGGCATAGAAAAGGGCTGCTGCAAATGTCCGCTTGGCTAATATTCAATCTTGGCCCTCGTTGGCTCAAGGGAGCTGCCTACTGACTTTTCATATCTTCTAAAAGCCCTAGCTCATAAAGGTTCTCTCCTTTGAATAATCAACATAAAGAATTGAGCCTGAGTAGTGACCACTAATCTTTTGTCAGTCGTCAGGTAGGGTAGGTAGTTGGATGCAAAATTCAGTCCCCTGTCCTGGTTGAGAGGTAACGCTTAAGTCACCTCGATGGGCTTCAACAACAATTTGTTTGGCAATCGATAGCCCTAGCCCAGTACCTTTTCCAACACCCTTTGTGGTAAACAAATGGTCAAATATTCTCTCTTTTACCGCTTCTGGCATTCCCTTGCCATTATCTTTGATTCGGATCTCAACGGCTTTTTTCTCAGCTAGCAAAGCAGTTTTAATCGTAATGAGTTGTGGTCTGTCTTGTAGTTTGGCAAAAGTTGATTGCTGAGCCGCTTCGTCAAATACATCAATCGCATTAGCCAACAGATTCATAAAGACTTGATTCAGTCGTCCTGGAAAACAGTCAATAACGGGCAGGTCACCATACTCTTTGACAACCTCTATCGCGGGCCGATTTTCATTGGCATTAAGACGATATTTTAAGATTAATAGCGTGCTATCGAGACCCTCAAGAAGATTAGCACTGACCTTATGTTCTGTATCAGCGCGAGAAAAGGTGCGTAGGCTAGTGCTAATAGATTGGATTCGACTGGTGGCCCCTGTCATAGAGCCCAAGAGCTTCGGCAAGTCTTCACAGATAAAGGCAAGGTCGATATCTTCAACATTCTCTTGAATAGGCTCTACTGGATTAGGATAGTACTGCTGGTAGAGTGCAAGGTGACCCTGTAAATCGTGAACATAGTCTTTCGCATTTTTGATGCTTCCTTTTAGAAATCCGATAGGGTTGTTGATTTCATGGGCTACACCTGCCACTAAGTTGCCTAGCGCCGACATTTTTTCGCTTTGTACCATTTGCATTTGGGCTTGCTGTAGCTCAATCATTGTTTGTTCTAAGCTGTGGTTTTTCTCTTTGATTGAGAGTTCCATTTGCTTGCGTTCAGTCAAGTCTCGAATCACAGAGAGTCCACAATAGTTGCCGTTGTACCAAAAAGGAACCGAGCTGATTTCAATATTAAAAGGAGTTCCATCTTGTTTTTTACAGGTGGCTTCACAGGTAAATTCTTGTCCGGCTTTTATTGTTTTTAAGAAGGTGAAAAACTTGTCGTGACGATCTGGCGGAATAAAATCTAGTGGATTTAGCTGTAGAATATCGCTGTAGGCGTGGCCATGCATTTGGCAATAAGCAGGATTGGCATCTATTATCATGCCAGTTTCTAAATCGGTAATTAACAGCCCATCCGCAGCAGCTTCAAAAATTCCACGGGACTGCGCTTCTTTATACTGAAGATCTTTTAATGCTTCGCTTATTTGTCGGTAAAGTCGGGCATTTTCAAGAGAAATGGCGGCTTGAGCGCAGAGTAGGTTCAGCAGCTCGACGCGATCGCTCGTAAATGCGCCAACGGTGATATGATTCTCTAAATATAATATGGCAACGAGTTTACCCTGCTGAAGAATTGGGGTACAAAGCAGACTTTTGGCTTGCTGTTGCATGAGATAAGTATCGTTTGCCAGCGCAGGATGGATAGAAGCATCCACAATCACCACCGGCTCACGACTACGTTTGACGGTATTAATCAGGGATTGAGGAACCTCTAAACTATCTGCCAAAGCAATGGGTTGCACCTGTGTGGGCTGATCAACAGTGGCAATGGCTTCTATGAACCATTGATTTTTACGAGGTATTAGCAAAACGCCTTTGTCTGCTCCGGCATTTTCTAACACTGTATGCAGTAAGTTTGCCAAAAGCTTATCGAGATGGATTTCGCTAGAGAGAGCCTGCGACGCTTTCAGCACACTTGCTAGGTCAAGAGTCGCCGAAATACTGGTGCTTCCGCAGGTACCACTCGTCTGAGCCTGGGATGTCTGGAATGTAGTTGGAGGCTCTGGAGCAAAGAGCGTTTCAGTCACGCACAACGTCGCAAACTGCTGCTGAAAAATAGGGGCGAGCAGTTGGGGATAGCGCAGCCCTAAGTGTTGAACTTTTGCTTTTGCACCCCAGTGAGCATAGCCATAGTAAGCATTGGTTAAATACTCTTGGGCAATTTTCTCTTTACCCCAATCTAAATAGAACTTAGCAGCGAGTTCGTTGGCGAGGGCTTCTTCTTGGATAAAGCCATGTTGATTGGCTCCGGCGATCGCCAAGTCATAATATTCGATTGCGTCTGCTTTTTGATTGAGTACTCGGTGTTGCTCAGCGGCAACCAACTGCCAACGATGTTGATGATTAAAGGGTGCATGCATCGCCCAGCCCTGTAGCTTTGCCTGATGGGCGCCGATACGCTCTAAAATCAATATCTGTTCTTCGGGCAGGGCTGCTGAGTAGCCCCTGATTTGGATCAGCGCATCATAGAAAACCAAAATAGCCATTTGGACAAATCCGGTGGCCCCATCAGCATATTCTTCGAGATGGCTAGCGTACTGCATTGCTAGTTCATTTTTCTCAAATAGATAACAAAGAAGTGCTTGATTAAGGTAAGTGTGGCACAGCCCTACGCGGTCATTGGCAAATTGAAGTCGGGGAAGTGATTGTTCCGCGTCAAAAATATCACCTTGCAAGCGATAGGGAACTTCTGTTTGCCCCAATAGATTCAAAACGGTTTGCAAATAAATTTCATGGGATATCAAGGTCGATTCTTGTTTCACTTGGTCAATGATTTGCCGATAAATCAGCATGTCTTCTGCCAATTCCTGGAGTTCTTTTCCTGTCCAATATTGGTAGTGGCTAGCGGTTAGTAGGTTGAGCGCCACACATTCCCAATCGCCGCTCTCTAGTCCACTGCGGTAGCCTTCTAAAAGAAAGGGAATGGAGTGCTGAAGGGGTTCTTGCCAATGGCGGATAAAAGCATTGACAATAAAATAGGCTCTGCTGGTAGATGGGGTGATTTGGAGCTTTTCTAAAAGTGCCAAGGAGAGTTGCCCAAATTCATAGCCTGTGGTGATATCCCCAATGATGCCGCATAGAATCAGTCCATAGTCTGCATAGGAAAAGATTGAAGTGGGACAATTACCATGTTCAATCGAGAGTTCTATTTGCTTGAAACTCAGTAAGGGCAATAGTAAAGGAGCCGCAATATGCGCAGAGGGGACAATCTTAGACATGATTTGCATGGCGGCAATGAGTTGCGGATCTTGCATTGCCGGGAGATCCAGCAAGCTCAAAGGAACACGGCCTTGCCAAGATTGCTGCGATCGCGCATAGGCAGCGCTAACATCGTCGGGCGTAGGCTGAGCAGGGAATTCAATTCCTAACAATTTCAGTACTTTCAATCCCGTTTCTACAACTTCAAGAAATCGTCCTTGAGATCGCCGAGCCATAATACGGGTTTCGTAAACTTTAATGCAATCTAGGACAGAAATGGCCTGTTGTAAAACTAACTCGATCCAGATTTCTAGGTCCTCAAAGCGGGTAGTTAAATAAGCGGCATCTAGGCGATGATGATGTATTTCTAGTGTGAAGGCATAGTGTTTTTCCCAGGCATCATCCGGCAACAACTCAATGGCTTGATTCAAATACTCTAGAGCAGCCCCATAAGCATTAGAGCTCACGGCTTTGCGACCTGCGGTTAAATTCAATCGTGCCAGATCAAGCTTTTCATCAGGATCAACAATTAGGTCAATACCGGAATTCAAATGGCCAATAATTTCAAAAAATCGCTCTTCTTGGGTGGCAGATGAAAAGTGGCTCAACAATAAGCGCCCGATGCGATAGTGAATGGTGGCTCTGTGAGCTTCAGGAATCAAAGAGTAGGCGGCTTGCTGAACACGATCATGTAAAAAGCGATAAGTCGGATTTACAGAGCGCTGAGTCTCTGGCTGTTCCTTACCTTGAAAGAACTTATAGATCTGGCTGGTGGGTAAAATTAAACCTTCTCGTAATATTTCCCACAAAACCCTTGCAGCGTCAGTTGGAGATTGTTCTGAGATGATCGCTAACGTTTCTAAATCAAACTGATTGCCAATACAAGCGGCTAATTGAATGGTTAATTGTGTTTCGGGCGACAATTTCTGCAATTGCAACGCCATAAATTCTACGACATCGTCGGTCAGGGCCAATGATTTTATTTGGACAATGTCGCATTCCCAATAGCGATGATCGCGATTAAAGCTGATTTGCCCCTCTTCATGTAACGCTTTCAGAAACTGGGTCGTAAAAAAGGGGTTACCTTTTGTCTTTCGGTCAATCAATTCAGTCAGGGGTTGAGCGAGTTCTCTTGAACAATTCAGCGTATCGGCAATCAGATGATTGGTATCTGCCAAATCCAGAGATGCCAGCGTGATCGTATTCACGATCGCTTGGGCTTTCTTGAGTTCTTCTACCATCAAAATACAGGGATGGGTGGGCGATACCTCATTGTCTCGGTAGGCGCCTAGCATCAGCAGATAGCCGTTGTCATTCATCAAAAGCTTAAGCAACTCAAGTGAAGCCAAATCTGCCCACTGCAAGTCATCCAAAAACAGCACTAGCGGATGTTCTGCTGTAGTAAAAACTTCAATGAATTTTTGAAATAATAGATTAAACCGATTCTGGGCCGCACTGCCTGAGAGTTCTGGAGCGGAGGGCTGTTTGCCAATAATCTGTTCCAATTCAGGAATCACATCCATTAGCACTTGACCACTCTCGCCTAAGACAGTCAGAATTTTGGCTTGCCACTGCGCTAGCTGCTCGTCTGGTTCGGAGAGAATCTGACCCATCAAGTCGCGCAAGGCTTGTACAAAGGCAGATAGAGGAATGTTGCGATTGAATTGGTCAAATTTGCCTTTAATGAAGTAGCCGCGCTGCTGCACAATGGGTTTGTGCACTTCATTCACGACCGCCGTTTTGCCAATCCCAGAGAATCCAGTGATTAGCATTAGCTCGGAGGCCCCATTGGCCACGCGATCAAAGGCGGCTAGTAGGGCTTTGACTTCTGCTTGGCGACCATAGAGTTTTTCGGGAATGAGAAAGCGATCGCTTAAATCGCGCTGTCCCAATTCAAATTCAACAATTTCACCCGTTGTTTTCCATTGCCTCAAACACTGCTCTAAATCATGCTTGAGCCCTAGTGCGCTTTGATAGCGATCTTCGGCATTTTTGGCCATCAGTTTGGTGACAATCGCCGCAACTATGACCGGCACAGCTGGCTTCACCTGATTTACAGGGACAGGCACTTTAGCAATGTGACAGTGCATTAGCTCTAACGGATCATCCGAGGTAAACGGCAGTGTGCCGGTGAGCAGTTCATATAGCGTCACGCCTAAAGCATAAAAATCTGCCCGGTAATCAATGCCGCGATTCATCCGCCCGGTTTGTTCAGGCGATAAATAGGCTAGCGTTCCTTCTAAGGTATTAGGACTTTGGATTTCTTGAGTTTCTTTATCCAGTAAAGAGGCGATGCTAAAGTCGATTAATTGAACCTGTTTCGAGTCGGGATGAATGAGAATATTGGCAGGTTTGAGGTCTTTATGCACTACCCGGTGCTGGCACAAATGATGCAAAATATCGGTGAGCTGAAGGGCGATGGCAAGCACCTCCACCAGCGCTAACGGCTTCTGTTTTAGGTATTTTCCCAAAGCAACTCCACCGCTATCTTCCATAACTAGGGCGTAGCCACTACCGAATGATTCAAGACTCAAGGGCTGAACGATGCCAGGAATAGGGAGTTTTTTTGCGATCGCATACTGATTGCGAAACTGCACCAATTCGCCAAAGCTAGGATATTCGCGACGCAACACCTTAATCACCACCGGACGCTGCTGAGCTATTTGCACTGCTCGATACACCGCTGTTCGAGAACCCAGATAGAGTTGCTCAACAATGGCATAGCCCAAAATGTCAGGCAATGAATTAGAGGAGGTATTTTCCGAATATGTCATGGGTTGGCGTTAGGTGATGTGAGCCTAATCTAGAATCATCGGCTTAGAATTCCCCTAACCTCACGAATTCCCCTAACACCGTGAATTCCCCCAAAGCCGTGAATTCCTCTAGCTCCAACGTTTTCTATGCCTAAGTAAAAAAAAGGCAGCCTAACCCAGGGCCGATAGCCGTGCGCTGTTAGATAGTAAAGGCGGCTTTCAGGCTTAAATATTTAAAACATCAAAGTATCAAAGGTGCCGTCGTGAAAGCCAAACTCTCTTATCAGCAGCGACGTGAGGCGAAGCGGGCACAGCGCTAGAGAACTACCCTCAAGTCCATACACTGAACACCAGAACCAGAGATAAACAGGGTACAAGCACCCTGCTAGCCAAGATGGGGCTGTAATTTTGCGCGTAAGGTATTAAGCTCAAGCATAGGCGTTTCGTGAGTTGTAGTTAACTTATGAAATCTCCTCCCTGTCTGCTCCGCAAGCTTTTGTCCCATCCTGAGAGACTCAACATGAATTTGTCTTTATTGGAAACCCCATTTGAGCCGACTGCCCTTGCAGCCGCAGAAACCTCCAGCTTAAAGTCTACCTTGCTGAAACAGGTGGAAGCGCGAGATGCAGAACCGATGGCTAAAAAAGTTCGGTTTGCTAAAGAGACTTTAATGCCTCTGTTCAACGAATTAGAGAAACGTAATCCTACGCCTGAGCTGAGTCAACAGATTCCGCTACTGAAAGGCATTTGGTTTCCAGTTTGGTCTACGAACCCTTTTCAAGACATTTTGCCAGGGCGAGTGCAGCACGAGTCGTACCAAATCTTTAATGACAACGGTTACTATGCCAATTTAGCGCGATACAAGCCTGGGCAAAAGACTCAGCTCCTCAGCTGGCTTTCTCGCTGGTTATTCAGTTATGACTTAATGATTATGCAGAGCTACTCTGTTCAAACTCAAGATACAGGTGAACACGATCATCCACAGACACCTAGCCAACCTAGCCAACCCAATCAACCTAGCCAGTCTAGCCAACCTAATCGAGCGTATTGGGACATTCAAAATGTCTCTATTCAACAAGCACTGCGTTTTGGCTCTATCTCTTTCAGCGCTGAAACTGCTCAGACCTGGTTCAATCGAGCTGTCGCCAAATACCAAAAGACACCTGAGCTTCAGCAGCAAGCTTCTATGCCAACCCGACGAACGAATCGCGTTGCAACTAAGCAGTATCAGCAAATCTCTAAAGCAAGACCCCAATTAGACAATCTATATATTGACTCGGAATTTCGTCTCGTTAAAACCCAGCGCGAGAAATCTCAGCGGCCTTCTTATACCGTAGCCGTGCGATTAAGCTAAACGTGAGGATCATAGCAGATCCACGATCGCCGCAATCAACGCTTGGGGTTCAACTGGTTTCGCCAAATGACGTTGAAACCCCGCCCCGAGAATTCTTTGCTGGTCAGCGTCACTCGCATAGGCGGTAAGGGCAATTGCTTTAGGCATTAGGCGGGAATCTTCATCAGCAGATATCGCTGCGGCCCAATCCCTTACCCTTTGCAATAAAGTACAGCCATCCATTTCTGGCATCCCAATATCAGCGACCAACACATCTGGCTTGAACTGCCCAATCTGCTGCAAAGCCTCCGCTGCCGATGAGCTGATCGCCACCGTTGCCCCTGTTTGTTGCAAGATGAATTGCACTAACGCCAAACTATCAACTTCGTCATCTACGACTAGCACTTGGATATTAGCCAACGGTGTCGCTGCTGCTAGCGTCATAGACATGTTTGAAAGGGTGGGCTCACTGTCACTACTGGTAGTTGTTGTTGTCGCATGGATCGGCAAAACTACTGTGAAGGTAGCGCCCTGGTTCGCTCCGGGACTTTCGGCGCGGATGGTGCCTCTATGGCGTTCAACAATTTGGCGCGCGATCGCAAGCCCTAGTCCTAAGCCGCCAAATCTGCGGGTAATCGAGCTATCCGCTTGACGAAAATAGTCGAACATAAAGGGCAAAAACTCAGGAGCAATGCCCTGTCCCGTATCTTGCACCTGAATGCGAGCCGTATTATCAATGTAGTCTAGCCGAATCGTGATTGTCCCGCCCTCAGGCGTAAACTTCACCGCATTCGAGAGCAAGTTCCAGACCACCTGCTGCAAACGGTTAAAGTCACCGACAAAGATTTCGCCAGCGGTAGCGAGTTCAGTACACAGCGCAATGGACTTGGCCTCGGCTGCTAGGCGCACCGTTTCGAGGGCGGCTATAATAATCGCGGCCAAATCACACGCACGCACATCCAGGCTGAGCTTGCCCCGCAGTATCCGAGAAATATCCAACAAGTCCTCGATCAACTGAATTTGCAATTTGGTATTGCGCTCGATAGTTTCCAATGCATACGCGGTTTTTTGGGCATTCAGGGTGCCTCGGCGCAGGAGGGTGACCCAGCTCAAAATGGGGTTGAGCGGGGTTCGTAGCTCGTGAGACAACACTGCCAAAAAATCATCTTTGACGCGGTTGGCCGCTTCCGCTTCGGCGCGCGCTGCCTTTTCAGAGGCAAGGCTACGGGTGATTTCAGCTTGAGTTCGGTGTTGTTCTGTCACGTCGTGAGCGGTGAGGATAGCCAGAACAAGCTCCCCTGTTCTATTCCGAACGGGCGTACCGCTGTAGCTGCCAATCCAGCGCTTATCGATATCTACTCGCTGCACATGAAGTTCCCAATGGGAAAAGCTCTCTCCCTTCAAGACTTTTGCCATCGGCCAATCTTCAGGGGGTATCAGATTACCCTGCAAGTCGTGGGCTTTTATCTCGTTATGAAACTGTTGTAAATGTTGCTGTACTTCCTCTTGGTCTTTGTAACCATGCAGGTCGAGGGCAGCTGGATTGAATTGGAGGATATGACCCTGGGCATCGGCGATAATGAGTCCTTCGGTCATACTGTTGATGACCGCCTCTAGCTGGCCCAAGCTCGTTTCCAGTTGCTGCAAAAGATGTTCCCGTTCGGCTTCAATGCGCTTGCGATCGCTAATATCAATTGACATAACCGCTAGTAACAGGCGTCCTGCGGCATCTCTAAAGGGAAACTTAAAGGACAGAAAATGGAGTTCGCCATCCTCCAGGGGAAGTGTCTCGGTGAACTGAGTCATCTGCCCCGACTCAAGCACAGCGAGATTGTTGGCTTGCAACACCTCAGCGGTTTCTGGCGGGAACAGGTCAAAATCTGTTTTGTTCTGCCACTCCGCAAAAGAACGGCACATGGTCTCTTCGAGCCGTCGGTTGACATACAAATAACGACCTGCCTTGTCCTGAATGTAGGCATTAATCGGGCTATAGTTCATGAAGCTTTGGAGGAAAGCCTGACTGGCTTGCAGTTCTTCTTCAGTCTGTTTGCGCTCCAAAAATTGACCGATTTGATTGCCGATCGCGCCCATGAGTCGCAGCAGATCGTCGTCCGGCTCTTGATAGTGATCGCTGAAGCATTCAATCACGCCCAAAGTCTTATGGCCAATGACCACAGGAAAGCCAAAGACGCTGTTCAGCCCTGCATCAAGAGCAATTTGTTTCCTAGGGAAATTAGTGGCCGCAGCCAGGTTATCAATCCAGGCGGGATGACCACTTTGCCAAATACGCCCTGGTAGACCTTCCCCCGGCTCAAAGGTGATATTTTGCTTCATCCCAATTAGGTCAGAAGCCTTGAGAGAGGGTGTGTGCCATCCTTCGAGATACCGGAGGGTTGGGGTTTGCGGGTCAACTTGCCAAAAGAAAATGATTGGCCACTCCAAGCTTTTGCCTAAAGAATGCAGCACGAGGGGAATGGCATCTTTAACAGTCGTCGCCTCAGCCAAAGCTAGGGCGACGGCATACTGAACCGCCAACCGTTGCTCAAACCGTTTACGTGCGCTGACATCCAGCACAAAACAAATCACCTGGTTGGGATGATTCTCGACCAGTGCCGAAGCGACGACCACAGGGGCGGGCTGCCCCTGCTTACCCAGCAAAATAGTTTCGTAAGGGCCGTTCTTACCTTGAGTTCTCAGGGCTTCAGCCGCCGTCTGATCTTGCACTTGCCGCTCGACAGAAACAATTTCGCTCCACCGAAGGCGTCCTGCGGCTAAATCTTCGCGGCTGTAACCCAAGCTTTTGAGGAAAGCCTCATTGGCATCGGTTATTCTCCCCCCAAGGGTATAGGAGACAACTCCTACCGTCTCAGAATCGGCCAAGCGACGAAATTTGCCCTCACTGGTTTGCAGCTGGCGTAGACTCTCTTTGGTTTGGCGTTGGGCTAACCGCAGTGACCCCACCAACCAACTAATTAAGGCCCCTTGTAGAACAAATAGCAACATCCGGATGCCCCCGGCAAAGGTCAGATCCAGGCTTAACAAGGGATCGATAAACCAGTAATTAGCGGCCAGGGCCGATAAAACGGTGGCCACCATTCCCGGAGCACGACCACCGTACCAAGCGCTTACGGTGACAGCCCCAAAGAACAACAGAAAAGAAGCTTCTGTTAATTCTGCATAGGGATTGAGCCACAACATCAGCAGTATTGCTACGACGACCAGAGCGATCGCTAACCCATAGTTCCAAATTTGTTGCTTTGACTGAAACATCAAACCCATTTATTAAGTAATTTGGGAGCTCGCAAGACTATGCCGAGGAATTTCCAATCACGTTTGCCATACCAGATTGCACCATTTACAGCGATCTACAACGATCTACAGCAATTAAAGGACTAGCGATTAAAGGGCTACAGCGATTAAGAACCTCTGAGAACAACAGGTGATACAAAGTTTCCCTCATGAGATGGATAAGCAAATCTGCCTGTAGAGTGATCTTTGGTATAATATGATCGCCTCACTTGATCGCCTCACTTCAAAGATAAGTTCAACAGTGATGGCCTATGGGCTATAGGTCCGCTATCAAACATTGACGGAGTGTCTTTTGACATTTCTAAAACTCCAGACCAATACTTATGGCTGCCCTACAGTTTGGATAAAGGAATGGCACTCAACGAGCCTAAATCAACAGAGCCTCAGTTGCCAGTCGATGAAGCGCCTCATAATATTTTTTATCGAACAGTATGGCGCTGGCATTTCTATGCGGGTCTGTTTGTTATTCCCTTTATGCTCATTTTGGCCACAACGGGTATTATCTACTTGTTTAAGCCACAGTTAGATACTGTGACGTATCACGACCTACTCTTTGTTCAACAGGCCAGTGAAACCTCAACAGATTCTACCAGTTTAGGCGCTACGCCACTGCCCTATGCGCAACAAGTGCAAGCTGCTCAATCGGCCTATCCAATGGCTACGGTGACCAAGTTTGTGCCTAGTTTGGAGGTCACTCGCAGTGCTGAGGTGATTGTAGAAACGGCTGATGCACGCAATCTTGCAGTGTTTATAGATCCCTATACTGGGCAGGTGTTGGGCACACGTGATGAAGAGCGGAATTTGCAGGCGATCGCCCGTAAAATTCATTGAAACAGACTTCATTTCTGTCTTTTGAATCAGATTCTAAGTTCTGTAGGTGTGATAGACTCTCGCCAGTCGTGAACACGCAAGAAAAAGGCGGGTGAAAGCGTTTGACCGAAGTTTCTATTATTATTCCAACGCTAAACGAGGCACAATGTTTGGCCCAGACGCTGCGTTGCTTAAGCATACTTGAGCCGCCTGCCAAAGAAATTATTGTGGTAGACGGCGGGAGCTGCGATCGCACCCTTCCCCTCCTTCAAGAAACCACCTCCACTTTTACGCAACTCTGCGACACCACCGTCATCCACAGTCCCGAGGCCAGACGATCCAGTCAAATGAATTTAGGCGTACAGCAAGCCAGCGGCAAGCTACTCTGCTTTTTACATGCCGACACGCTAGTCCCGCCTGACCTAGTTACCGTCATTACCACCACCCTAGCCGATAAAAAAACCGCCTGCGGCGGATTCCTCTCACTGATGACCGGCGAAACCACCCGTTGGGGCACCTCGCTGCACAACAGCCTAAAAACCTACTACGCTCCGCTGCTATTTCGCCCCCGACAGTTCTTTCAAAAAGGGTTGCGACTTCTCTTTGGCGATCAGGTCATGTTCTGCCGCAGGCAAGACTTTTTAGACTGCGGCGGCTTTGACAATACGCTCTCTCTAATGGAAGAAGCCGATTTATGCATCAAGCTATCGCAAAAAGGAAGAATTCGTCAGATTAATCGCATTGTTCAATCCTCCGACCGGCGAGTGGCCAAATGGGGAGCCCTCAAGGCCAACTTCATTTACCTATCTATCGGCTTTCTGTGGGGACTAGGCACATCAGATGCCCAACTCAAGCGATTCTATGAAAACGTTCGCTGATGCAGCCGACAGTCAGCCGACAGTCAGCCGTCGATTTCATAAGCCAAAATCAGTCAAAGCTAAAATCTTTAATATCAGCAATTGCAACTATATTATTGATTTATTGATTTATTGATTTATTGATTGATGAATTTGCTTCGATCTGTCGCTCATCTCCCGCAAACATTAGCCTGGAAAGGCGTCAACTATTGGGTACGGCGCAGTTTTCCATCTGTTCAAACGATTTCTACCCAGCAGCTCGCGCATCGGCTCAGCCAAAATACGGCAGCACCTGTACTGATTGATACTCGCTCACAGGAGGAATATGCACTCAGCCATTTGCCCGATGCGCATCATGCCAAAACTCTGGATGACGCCGAAGCAATTCTTGAAAAGGCCAACCCCTTTGGAGAAAAAGCCGTCGTGCTCTACTGTTCTGTCGGCTATCGTTCAGGACGGCTAGGCACGGCACTCCAGCAAGCGGGCCATACTGTGCTGAATTTGGAAGGATCTATTTTTCAATGGGCCAATGAGGGACGGCAGCTACAGCCGAGTAATGCGGTACATCCTTACAATCGCCTTTGGGGTTGTCTGCTTAGTCCAGCCAACCGCTCGTAATTTTGCAGCACATACTATTTTTTTGCAGCGCATACCACATGGGCAAATCTTCTGGACGATCAATATCTGAGAGTGGTTGAAGCAGATCCACAGATAGTCCGGCGCTGGCTGCGGCTTTCAGCGTCAGCGACAACACATTATCTGTACTCCAAGGAATATTTTCAAACAGAGTGCCAAATCGACTGAGAGCCATTTTCCTCAGCCCCATCAGGTAGTAGCCACCATCTAAAGCAGGGCCTAGCACGACATCATAATGGGCTAACAAGTTTACAGCCTGGGTCACTAGCGGCTCACTCACGGCAGGGCAATCACTACCCATTACGACAATCCGCTCAAATTCGTTTTCAAATCCTTGTTGCAAGGCGAACCTCAGTCGCATTCCCAGATCGCCCTCACACTGAGCAATCAGCGGCGGAATTGGAGGTGGCTCTAGTTGAGCAACAGAACATGACCTAGAGGTAACACTAGAGGTAACACTTGATTCTAGCCATGTTTGCATTTGCTCGACTGTACCGCCCGAAAAGTGAATTTGCAACCTCGTTTGCGACCTCGTCTGTTCGGGCGTGGATGCCTCGCCAGAAAAGCGCTGTGGCCAAAACATCATTAACTTTTTAAGTAAATGCACCGTCATTTGGCGCTGCAAGTCGGCAGCGCCATCAGCCCCTAAAGCCGGAATTAATCGGGTCTTAGTTTGTCCTGGCTGAGGAAATCGGGTGAAGACCAGCAACCCGTTCCGATCGCACTTGAACATATGCTTTAACTGAGTTATATATTTGGGCTTATCTTTTCCTACCCTCTTAGTTACCCTTGGTCGCCTCTCAAAAGTGAGTGTAAAAAGACTAATATCCGCCTCCTGACAAGGACATCATTGGGCTGATTTTTTACCGAAACTATGGTGTTTCTGCTTGAGTTTTGTGAAGAGAATCCAAAATAGTACTTGTGACCTATCAAGGTGTGTGTTACAACTACAGCGGTGTTTTAGTCCTTAATGAACTTTACAACTCAATCTTCATACCCCAGATTTTCCCTATGAACAAAACCGAACTCATTGACGCGATCGCAGAAAAAGCAGATGTTTCTAAAAAAGACACCGATGCAGTGCTCACCGCGACCATCAATGCCATTATGGAAGCCGTTGCAAGCGGAGATAAAATCTCCCTCATTGGATTCGGCAGCTTTGAGCCCAGAGAACGTAAGGCTCGCGATGGCCGTAACCCTCAAACCGGAGAAACCATCAAAATTCCCGCCACAACAGTCCCTGCATTCTCCGCAGGTAAAGGGTTTAAGCAAATGGTCTCAGGCGCTAAAGATTAGGTATTGGTCTAACTGCTCGGTCTAACTGCCCGGTCTGACTGCCCGGTCTAACTGGTTGGTCTAATTACTCGGTCTGAGCACTGTTCATTCTTCTATTTCTGTTGATTCTATTCACTCTAGAAGCTGCGCATAAGACCAAAGTTCCGACAAGTTCCGATGGGCTCGCTTCTTCAAGCGGGCCCTCTTCAGCGGTAAACTATCTAGCCGCCGATCCCTAAACATTCATTCCAAAAAATATTCATCCCAAAAACATCCCAAAATCAATCGTTTGCGCCCGAATAATCCACCCCGAACCAAGGCAAACGATAGCGATCGCGCAAAAGCCTTAAAATAAGCTATTGTCATTCTTTAGCTCATCGGCCTAGCGTAGCGGCATCTCATGCTCTCCACTATTCAAACCATCGCGGCAAAACTCTCACCTCGTCTTATTGACATTCGCCGCCACATTCATGCCCACCCCGAACTGAGCGGTCAGGAATACCAAACAGCAGCATATATCTCAGGCGTGTTGTCCTCCTGCGGCTTTCACGTTCAAGAAATGGTCGGAAAAACCGGCGTAGTCGCTGAACTGCCAGGCATGGCTGAAACCAACCCAAACATCCTAGCCATCCGCACAGACATGGACGCGCTGCCCATTGCCGAAAAAGCGGATGTTGCCTTTGCCTCTCAAAAACCAGGCATTATGCATGCGTGCGGCCACGATGCCCACTCTACTGTCGGCCTGGGCACCGCCATGGTGCTCGCAGAGCTCAGCCAAGTCGCCCAGCAGCCTTTTCCCGGAACAACCCGATTTTTGTTTCAGCCCGCTGAAGAAACCGCTCAGGGGGCCAAATGGATGATTGAAGACGGCGTGATGAAAGACGTCGCTGCCATTTTAGGCATTCATGTATTCCCCAGCATTCCATCTGGCGTTATCGGCCTGCGTCACGGGGCACTCACAGCCGCTGCCGATGATTTAGAAATTATTATTCATGGCGAGTCGGGCCATGGGGCAAGGCCACACGAAGCCATTGACGCCATCTGGATTGCCGCTCAAATTGTCACTCAGCTTCAGCAGTCTATTAGCCGTACCCTTAACCCACTGCATCCAGCAGTAGTCACCATTGGGCAAATCTCAGGTGGCCGCGCACCCAATGTAATTGCCGATAGGGTTAGGCTCACTGGCACCGTGCGATCGCTCCATAGCGACACCCACAACCTGCTTCCAGCCTGGATTGAAAATATCGCCACCAGCATTTGCCACCTGCATGGCGCAACCTGCGAAGTCAACTACACCCGTCGCTGTACCTCTGTAATGAATGACTCAGCGCTGACCAACCTAGTCGCGACCTGTGCCACCGAAGCACTAGGCGCAGGTCGCATTCAGTGGATATCTGACGCCTCCATGGGTGCTGAAGACTTTGCCAACTACACCGACCTCGTCCCTGGCACCATGTTCCGACTGGGCGTCGGCTTTGCCGACAAAGTCAATCACCCCCTCCACCATGCCCAGTTTGAAATTGACGAAGACGCCATACTCGCAGGCGTTGTAACAATGGCCTACAGTGCTTATCGCTACTGGCAAAACCAATCGAGCGATGCATAAGCTGGCCGATTAATTGGGCCCATAATCGGGTACTGAGATTGGCAGAGTATTAAATAAACCCTAGATATTGATCCACAGGGGTAGGAAGAGATTACCTTTTTAGTGATGTAATAAATTATTGTCAAGCGAGGATCTTGGAAACGCCATGACTTTCTTTCAACGCAGCCGCCGCTGGATTACCCGGCTGGCAACTGCTCTTAGCTTAGTGCTGCTCCTTACTGTAGCCACCGGCTGCTCTTCTGCTACCGCCAAAGCCCCCCCGACCTCGACCATTGGCTACGGCCAGCTAGAGCGTGGAAACTCTACCGCCGGTCAGACATATGGAGACTGGGTGGTGAGTGCAGCCAAAGGACTCATTTCAGATGCCTATGTACGAGACAACAACAAGCTCGGCGTTGTCATTAGCAACGATGTTAAACCCAGTGAAGTCAGAGACTTATCTCGATCTTTACTACAGGGCTTTCGTCAAAGCTTTCCCACTAAAGATCTTCAGGTGCTAATGTACGCACCCGATAAACAGTTGATTCTCACGGCAGACTACGACGCACAAAGCAACGAAGTAGAATACAACCTACCCGAATAAAATCGTCTTCGTGAGACAACGTTCACTTAATTTTTTTGGAGTTTTCTCCCATGTCAAGCAGCGATAAGTACAAACGCGAGATCATGCAAGATCTGGCTGCTGGTAACAAAGAGATTTTAGATCCCAATGGCAACGATGCTCTAAGCCAAAAGTACAACAGCTTTGATGACTTTGCGGATCGATCTTCTCGGGATGAGCGTCATGGCTTAATTCAACGTTCTTTTCATCCTGAGCGAGTGCCTGCTGCTCAGATGGACCCTGAGCTGAAGGAGGCGATCGCTAAAATCAAGCCCAACGAGCGCGACGATGTTGCTCGCGATTTCTTCAAGCATTTCAAAGAAAGAGGCCTCGACGAAAAGCAGCTAGAAAAGCAGTTGGGTTTATCTACGCACAATGCTCGTAAAATGAATGCCGACGATGTGGGCAAGCTGGCTTCTTTTGCTTACACCGCGCATCCCGATATCTTTCAAGAAGTCCTTGCCGATCAGCCTGCGATTCTCAAGTTTTTGAGCAATCCGCTGGTAGGGGCCGCTATTGGGGCGATCGCCTCCAAATGGCTACGCAAGTAAGATGAGCTGCGCAAATAAGATAAGCTGCGCCAGCGCTGACGTAATATATCTCAAGGCTACCCCTGTTAAGGTGACCAGTTGTACTATGAACCGATAAGATGAAAGTAAGTACAGCCAAGTGGTAGCAAGGATTTGAGCCAGAGCGCTTGGCATCA
>LJZR01000051.1 GCA_001314865.1 Phormidesmis priestleyi Ana | reverse complement strand
GATAATCGGCAAACGTGTTTGTTCAGCCTGCTCAAACCAGTCTGTTACCGGGGCAAAGCGATCTCGTTGACTCGCATCGACTAATGTGAGCGATCGCACCTGATCAAAAACAACTGCCCGTCTTTCAATCAAAGGATACTCATCTCGCCAAATCGCCAGAAAATTTTCTACGCCTGGATGCGCTTCACCTGTCAAAACAATCCGACTGCCTGGGCATAGCCGCGCCGCACCAACCGCTGCACCTAGCGTGTCAAAATCAGCTGTGGTATGACACAAAACTAAATCCATACAAAATGAGTCAAAATCTTTGCTAGAGTCCTTTGGCAAGGGCACTGATCTTTGATAGCGTACTTGTATAGGATTATCACCTATTGCTTGCAACCAACTTGCAACCAATGTGTCAGCAGCTGTGTTAGCAGCGTGATAGCCCAACTTTAAGATTAAAAATAGTGTTTTGAGAGTACGAAGATCATGTCTATAATTTTCCAGCTGGCTCTGTTTGCTTTGGTGTTGTGGTCTTTTGTCATGGTCATAGGCGTCCCTGTCGCCTACGCTTCGCCAGGTAACTGGGATCAATCTAAACGATTGATTTTCTTAGGCTCTATTGTGTGGGGTGTGCTGGTTGTCGTGGTTGGCAGTCTCAACGCTCTGGTCGTTTAGCCCCCCTTTTCACATCAGTGCTGATCGCTTATTCATTTCCTCTTATCGTTGCGTCCATATGGCAGTTTTCGAAGGCAATTTCACTCAAACAGGCACCATGAAGTTTGCCTTTGTGATTGGCCGGTTCAATGATTTGGTTACGACTAAGCTATTGGCGGGCGCTCAAGATTGCCTGAAGCGCCATGGCATAGATACTGACCCAGCAGGTAGCCAGGTAGACTACGCTTGGGTTCCGGGTAGCTTTGAAGTGCCGATGGTCGCCAGACAGCTGGCAATTAGCGGTCGCTACAGCGCCATCATTTGCTTGGGCGCGGTGATTCGCGGGCAAACGCCTCATTTTGACTATGTAGCCGCAGAAGTCGCTAAAGGCATTGCGGCTACTAGCCTCCAAACGGGTGTGCCAGTTGTCTTTGGTGTGTTAACCACCGATTCCATGCAACAGGCACTAGAGCGGGCGGGTATTAAAAGCAATTTAGGCTGGAGCTACGCTATGAGCGCACTAGAAATGGCAAGCCTAATGCCCCAGGTATTTAGCGGCAAAGCGAATGCGGCTAATAACGGCGTGATGTTTGGCACTCAGACCGCTTCGCTACCGACTGCGGCTGATTAATCCGGGTGCCCTGCTGACGCATGATGCCATCCTATAATCGTTCATGCCCAAAACAGTTGACAAGTGTACCCTTATTTGAGAGAGTGGTAAAAGTCAAAAAAAGACAAGTGCGGATGTAGCTCAGTGGTAGAGCGCGACCTTGCCAAGGTCGATGTCGAGAGTTCGAATCTCTTCATCCGCTTCAAAATCAATCTTAAGGGTCATCCTGTAAATAATCCTGAAGGTAACTAATAAAGGTGCTGCTAAAGGCGTTGGTGTTGCTCTAGGAAAGCTATGGGCCTCACGCTATGGGCCTCATGGGTTACGAGGGCCTGAAATGCGTTATCTTTTTGTCACGTTATCTTTTTGTCACTACGTGCGTATCGCTATGCGACGCCAGCAAGAAGTCGATATTTTATCTGATGGGGTTTGCCAGTGCATGCCAAAGAAACGTCGCTACTAGATTCTAATCAGGTTTATCCTTGTCCTTCTTGCCGTCAGGGTAAGTTGGTGCCAATTACGCTGACGGATGCTTGGGGCTGCGATCGCTGCAAGCAAATTTTTGAGCAGCGCGATGAACCCAACACTGTCGGCAAGCTGGCCACGCCCCATCATCGTCAGCGTACTTGGCGGTGGAACGGCCAGCAGTGGGTTTCGGGCAATACGCTGGTTAAGCCCAAAGCCATTAACTCAATTGCTGCGGTGGCTTTATTGGTGTGTGTGGTTTGGTTCGGACTTGGCCGACTGATGCTGCCAGGAATTTTGATTTTTGGGGTTTTCGCATTGGGACTCCTTTTGGTAGTAATGTTTTGGGTGTCACGGCGGCACTAGAGAATGACTTCATCTTCGTTTGACCTTAGGGCAAATCTCTCAACGGTTCGGCAAGCTGCCGAGCAAATGAGGGCTTCTGCTCATGCCTCAGCGCAGTGTTCTGCGGCACTCCATGCGATGGGTAAGGCGATCGCTCACCATCAGGACGATATTTTAGAAGCCAATACGCTAGATCTTGAAATTAGCCGCGATATGGCTATTCCTGAGCTAGTGGTAGAGTGGCTCAAGCTCACCCCAGAACGAGTCCAGACAGCCGCTCAGATTTTTCAGCGTCTGTCAATGTTGGGGGCTACGCTACCCTCAGCCATTGCTGACAATGGGTCTTGCGTTGCTTACAACACCCGTCCGGTCGGAATTGTCGGCTTTATCTACGAAGCCTTTCCTGATTTGGGTGCGATCGCTGCTGCCCTATCCATTCGAACTGGCAACGCACTGGTCTTGAAAGGGGGCAGTGAAGCGAGCCGTACCAACCAAATAATTACCAGTATTCTACAAGGCACTCTAGAAGAAGTCGGCCTACCTACCGCCCTCATTTTCCCCATAGAATCTACAGAAATCTCAAGAATCGACCTTGCTCAATGTCCTGACATTGATTTGATTATTCCGCATGGTCGGCCTAGCCTCGTGGCGCAGGTCGTCAAAGCATCCAGCGTACCGGTCATCCCTTCTAAAATGGGCAACTGCTACCTGTATTGGTCAGCCAGCGGCAGCGTAGACAACGTTTATCAAATGATTGCCAGTAGCCACACAGGTACGCCTGACGCGGTTAATCGGATCGAGAAGGTTCTGGTTCATCAAGCCCACAGTGAAAATGGGGTCACTCGGCTTTGGAATCGCCTTCAGGAAAACGGATTTGAGATTAAAGCGGATGAAAAAATGGGGCGATGGAGAAGCGCCGCTACGAGCCAAGAAAAACCCATTGAGACGCCTACTGATCAAGAGTGGAAAACGGCCTATCTGAAAAAAACAGTGGCCTTTCGGCAGGTAGAAGATAGCAGCCAAGCCATTCGCTGGATTAATAATCACAGCAGTGGTCACGCCGATAGTTTAGCAACTGCCGACTATGCTGAAAGCCGCCGGTTTATCAGCGGCTGCCGCAGTGCCAGCCTCTACATCAACCGGTCGCCGCAGTTTGTACGCAACGCCAAGCAAACGGGCGAAATTGCGCTTGGCGCTTCCGATTGCAAGGGCATTGGTCGAGGGCTGATTGGTATTACCGCCATGCAAGCCAACCAGCGTGTTTTTCATAGCGACTGACAGCGGCGACTGGCAGCGGCGACTGGCAGCGGCGACTGGCAGCAGCGACTGGCAGCAGTGATTGGCGCAGTGACTGGCAGCAGCAACTGACAAGCCAAAAACGCCTTGTCTCAGATGCGAAACTAAGGCGCTTTGTGATAGATAACTTGTTGGCCAGATCAGATTGTTTTATCTGCCAGATGATTGGTCAGATAACTTAGGACGCGTTGGATGGAGCAGATACTTTTGCAAGCTTCACGTTGTCGGCTAAGCCTACGGCCTGGAGCGAGCGGATGATAATCCAGGTAACGTCAAACTCCCACCAGGCCAATCCATGGCGAGCCGAATACTGGTAGGCGTGATGGTTATTGTGCCAACCTTCGCCAAAAGTACACAGGGCAACCCACCAGCAGTTGGTCGAATGATCACCTGACTCATAAGTGCGATAGCCAAACTTGTGAGTCGCACTGTTAACAAACCAAGTGAAGTGATAGACCACAACTAGGCGAACAAAAATGCCCCAAATCACAAACGACCAGCCACCGAGGGCGTAAAGCAGTCCACCCAGAGCAACCTGCCAGATGAGGTAGTACTTATCTACAAAGATATAAACAGGATCGGTGTTGATGTCTTTGGTAAAGCGGCGGATTTCAGCCTTGGCAGGGACATCGTGTAGCAGCCAGCCCATATGGCTCCACCAGAATCCACGACGCGAGTTGTGATGATCTTCTTCCTGATCGGAAAAAGCATGATGGTGACGATGCAAGCCAATCCACTCAATAGCGCCACTTTGGCAAGAGAGAGAGCCGCAAACCAGAAAGAAGTACTCAAGCCATTGAGGAACGCGAAAGCTGCGGTGGGCAATCAGGCGATGCCAGCCCAACGTAATCCCCAGGCATCCAGTGATCCAGTAGAGTAGGAAGGCTAGGCCCACAGCTCCCCAGCTGAAGTTCGCTGGCACGAGTGCAAACAAGGCCCCGATGTGAATGGCCACCATAAAGATGATGATGGGCCAGTTGAGAGTACGGTCAGTTGTTTTTGCAATAGTCATTTAAAGAATCTAAGGAGACGCAAGCGTCAGTGCAATTAGAAAAGTCATCACTCCAAATTTTTTACCAAATTGACACGCAGGTCAAAAAAAACTTGGCTAAAGTGCTAGAGGCATTTCGAGCCTATCGAGTAGGTACTCACCACTTTGCCAGTGTGTCAGGCTACGGGCATGATGATTTGGGTAGAGAAACATTGGATAAGGTGTTTGCCCAGGTGGTAGAGGCCGAAGCAGCCGCTGTGAGAGTGCAGTTTGTCTCGGGGACTCATGCCATTGCCTGCGCGCTATTTGGGGTGCTAAGACCGGGCGATGAAATGTTGGCGATCGCAGGTGCTCCCTATGACACTTTGGCGGAGGTAATTGGCACACGCGGAAGCGGACAGGGCTCGCTCAAAGAGTTTGGGATTAAGTATCGAGAGCTGCCACTGCTGCCGGATGGCCAGATACATTATGACGGCATCGCTGCTTTGGTAACTAAAGAAACCAAGCTGGTGCTGATTCAGCGATCTTGCGGCTACAGCTGGCGACCTAGCCTTAGCATTCATAATATTAACAAAATTATACATTTAGTTAAGCAGCAAAACCCAAATGCAATCTGTTTTGTTGATAATTGCTACGGAGAATTTACTGAGCTTCAGGAGCCGACTGCCGTAGGTGCTGATTTGATGGCGGGTTCTTTGATTAAAAATTTAGGCGGTACGATCGCCACAACGGGTGGCTATGTGGCCGGTCGGGCCAACCTAGTCGAGGCGGCGGTTTGTCGGTTGACAGCGCCAGGTATCGGCAGCAGCGGCGGGGCGACGCTGGGCCAAAATCGGCTGATGTTTCAGGGGCTCTTTTTGGCCGCGCAGATGGTGGGCGAAGCGATGAAGGGAAACTACCTGGCCGCCGCTATGTTTGAACAGCTGGGTTATCGGGTCAATCCGCCGACAGCGCATGCTCAGCGGGAAGTGATTGCGGCAATTCAGCTGGGCTCGCCAGAAAAGCTGGTGGCGTTTTGTCAGGCGGTGCAAAAGCATTCGCCCATAGAATCTTATGTGACCCCAGTGCCAGCGGCGATGCCGGGATATGACGCTCAGCTGGTGATGGCGGGTGGCTCTTTTGTGGATGGCAGCACGTCAGAACTGTCAGCTGATGGGCCGATGCGATCGCCCTACACGGTCTACTGTCAGGGTGGCACCCACTGGACTCATATGGCGATCGCCCTAGAAGCCGCTGCCGCTGCTGTAGGCCCGGCCAACTCTGCTGTTGCGCAAAGTTAATGCAAATCGCGAAATTAAATCACCTAAATATAAAGAAGCCCTTTGTTGACAAATAACAAAGGGCTTCTTATCTTTCAGATTATAGTTATGGTCTGTATAGTTATGGTCTGTATAGGTGTAATTCTGTGAATATAATCTTCTAATGCAGTGTTCACAGATCATTATTCATCATTATTCACAGATAGCAAACATCTTGTTAGACATCTCGTTAGACAAGTTAGGCCCAATTAAACCGAATTAGCCTAAATTTAGCCTAATAAGGCCCATACTAGGCTGCCTCTGTTGTAGGCATAGAAAAATTGAGGGCAACGTACTCAGGGCGGCAGGCAAAAATGGTCTGACCATTTACGCGCATGAGTGAAACACTGATCTGGCTAGCCTCCAAAATGCGATAGTAGTGGCCTTCGTGAGATTTTAGAATTTCGCCTGCTCTTATATTCATGACGATACGCACACACCAGTGAGATTACAGGAGCGTTTCAGGAACTCCACTCATATAGATATACGGAGAAATACATGTTTTGGATGTGATCTGTCTCACCAAAATCGCTTGCGTGTAATATTTAAGACTTTTGTTAGATTTGTCTTCACATAGGCGATTTGGTAGTCTTGCACAGGCTGCTATACGCTAGCATTGCGCAGGTGGTGAAGCATTTGCCTGCCCTGATGTGAAAGGCTTTTAAGCGATGTGTTAATACGCTATTGACGTCGCTGAATGCTCGTGACTGGCGAGCATGCCTAATGTTTTTTACGATGATCTGAAGTAGATTTGCCTAGTATGCTTGCTCAGGACGATTCTTTGAGACGGGTCGCTGCTTCCTTTTTCTCTTTTTCGCATCCATTTCCTTTAAATTACAGAGCTTACCCATATGATCACGGTTGCGCTTCCCAAGGGATCTCTCCTCAAGGAGAGTATTCGGCTTTTAAAGGCTGCTGGTCTCGATTTTAGTGGTTTTTTGGACGATAGCCACCGTCAGCTACAGCTACCTGACAGCAGCGGTCAGGCAAGGGGACTGCTGGTACGCGCTCAAGATGTGCCGGTATATGTGGAGTATGGTCAAGCCCAATTAGGAATTGTGGGCTACGATGTTTTAAAAGAAAAGCAGCCTAAGGTCGCGCATCTGGCCGATTTGGGCTTTGGCGATTGTCATCTATCAGTAGCCGTGGCTGCGGATAGCGGTTATCAATCAGCGGTCGATTTGCCGCCTCACTGTCGGGTCGCTTCTAAGTTTGTTGTTAGTGCGCGGGAATATTTTCAGTCTTTAGACTTGCCGGTAGAGATTGTACCGCTGTCGGGTTCGGTAGAGCTAGGCCCCATTACCGGCATGTCCGAGGCAATTGTGGACTTGGTTTCGACCGGCCGTACGCTGAAGGAAAACAACCTAGCAGAGCTAGAAGTGCTGTACTACAGTACGGCTCGGTTAATTGCGCATCCCTTGAGCTATCGCATTAACGACAGCGGGCTCGGTGAAATTATTGAGCGGGTGCGAGCTGCGAGTTTGGCGGGAGTGCCTGCCTAGTTATCTCCTAGTCACTTTTTCTAGTCACCTTTGCCGGTCATTGATGATGACACGCTAGAGTATATAACTGGCTATCTTGTTTGATGTAGCCGTTGTGAAATGCATTTGCCCGATGGCATGCATTTGTACCATGGTTTTCACCGTAATGGTTTGCATAATGGTTTGCGCAACAATGGCTTGCATAATGGTTAGCTACTTGGCTCTTCAGGACGTAAGCCACATAACGGTTTTAGCCATCGCTAATGTATTCAGCTAAGTAGTCCAATTTATAGATGAGATGGCTGAGGCGAGATGGCTGAGGCGAGATGGCTGAGGCGATAGTGCGATAGTGTTTTGGTTTTTTTGAGAGTTTTGTGATGGTGTCAGCTTCTTCTGGTTCACGACGCGACGCTGAGCCGCCGATGTCTGAGCCGCCACCGCCTAACTTTAGGCCACCGACTGTTAAGCCGGTGATGAATCGCAGCGTAAAAAATGATTGGCGATTGTTTTTACGGTTGATGCCCTATATCGGGCAAAATCGTCAGCAGCTTATTTTGCCGATGTTGTTGCTGATACCGCTATCTCTTGCGCAGGCGCTTCAGCCGGTGTTAATTGGTCAGGCGATTTCGCTGATTAATCAAGAGGATGCTGCCTGGGAAGTGCTTGCAGGGATGAGTTTGCGCGTAGGGCTCAACTGGATTATTGGTGGATTGTTACTGGCGATCGCCATTCGTTTGGCGCTAGATGGTTGGCAAAGCTATCAAATTCAAAAGGTTGGGCAGCAGATCACGGCCTCTATTCGCAATGACCTGTTTAACCATGTTACGAGCCTTTCGATGGGCTTTTTTGACCGAACACCGGTCGGTAAGCTCATTACCCGGCTCACGAGTGATGTCAATGCGCTAGGCGATGTCTTTTCAACGGGTGCGATTGGCATTATCAGCGACCTATTTTTGATTTTGGTGCTGATGGGTACGATGCTTTGGCAGGAATGGCGGTTGGGCCTGATGCTAATTGCAATGTTGCTGCCAGTGACGGCGCTAATTATTTATTTTCAGCAGCAGTATCGTAAGGCGAACTACAAAGCTCGGGAAGAGCTATCAACGCTCAATGCCGACCTACAAGAAAATATCAGCGGCATTGATGTGGTGCAGCTGTTTCGTCGCGAGCGGTTCAATGCTGAACTGTTTCGAACGGTCAACGAGCGCTATGTGAGCGCATTGGACAAAACTATTTTTTACGACTCGGCGGTGTCGGCGACGTTGGAATGGATTGCGCTGGTGGCGATCGCAGGTGTGCTAGCGCTAGGCGGCTCTTTGGTCACAGGCGGCCTCATGGAAATAGGCACCCTGACGGCCTTTATTCTATTTGCGCAAAAGCTATTTGACCCATTGCGTCAATTTGCCGATAAGTTCACTGCGATTCAGGCAGGGCTGACTGCGGTAGAACGCTTAAACGATCTCATGAGCGAGCCGATTACGATTCAAGATGCCCGCAACCCCATTGCGCTACCGACAGATACGCTGGCCAACAGTGAGACGGTCATACCGGGCGAAATTCGTTTCAATCATGTTTCTTTTGGTTACAAGGCAGATGACTATGTGCTCAAAGATTTAGACTTTGCGATTCGCCCTGGTGAAAAGGTCGCGTTAGTCGGCCCCACGGGTGCGGGTAAAAGCTCTATTATTCGCTTGCTATGCCGCCTGTATGAAGTGAGCGAGGGGCAAATTTTGTTAGATGATGTGGATATTCGCGATATTGCGCAGCAGGATTTGCGCGATCGCATGGCCATCATCTTGCAAGACGGCTTTCTCTTCTCCGGCGATGTGGCCCGCAACATTACACTCGGCGAAGACTACAGCTTTGAGCAGGTTCGCAAAGCCGCTGCGCAAACCAACGTCGATACCTTCATTGAAGCGCTGCCACAGGGCTACAGCACCGTTTTACGAGAGCGGGGCACTAACCTTTCGGGTGGCCAAAAGCAGCTGTTAGCCTTTGCCCGAGCAGCGATTCGCAATCCCGGCATTCTGGTGCTAGATGAAGCGACAGCCAATTTGGACGTAGGCACCGAAGCAATGATTCAGCAGGCGTTAGATAAGCTGCTGGAAAATCGCACAGCTATCATTATTGCTCACCGCCTTTCTACGATTCGCAACGTAGATCGCATTTTGGTTCTAAAGCAGGGGCAGCTGATTGAGCAAGGCAGTCACGACGAGCTTATGGCTACAGATGGCCTCTATGCGAGCTTATACAAGCTGCAAATGCTGGGTCAGTAACATGCGCAAAATCTGCTACATGCCTGACCTAACAATCTGATTTAATTTAGAACAGGTAGTTGTTATAGGTAAAGTGTGGCTGTGGTTAGTACAAAGCATGTTGAGTTTGACGGGCCACAGCTATTGCAGCAGCTAATTGAGGGGCGATCGCTCACCCAAGCTCAGGCCGAAGCCCTAATGGACGGCTGGCTCACCGAATCCATTTCACCGATTTTGTCGAGTGCTATCCTAATCGCCATCCAGGCTAAAGGCGTCACGGGCGATGAACTCGCAGGCATGGCCCGCGTACTCCAAGGCCAATCTTTGGGAGGAATGTTCGCCGACCTTGATCTGCCTGACACTCGAATTGACACTTGCGGCACAGGGGGTGACGGCTCCTCTACCTTTAATATTTCTACGGCAGTTACTTTTGTCGCCGCTGCTGCTGGCATTGCCGTTGCCAAGCATGGCAACCGCTCAGCCTCTAGCAAAGTTGGCTCTGCCGATGTCCTCGAAGCCTTGGGGGTCAACTTAGCCGCCTCCCCCGAACAATCTAAAGCCGCACTCAAAGAAGTTGGTGTTACCTTCCTATTCGCTCGGGGCTGGCACCCCGCGATGAAAGCCGTCGCCCCCCTACGCGGTGAACTCAAAGTTCGCACAGTGTTTAATCTGCTAGGGCCGTTGGTGAACCCATTGAGACCCTCAGGTCAGGTGCTCGGTGTATATAGCCCTACGGTGATGGAGCCAGTGGCAGATGCACTCAGGCAGCTAGGCATAAAGCAGGCCATGGTGCTGCACGGGCGTGAAACGCTGGATGAAGCTGGCCTGGGTAAAGAAACAGATGTTTCAGTGGTGAGCAATGGCACAGTGACTCAAGAAGTTATCAATCCCGAAGCGCTCGGCCTAACCCCTGCGCCTTTGTCTGCGCTCAAAGGCGGTGAGCTAGAAGAAAACACCACCATTCTGCGTAATGTACTACAAGGTAAAGGAACCCAGGCCCAGCAAGATGCGGTTGCTCTCAATGCAGCCCTAGCCCTACAAGTAGGTGGACTCGCTGACGGTGATACCTTTGCAGCGGCCTGTGAAAGTGGAGTGAAGAAAGCTCAAGCTATTCTGACTAGCGGCGCAGCTTGGGACAAGCTAGAGGAGTTAGTGGCCTTCTTAAAACACTAATCTTTGAAACACTAATCTTTGAAACACTAAGCTTGGTCGATAGTGCTGGCTGGTTGATTGACTCGCAGCGATAGAACTGCGCCGATGGCCATAAAGACGCCACCGAGGATGACGACTGATAGGCGATCGCCTGCCAAAAATGCACCCATAAACCAACCTAATCCCAGCGCTGCGACAATTTCAGGAATCACAATAAAGCAGTTGAAAATGCCAGTGTACAAACAGGTTTTGTCAGAGGGCAGTCCGCTCATGAGCATGGCATAGGGCAGCGAGAGCATACTCGAAAAGGCAATGCCAATACCGATCATCGGCAGCAGCAGCCAGTACTGATCGTGAACAAATCCGAGCGTGCCAAGACCCAAAGCACCACAAAAAAGGCAAAAGCCGTGAGTCACCGGTTTGGAAAAGCGATGGGTCAAGCTTGGTAGCAAAAAAGCCATGCCACAGCATACGAGGTTGTACAGGGCCATACACAGCCCTGCCCATTCGATGCCCGCTGCATAAAGGGCTGTGCCCTGAGTGGTAGCGCCAAAGATGTTGTGTGCGACTGCCGGGGGAAAGTAAAGAAATACACAGAACATGCCTAGCCAGCTAAAGCACTGCACCCAGGCGAGCTGGCGCATGATGGGTGGCATTGTGGCGATCGCACTCTTAACGTCGCTGGCAAAATGATTCGGCGTATCTGGCTCCATGCCCTGCGCAAGAAAGGGTTTGGAAGAGAACACAATTGTCCAGATGACAGAAGTTGTAAAGGCGATCGCGCCAAAATAAAAAGCCAGCTTTACGGGCGGAGGAATGGCCTCTTCGGTGGCCGCAGCGGGCAAAATTCTGGCGATAAACCAGGGCAGCGCAGATGCCACTACTGCACCAAGGCCAACCGCGATGCTTTGAATTGAAAAAGCGGCAGTGTGCTGATGCTCAGGCACCAAATCGGCCACGAACGATCTAAACGGCGTCATGGTCACGTTAGTGGCTGCATCCAGTAGCCATAGCGCGCCCGCTGCTACCCACAGCGCCGAAGCGTTGGGCATAAGGACAAGGGCCAATGAGCTGAGGATCGCGCCAATGAGGAAGTAGGGACGGCGACGGCCAACAGAAAGCTGGGTGCGATCGCTCCAATAGCCGACCAATGGCTGAATGACCAGCCCTGACACAGGCGCTGCCAACCACAGCAACGGCAGCTGTTCAACATTTGCCCCTAATGACTCAAAAATGGCGCTGGCATTTGCCATTTGCAGTCCCCATCCTACCTGGATGCCAAAGAACCCAAAACTAATATTCCACAGCTGCCAAAAGCTTAGATTTATCTCAAAAGGTTTAATCTCCCTTACAAGGTTTTGCTGCTGTACGGTGTTACTACTTTCCAATGATTAAAAAAATGGTTGTTTGACCTTAGCGCTCTCGTCTCATCACTAAGCAGGCCAATAATTGAGCTATTTATTGAGTTATCGCTTGAGTTATCGCTTGAGCCGAGCTATTAAGCAAGTCGCTCCAACCAGCCTCGCATTTTCCCAGGGTTTAACAGGCCGTAAGGATCGACTTTTGCTTTGAAGTTAAGCTGATTTTCATCAACAGTTTTGCGTCCGCCATCTTCTAGAAGATAGGTATGTGGATTGGCAATGAATGCGCCCTTTTCTTCATGGTAGCGAATGATCTCAGCGAGGCGATCAGGCGTGGAATAGCGAACGAGCTGGAGGGCCGCAGGCAAAACTTTGCCTTGAACCCGAATGTATTCTAGGTGCATAACAACTTCGTCACCGAAGTGTTCGTACATATGCTGTAGCAGCTTTAAATTTGGGTCGTAGGGGAAGACGGTTTGGAGGTATGTCCAGCTAGGATCTGCGTTGCGGGCATGGAGAGTGGTGTGGTTCCAAGTGAATTCGGCAATGGCTGCCCCCTTACTCGCGGCCTGGGCGTCTTTTTGATAGGTCAAGGTGCCATTCCATTCTGTAATCAACGCCTGTAGCGCCGCTAAGTCTCCTTCCGAAACAATTAGTAGCGCCGCTGCTTTACCGTCAGGCAGCGCCGCTTGCAGCGCTGCAAAGTAGCTTGGAATGGGCCAAGCGTGAATGCTGACCAGCTTTTTAATAATGCCATCGGCATCGCCCAAGGCTTGGCCAAACCCTGCTGCCTGCATAAAGCTATCGAAGCTGACAATGACTTCGGCCCATGGATAGGCAGGGCCTAGCGGAATTTCAAGTTCGGTGATGATGCCATTGGTGCCATAGGCATGATTCACTTGCTGTACCGCATCGCCACGAAGCACAATAACTTGAGGGACATCTTCGAGGGTGACGACGCGAACGGCTTGAAGATTACCGCGATCGGCGAGCTGACCGTACATTATTGAACCAATGCCGCCGCTGCCGCCGCCAATGAAGCCACCGATGGTCGCTGTACGATAGGTCGAGGGCGCCATGCGAATCTCCCAGCCTTGAGGACGGCTGATGCGATCAATGGCGGCTAGCTTGGCCCCGGCTTCTACGCAGGCAATTCCTGGCTTAATCCACTTCACTGCGTTGAGGGCGCTGAGGTCTAAAACGATGCCACCGACTAATGGAATCGCCTGACCATAGTTGCCAGTGCCTGCACCGCGAACGGTGAGTGGTATTTTGGCTTGGACGCAAGCTTGGGCGACTTGTACAACTTCGGCTCCGGACTTGGGCCGGACGATGAGGTTGCCTGATTTATCCTGGAGCTGCGCGGCCAGTATCGGGCTGAAGTAGTAGTAGTCTTTTGAGAGTTTTTCGATTTGAGCCGGGGCGATCAGCGTTTCAACTGGGCTGAGCTGATTGGCAAAGGCTGACCAGTCAGTTGTTTGGGCGGTGAGTTCGAGCTGCGATAGGGAGAGCGATCGCGAATTCATACAGGCCCCATTCAAAGAGATATTTAGAAAGATTATAGTCGCGTCTCAAACTTGAAGAATCATCAACTCATCCGGTGTCATTAGCTTTATTGCGATTATTCGTACTGCTGAAAGCACTCGGATACTGGCGGAGAATGTTTTAAATACAACACCAAATGACAACTTAAACCCATAACTAGCGTACTTACCCGGAGGGAGAACCAAGGGCTGATTGCCAACTATTGATAGGTAAGCAAATGGCTTGATGAGTGTTTCATTAACTTGTTTGCATTGGCTTCTATTTACATGGCTACTGTCATGGCTACCGTACAGACGAAACCGTTCGGTAGCGAGTCTTTTATCCCTGTCGCCTGCATAAAGCTCATGATTTCTGATAGTCCTATCTCTGTGTTTCCGCTATGGCAGTATTTATGTCAGCCTATCGGTCAGCGCGATCGCCAGCTGATTATTAGTCCTAAAAAGTTTTGGCATTTGCAAAAGGTGCATTATATTGAGCGCTGCTGGGTGATGTCTTCCGTTCCTGAAAGGCACACCTCGTAGATTTGGCTTCCTAGATGTAGCCTAAAACCAGCTAAAAAAAGCCCATTTTTAAGTAAGCGACGCCCGCGTATTGCAATCAGGTGTCGCTTTTTTAATGCTTTTAGTATGTGTAGAACCACAGACCGATTGAGGGCCATAGACTCTGTAGAAAAGCGCCCAACTACTACCGAAACTACTGAACCGTTTGGCTAAGCTCGCGCTTAGTCTGAGTCCAGTCAGCGATCGCGGGGCTCAGCCACAGCCAATTGTCTCCGAGCGACTGAGCGCCAAAGTCAGCAGCCGCCTCGTCAATCACTTTGAGATAAGAGGCTTCGGCTTGAGCCAATAGACGATTCCGTTCGGTTGGGTTGGTCTCTATTTTAGAGAGTGCTAAAGACGCCATCGCCACCCCCGCATGGGCATTGAGAATATATTCGTTAACAGGTTGCTCAGAGAAGTAAATGTATTGCTCAGATTGACGGTCGGCTAGTGCGATCGCCCGCTGCCAGTTTTCTATCGCCAAATCTTCACGATCTACGGCGTACTGAGAGAATCCCAGTGCCATCGCAATTTCCATCCAGTCAGGTTCGTTCTCTAAAGACTCTAACCAGGAACGCATCGCATCTGCTGGCGAATATTCAGCGCTGCCTTGCTTTTCTAAACTCCACTGAGCACGCCCTTTAAGAAAAGACATAATCACATCTTTTTGCTGCCGGGTATTCGCACCTTGGATGACCGCGAGAGCTGCTTCGTATTCGTTGTTGTCTATCAGCCCTTTGATAGCGGCGGTCGCGGCGTCTAAGTCGTCGTTGCCGAGGGCAATTTCTGCTTGAGCCGGTAGCCCTAGCTCAGCGACTGAAGACGGCGTACTCGCGGCTCTTCCCTGCTCCTGCATCTGGCTTGCTCGCTGAAACCAGCCAACGGTGACGAAGCTCAATAGAACCGCTAACGCGATAGAAGCGAGTCCTGGCACCGTCAGAAGCTTGGTATGAAGCGTATGGCTGCGCGTAAGACGCTCGCCGACGAGCAGCTCAGAGGGTTCATTTTGGGGCGATAAGCCCGCTAGTTGCTGGTTGGTTGTATTTTTTTTGCTTTGCTGGTGATCTGTACGGCCAGACTTGTTGGTAGATGATGCGTCAGCGCGGCTGTCTGTATGGGCCGTTGAATGGGCCGTTGAAATTTTGGTCGTTGAACTCAGATCGCTAGATGCAGGCGTTGTAGATGGAGGTGTTGCCACAGGCCGCTCCCCATAAAATCCACTGGGCGTTTCTATTTCTTCTGGCACATGCAGTTCTCCATCTATTTCTGGCCCGTCTATTTTTGCTATCTGCGCTTCTGCTCCCTGTGTTTCTGCTCCCTGCATTTCTGCTCCCTGTGCTGCGACTGATTTTGCAAGGGGTTGCAGAGGCTTTGCAAGCCTTTTTCCCATGGCAGTGGCTGCCACCGCATCGTTGTTATCCACTAGGCTATTTATTAAATTTGAGGCGCGATCGCCCAAACGGCTATCAGTTGCGGCGTCGCTGCTAGTAGGCCTGCCTACGTTAGATTCATCAGCGCCTTGCGATCGCATGACAGACTTTGCCGTCTGCATACGCTTGGGCTTCACCCGAGTAGCGCTGTTTCCCCGTGGGGGTGGCCAGTCAATATCAGCCAGCCCAGGTTCAGCGAATATTCCGCCAAAAGGATCGTTGATAGCGTCTAACAAAGAGGCACTTTCGCGATCGCCCGCTGTCTTCATCAGGTAGCCATCAAATGAAGGCTGCATATAAAGCGTAGGTAGCGCCCAGTAAAATTGATGTGAGCCATAGGCCGAAATCAGCCCTTGCCGCGTACGGTTCAAGCTCAGATCAATCGACTGACCTTTTTTGAGATTGCGATACAGCAGTTGAGTAAAGGTAATTGCCACATGATCAGGAATGCGTTCTGCCATTGCAATGACACCTGGCATCCCCCGATTTACCAGGGCCTGAGCCAAGTTGCGCTCCTGCCAACCCTGCTCAGAGCTAGAGCTATAGCCGCCCCGACAGGAGTTGAACACTGCCAGCTTGATGCCGTTGTTCACCAACAACCCAGCTAAATCTTCACCGCTTAAGCGCTCGGTCAGGCCAGTTTGACGGCTCACTAAGAAAAGATCACCCCCAGCATTGCCTAGATTGCTGTGGCCAGCGTAGTGCAGCACCTGATAATTGCCGCGATCTAGCTCTTGGGTTAGCTCAGCGCGACCCGGCTGCTCTAGTATCTTAAGCTGCACATCTAGAAGCGCATCATCATCTTGAGCCTCGACCGGATGCAGCTCAGACTGCAAATGATGGACTTCTTGTCTGAGTTCTAGCCGTTCTTGGTCATCGGGTGAGGCAATGACCATCAAAATTCTTAGAATTTTCTCTGACTCGATTTCTTTGGCTAGCTGAACAGAATGACCTTGGCGTCTGTCTAAAATATATCGAGAAAAAATAACGTCGGTCCCGGTAGCCAACGGCCGCGTACCTGCGTGTAATGCTTCCCAGGGTAGCTGTTGAAGTCGGCTGTCTTTCATCCCAATTCGCAAGCGCAGCAAATCCTGCCGGTTTTGAGCCACGCCCTGGGCCGTCACCCAGCTATCGTGAAGCTGCCCTCTGAACAGGGCGTTATGCAAGGTTTGTCCCAGATTAATCAGCGTAGCGTCATTGGGGTTGCTCATGCTGCGAGTGCCGCTTTGACCTGCACGAGTGGGCAAAGTATGGCGCTGCTGCCCCTGCAACAGTCCTAACAGCGGATCATGCATCAGCACTTTAGTGGTCTCTAGCCATTGGGCCACGGGCCAACGTACCTTCTCCTCTGCGAGCTGCACGCCTTTTTCCACATGCTCAGTGCGAACCAAATACTGATCGTCACCGACGGCAGTGATAGATATTTCAAAGTCCTGAATCACGGCTGCTCTCACCCCTAGCAATCATAAAAATGGGATAGCTATTTCAATAGCAAATTCAATAGCAGAATTTGGGATAGTTTCAACGCCCTGTTTAATCAACGGGT
This sequence comes from Phormidesmis priestleyi Ana, assembly GCA_001314865.1. Lineage (GTDB taxonomy): Bacteria > Cyanobacteriota > Cyanobacteriia > Phormidesmidales > Phormidesmidaceae > Phormidesmis > Phormidesmis priestleyi_B. The sequence continues at coordinate 5,029 of LJZR01000051.1, read as the reverse complement.
GTGATCAAACAACGCTGAAGAATTTCGTGAGTCGCTATGCACTGCTGTCTATATATATACATATACTAAGCAGCTGGCGCTTGGTGTGTGGCCTGTTGCGTCTAGGCTACATGACAAGTTTGCTATAGGCGTTTTTTTATAAGCAGCGTTGAGCAATGAGCGAACCCATGAACTAGCAACGCTTCATAGCCTTATAAAACCCCCGTCCCTGCTCTTATCGTAAAAAGTAGATTCTTTTTCCGATGAGCAAATAGGACAGTTATACTCGCGCCCACTCAATCGGTGTTACCCAATCCCACCGATAGCGTACCCGTCGGAAACAAAACAGCAGGCACAACGATTGCGGTGAGTGGGGCTAAGGGCAAAAACCGCAGCGCTGAAAATAGGTTTTCATCCTACTTTTGTAAAGGCTAGTGAGGGGCCGCTGTGCCAGCTGGCACTAACTGTCATAGGTGTGATGGCTGTCATCTGTCGGCCAGTCATCTTCGGCCAGTCATCTGTCGGACATAGGTGTGACCATCAGCACTCGTTAGCGGATCAGCACTTGTCAGCGGATTAGTTGAGCCGTATTCATTGAGCTGTATTTATTTAGCCGTATTCATTGAGCCGTATTGATTGGGCTATATCAAAAGTGAAGCAAACCATACGCCTCTACTTCTCAGGAGGTATTTGTATCAATGCTTGGTTTTTGTCTGGCAGGCTATTCTAAACTATGTGAACAAATGAATAGTTTTGTGATATTTCTGTAAGCTTAATTTACGCCTTACTCACTGGCTTAGCCAAAAGTATTTTTTGTAAAGTGCCTCAAATGCTTTCTACGGCGTTACTAACCCAGCAGTACTAAAGCGACCTTCCGAGAATCTGTCTAACTTATTAAACTCTCATCAAACTTATTACTCGGATGACTTCTCTACTGGTCGAAGCCACTCCACCTCTTGCCGAGGCCCTGACCCCATCATTTGCCCAGAGTGAATCTGCACGGCTGTCCAAGGCTGAGATTCGGCGCAGTCTCCGGGCTTCAACGCTGGACGGTAGCTTTTCTTCAGTGTTTGAAAATATTGTCAAAGGCGTTTTAATCAGCAACTTTTTGCTAGAGCTTGGTGCGGGTGCTTTTGAAGTGGGGCTGCTGACTTCTATTCCGATGCTGGCTCACTTATTACAGCCTTTGGGCGCTTATTTTTCTGAGAAGGTCAATAGCCGTCATGCCTATTGCCTGTGGATTTTTGGTTTTGCTCGGCTGCTATGGCTGATACCGGCTGTCGGTATTTTTATGTTTAGTCGAGGGGCGCTAACAGCGCAGATGCTCACCTTTGTCACGATGGCAGTGCTAAGCGTAAGCAATATTTTGGAGGCGATTGGCTGCGCGTCTTGGATGAGCTGGATGGCGGTGCTGGTTCCTGGCAAGCTCAGAGGTCGCTACTTTAGTTTGAGGCGATCGCTCTCTAGCCTCACTGCGTTGCTAACGATTCCGATTGGTGGCTGGCTAGTATCGGGTTGGATGGGTGGAGAGCTAGAAGGCTACGCCCTTGTGCTGATTGTGGCAGTTCTGCTGGGTTTGGCTAGTCTGGGCTTTCAGTTTTATATGAGTGATATCAATCCCCAGGCCGTTAATCAGGCTGCTGCTGCAAAAGAGGCTTCGCAAGCGGCTATTGATGTCGCTTCGGGAAAAAGCGTTTCAGAAAAAGGTGCTTCAGGGCAGTTTTTAGAGCAGGAAAAGTCTTCTAAAACAAAGGCTGAAACAAAGGCCGGGGCAAAGTTAGGTATCTGGCAAGATCGCAATTTTTTAATGCTGCTGCTTTTTTTGGGCGTATGGACGTTTAGCGTTAACCTGAGCGCGCCTTTCTTTAATTTTTATCTGCTCGACCGGCTACAGCTAGATGTGCAGTGGGTCACGGTGTATAGCAGCCTGCGATATGGCGGATTCTTTTTAGCCATTATGCTTTGGGGGCGATTGGCTGACCGCATTGGTAATCGTCCGGTGATGATTATCAATTGCGTGCTGGCGGCATCAATTCCGTTTATGTGGAGCTACGTTGACGCAGGGGTGGTTTCAGTGTGGTTAGCTTTGCCAATGCTGCACCTTTTGCAGGGCGGAACGTTTGCTGCGCTGGAGCTGTGTTTGGCGAATATTCAATTAGAGCTAGCGCCTGTGAGGCAGCAGTCGGCTTATTTTGCGATCGCTGCTGCTGTGATGGGTGTCACTGGTGCCCTAGGTACTACAGCAGGTGGCTACTTGGCCGAGCTTTCTGCTGTGGGCTTGCCTGCCCTGTTCGCGCTAACAGCGGTTATTCGTTTGCTGAGCATTACGCCGCTGGCTTTTGTTAAAGAAGCGCGAGCTCAGTCAATTCGCCAGATTATAGACCAGCGGTGGCAGCGCCTTCCTCAGCTTTGGCAACCTGCCAGAATTAAAGCCTAAAATACTCTCAGTTAGAATGGGCTCAGTTAAAAGCGCTAGATTTTTTTTGTAAGGGTTGGTTGGGCTATGGTTGCGACTTCTCGTAAAGTGGATGCAAAAGTCGGCACTGAAGCGGGTGAAGCAGCGAGTGAAGCCGCAGATGAGTTAGCAAAATCGCGAGCCCTCCAAATTCAGCAGATAGTCGATGGCTTGCGGCCAGGGCAAAAATCGTTGGCTCAGTGGCGTGCTGGTCCGTTGGCGGTATCGGCAGTGCCAGGTTCGGGTAAGTCTACGGGCATGGCCGCAGGTGCTGCGATCGCCATTGCTGCTCACAATCTTCATGCCCGTAAGCAGTTAGTGTTGGTCACCTTTACCCGCTCAGCGGCTGCAAATCTTAAGGCCAAAGTGCGCGGTCATTTGCGATCGCTCTCTCTGCCGCTAAATAGCTTTGTGGTGCATACGTTGCATGGTCTTGCCCTTAATATCGCAAGTCGCCATCCCGAAGTTTCTGGTATCAACCTTTCGCCGCTAGCGTCTGAAGGCACCACGCTAGTGTCTCCTACTCAGAGTCATCAACTGATTCGTACAGCCGTGGAGCGTTGGATTGATGAAAATCCGAGTGGCTATCAACGGTTGATTGAAGGCGATGGCTGCTTTGACGGTGAAGAAACGGAGCGTCTGCGCAGACAGTCTGTACTGCGTACCGAGGTGTTACCCGCGCTAGCCTATACCGTAATCCACGAGGCTAAAAGCTCAGGTTTGTTGCCTAATGCGCTCGCTGAAATTGCGCGAGATCTGCAGGTGAGTATTCCAGACGGCGTTGCTGACTATGATGTGTTAGCAACCGCAGCGGGCTTGTATGCTCACTACCAAACTCTTCTAGCTAACCGAGGGTTAATCGACTATGACGATATGATCTTAGCTGCGCTCAAAACGCTGGAGGAACCTGCGATTCGACAGCTTTGGCAAAGCCGGGTGTTTGCTATTTTTGAAGATGAGGCGCAGGACTCTTCACCGCTACAAACTCGACTGCTAGAAGTGCTTGCCGCAGATCCTGAAAATCTAACCGGGCCAATTAATCTGGTGCGAGTCGGCGATCCAAACCAGGCGATTAATTCTACCTTTACGCCCGCTGATCCAGTTTTTTTCAATCAGTTTTGCGATCGCTGTCAAGAAATTGGCCAGCTAGCCAGTATTGAGCAGGCTGGGAGAAGTTGCGATCGCATTATCCAAGCCGCTAACTTTACGCTTCATTGGGTGAACAAAAACAGTGCAGCGAAAGCCTTTCGGAGTCAGGATATTGCGCCTGTTGGCCCTAACGATCCACAGCCCAATGCAAATCCAGATCCCCTCGGCGAGGGTGTAGAGTTGGTTCGCCCAGCGAGCACGATTGAAACCGTCAAACAGCTTGCCCAAAGAGTGGTGGATGCTTTTGAATCAGATCCAAGCCTAAGTGCGGCAGTGCTAGTTAGAGAAAGCCGCCAGGGCAAATTTTTGCGAGAAATTTTGGAAAATCCTAAGCAGTTAGGGTTTGACTTTAAGGCGACAGGTATTGAAATTTATGATGTGGGCGCGCGCGATCGCAAAACCCACATTCCCCGTGAAATTCTCGACCTATTGCAATTTATTGAGCGACCCCATTCCCCTGACAACATCAAAGCTGCGCTACGTGTTTTCGTCTCCCGTCAGCTCATTCCCACGCAAGATCTCAACCCACTCGCTACCAATCCCGAACAGTTCTTATATCCTGGCCCTTTAGACTCACCGCCTCAAACGCCCGCCGCGCAGCAAGCTCGCCGCTATTGCGCTGCCCTTATTCGCGCACGGCTAGAACTCCCGGCCTATCACCTGATTCCCTTCTTGGGTCTGACGCTGGGCTACGATCAAAGCGAACTTGCAACGGCAGATAAACTGGCTGCTCGCATTGCTCAACAGACGCTAGAAGACAGCACTCTGACGGCTATGTTGGGCGCACTGCAAGAATTGTTAGGCAGTGAGCGGTTCCGAGCCGTCGAAGCGGAAGATACCGAACTACAGTTCACACAGCCCGGTCAGCTCACCATCATGACCATGCACAAGGCCAAAGGTCTCGATTGGGACGCTGTTTTTCTGCCCTTTTTACACAAACGTTTGATTCCGGGCGAAGCTTGGGTTCCGCCGCAAATGCAGTTTTTGGGCAGCTTTTCGCTAGATGAAGTTGCTCGCGCTCAGCTACGTGCCCATACCCATGCCGTTTACGCTCAGGACTACAAGCCCGCACCCATTCCCAATATTGAAGAGGCTTGGCAACAGGCTGTGAATCTTAAAAAAGCGGAAGAATACCGGTTGTTGTATGTTGCGATGACGCGAGCTAAAAAACTGCTGTGGATGTCGGCGGCCAAGCAAGCACCTTTTGCCTGGAGCAAGCCTGATAATCTTCAAGACGCAGAAGCCAGTCCTATTTTCAGCGCCTTAGCACGGGAGTTATAAAAGAGTTTTCGAGGTCACTTCGTTCCGCATTTTATGGCTGTTTTATCGCTGTTTTATGGCTGTTTCACCCCACATTCCGCCCTTTGAATTGTCACATTGAGAATAATGTCAGAGGATATTAGAGGAGCGCAGATAGGGGTCAAGCGATCACAGAAATCACTGATA
>LJZR01000050.1 GCA_001314865.1 Phormidesmis priestleyi Ana | reverse complement strand
GATGGCGAGCAGTTGGCCTCCGGCAGTGATGACAAGACGGTGAAGCTGTGGAACGCGGCGAGTGGCGATTGTATCCGCACCCTCTCTGGTCATGAGAATCGGGTTTTTTCGGTGGTGTATAGCCCCGATGGCGAGCAGTTGGCCTCCGGCAGTGATGACAAGACGGTGAAGCTGTGGAACGCGGCGAGTGGCGAGTGTATCCGCACCCTCTCTGGTCATGAGAATTGGGTTAGGTCGGTGGTGTATAGCCCGGATGGCGAGCAGTTGGCCTCCGGCAGTGCTGACAATACGGTGAAGCTGTGGAACGCGGCGAGTGGCGAGTGTATCCGCACCCTCTCAGGTCATAAGAATGGGGTTTTGTCGGTGGTGTATAGCCCGGATGGCAAGCAGTTGGCCTCCGGCAGTGCTGACAAGACGGTGAAGCTGTGGAACGCGGCGAGTGGCGAGTGTATCCGCACCCTCTCTGGTCATGAGGATTGGGTTAGGTCGGTGGTGTATAGCCCGGATGGCGAGCAGTTGGCCTCCGGCAGTGATGACAAGACGGTGAGGCTCTGGGATGTACACACGGGCGAGTGCCTGCGGGTAATAGACGATCGCGTGTGTGCAGGCTTGGATATTACCGGCACCCTTGGCCTCAGCGCTGGGCAGCGAACAGCGCTAAAGCTCATGGGCGCTGTGGTCGAGTGAGGGAAAAGTAGTACTTTAATTTGGATCTGCTTGCCTATTAAGTAACCCAGTGTAATCAAATTAAAGATGAAACAGAATCACTGCATTGCCCCCTCAGTCCCCCAAGTTTGGGGAAACCCATTATTGGCTCAAGGGATAAATCTTATATTTCTATAGGGGGCAATGCAGTATCTACGATTTAACTATGCCAACCTACTTAGCTCGCGATCGCCCGTCGCCAGTTAAAGAACTTTCTCAGAGTATTTTGTAAAAACGTGTTTTTGGCATACTTTTGCTTAGTGAGCTGTAGCGCCGTTTTGGGGCTAATTTCACTCAGCGTCGGATACACATGAATGCATTGCAAAGCACCGACCTTCAGGTTTTGGCTCATCGCAAGCACCGCCTCATGAATCAGCTCCCCCGCATGAATGCCCACAATATGCGCGCCTAATATTTCACCATCGCCCTTCGTAATAAACTTCGCAAAACCATAGCCCGCAGACTCAGCCAGGGCGCGATCTACCCCGTCAAAGTTTTGCCTGAGCACAAATACATCATCGCCATAGCGATCGCGCGCCTGCTGCTCAGTCAACCCCACCCGCGACAGCTCAGGATCAGTAAAAGTCGCCCAAGGAATCACCCGATAGTCCGCCTTTTTGGTCGGGAAAATGAGCGCGTTTTGCATTGCGATCGCAGCCTCATAACCCGCCACATGAGTAAACTGATAGCCGCCAATAACATCCCCTGCGGCATAGATGCGTTTGTTGCTCGTGCGCAGCTTGTCATCTACCTCAATGCCCTTCGCACTGTAGCTTACACCCGCCGCTTCTAAATTCAGTGACTCCACATTCGGAGTGCGCCCCGTCGCAATTAATATCTCATCAACAACAATCGTCTCCTTGCCGGTAAAGATATGCTTTTTGCCCTCTTTCACCTCTACCCTTTCAGCCCGAGTGTTGTTAAGAATGCACACCCCTTCATCTATCATCTGCCGCTGCACCACCGCCGCCGCCTCCGGATCTTCCTTCGGCATAATCACATCCCGGCTCGATAACAACGTCACCTCAGAGCCCAGGCGAGAAAATGACTGGCCTAGCTCACAGCCAATTGGGCCAGCGCCAATCACTGCGATCGCATCGGGCCGATCGGTCACATTAAAAATCTGTTCATTAGTTAAAAATCCTGCTTCCTTGAGCCCCGGCACCGGCGGCACCGCTGGCCTAGAACCCGTCGCAATCAAAAACGCCCGCGCTTTAAGCTGGCGACCATTCACCTCAAACGTGCTTTGATCAACAAACTGGCCAGTGCCGTAAATCACCTCTACGCCCAGCTTTTCAAAGCGCTCAGTAGAGTCATGTTCTTGAATAGTATCGACCACGCGATGAACATGATTCATCGCCTCTTTAAGATTAATCGTCGGCTCGCTGGTGTAAATGCCAAATCGGGCAGCGGTTTTCACATTGTAGGCAATTTGCGCCGCGTGAATGAGTGATTTGCTAGGCACACAGCCGTAATGCAGGCAATCGCCGCCAAGCAAATGTTTTTCAACCAGCGCAACTTTAGCATTGATTTGAGCGCCCGCACTCGCAGCCACTAACCCTGCCGAACCACCACCAATTACAACCAAATCATATTCAACTGACATCGCCTTTCCTCTCTTTTATAACAATCTCTAAAGCCATCTTTAAGGCCATCTTTAAGGCCATTAAGTAGGTTGGCATAATTAAATCGTAGATACTGCACTGCCCCCCGACCCAAGCTTGGGGGCTCTGAGTCCGTTCCCCCAAACTTGGGAACTGAGAGGGCAATGCAGTGATTCTGTTTCATCTTTAATTTAATTACACTGGGTTACTTACAAAGGCCACCACAGCCAACAGCAACCCCTTTATTCGATCAGGGCACTGCAATTCCACCAACATCACTAAAGAGTATGCCGTGATGCTGAGACATTGCTGAGAGTCGCCTAAAAAACTAAAGATTCTTTTGCGCGAATCTTCACTGCCAAATCTTTATTGCCAAACCTTCACTGTTTGATCTCGCCCGCCACTGACCAAAGTTTGGCCTTGCGGATCAAAAGCCACGGCGGATATTGAACTGGTGTGTTCTTGAAGGGTTTCGCTGAGCTGGCGGGTGGGTAAGTCCCACAGTTTTACAGTATTGTCGTTGCTGCCGCTGGCGAGAGTGGTGCCGTCGGGGCTAATGGCAAGGCTAACAATGCGATCGCGATGCCCCCCACTGATGGCATCAAAGGTGGTCAACAATTCACCACTGTTGACATTCCACAGCTTAATGGTGTTATCTGAGCTGCCGCTGGCCAGGGTCGTCCCATCGGGGCTCAGCGCGACTGTACGCACAGCGTCTTGATGGCCCGCAAATTCTTGAAGCAGCTCACCGCTGGCCAAGTCCCACTGGCGAATAGTGCGATCTTCACTGCCGCTCACCAATGACTGACCATCCGGCGCGATCGCAACCGACCACACTGGCCCCCCGTTATCAATCTGATAGCGCTGCTCGCCGCTGCTTAGGTTCCAAGCCCTTATTTTGCCTTCGGAGCCGCTGCTGACAAACATACTTTCGTCTGGGCTAATCGCGACTGACCACACAGCCGAATCATCGGCGGAATCAGCAGCCGAATCGCCAGCCGAATCACCAGCAAAACTAGCCGCCGGAATGCTGTAGGCCAACTTTCCGGCACTGAGCGACCACACCTTAAGACCATCGCTGCCACCGCTCACTAGCCAGCGCCCAGAGGCCGAAACCGCGAGCGATCGCACGCCTGAATCGTGACCCGCAAACGACTGCACCAGCTCCCCGGTTTGCACATCCCAAATTTCAATCCGGCCATTGCCGCCCCCGCCAATGACCCAATGCGCCGGACTACCCGCCACCTGATGCGTCACCACCGACCACACCTGGCTAGATCCCGACAGCGACTTGGCCAAAGCAAAGGGCGCAGCCTTTTGCGCCGCATCCCCAATTCCATTCTGAATTCCACTCTGAATTCCACTCTGAATTCCACTCTGGCTCCCACTCTGGGCAAACCGCTGGGACTGTGCAACCACCTGTCCTGCACCCAGGTTAAACATGCTCCAAGGCAAGCCAATCGCAGCCAGCAAACCAACCGCCGCCGCTGGCATCCACACGCTGGGCCGACTCATCTGCCGACCTAAGCGAGCCGAAAATCGTTTGTCCTGCTGCCGCCTGCCCCAGGGTTGCTGACCTTTGCGAATCATCATCGCAGCTGCCTGGCGATCTGCCTGGCGGTCTGCCTGGCGATTGGTCTGGCGATTGGTCTGGCGATTGGTCTGGCGATTGGCTTGGCGATCTGGCTGAGAAGTTGATTGGCGAGTTGTCTGCTGCGGTAAGGTCTGCTGGCCTCTCTGCTGCAATCTATGCAACGAGCTAATGATCACATCCGCATACGGATCTACGGTGGGATCAGGCAACAGAGCGGTACGAATATCAGCCTTGGCAATTTGGGTGCCCAGCAAGTTAGCTCGCTGTAGGTTGGCCCTGTCTAAATTGGCCTCGGTTAGATCAGCGTGGCTCAGGTCAGCGCCATACAGGTTGGCATCACCCAAATAGGCACCTCTAAGATCTGCACCCGTCAAATTAGCGCCCATTAGGTTAGCACCCACCAGGCAAGCTCGCTGTAAATTTGCCCCGCTAAAATTTACCCCGCTAAAGTCGCCTTCAAAAAAATAACCATGACTCAAATCTTGCCCTGAGAGGTCGCAAATAACTTGAGCATTACTCAATCGCCAGCGGTTCCAGCTTTCTATACCATTTTCTAAAAGCTTCAGATGACTCATTTCAGGTTGCTCAGCGAGATAATTCGAGAGAGCACATTAGTCGCAACAGCAGTCACAGCAGCGGCAAACGGCAGCATCACAGCATCCATGCACCAGCCCATGAACTAATGAATAGCAACAGGGTGCCCCATGAAGCGAAGAATCGCTAAGTGGAATCAACTAAATACGAATGACAGCTGTGTGACGAACAGGACTCTAGCAGCCCGTCAAGCATCACCACAAGAATCTCGATCACACGATGTCTAAATATTTTTTTGTTGCGATATTATTGTTGCGATATAAGTTCAACAATCCCCACGCTTAAGCAATCCCTATGCTGTACAGCAAGAGATGAAAAGCAAGATGAGAGGCAATCGTGACAAGCCGCAACTAAGCCGTGACAAGCCGCAACTAAGCCATGACTAAGCCGCAACTAAGCCGTGACTAAGCAGGGTACGCCCGTGAGGCTAAAGGCGCGGATTTCTTGAATGGTCACTGGCACAATTTTTCCTTTTAGCTCGCGGATATCGCCAGGAAAAAAGGTGAGCCGATTGCCTCGGGTGCGACCCATCACTTGGGTGGGGTCTTTAGGATTAGCGGCTTCTACTAGCACAGTTTCAGTGCGGCCCAAGTAGCGGCGCGATCGCACCTCTGCCTGCTGATTCACCAATTGATTAATCCGCTGCAACCGGTCTTGCTTAGTGACCTCATCTAACTGATTGGCCCACTCAGCCGCAGGCGTCCCTGGCCGAGGCGAATAGGCCGCCGTGTTCACCATATCAAACACAATATCTTCCATCAGTGAGAGCGTGTCCTGAAACTGCGCTTCGGTTTCACCCGGAAAAGCCACAATCACATCGGCGCTAATAGAAGCGTCAGGAACATACCGGCGCACAGTGTCGATAATGCGCTGGTACTTTTCACGGGTGTAGCCTCGGCCCATGGCCTTGAGCACGTCATTATTGCCAGACTGAAAAGGAATATGAAAATGCTCACACACCTTAGGCAACTCAGCGCAAGCCTGCACCAATCGCTCAGTAAAGTAGCGAGGATGGCTAGTGGCAAAGCGAATGCGTTCAATCCCCGGAACATCGTGAATCGTGTAAAGCAGGTCAGTCAGCGTATTTTCGCGCCTGCCTTCAGCGGTAATGCCGGGTAGGTCGCGGCCATAGGCGTCAATATTTTGGCCGAGCAGAGTCACTTCGGTATAGCCCTGCTCGCCTAGCTCGACCATTTCAGCCCGGATGGCGGCTGGCGTGCGTGACTGCTCTAGCCCCCGCACACCCGGAACAACACAGTAGGTACAGCGCTCATTGCAGCCGTAAATAACATTGACCCAAGCGGTGACTTCACTGTCTCGGCGCGGCTTGGTAATGTCTTCCATAATATGAACAGGATCGGTAGCCACCACCTGATTGCCCTGATCCACCTGGGCGAGCAGGCTCTCTAGCTGGTTGGCATACTGCGGCCCCATCACCAAATCTAGCTCAGGGACGCGGCGCAGGAGCTGTTCGCCCTCCTGTTGAGCCACACAGCCCGCCACAACCAGGGTGAGATTGGGATTTTTGCGCTTGCGTTTGGCCTGCTTACCCAGGTACGAATACACCTTTTGCTCGGCACTATCACGAATGCTGCAAGTGTTGTACAGCACCACATCCGCCTGGAGAGGGTCTTCTTCCCACTGCATTCCCATGGCCTCTAAAATGCCTGCCATGCGTTCGGAGTCGGCTTTATTCATTTGGCAGCCGAAGGTAGTGACGTGGTAGCGGCGAGATTCGCTCATGACAGGAAAGGCAAAGGGTACAGCACTTTATTGTGCCACTAAACGGAAAATCGTGAGGGGAAATGCTGTTCACTTTAGTTGTTTACGTTAGCTTTTCAGATTATTTTCACGGGGTGAGCGGGGTCATTTTTGAGAAGCGTTAAGTAATATCGAAATGCCCCTGACGGGTACTGCGGGTACCTGGAGAATTTTCATAGATTGGTGTCATCACTTCAACGATCACTGAGTGTAAGGACTCAAGCATTATGGAATCTCGCAAAAAACGGGCACTAGACGGAAGAATCGCCGCTGCAAAACTTGCTTATGACCGCGCTCATCCTCAGCATATTGCTAACGGAGATGAGCTGAAATATCGCTTTGAGCATGACGATGACCTCCCCGAGCGTCAGGGCCATGCGTCGCACCTTGCTAACTACACCAAGGGTTTACCCCACCATCAGGAAGATGGACTGGTATGTGACCCCGCTGACTATCAAATGTTCATTCAGGGGATTGACTCAGGCGATTCGAGAGATTTTAGAGATACGCCGCTAGGCCCCAAGCGTGATAAACACAGTAAATACGATTCTGACTGTGATACGCATCCTTGGCTTTCTCACTATACGCAAACAGCGGATAAGAAAAAGCGCTCTCAAGAGAGTGCAGGCAACAAAGGGGTCAGAGGCGTTGCTGTGCGGGCTTGGGAGAGCGCAGGCGCAGGTAATTTGTTTGACCTTGAAGGGCCGGATGCGCAGGCGGTAACCATGCCACCCGCGCCCACCATAGAAAGCGAGGAGTTTGTTGCAGAGGTTGCTGAAATCTATGAAATGGCAATGCTGCGAGATGTTCCTTTTGCTCAGTTTGACGGTCATGCAAAGGTATCGGCGGCTGTAAACCGACTCAATGACCTCGATTGGTTTAAGGCAGCTCCTTTAAATATCAGTGAGGCAGCTCAGGCCCGTCGTCGCAGCCGATTTACATCGGCTAATGCGTTTAGAGGCACATCTGTAGGTGATGAGGTTGGCCCCTATATCTCTCAGTTTTTGTACTTAGGAACTGCTGAGTTGGGCGATAACAACAATCCTTTAAACCGGCTAGATGGCAATGTTGCGTACGGTGCGATGCGGTTTGACAACCGAGTACGGATTGCCAGTGAAAGAGACTTTATGACGAGCTGGGAATGGTGGCTAGATGTGCAAAACGGCGCTGACCTGCGCGGCATGGAGCCCTATGAATCGATAGATAAATATGGCTCTAATAAGTATCGCTTTATTGCGACGCCGCGTGATTTGGCCACCTATGTCCATTACGATGCGCTGTATCAGGCTTATTTAAATGCCTGCCTATTTATGCTCTCTGAGAAAGTGCCTTTTGATCCGGGCGTTCCTTTTCAGGCTGATGATCGGCTAGACCATCAGCAGGGCTTTGCTCACTTTGGTGGGCCGCACATTTTGTCGCTAGTCACTGAAGTAGCCACTCGGGCGCTAAAGGCCGTGCGCTTTCAAAAGTTCAACACTCATCGGCGGCTGCGACCTGAAGCCATCGGCGGACGCATTCATCGCTATTGTGGAATGCCGAACCCACCCGCGAGTTTGAGGGCGATCGCACCACTCGGCCAAAAGCTAGACAAAACCCTACAAGCCGTAGCCAACCACAACCAAGCACAGAACCAAAAGTATTTGGATGATTTGGGCAGTGGCGGCAACAGCGAATTTGGGCCAGAGGGGAATGTATTTTTGCTGCCGATGGCGTTTCCTGAAGGGTCGCCGATGCATCCTTCCTACGGGGCAGGCCATGCCACAGTGGCAGGCGCTTGTGTCACCATTCTTAAGGCTTTCTTTGACCATGGCTATGTGCTCAAGGGGCCTTATGTGTACTCCGCCAATGGCACCGAGCTTAACAAAGTGCCCGACACCACGCTCCAGCTGAGCGTAGAGGGCGAGTTGAACAAGCTAGCGGCGAATATCGCCATTGGTCGCGATTGGGCGGGGGTTCACTACTTTACCGACTACTACGAGTCCATTCGGATGGGCGAACAAATTGCCATCGGTATTTTGGAGGAGCAAAAGCTGACCTATGGTGAGAACTTCAGTATGACGGTGCCATTGTTTGACGGGGGTAGCGTCCGCATTTAGAGCTGTCTTTAACGATTTTACGGGCTTTAACCAGGGTCATTTAAGACGGTTTGTTACGACACATTGCCAGGGTGGGATCTCCCTCTGGCAATGTGGATTAAAATAGCCTATATATGTGGTATCAGCCGATTGCGCTATTTATTTGTTAAGTGACTTACTTTTTTTTAAGTGGCGTTTCAAAAAGTGACGCTTTAGACGCCTTAACTTTAAGTAACCGCTTAAAAATAAGGGTCAAGGCTGATACATTCGTTCTAAGCACCTTATTTTTGTTTAAAACATTTCTGTTGCGTTCTTTAAGAGGAAAATACAATCGCTAAAAAACCACTGATCAATCAACAGATCCGAGCCGCACAGGTTCTTCTGATTGACAACGAAGGTACGAATCGTGGCCTTACCGATACGTCAGAGGCTCTGGCACTCGCTAAGGCGGCCAAACTTGACCTTGTAGTGGTCTCTCCCGACCAGGAAGTGCCGGTTGCCAAAATTTTGGACTACGGCAAACACCAGTATCAAAGCCGTAAGCGGCAAAAGCAAAGCGCCCGTACTTCTGTGAAAGAAGTGAGACTGCGCCCGAATGTGGGTGACTCTGACTACCAGGTACGCATTGATAAGGCGCTAGCATGGCTAGAGCGCGGTGACTCGGTGAAGTTCCAGGTACGGCTCAGAGGCCGTGAACACCAACATCGCGATCGCGCGACTGATTTGCTAAATCGGGTGGTCGAAGACCTTTCTAAAGTGAGCAAAGTGCAGACGTTTGATCGGCGATCGCTGATCGTTCAGGTGGTGCCAAACTAGCTGCTTTACAAGGGTAAAAGATTATCAATTTAAGGAGGGGCAGGACGTTCGTAAGATCACGTTTTGGCCCTCTTTATCTTTAAATCTGGGTATTTCCCTAGATTTTGGCCAAATTTTTAGCGGAGTTTTTGGCCAGCTCCTCGCTGGGCTTTTTGTGTGACCTTTTTTGCGTGACCTTTTTTGCGTGACCTTTACGTGAGATTTTAATGCCTCAATTTGTTCGCTCTGTGCAGCCGCCGCTCAAATTTATTCCGACGGCTTACAATCCTTGGGTTATGCGGGCAGTGCATTGGGCGCTGCCCTTTTTGCTACGGGTTCGCATTCGCCCTTGGTTACCGGTGGGCATTTCATCTATCGAAGTGGAAAATGTGGATACGCTGGTGGATTTGTACGCGCAGTTTGAAGCGGGCGAATCGCGCTTTTTGATGGCGGTGCGCCATGTTGAGGTCGATGATCCGCTCAGCGGCTTGTATCTGTGTTCGCGGGCGGTGACGAAGGCGGCAAAGGCGAGAGGGATAACGCTTAAGCAGCCCGTGCAAACCCATTTTATTTATGAGCGGGGTATGACGATTTGGGCGGGGAATGCGCTGGGTTGGCTGCTGTCGCGGATAGGGGGCGTGCCGATTCGGCGGGGGCGCAAGCCTGACTGGGTGGGGCTCAAGGCAGCGCGTAAGCTGCTAACGAGCGGAGAGATGCCCATGGTGGTTGCACCAGAAGGGGCGACCAATGGCCATAGCGAGCGCCTAGGGCCACTAGAGCCGGGCGTGGCGCAGCTGGGGTTTTGGTGTGCTGAAGATTTGCAGCGATCGCAGCGGAATGAGGCGGTGTTTATTGTGCCGATTGGGATTCAGTATCGGTATGCGCAACCAAACTGGGCGCGGCTAGTAGCTTTGTTAGCACGGCTAGAGGCGCAAAGTGGGCGATCGCCCTCGGTGCTAGCCGCAACGCCCGATAAAGACTGCTACCTACGCATTCTGCGGCTGGGTGAGCATTTGATGACGGTGATGGAGGGATTTTATGCCCGTTGCTATCATCAGACCTTTACGCAGCAAATGCCTGAGCCACAGACCCCTGAACATCAAACCCCTGAACATCAAACCCCTGAACATCAAACCCCTGAACATCAAACCCCTGAACAGAAAGACATCTATCAAGACACCTACACAGAACAGTACACACAACAATGCACACAGCGATTGCATGTGCTGCTCGATACAGCCTTGGGAGTTGCAGAGCAGTTCTTTAATCTGCCGGGGAAAGGAAACTTTGTAGATCGCTGTCGGCGGCTAGAGGAAGCAAGCTGGAACCTTATTTACCGGGAAGATTTGCCCGAATTGGATCAGCTTTCACCCTTGGAGCGGGGACTGGCAGACTGGGCAGCGCAGGCGGCAAGTATGCGAGAGCTGCATATGCGAATTGTAGAAGGCTTTGTGGCGGTAGATGCCCATTATGTCCAAGAAAAACCCTCATTTGAGCGCTGCGCAGAGGTGACGCTGCTGATGTCGGATATGCTGGCGCGACTGAGTGGTGACAAGCTGCCGGGTCGGCCAAGGCTGGGCGATCGCACCATAAAGCTGACCGTTCAACCGCCCATTCCCATCACACCCAAACTGGCAGACTATCAGCAAAATCGGCGGTCGGGCCGAGTCGCCGTCGCCGCTGTAACCGAAGAAATTCGGCAAGCGCTTGAGAAAACGATTGAAAGAAACGGTTAGAAAGAAACGGTTAGAAAAAAACGGTTAGAAAAAAACGGTTAGAAAAAACGATTAAGCTTTTGGGCTAATTGGAGCACCGGATGGTGTGTGCTGGGTATGTGCTGGTTGAGCGTTGTGGTAGGCTTGGCGCTATCTGTAGCATGTGTCTACTAAAAATTTGTCACTCAATTTTCTGTCATTCAGGAGAGCGCATTTACGGTGGCCCTTAACTTTGAATTTTTGTTTTGGTTTTTGACTGCGATGGTAGGACTGTTGTGGGTAGGTTATCTGATTGCTCGGGTAACACTAGGGCCACAGGCAGCAGGGCGAAATTTGTTTTATAGCGGGCCTTGGCTGGTTTTGGGGGCTGCGATCGCAATTTTTCTTTCTTTGATGGGTCGCTATGGCCTCACGATTTTGTATGGTCTGTATGCAGTGGGCGTAGTGCTGTGGCTAGTGAGTTGGCCGCTGCGCAAGCGGAGGGCCGGGGCGCTAAAGCTAGAAGTAGGCCGCACCTCGCAAAATAAGATTTTGCTGTGGGTGGGCTTGGCTTTTGTAGGGCTTGCCATAGCGATGACAATTCCATTGTTAGATTTGTTTACGGGGGCGCTGGTGACGCCAGTAAGCATTGCAATAGGCGCGGTCAAAATTGCCTTTTGGTGGGCGATCGCACTGCTGTTTATCATGCTGGGCTTAAGCGACTTAGAGATTCGTGAAAACGGCCTTTCGTACCTGTATTCGTGGCAGCCCTGGGATCGGGTAGAGGCCTTTGGTTGGGATGATGACAAACCCAACACGCTGATTTTACGAGTGGTAAAGCGATCGCCCTTTTCGCGCCGCTATGTCACGATGGGCATTCCGCCCGCCCAAAAAAACGCGGTGGATCAGCTCATAGATGACTACATTTGTGAGGCTGATTTGGCAGCAGAAATGGATGGAGATGGCGTCGCGACCTCCTAATAGATCTCATTTTCCTGGGCAGTAGCGTTTGGCTCAGGGAGTTCAGGGCCGCTAGGAAGTGAATCTAGCAAGCGTTGGATGCCTTGAGTGATTGGGTGGTCGGAGCCGAGGGCGGGTTGGGCGATCGCGAAAGCCCGACTGTACCTTCATGAACAAACTGGTATCCGCCTACAAAACGAATTAGTCAATGGCTTGAACAACTTGTTCGTCTTTGTGGTTCATCCTGTGGTTCATCCTCAAGTTGATCCGACCAACAATCGCAGCGATCGCAATCAATCTCTAATATGCATACTCACGGATATGTAATTAGCGAATCTTGACTATGCAGAAAAATATTCGCCCGTACGAAATTGTATTTAAATATACAAATTGATAATTTGTAATCTGCGAACTTTAGCATCAATGTTGTGAATAGGCGGCAAAACAGACAACAAATCAATTAGCTGCCCGAAAGCAAAGTCTTGTGCAACCTAGGAGGCACAACCATGACCCTATCTCTGTTAAGGTGAACAAATGAACCATTGTTGATTTACAGACTTTTCAGCATCAGTCCTCTGAAATCAAAAATTCATTCCTATTGTCTGTTTTCTTGTTAGAAAAATAGTAAAGGGTAGAAGCTGTAAAGCCTCTTCTTGGCTTGGTCATTGCCCTACGTCGTTAGCACAATCGGTCGCCTTAACAGGAGTAGACCATGACTGTTAGCCCTAAATAGCCATTTAGTGAATCTGTTTAGTGAGTCGTTATTGAGTAGCCATCGTTAAGCTTGGCAAAACAGCTCAGGAACAACCGCTGGCAGCTTCAAACCTAGGGAATGTGAGAGCTTCAAGAGAGTTAAGAAACGAACAAAGAAAATAGTTGACATTAAAACTGTTGATTTTTAATCTTCTACCTTCAGTTCTGTTTTTTTTGATTTTAGCGCTAATGGCTGAATTTCTGGACTGTAGCAATACCGAATTGCGTTTCTGTTTTGTTCCTACTCATCTCAAACACCACTCCGCTCAAACAAGTATTTTTGTAGGTTACCCTCAATGTCTAAAATATCTCGTCGTAAATTTATCATCACAACGGGTACAGCTGCTGCGGCTAGTGTTTTCATTCATGGTTGTACTTCCGGCAATAATGCCGATAGCGAATCGGGCTCGACCGATGCGACGACAACGCCCGCAGCTACACCAGTGGCTGATATTAATCCAGAAGATGCCCCAGAAGTCACCGCTGCCAAACTAGGATTTATTGCATTAACGGACTCAGCACCTTTAATCATTGCTAAAGAAAAAGGGTTGTTCGATAAATACGGCATGACTGAAGTAGAGATTCTTAAACAGGCTTCCTGGCCGGTGACCAGAGACAATATGGAACTGGGTTCAAAAGGCGGCGGGATCGATGGCGCGCATATTTTGTCACCCATGCCTTACCTCATGTCCTTGGGGACAATCACCAAACAACCCTTGCCGATGTACATTTTGGCAAGATTAAACACTAACGGGCAAGGAATCTCTGTCAGCAAAGAATACTTAGATTTAAAAATTGGCACAGACAGTTCCAAAATGAAAGAGATTTTTGCAAAATCTAGAGCTGCCAATAAACAACTGAACGCGGCTATGACCTTTCCAGGCGGAACACACGATCTCTGGATGCGCTATTGGCTAGCCGCTGGCGGCATTAATCCTGATACAGATATTTCTGTGATTCCTGTACCGCCGCCTCAAATGGTTGCCAATATGAAAATTGGGGCCATGGAAACATTTTGCGTGGGCGAACCTTGGAATGCTCAATTGGTTAACCAAAATCAGGGCTATAGTGCTTTAGTGACTGGAGAGCTTTGGCAAGATCATCCAGAAAAAGCGTTTGCGATGCGAGCTGATTGGGTAGATGCCAACCCCAAAGCAGCTAAAGCCATGACCATGGCAGTATTAGAAGCGCAGCAATGGTGTGATAGCCCCGAGAATCATCAGGAAATGTGCGAAATTGTTTCGCAAGACAAGTGGTTTAAAGTGCCGGTTGAAGACATCATCGACAGAAGTCAAGGCAAAATTGACTACGGTGATGGTCGTACTGTTGAAGATGCAAATATTTCAATGAAGTTCTGGCGAGACAATGCTTCTTATCCCTATAAGAGCCATGACCTTTGGTTCTTAGCTGAAAATATCCGGTGGGGCTATATCCCAGCGGATACGGATATGAGTACCTTGGTCGATCAGGTGAATCGTTCTGATATCTGGAAAGAAGCTGCTGAGAGCCTTGGGGTGCCCGAAGCTGAAATTCCGACAAGTGATTCTCGCGGTGTAGAAACGTTCTTTGACGGTGTGAAGTTTGATCCTGCCGACCCGAAAGCTTATTTGGACGGCCTCAAAATCAAGAAAGCCTAAAGTTACCAGCTATTCCAAACTCAAAGTGAGCCTGACAAGATCAGAGATGTGCGTCTCAATAATGTCCCTGCTTCGTGATGACTGAAGCCCTCATCCCCAACCTATTCGGACACCATTGAGTGATCCCTCGGCTGCGTGAATGCGTTTTCCCTGAGGGAGAAGGGAGCTAGAGGGAGCCAGATTCAAAGTCTCTCTCCCGTAGGAAGAAGGATTTAGGGTGAGGGAAAATCGGTACTTTGTTTGTTTGCTTGTCCCTAAACAGGGTTTTGAATTTGGAATAGCTGAGATTTTGCTGGAAATTGAATGCCCTATTACCCTTCAACGTGCTATGTCAGCTAATTTAACCCCGCCAATCACAAAACCGAATTTTCTCGTTTCTTGGCTAAAAAATCCGCCCCAGAAGTTGTTTCGACCGCTAATTGCCCTTTTATTTATTTTGACCTTGTGGCAAGTGCTATGTGGCAGCCCTGAGTCTAGTTTGCCGAGTCCTATCAAAACTTTTCAAGATACTTCCGATTTGATCTTCAATCCTTTTTTTGATAACGGCGGTACTGACAAAGGGCTGTTTTGGCAGATTTTGGCCAGTTTGCAAAGGGTTGCGGTTGGCTACACTTTGGCGGCTATCGTGGGTATTGGGCTAGGTATTTTAATCGGCTCTAATGCTTTTATGTTCGAGGCGCTCGATCCGCTGTTTCAAATATTGCGGACGGTGCCGCCATTGGCTTGGCTACCCATTGCGCTAGCTGGGTTTCAAGAAGCGAATCCTTCTGCTATTTTTGTCATTTTTATTACAGCAATTTGGCCGATTATCATCAACACTACGGTGGGTGTACAGCAAATTCCTCAAGATTACAAGAATGTGGCCAAGGTTCTACGGCTTAAAGGGTTTAAGTATTTTCGTGAGATTATGTTTCCGGCTGCAGTGCCCTATATTTTTACAGGCCTGAGAATTGGCATCGGTTTGTCGTGGTTGGCAATTGTTGCCGCAGAAATGCTAGTGGGTGGTGTTGGGATTGGCTTCTTTATTTGGGATTCTTACAACAGCTCTCAGCTGAGCGAAATTATTCTGGCTTTGATTTATGTCGGTGTAGTGGGTTTAATTCTAGATCGTTTGGTAGGTTGGGTGGCTTCTTTGGTAGTGCCTTCAGAACCACAGGTTTAGAACCAGGAAATTAAAACCAAAAAATTGACTTGAGAGAATCTGGCATTATAAATTTTGGGCTCCTTACTATGACTGCGTTTCTAGAAATTGACCATGTTGATCGCGTTTTTCCGCTGGCGAATGGTGGTAGATATGTTGCGCTCAAAAACATTAGTCTTGATATTCAGCCGGGAGAGTTCATTTGTTTACTAGGACATTCGGGTTGTGGTAAATCGACGCTGCTCAATATTGTCGCTGGGTTAGATCGGCCCACTCAAGGTGGCATTATTTTGGAAGGCAAGGAGGTTCGAGATCCAGGGCCTGATCGCATGGTTGTTTTTCAAAACTACTCTTTGCTGCCTTGGAAAACGGTTAGGCAAAATATCGCTTTAGCGGTCGATCAGGTCTATAGCAACAAATCAGCCAAAGAACGTCGCGATATTGTTGAACATAATATCGACATGGTTAATTTGCGCCAAGCGGTAGATAAGCGCCCCTCTGAGCTGTCTGGGGGAATGAAGCAGCGGGTAGCGATCGCCCGTGCTTTAGCGATTCGGCCCAAGTTGCTGTTGCTAGATGAGCCTTTTGGCGCTTTAGATGCCTTAACGAGAGGCAGTCTTCAAGAGCAGCTGATCACCATTTGCCAAGAGAATCGGTTGACTTGTCTGATGGTTACGCACGATGCCGATGAGGCTTTGCTGCTTGCAGATCGCATCGTTATGCTAACAAATGGCCCGAGTTCTCATATTGGTCAAATTATTGATGTCTCGATTCCTCGTCCACGCAATCGCTTAGATGTTGTCAATCATCCTGACTATTATGGTTTGCGCGACGATATTATTTACTTTCTCAATCAGCAGAAAAAAGCAAAAAAGCGTCAGCTTCAATTCCCGGTGATTGTCACTGGCAAGGCACTAGAAAAAAGCAGTCTCAACCTGGGGTTTATGCCTTTGACAGACTGCGCACCTTTAGCGATCGCTCAGGAAAAAGGATTTTTCGCCAAGCATGGTTTAACCGACGTCAATTTAGTCAAGGCAGATAGTTGGGATGCGATCGCAGAAGGCATCACCAGCGGTCAATTAGACGCCGCTCAAATGGTCGCAGGGATGCCGTTAACACTATCGATGGGCATGGGCAATCGTCCGCCTTTGCCCACCATGACTGCACTGACGCTATCTCGCAACGGCAATGCGATTACAATGGCGCAATCATTTTATGCGCAAGGCATTCGGACATTAGCTGACTTTAAAGATGCGATCGCAAACAACTCAGAACACACCTACCGCTTAGGTGTCGTCAGCCAAAACTCAATGCACAATCTGATGCTGCGCTACTGGTTAGCCTCTGAGGGCATTGACCCCGATCGCGACGTTCAGTTAGTGGTGGTTCCCCCTGCCGAAATGTTAGCGAGCCTTAAAGCCGGAGCCATCAGTGGCTATTGCGCAGGCGAGCCTTGGAATTCACGCGCCGTTGCCGAAAAAGCCGGCTTTGTAATCGCCACAGATGTTGACATTTGGCCCAGCTATTTAGAAAAAGTTTTAGGCGTAAAAGAAGCCTGGGCCAATCAATACCCCGAAACTCACTTAGCCTTAATCAAAGCATTGATGGAGGCTTGTCAATACTGCGATGATCGCCGCCACCGCGAAGAAATTGTTCAAATTATCTCCCTAGCGCCCTATTTAGATTGTAATCCTCAATATATTCGACCCGGATTTGTTGATCCTTATGATCGAGGCACAGAAGCAGCGCCGGAGTTCCTGCCAAGCTATAATGAGTTTTATGTGAATAAAACAAACTGCCCTAATCGTATTGAAGGACTCTGGATTTTAGTCCAAATGGCAAGATGGGGAATCGTCCCATTTCCTCGCAATTGGATTGAAATTTTAGATAGAGTCAGAAGAACAGATGTGTATTCTGAAGCTGCCAGACAGCTCAATCAGCCAGGCTTAGAACCCGAAAGATCAGCTTTCACACTCTTTGATGGCAGTGTATTTAGCCCTGACAATCCCATTAAATATCTCCAACAGCTAGAGATTAAACGAGACATCAAAGTTGAAGAAGTTCAAATTGATTCGGTGCCTGTACCCGTCGCTTAGACCCCATTTAAAACCCCATTTAAGACCCCATTTAAGACTTATTAGCTGCTAATTGAACAATTGTTTGTTTTGGTTTCTTTTATGAACGCGCTTTCAACTACCGACAGTAGTTCCCCCAGTGAAATATCTCGTCCAACATCCAGTCCAACATCTAGTCCAACACTTCCTCAAACGCCGTCTCCTATGACCTCTCATTTTTTAGAAATAGACGGCATTTCAAAAATTTATCCCACCGCTAAGGGAAGTTATACGGTTCTCGAAGACGTCAATTTGACGATTGATGAAGGGGAATTTATTTGTTTGATTGGTCACTCGGGCTGTGGCAAATCGACATTGCTCAATATGGTCGCAGGTTTAAATAAACCCACTGAAGGCCAAATTCTCCTCAAAAATCAACGCATTACTGAACCCGGCCCTGATCGGATGGTCATTTTCCAAAATTACTCTTTGCTGCCTTGGAAAACAGCTTACGAAAATGTTTATTTAGCAGTAGAACAAGTCTACAAGCATAGATCTGCTCAAGAAAAAAAAGACATTACACTAGAACATTTAGAGTTGGTAGGACTGACCGAAGCCATCAACAAAAAGCCTTCTCAACTCTCGGGTGGAATGAAACAGCGAGTTGCGATCGCCCGCGCCCTAGCCACTCGCCCTGAAGTGCTCATAATGGATGAACCTTTTGGCGCTTTAGATCCCATTACGCGAGAAGAAATGCAAGAAGAGCTAGTAAATATCTGGGAAACTCATCCTTCAACCGTTTTAATGATTACCCATGATCTTGATGAAGCTTTATTTTTAGCAGATCGCTTAGTCATGATGACGAATGGCCCGAGTGCTAACATTGGCGAAATCTTAGAAATTCCTTTCCCGCGCCCCAGAAATCGCGCCCAAGTTGTAGAAAGTCCTAAATATCGCGAGTTACGTAACCACGCATTAGATTTTCTCTTTCGCCGCTTTGCACATGATGACGCTTTAGAATAAGACACTCAAAGCACTTAAGACACTCAAAACTTACGCCGAAGCGATCGCCTAATAGCGTTGGGGCTAAGACCTGCTCAACGTAGGGTAGAAAAGAGCCCAAAAAGGCGGCACTTTGGAATGTCAACTACAACTGTATCGGCCAGGCTGATGCGATCGCTAGCTACTGGCCAAAGAAAGGTGAGAAGAAAGCGAACATATCAATAGCGGTAAACCTCCGCGTCGCTTTGCGGCGCTAGAGAATGCTCACCGAGGACAATAGCCATTAATATCCCCATCAGCAGGGATACTCACAGAAGAAGGCGCTTACATTTAGAAGCGCCTTCATTTAATTGTATTCTCCAGGAGTTGCTTTCTTTACAACAGTAACCCTGCCAACCTTCTTGCCTGACATTCTCAGTAATTCATCACCTGAAAACTCAAAACCAAGCTTCAGTGCTATTCTCGCGACATCATCGGCAGTTGATGCCGCGAGCACCTCATTTTTAAGTGCAGGTTCAGACTGCATTTTCTTTAAAAATGCTTCAAGTTGATCTAAAGCCATACCTTAAATTTTATTCTCGCTAGCCGGTTAGTTAAATATAAAAAATCATAAAAGACTTTAAGAAAAATTGTATCACCCTATCAAAATAATTGCCGAGATGATCAGATATCTGCCTTTAGGGAGGCTCATAGGTATCTTTAGAAGTCGCAAAATGAGACATTCATAGCCCTTAAGCTCATCGCCCCAATTTTATTGCTCCAATTCATTTCATTGATGATTTTTGGAAAAAATATTGCATGTTTCAATCTTCAGCCGCTAATTCGGGACTCACCATGGGTGTTGAGGAGGAGTATCAGGTCATCGACCCCAATACTCGGAAGCTAAGCAGTCAGGCGATGGCCATTATTCAATCACGCGCAACGTCAGACGACACAGAAAATCCGATTCAGCCTGAAATGCATCGATGTCAGGTGGAAATTGCTACTGGTATCTGCGAAACCTTGGCCGATGTTCGCACACAGATCACTCAGTCACGAAAGCTAGTAATAGAAGCTGCCCAAGAAAACAACAGTAATATTATTGCCGCTGGGACGCATCCCTTTTCAAGCTGGCGCGATCAGCAAACCACCGATCAAGACCGATACTACGCGCTAAAAGAGACACTCAGGCAAACGATTGATGAGTTAATTATCTACGGATGCCACGTACATGTAGGGATTGAGGACAGAGAGGCCGCTGTGCAAACGGTCAACCGGGCACGGATCTACTTGCCTTTGTTGCTGGCGCTCTCTGCGAATTCTCCTTATTGGATGCAGTCGGCCACTGGTTACGACAGCTATCGAATGGAGCAGTGGTCTCGGTTACCCGCAGCTGGCCCGCCGCCGCTATTTGAAAGCTATGATGAGCGTAACGCAGTGGTTCAACAGCTAATGGATTACGAAATTATTGACGATCCAACCAAAATTTACTGGGATATTCGGCTTTCAGATCGCTTTCCGACAATTGAGTTTCGGGTGGCAGATGTGTGTGCCACGATAGATGAGACCGTGTTGCAGGCAGGGTTATGTCGGGCGATCGCTCAAACTGCTCTGAGCGAAGCAAAAGCGAACAAACCCTATCCCAAAATTCGCACGGCTACCCTTCGCGCTGCGATTTGGCAAGCCGCCCGCTACGGCTTAAGCGGTAAGCTAATCGATTTTGAGGCCAATAAGCCCCGTCCGGCTAAGACCACCATCAATGCCCTGCTGCAAAAAGTCCGGCCTGCGCTAGAACAAAACGGCGACTGGGAAGAAGTCTCCGGTTTACTCGCTCGCGTTTTAGAGCATGGCAATGGAGCCCAGCGTCAAAGGCAAGCTTACCAAGAGTCTCAAAGTTATGAAGCCGTTGTTGACTACCTGATAGAACAAACCCGGCAAGGCATTTGATGGATCATCAATGAGCGAGAGAAAAGAGAAAACAGAACGAGAAAAGATGCTGACGGGCGAGCTGTATTTAGCTTCTGACTCAGAACTTGTTAAGATGCATCGCCAAGCGCTTGAACTGATGCATCGCTTTAACACATTGCCCCCAGCGAACATTGCTGAACAACAAGAGACAATTCGCCAACTATTTGGCAAAGTGGGTCAGTCGTTTTCAATCAACCCTCCTTTTTACTGCGATTATGGCTGCCATATTTTTGCGGGCGAAAATCTGTATATTAACTACGACTGCACTATTTTGGACTGTGCTGAAGTGCATATTGGCGACAATGTTTTAATTGCAACTAAGGTGCAAATCTACGCCGCTTATCACCCTACTGATCCAGCGCTTCGGCTAACCAAAAAGGAATTAGCAGCCCCGGTTTGGATTGGCAATAATGTGTGGATTGGCGGTGGTGCAATTATTTGTCCGGGCGTTTCGATTGGATCGAATGTCACGATTGGCGCTGGAAGCGTCGTAACCCAGAGTATTCCAGATAACGTTGTTGCAGTGGGTAACCCCTGTCGGGCGATTAAATCGGTGGATGCTATTTTTTGATACTCCGGATAGATAGCTTTTCTAGTTCAATCCATACAAACAATAGTGAGCTAAAGCCAACACATATGAGCAGTTCTGTTGCCGACAGGTAATGGGTGCCACGGTGGATGAGACTGTGTTACAGGCGGGCTTACTGAACTTTTCATCGCCCAAACTGCCCTGAGCGAAGCAAAAGCAAACAAACCCTATCCCAAAATTCGCACGGCTACCCTTCGCGCTGCGATTTGGCAAACCGCCCGCTACGGCTTAAGCGATAAGCTAATCGATTTTGAGGCCAACAAACCCGTCCGGTTGAGTCCACCCTCAATGCCCTGCTACAAAAAGTCCGGCATGCTTTAGAACGAAACGGTGATTGAGAAGAAGTCTTCGGTTTACTCGCTCGCGTTTTAGAGCATGGCAAGGGAGCGCAGCGTCAAGGACAAGCTTACCAATCGTCTCAAAGTTATCAAGCCGTCGTTGACTATCTGATAGAACAAACTATGCAAGGCGTTAAGAAATCATAAATGAGCAATTGCTGAACAAGAGACGATTCGCCAGCGATTGGGCAAATTGGGTCAACGACTGCACTCTTTTAGACTGTCTTCTTTTAGACTGTGCTAAAGTCCATATTGGAGACACCAAAATTTTGAAGCCAAACGATAATTGATCAGCGGTCGGCGTACATTATAATTGTTACGTCGCTATGTTTTTATTTTCAAACACAACATCCACTAGCTTGTTATTGATGTGCCTCCATATAAGCTCGTAGCAATTGATTGATTTGTGTTTGGTAGCCTCGCCCATGAGCCTTAAACCACTCCAACACATCACTATCAATGCGAAGTGTAACTTGCGCCTTTTTGTTTGTAGCCGGCAACCCACGTTTTACAACTGATTTAGCAAACATTTCTGGTGTGATCTCTGGACAATCTGACAAATCAATATCTGCATCACTCATTGCATCCAATCGTTGCCAATCAGTTTGAGAGTTGCTCGAAGTAGGTTCGTTGTTCATATTTCGTTGCCTTTCTTGCAGAAATAATTCGGATACAATCTTCTTGTGCTGTATGGACAACGGCAATTACTCTTCCTTGTAATAAGCCAAACGTGACAAAACGTGCCTCTCCATAGCTATAGCGATTGTCTTCAACCGTCAAGAGGTCGCCATCAAACATGGCTGGGACATCTTGAAAATCAATACCATGCTTACGAAGATTAGCAAGATGCTTTGCTTCATCCCATTCATAATCCATTACTGAACGGCAGTTACAATATCCAATTGTAGTTACAAATTGTCATTACAGCAATGTATACCGAGCAATATTCGGTTTGAATATTATGCTGGTAGCTTCAATCTGCTTTCCTCCTTGAGGATTGGTTGCATAATATTTTAACTATAGCTATGTGTCTTAGTTTCGATGATTATGCCACTGCCCAACTGAGCTTTGTACCGTAAAGATCAGTACGGGACTTCAGATTGGCAATTAGCGCTTTGTGGAGCATCTGATATTTGCTAGTAAACACATGGTCCAAGGACTGGCCAGCAATCGCACAAAGGTCATCGCCACACGGCAAACAACTTTGAGTCGATAGTCATGCCCCAGAGGGGTGTTGAGAATGGAAAGTACATGTGGGGCATTGTCAACTGTAAGTAGCATTGAAGACTTGTCCATTTCATCCAAAAGCTATGCGGTAGACAAACCTCTGCCAGAGCCCAGTTCCAAGTGACCACTTAGCTTACTCGCCGCAAGGGTTCGCAGCATTGAGCAAGCGAGCGAGTAAAACGCAGCGGCGGTAGATACCCTTGAACTAAGCACCAGCGGTTTTCGAGCGTCCGCTGCCGTAAAGATGTTAGCTGGCAATACTAGGGTAAACAGATTGTGTTAAGACTGGGGACCACGACAGGCTTTCATAAAACTCTTCCCAAGATTTGTAAGCCGAATAGCTTCAGTGTCAGTGAAGCGATTTGTGATTGACTCAGTACTTACATCTAATTCGTCACTACTATCTAAAGATGTATCGACTACAACCTCATAATCTTCATAATCTTCGGGATGGTTACAAAGCCTAAGCCTTAACAGGTTATCAATTAACTGAGAAAAGACTTCATCATCAAGAGCCACAGATTCTTTAAGTTGCTTCAGCCGAAATCGCTTTAGAACTTGCCGCCGTTTTTCTCTTCCGTCAGTAGTTTTGTCTTCTTTAAGAGCTTCAAAAGCTATCTCCAAAGAATACAAACAATCGATTATTTTGGCTTCGCTTTGAACAAGTTCAGAAAGGATTCTTGGATAACTCGGGTGTATAGAATCTCCAGTTACAGAAGAGGCTAAAAGCCCCATCCATTTCCTGGTCAAATCTTCATCATCTTCTCAGATAGATCTAAAATTAGTGCCTACGTTTTTTCCGCTGGGATCAACTTGTGTAGAGCGGCTACAGAGCAAAGGTTAAGCGCTTCCATCCAAGGCAAG
>LJZR01000049.1 GCA_001314865.1 Phormidesmis priestleyi Ana | reverse complement strand
AAGTTGGGCTTTCTTGGTTTCAACTATTAACCATGCGTTATGCCATCTAGCCCAGCTCTGAACCGTGATTCACGCTCCCATCTGACGGAACCAGTGCCCATTTGTACGACTCGAAACTCATAGATTTTGAGGCTGTGCGAGAGAATGTCTCATTTAATGTCCCAAAAGTGCTTTCTCAAAACGTCAAAGAGGTTGTAAGACACGTTATTAACGACTGAATGCAGTGACCTTTGAGGCGTCGTCTCAAAGGTCACTGCAACGATTTGTTAGATTTTATCAAACCACCCTCGATTGATCTCGACTTCTTCTCGAAGCTCAACTGTTACGCCAAGTCGTAGGTCTTTCAAATTCTCTGCAAATGCGTTCCCGTCAATGAGATCGATGGGTGGCGCACCATCCCGCTGCGCTTCTTTCCTCGCATCTCGGGTAAACGTGCCGGTTGTGATAAATAGGCCCTTATCGGCCCTACCAATCATTGCACCGCGGAAATCCCGAATAGCTCCAGAAGATACTGAACCTGCATACCGCTTGCATTGAAACACAACATGAAATGACAGTACTCCGCCGAGTTTGATGACGCCGACACCATCAATACCACCGTCACCGGATTTTCCAGTAACCTCTACATTGATGAATCCAAGTTCCCGCAACAGCCGTTGACTCAATCGTTCAAACGCGTCTGGCTCTATGGATTTCAGTAATTCTATGAGTTCCTCTTCCCAAGACAGCTCTTCTAGCTCTTCCGACTCTCCAACGACTTCCTTGGGAGACTCGCCAGGCTTTTTGATGCCAGAAAGCTCCTTTACAATTTTCTTCGCTTCTTTCTGATCAATTGTGGTCGTTTTTTGACCTTGAGCGGTCAGTGTCCAAATTGCACGCCCCGAATTTTCGAGAAGCCCTAGGCGCTTGAGGTAATTGCGTGCCCATGCCAGCCGATATGCCAGTTTCGTGGTGTTGCCTTGATGAATATCCTCGACTTCAAGATCGGAAAGATTCATTAGCAGGATTACCTGCTCCTCAATTTCGTTGTTCGTTCCCGACCCGCCCAGCTTGTGCAAAGCCTGCAACACGGGGTTGAACAGATCATCGTATCTATACTTGAAGTGCTCCACCAAGCTCTCCTTGTGAAATCTCACTATTTATTTAGAGGGAAAGATTCCACCTATCTATCCTCACAGGATGATTAGTTAAAAATGTGTCCGCCTAAATATAGCTGATTATAGGTGGTCACCCCAAAAAGTCGTTGGCTGCGATTTCGCCCTGTATTGATGTACTTTAAACGACGGTTTCGGACACATTCAAGCAAATTCTCAAATAAGTAGGACTCTGGTTCTATATAGAGGCGGAATACATCTTTGTTTAGGGTGCTTTTCGGGGGGGCATGCAAATAACCCCTATACGGAAATTTGCAATGCATCCAAGCCAATACAAACGTACTATACAGATAACTTGCGGCCTATCTAGCCAATTAAGTCAGATAGGCCGCAAATTATTTGTATGTCTGACTAACCTCAGGTGAATATACTGCGAAAGTAGATCTAAACGTATAGTTAGCCCAATAGCATGCAAAGCAGCTTAACTAAGGGAAAAAAGACGCATTAATGGCGAAGAATACAAAATCAGTAAAACAGCAAAAATCCTTTGAGCAAAACCTCTGGGACACTGCCGACAAGCTGCGGGGCACGGTGGAGTCTTCTGAGTATAAGCATGTTGTCCTCAGTCTGATCTTCCTTAAATTCGTCAGCGACAAGTTTGAAGCCCAGCGTCAGAAGCTCATGGACGAGGGCAGGGGCGACTACCTAGAAATGGTCGAGTTCTATGCCAAGGACAATATCTTTTACCTACCCGAGGCGGCCCGTTGGTCTACGATTCAGGCGCAATCGAAGCAGGATGATATCGCCTTGCTCATTGATACTGCTCTGCATACGGTGGAAAAGACAAATAAGGCTCTGCGCGGTGCGTTGCCGGATAACTACTTCTCTCGTTTGGGGTTGGATACGGCGAAGCTTGCCTCGCTGATCGATTCCATCAGCGATATCGATACGGTGGGGGACAAAGAAGAAGATGTGGTGGGCCGGGTCTACGAATATTTTCTTGGCAAGTTCGCATCAACTGAGGGTAAAGGCGGCGGCGAGTTCTACACCCCCAAGTGTGTGGTTAATTTGATCGCGGAGATGATTGAACCCTACCGGGGCAAGATTTACGATCCCTGCTGTGGTTCGGGCGGGATGTTTGTGCAGTCGGTTAAGTTTGTGCAGAGCCATCACGGCAACCAGAAGGATATTTCGATTTACGGTCAGGAACAGACGGGCACGACCTACAAGCTGGCGAAGATGAACTTGGCGATCCGAGGCATTTCGGGCAATTTGGGGGAGGTCCCTGCGGATACGTTCTTTAAGGATCAACACCCGGATTTGAAGGCGGACTTCATCATGGCGAATCCGCCGTTTAACCTGAAGCAATGGCGGGCGGATGATGAACTCACCGATGACCCGCGCTGGGCGGGTTATGAGACGCCGCCTACGGGCAATGCCAACTATGCTTGGATTTTGCATATGGTCAGCAAGCTTTCGGAGAACGGTGTTGCTGGGTTTGTGTTGGCCAATGGTTCGATGAGTACGAACACGAAGGGTGAGGGGGAGATTCGCCAGAAGCTGGTTAAGAATGATCGCGTTGATTGCATGATCGCGCTGCCGGGTCAGCTTTTTTACACGACTCAGATTCCGGTTTGTCTCTGGTTCTTGACGAAGAATAAAAAGGCGCAGACGGTCACGGGCCAAGGTGAAAGTAATTACCGCGATCGCACAGGCGAAACCCTATTTATCGATGCTCGCAACATGGGCAGCATGGTTGACCGTACCCACAAAGAACTGACAGCGGAGGATATTGCCACCATTGCCCGTACTTATCACGCGTGGCGCGGTGAGACGAAGGATGGGGCCTACGAAGACCAGCCGGGTTTCTGCAAGGCGGCGACGTTGGCGGATATTAAGGCGAATGACTATGTACTGACGCCGGGGCGGTATGTGGGGGCGGCGGCGTTGGCGGATGATGGGGTGCCGTTTGAAGAAAAGATGGCGGAGCTGACCCAGACGCTGTATCGGCAGATGGCGGAGTCGGAAAAGCTGGATGCGGTAATTAAGCAGAATTTGGAGGGGTTGGGGTATGGGAAGTAAGAAACATTCCAAGCTCCAAAAGGTTAAAGGCACAGAGTTGAACGAGTCCTCCCAACTGCTGCAAGATGTTCGGCAAATCATCACTGAAACCCGTGCGGGAGTTGCAGCCACGGTTAACATGGGCTTGACCTTGCTGTACTGGAAAGTGGGCGATCGGATTCGGCACGGAGTGCTTTTGGCAGCACGGGCTGACTATGGTGCGGAGATTGTCGCTACGTTGTCACGACAATTGGTGGATGAATATGGTAAGGGCTTTGGTGAGAAAAACCTCCGCCGGATGATTCAGTTTGCCGAGATTTTTCCTGAAGAACAGATTGTCGTAACGCTGTCACGACAATTGAGT
Organism: Phormidesmis priestleyi Ana; assembly: GCA_001314865.1. GTDB lineage: Bacteria > Cyanobacteriota > Cyanobacteriia > Phormidesmidales > Phormidesmidaceae > Phormidesmis > Phormidesmis priestleyi_B. The sequence continues at coordinate 20,052 of LJZR01000049.1, read as the reverse complement.
TGGAGCCATTTTCTGGCGCTGCTCCCATTGGATAAACCATTTCAGCGAGATTTTTATGCAGAGATGTGCCGGGTTGAGGGCTGGAGTGTCCGAACTTTGCGGCAAAAAAATTGATGGGATGCTCTATGAGCGTACGGTGATTTCAAAGCAACCTGACGAAGTGATCAAGTATGAGCTAGAAGAACTGAAGGAGGCTGATAAGCTCTCTCCCAATCTGGTCTTTCGTGATCCCTATTTTTTGGATTTTTTGGGGTTGAAGGATCGCTATTTGGAAAAGGATTTGGAAGATGCGATCTTGCGGGAGCTGGAGAATTTTCTGTTGGAGCTGGGCAGTGGTTTCGCATTTTTGGCGCGGCAACGGCGTATCCAATTGGATAACGATGACTACTATATCGACCTGTTGTTTTATCATCGCCGCTTGAATCGGTTGATTGCGATTGATCTAAAGCTAGGGGATTTTAAGGCTGAATATAAGGGGCAGATGGAGCTTTACCTGCGCTGGCTGAGTAAATATGAAAAACAAGCTGGCGAAAACGAACCGCTGGGGCTGATTCTCTGTGCTGGAAAAAAACAGGAGCTGGTGGAACTGCTGGAGCTAGACCAATCGGGCATCCATGTGGCGGAGTATTTAACGGAGCTGCCGCCTAGGAAGTTGCTGGAAGATAAGCTGCATCAGGCAATTGAGAATGCTAGGGGACGGATGGAAAATCGGGGGAATGAAGATGGATAAGATGGCGGAGCTGACCCAGACGCTGTATCGGCAGATGGCGGAGTCGGAGACGTTGGATGGGGTGATTAAGCAGAATTTGGCGGGGTTGGGCTATGGAGAATAGGCCCATGCTAAAGGATTCGGCGGATTATCAGGCTTGGGTGGCGACGCTGAAGCAGCGATTGAAGTCGCTTCAGCTCAAGGCTGCGCTGGCGGTGAATGCGGCGCTGTTGGAGTTTTATTGGGCGCTGGGGGCCGATATTGTTGAGAAGCAGCAGACGGCAACTTGGGGGGATGGCTTTTTGAAGCAGCTTAGTCAGGATTTGATGGCTGAGTTTCCGGAGGTAAAGGGGTTTTCCTACCGTAATCTTCGGGCCATTCGTCAGTGGTATGTCTTTTACACAACGGGCGATGCAATTTGGCAACAGGCTGTTGCCAAATTAGAGCAAGCGTATTTACAGAAGCTGACACAGATTCCGTGGAGTCACAATTTGGTGATTGCGTCGAAGTGTGAGTCTCGGGAGGAGGCGCTGTATTACGTGGGTCAGACGATTGAGTTTGGCTGGAGTCGGGCGGTGTTGACGCACCAGATTGAGGGTGGGTTGTGGCAGCGGGAGGGGCGGGCGGTGGCGAATTTTGAGCGGACGTTGCCGTTGCCGCAGTCGGAGTTGGCGCAGCAGACGTTGAAAGATCCCTATGTGTTTGATTTTTTGGCGTTGACGAAGGATTATACGGAGCGGGATTTGGAGCGGGGGCTGGTTGAGCATATCACTCAGTTTTTGTTGGAGTTGGGGGCGGGGTTTGCCTATTTAGGGCGGCAGGTGCCGTTGCAGGTGGGGAGTCGGGAGTTCTTTTTGGATTTGTTGTTTTATCATGCGCGGCTGCATTGCTATGTGGTGATTGAGTTGAAGACGGTGGAGTTTGAGCCGGAGCACGCGGGGAAGTTGAATTTTTATTTGAAGGCGGTGGATGAGCAGTTGCGGCGGGAGGGGGATGAGCCGACGATTGGGATACTGATTTGTAAGGAGAAGGATCGGTTGGTGGCGGAGTATGCGCTGAGTGATATTCATAAGCCGATTGGGATTTCGGAGTATGAGTTGACGCAGTCGTTGCCGTTGGAGATTCGGTCGAGTTTGCCGAGTGTTGAGGAGATTGAGGCGGAGTTGATGCGGGAGGTGGATAGATGATGCGGGAGGCGGAGCGGTTGGATGGGGTGATTAAGGAGAATTTGGAGGGGTTGGATTATGGGCAGTGAGTGGCCAAAAGTCCGTTTAGGTGACTGTGTAGATTCCTGTTTGGGTAAGATGCTCGATAAGGAAAAGAATCGCGGTGAATTGTTCCCTTACCTTGGAAATAAGAATGTCCGCTGGGGAAGTTTTGCCACCAACGAACTTGCTCAAATGCGGTTTGAAGAGCATGAGCATGAACGCTACGGGCTTAGATACGGTGACCTTGTCGTTTGTGAAGGTGGTGAGCCTGGACGTTGTGCCATATGGAAAGATGAAATACCTGGGATGAAGATCCAGAAAGCACTTCATCGTATTCGAGCAAAGAAGAATGTAGATAATCGTTTTTTACACTACTGGTTTCTTACATCTAGCAGAAACGGAACATTAGAGCCTCATATTACTGGCACAACCATCAAGCATCTAACTGGGAAGAATATCGCTCAATTGGAGATCTTCCTTCCACCACTAGAAACACAAAAAGCGATCGCACACATCCTAGGCTCTCTCGACGACAAAATCGAACTCAACCGCCAGATGAACGCCACCCTGGAGGCGATCGCGCAAGCATTATTCAAGAGCTGGTTTGTGGATTTCGACCCGGTGATCGACAATGCCCTGGCCGCTGGGAACCCCATCCCCGAACCGTTGCAAGCTCGCGCCGAAGCTCGAAAAGCCCTGGGCGACAAGCGTAAGCCCCTGCCCGAAGCGATTCAGCAGCAGTTTCCCAGTGCGTTTGAATATAGCGATGAGCTGGGCTGGATTCCCGAAGGGTGGAGAGTCAATAAATTAAATTCACTGCTAGACATTCGATATGGAAAAGATCATAAAAATCTAGATGACGGAAAAATTCCTGTTTATGGTTCTGGGGGAATTATGCGCTTTGCAGAGAAACATCTATATGAAGGAGAAGCAATTCTTATTCCAAGGAAAGGTTCACTCAATAACCTAGTCTACTTAAATACTAAATTTTGGTGTGTAGACACAATTTTCTATGGCGTTCCACAAGCAGTTGAATTAGGGCATTATTTATATCTAACATTAAAACAATATGACCTTGTGGCGATGAACGTTGGATCTGCCGTCCCAAGCATGACAACAAAAGTCTTGAATGATTTAGATTTTCTTGTTCCAACATCTCTCACATTGAGCAGCTTTAACGAGTCTTTGGAAGAATTTAGAAAAGCCCAAAACTCATTTAGCCTAAACAATGATTCATTAACTCGACTTCGCGATACTCTCCTCCCCAAACTCCTCTCCGGCCAACTCCGCATTCCCGAAGCCGAAAAACGGGTAGCCGAGGCGATCTAAATGTCCTACCAGCCCCCCTTCACCATCACCCCCCAACTCATCAATCAGATCAGCACCATCTCCCAACATCTGGGTCAGCTTGACCGTGCCCCTCTCCAAGCCTCACCCCAACTCCGCAAACAAAACCGCATCCGCACCATCCAAGGCACCCTCGCCATCGAAGGCAACAGCCTCACCACCGACCAAATCACCGCCATCCTCAACGGCACCCCCGTCCTCGGTGCCCCCCGCGAAATCAGCGAAGTCCAAGGAGCCATCCGCGCCTACGAAACCCTCCCTAGCATCAACCCCACCCGCCGTCAAGACCTCCTCCAGGTCCATCGCCTGCTGATGGCCGATATCCTCACTGCCCCCGGCAAACTCCGCACCAGCAGTGTGGGTATATACAAAGACACCCCCGAAGGCCGTCAGGTTAGCCACGTTGCTCCCCCCGCCAAACAAGTCCCCCGCCTAATAGACGACCTACTCCACTGGCTCGCCACCACTGACCACCATCCCCTCATCACCAGCAGCGTCTTTCACTACGAACTCGAATTCATCCACCCCTTTACCGACGGCAACGGACGCATGGGCCGCCTCTGGCAAACCCTCATCCTTGGCCAGTGGAACGACCTTTTTTATCTACTGCCCATCGAAAGCCTGATTAAAGATCAACAAGATCGCTACTACCAAGCCCTCGAACAGGCCGACGCTAGGGCTGATAGCACCCCGTTTATTCTCTTTATGCTGGACATCATTGACACGACACTTCGCCAAAATATGGCAGCATCTACTCAGGCCAGTGCCCCCAGTCAGATTCCATTACCCACAGAAAATGTCCCAGGCGATCAAGTAAGCGATCAAGCTGATCAAGTAAGCGATCAAGTAAAACAGCTCCTCACCGTCATGGACGATCAGTACTGGAGTGCCAAGGATCTGATGGCGTGCCTTGCCCTTACCCGCAAACCCACCTTTCGTAAGCACTACCTCAACCCTGCCCTTCAGGCAGGATTGGTCGTGATGAAATACCCGGATAGCCCCCGCAGCCCTAAGCAAAAGTATAAGAAAGCATTGCTATAGAAACTTTTATTCAAGTCCTCATGAGTCAATTTACCGAAGCCCAACTCGAACAAGTGATTATCAAACTGCTCAGCGACCAGGGCTACCCCCACTACCTTGGCGATACGCTGGATCGCGCCCCCACCGAAGTCCTGCTCAAAGGCGATTTCCGCGCTTTCCTCTCCAGTCGCTACGCCGCCGATGGCATCACCCCCAACGAAATCGAATCCATCCTCCGCAAGCTAGAAGCCTACCCCGCCACCGATCTCTACGATTCCAACAAAGCCATCCACAAACTCGTCGCCGATGGCTTTTTACTCAAGCGCGAAGACCGTAGCCAAAAAGACCTCTACATTCAGCTCATTGACTACAGCGGCCTGCCCCTACAACGACAGCCCCAACCCGGCGAAGTGGACACCATCGTGGGCGGACGAGTTGCTGAGAAACCTGCTACCTATAGCCTGGGCAACCGCTACCGACTCGTGAACCAGCTCGAAATCGAAGGCAGCGAAACTCGCATCCCCGATGCCATTCTCTACATCAACGGCCTGCCCCTGGTTGTGTTCGAGTTCAAATCCGCCATCCGCGAGCAAGCCACCCTGTTCCAAGCCTACGAACAGCTCACCGTGCGCTATGTCCGCGACATTCCCGAACTGATGAAATATAACGCCCTCTGCGTCATCTCCGACGGCGTCAACTCTAAGCTGGGGTCACTCTTCTCCCCCTATGAATTCTTCTACCCTTGGCGCAAAGTAACCGGCCAAGAAGCGATCGCCCAGGACGGTATCAATGCCCTGCACACCCTGATCCAAGGACTGTTTAACCCCGATCGGCTGCGGCAGGTGATTCGACATTTTGTCTTCTTCCCCGATGTCTCCCGCAAAGACGAAAAGATTGTTTGCCGCTATCCCCAGTTTTACGCCGCCACCAAGCTCTACCAGAACATGCTAGAACACCGTAAGCCGCAAGGTGACGGCAAAGGCGGCACCTATTTCGGCGCGACCGGCTGCGGCAAAAGCTACACCATGCTCTTCCTCACCCGGCTGCTGATGAAAAGCCTCGACTTCGCCAGCCCCACCATTGTCCTGATTACCGATCGCACCGACCTAGACGATCAGCTCGCGCGCCAATTCACCAACGCCAAAGACTATATCGGCGACCAGACCGTAATCAGCGTCGAAAGCCGCGCCGAGCTGCGCCAGCACCTTAAGGGTCGCGCGAGCGGCGGTGTGTTCCTCACCACCATCCACAAATTCACTGAAGATACGGAATTATTGAGCGATCGCAGCAACGTGATCTGCATCTCCGACGAAGCCCACCGCAGCCAGATTAACCTAGACCAAAAAGTGCGCGTTACCCAAGACAGTGTTAAGCGCACCTACGGCTTCGCCAAATACCTGCACGACTCACTGCCCAACGCCACCTACATGGGCTTTACCGGCACCCCCATCGACGCCACCCTAGATGTATTCGGTGCGATCGTAGACAGCTACACCATGACCGAGTCGGTCAAAGACGACATCACCGTCCGGATTGTGTACGAAGGCCGCGCCGCCAAGATCGTACTAGACAACGCCAAGCTGGCAGAAATTGAAGCCTACTACGCCCAGTGCGAAGCCGAGGGAGCCAGCGACTACCAGATCAAGGAAAGCAAGAAAGCTACTACCAAGATGAGCACCATCCTGGGCGACCCCGACCGACTCAAGGCCCTCGCCGCTGATTTCGTGGCGCACTACGAAACGCGGGTCTCCGAAGGCGCGACCGTCAAAGGCAAAGCCATGTTTGTGTGCAGCAAGCGCGAGATTGCCTATACTTTATGGCAAGAAATCATTTCCCTGCGCCCCGAGTGGAACGAACCCTTGGCCTGCGAGGCAGGGGCAGAACTGAGCGCCGAAGAGCAGAAAAAGATCCTGCCCCTGGAACGGGTGAAGCTGATCATGACGCGGGGCAAAGATGACCCCAAGGCCCTCTACGACCTGCTGGGCACCTCAGAATACCGCAAGACCCTAGATACCCAGTTCAAGAACCCCAAATCCAACTTCAAAATCGCCATTGTGGTCGATATGTGGCTCACCGGCTTCGACATACCCGAACTAGACACCATCTACATTGACAAGCCCATTCAGCGCCACAACCTGATTCAAACCATCTCCCGCGTGAACCGTAAATTCGCCGGAAAAAATAAGGGCCTAGTGGTGGATTACATTGGCATTAAAAAGCAGATGAATCTTGCCCTGGCGCACTACAACCAGGCCGATCAGCAAAACATTGAAGAGATTGGACAATCCCTGATCGTCGTGCGCGATCACCTTGACCTGCTGCGCCAGCTGTTCCACAAGTTCGACGCCTCGCCCTATTTTACCGGCGAACCCCTGGCCCAGTTGAACACCCTCAATAACGCCGCCGAATTCGCACAGATCACCGACAAAATCGAAAAACGCTTCATGGCCCTAGTTAAGCGCATGAAAGCCGCTTACGACATTTGCATCGGTTCAGAATTCCTCACCCAGAACGAGCGGGACTGGGTGCATTTCTATCTGGCTGTGCGCTCAATTGTGTTCAAGCTCACTAAAGGAAACGCGCCCGACACCGCGCAGATGAACGCCAAGGTACGCGAGATGATCGCCGAAGCCCTGAAAGCCGACGGCGTGGAAGAGATCTTCAAACTGGGGGATGAAGCCGCAACCGAGATCGATATCTTCAACGACGACTACCTAGCCAAGCTTGAGAAAATAAAACTGCCCAACACCAAGGCCAAATTGTTGCAGCAACTATTAGCCCGCGCGATTGAGGATTTTAAGAAAACCAACAAAGCCAAGGGCGTGGATTTTTCCAAACAGTTCCAGTCCTTGGTGGAACGCTATAACGATCGTAGAGAAGAAGATGTGCTGGTGGGCAACGTGGTCGAAGATTTCACCGACGAGATTCTCAACCTGCTGGATGCGCTGAAAAAAGAGAGAGAATCCTACAAAGATCTGGATATCGACTTTGAAGAAAAGGCCTTCTACGACATTCTCAATGCGATCGCCATCAAGTACGACTTCAGCTATCCCGAAGCCAAACTGATTACTCTATCGAAAGCCATCAAAGTCATCGTAGATGACAAGGCCCAATATACCGACTGGAGTCAGCGAGACGATATCAAAGCGGCATTGAAAGTAGACTTGATTCTGGCCCTGGCGAAGCACGGTTACCCCCCCGTGGCGAATGATGAGGTGTACAAAGACATCCTGGAGCAGGCGGAGAACTTCAAAAAGTACCGCCTTGCAACACAGGGCTAATGTTACTACTCCTGAAAGAACTGACGGCAATCAGGCAATCGGTTAGACCGTCTATCTCGTAGTGTATCGCGTCAAAGGAAATTGACTAGAAATACTTCGTGTGCTGTCGGGTAAGCGAAATATTGATCGCTTATTGTCAGAGCCAGACTTCAAATAGCTTCTCTTATAGCAGCCGATAGAACAATCATTGATATTCCTTTAACGCCTTATGTGTAGGAGATTTATACCCCTTAGCCGGAGATTTAACATAACCCCAAATATTCGCAAATATCTTGGGTTTGATATGTGAGATCGCACTACCCCTGTCCAAAAGATAATCATTTAGCTAAGAGGCGATTCTCCGTAAGAGAGGCTACGCCATCGCCATTTTCTGTTGAATCCTAGCCATCCAAGGCTCGCGGCCATAGATACCTGCTTTGAGATCGGAGATACGAAAGTCTTGGCCTAGCTCATCCCAGAAGACATGCTCCCCGCTTAGCTCAACGGCTTCTAGCTGCGCCTCAGTTGCTTCGACTGGCACCCAGTCATTGCCGTCGTATCTGACCATCTCAAGCAGGCATACTGGCCAGATACCGGCAGAGCCATCGGCAAAATCGATCACTAACGCTTTCTGTTCTCGGTCGTAGTGAGCATTAATGGCTTTATTGCGCAGTCTAACGGTGAAGTTGTGCGGCGGCAGATAACCTTGGAGACTCACCAATACCCTCGGTGCCGTCCGCACCAACGTAGTGTTAGCCTTCGCCATTACGTTCGATCTCACGCTCAATAATATCTTTGACAAAATCAGGGAGTTCCTTCTCCACGCTGACAGCCCTTTGCTTGAGCCTTTCATAAATTTCAATGTCATCTCCTTCCCAAAGCAGATCTATTCTTCTGACCTGCCGCATTGCAATATGCTCATAGCTTTCTGGATACGCCCAGTAACAGGATAGACAAATAGACTGATCCTTAATGCTGTTCCAGTTTTCGCAATGTTCGCATGACCAAGATTTAGCCCGGTTAGCAGAGCCACAAAGCAACATGAAATTTTCTGGGGCTAGATCTGGCTCACCATCAACTTCAAAAGGAACACGATGATCAATTTGTAACTCGCGTTCATCTACCTCTTCAAGATAAATAAAACATCTGCATCCGTATCTGCTAATCAGTGCATCTTTAATTTGCTTAGATAAACCTGTTCTTCCAGAGAGCCGAGTGAATCTTGCTTTGCTAATATCTCCAAATCGATATGCAGCTATTCTTCTGCCGTCATTTCCGGTGACATAAAAGGTTTCTAACGGGATACCATTCTCTCTGACATCTCTAGCTGCTCTTGGAGCATGGTTATAACCGTAGGTTTCTTTCAATTCCTCAGTTGTAATAAATCCGTGTTGCAAGATGTGATCAATGACCGTCTTTGGTCGTTTTGCTGTTACAGAACGGCAAAGTTCCAAAAAGTCATCGGGTAGCTGCTGCGAATTCTCCATGCTTTTCCAAGAGGGTTAGCTGCTTTGGTTTCTTGCCAATATACTTAAAATCACAGATTTCAGTATTCGTTAAGCTTGTGGATAAACTTGGCGACAAGTACAATGACTCGATTGTCGTTTCTTCTTTGCCCAGTAATGTAGACTGTGAAGACCTGCCAACTTCGATTTCGATTCTTTTAAGATTTAAGCGTTCAGGAAGAACCTTGCCAAAAGCCTTATTACCCAATTTACCGTCATAACTGATAGCAAACGCAGCTACTTTTCGGTTTAACCGTTCAAGAGCTAACACAAAATCATCGAAATTTATCCCAGACAGATACCTTGAATCTCTATTTCCGCATACACCTTGGTATGGAGGATCCATATAAATAAAATCACCTTCCTGGACTTGCTCTAATACTTCTCGATAATCTAAACTCGTAAACTTGCATTTGCCTTTGAGAAGACTAGACACACCTGCTATATTTTTTCTCATTGTCTCAGGTCGTGTTCCTTTGCGCCTTTTGTCCGGGCTTTGGTTGAACAATCCTTCAGAGTTGTAGCGAACCGAACCTTTAACACATCTTGCTAGTAGATAAAGGAATAATCTTGGATCATTAGTCTCATTGAATTTTGATCTAACTTCAAAATAATGGGCTACAGAATTAGTATGTTGCTCATTCCATAGCTTTAAATAAAAATCTGCTATTTCGTCTGGTCTTTCTATAGACAGTTCCAGTAGCTCGATTAGCGGCTTGTTCAGATCATTTAACCAAAAACTTTGGGTAATCTGACTTGCAGACGTAGCAACACTAATCGCAGCAGTTCCAGCAAAAGGTTCTACCAACCTACTGAATTTTTTCGGGAAAAGCTGGAGGATGTGCTTAGCCAGATTCCTTTTGCTACCTTGATATTGAATAAAGTGTGGTAGATTCGCCATCGCCATATAAGAACAAATGATCTTGCAGCAGTTTACCACGATATTTTAGCTTGTCGCTTAACTTCAGCTTTCCAAGTGGGACAGGGGGCGAGGCTGAAGCCTAAGACGGCTAACTTCTTTTTAGACGGAATTTTTCCTCATATCCACCCAGATACAGGTAGATATGAGGAAAAATTCCTGCGATCTTCCCAAATCAGGTGGATATGAGGAAACTTTCTGCATAATAAGCTGCTCAAGGTGGATCTGAAGAAACTTTCCGCATATCTTCAAATGTGTACGGATGTCGCTATAGGTATCATCAAACACATGTATTGTGCTTGGATGGTGATGGAACCACGCCCCAAAAAGCTTTAAGACCATCTGCGAGAGGTCATTCGGCTCAAGCACTATGCTTACCGAACGGAAGAAACCTATGTGCAGTGGGTGAGGCGCTACATCCTGTTTCATGAAAAGCGCCACCCGCGTGAAATGGGGCGCATAGAGATTGAAGCTTTCTTGACTCATTTGGCGGTTCAGCAGCAAGTCGCTGCCTCCACCCAGAATCAAGCTCTCAACGCCATTTTATTAACGTAACGGCAAAGCCAAATGCAAATTACCCTGAACATTCCAGACCAACTCATACAGGGGCATCTTCCTAACTCAGCAGATTGGTCAGCTCTCTCTTCTCAAAGCGCTCTACGGTCAGTTAATCATTCCTGACGCCGTCTTTCGGGAAATCAAAGCCTTAGAAACCTTTGGTATTGATGTATTCTAGCGTTCAAACCGCAGACTGGATCGAGGTTCGGGCTGTGTGCGATCAGAGGCTAGTTGAAAAGCTAGTGATGGAAGTTGATAATGTGATTGGCTTTGATAAGCACTGGGATCTGCTATTTTTTGATACTTATTCGGGGTTTGATTCGCCGCTCCGAAGCAGGTGATCGCATCACAAAAATCCGAACCTAGACTTAAAGATAAGCTGACGGAGACAAAGCGGGGTAGGCTCAGGTTTGGCGATCGCAAGCCTCTATCCTCCGAACCCCCTGTTTGATAAAATCAAACGCTCACCCACATTCATTACCCCCTAGAGACCCCCTAGCGGGGCTGCGCAGTTAAGGAGACTGTTTCCAATGGCCAAAATGTATTACGACAGCGATGCCAACCTGGATTTACTCAATGGCAAAACGGTGGCCATCATCGGCTACGGCTCGCAAGGCCATGCCCATGCGCTTAACCTCAAAGACAGCGGGGTAAATGTCATTGTTGGGCTCTATGAAGGTAGCCGGTCTATTGCAAAAGCCGAGGCTGAAGGGCTCACGGTTAAATCTGTCGCCGATGCGTCCAAAGCCGCCGACTTCATCATGATTTTGCTGCCCGACGAAGTTCAGCGCAGCGTTTATAAAGACAGCATTGAACCCGGCTTAGAAGACGGCAACGTGCTTGCCTTTGCCCATGGCTTTAACATCAACTTTGGCCAAATCATCCCGCCTGCTGGTGTTGATGTTGTGATGGCCGCGCCCAAAGGGCCTGGTCACCTCGTGCGCCGCACTTACGAGCAAGGCCAAGGCGTACCCGCCTTATTTGCTGTGTATCAAGACGCTTCAGGTCAGGCTCGTGACCTTGCGATGGCCTACGCCAAGGGCATCGGCGGCACCCGTGCAGGTGTGCTCGAAACCACCTTCCGCGAAGAGACCGAAACCGATTTGTTCGGTGAGCAGGCAGTGCTATGCGGCGGCCTTAGCGAACTGATCAAGGCTGGGTTTGAAACACTGGTAGAAGCAGGCTACCAGCCAGAGCTCGCCTACTTTGAGTGCCTGCACGAAGTCAAGCTAATTGTAGATTTGATCGTAGAAGGTGGCCTCGCCAAAATGCGCGATAGCATCTCTAATACAGCTGAATACGGCGACTATACCCGTGGTCCACGCGTGATTACCGCTGATACTAAGGCAACCATGAAGCAGATTCTCAAGGAGATTCAAACTGGCCAGTTTGCACGTGAGTTTGTGCTAGAAAGTCAGTCAGGCAATGCGGGCTTTAATGCGACGCGTCGGATCGAAGCAGAACATCCGATTGAGGAAGTGGGTAAAGACCTCCGAGCCATGTTTAGCTGGCTAAAAAAAGTATAGCCTGATACTTTTTAGTATATTTGACCCTCTCAAATCCGCTCAAAAAATCCGTCAGTAGACTCATACAGCACTGGCGGATTTTTTTGACTAACTTTTTGAACAGTGGCGTGCTAAACAGGCGTTTTAAACAGTGGCGCGCAAGCATTTTGGCTGCATTTTGCCTGCATTTTGACTGTAGCTAAAATGCTTGACTGGTATCGAATTTTACCGATTAGTCTCGTACCTTATGACTTTATATAGGTTCATCCTTTGTGAAGGATATGGGTATACCCTTGATAAAATCCCTGTGAAATAAGCCGCGTTAAAACGACAGCGATTCGTCTGCGCCCTCTGACGCTTTTTTGACTGCCTCTCTTGTTCCTTGTGACCTATCCTTTGTGACCTATGCAATCTAAAGACATCAACGCTGTTCCCTTGCACTCTGATCCGCTTCAGTCAGAAGATGATCGGACCGGCTTAACACCAGAGATTCTAAAGCGTGCATTTCTAGACAATTTATTCTACGTACAGGGCAAATCCCCGGAGATTTCGACCCTGCAAGACTATTACATGGCGCTGGCCTACACGGTGCGCGATCGCATGTTGCACCACTGGCTCAGTTCTGCAAGCACCTACCGAGCCCAGCAGTCGCGTACTGCGGTTTACCTATCAGCCGAGTTTTTGATGGGCCCTTACCTGGGCAACAACCTTATTAACCTGGGGCTGTACAAAGTGGTAGAAACCGCTATGGCCGACCTGGGCCTGAGCCTGCCAGAAATTATGGCCCAAGAGAAAGAGCCTGGTTTGGGCAATGGCGGCTTAGGCCGACTCGCCGCCTGCTATCTCGACTCAATGGCGACGCTACAAATCCCCTCGCTGGGCTATGGCATTCGCTACGAGTTCGGTATTTTTCAGCAGGAGCTGCACGACGGCTGGCAGGTTGAAAAAACCGATCAGTGGCTAGCTGAGGGCAATCCTTGGGAAATTGCGCGGCCCCAGTGGGCGACCGAAGTAAAGCTGGGCGGCCATACCAAAGCCTATAGCGATATTCAGGGCAACTACCGAGTTGAGTGGCTGAGCGATCGCGTGGTCAAAGGCATCCCCTACGACACGCCCATCCTTGGCTATCAGGTCAACACCGCGACAACGCTGCGCCTGTGGAAAGCCGAATCTCCCGATGCCTTTGACTTTAGTGCGTTTAACCAGGGCGACTACTACGGCGCGGTCAACTCCAAAATCGTCTCCGAAAACATTTCCAAAGTGCTCTATCCCAACGATGAGCACTTAGAAGGCAAACAGCTTCGCCTAGAGCAGCAGTATTTCTTTGTGTCCTGCTCACTCCAAGACATGATCCGCATCCTGCTGCGTGACGGTCTCTCAATTGAGCAATTCCCCGAAAAGTACACAATTCAGCTCAACGATACGCACCCTGCGATCGCCGTTGCCGAACTCATGCGCCTGCTCATCGACATCCATCAGCTAGAGTGGGATCACGCCTGGGAAATCACCCAAAAATCTCTGGCCTATACCAACCACACCCTACTGCCCGAAGCGCTAGAGCGCTGGCCGATCGATCTATTTGGTTCCCTGCTGCCCCGCCATCTCGAAATTATTTACGAAATCAACCGCATCTTCCTAGAAGATGTCCGACTTAAATTTGGCCAAGACAATGAGCGCCTAGCTCGGATGTCTATCATTGACGAAAGTGGCGGTCGCTACGTGCGCATGGCCAACTTAGCCTGCGTGGGCTCCCATGCCATCAACGGCGTAGCCGCGCTCCACACAGAGCTACTCCAGCAAACAGTTCTCAACGACTTTTACGAACTATTTCCCAATAAGTTCATCAACAAAACCAACGGCGTCACGCCTCGTCGCTGGATGGTGCTTAGCAACCCCAAGCTCACCCGATTGATCAATCAGCGCATCGGCACCGACTGGCCCACGCACCTCGATCAGCTCAAGCGATTAGAGCAGTTTGCTGACGACCCCGGCTTCCGAACCGAGTGGCGGCAAATTAAGCAGGCCAACAAAGAAGCACTGGCCCTGCGGATTGAAAGAGCCACAGGTGTAAAGGTCAGCCCAACCTCAATGTTTGATGTCCAAATTAAGCGAATGCACGAGTACAAGCGGCAGCAAATGAACGCGCTGCACATTATCTCGCTGTACAACCAGCTTAAGCAAAACCCCGACATGAACATTACGCCCCGCACCTTTATCTTTGCGGGCAAAGCAGCACCGGGCTACTTCATGGCCAAGCTCATTATCAAGCTAATCACCTCTGTAGGGCGCGTGGTCAACCGCGATCCCGATGTTCGCGACCAGCTCAAGGTGGTGTTTTATCCCAACTACAACGTCACCAACGCACAGCCTATCTATCCGGCTTCCGACCTTTCTGAGCAAATTTCAACCGCAGGCTTTGAGGCTTCGGGTACCGGCAACATGAAGTTTGCGATGAACGGTGCCCTCACCATCGGCACCTTAGATGGTGCCAATGTTGAAATCCTAGAAGAAGTTGGGGCTGAAAACTTCTTCCTCTTTGGCCTTAAGGCCCATGAGGTTACTGAGCTCAAGGCATCTGGCTACAACCCTCGCGATTACTACGAAAGCAATGCAGATCTGCGAGCCGTGATTGATTTGATCGGTTCCGGCATCTTCTCTAGCGGTGATACCGAGCTGTTTAAGCCCCTCACCGACAACTTGCTCAACCAAGATCGCTTTATGGTACTCGCTGACTATCAGGCCTATGTAGACTGTCAAAAAGAAGTCAGCGAAGCCTATCAAGATCAGGACAAATGGGTGCGCATGTCGATTTTGAACGCCGCTCGGATGGGTAAGTTCTCCTCTGACCGCTCTATTCAGGAGTACTGCGACGAAATTTGGAATATCAAACCTGTGCCAGTAGAGCTAAAAGAATATGCCAGAACGCTGACGGTTCTCACCGATGATAGTGCTCGTTTATGATCATATTGAGCTAGCTGTGTAAACTATCCAATCAAATCCCTAGCTTTCAAACCCATGAGAGCTAGGGATTTTTTGTCTGTAAAAAGCCTATGCCATACACAACTTGGAAGGTTGATGACCTTTACGGCTTATCTTTAAGACTCATCTTTAAGACTCATCTTTAAGACTCACCTTTAAAACTGATAAAGACTATTCACGGATCAGGATTATTCTTTGAGGGGCTGGCCCGTGATCGCAGACTCTAAATACTTAGTGGCAGGTGGCACATACTCTCCGTTTATTTTCACGCGAAAGTCGTAATGCTCACCAGTCCCAAGGCCGCTATTGCCCGAATAGGCAATCACCTCGCCTGCGGCGGACTCGCCCTCTTTGCAGCCATTTTCTGACATATGTAATGACTGAAATACATAGCCTGGGTAAGATTCAGCGGTTTGATTCACCACCCAACCGCCGCCGTCTTCATCCCACCAGCATTTGACGGTCGTTTTATCGCCTGCTTTGCCCACTGCATAAATGGGGGTGCCCACGGGCGCGGCTAAGTCAACGCCGTTGTGCGGTACGTTGGGCTCGCCAGTAACCGGATGAAAGGGGCGGATGCCGTACTCATCGCTGACGGTATAGCCTGCCACAATATCGCCCGTGATGGGGGTAATGATATCTTCAATGCTCTCTTGCCCCGTAATCACGCCGGTCGTGATGCTGATAATGCGATCGGCAATATACAGCAATGAACCGATGATGACCGCAGCGCAAACTGCGGTCATGATGAGCCGAGGTAAGGAAATATCTGAAATTGAAAATTTGATATCGTCATCGTCTTCGATTGGCTGATCGAGGTTAGGCGAAACCGATGGGGGGGTATGAATGTGAATATGCTGCGGCATCGCCGAGGCCTGAATAGCTGGTGGCCTCAGATTAGGCTGTGAATCAGAAGGTATAGCGGCGGCTCGGACGGGAGAATGAAAAGACTTCGGCAGATGGGTAGCGCTGCTGCTAGGCAAAACGGCATCGCTCTCAATAATGGATAGCTCGCCGCGTCCTATCTTTTCGAGCATGTCTGAAACGCTACTGCATCCGGCTGCGATCGCAGCTAATCTGGCCCCTTCCCACCCCGGTTCACTCACCGTTACCCGGCAGGGCAGCTTGGGGCTAGCCGTCTGACCAGCGCGAGCAGATTTTTGCGGAAAGGAAGAAGGAGCCACTTAAAGCACAGTACTCAAAGGCACAGTAATTAGCAGCATTATAACCAGCAGTTGTTGCCAGCCGTCAGCCAAGACGAAAACATAATAGCCTAAACAAGTTAAATATCATCGTCATGCAAAACTGGATGAAACCTGTATGAAAAAGGCACCCCAAAACGACTGGAACAACCGAGCCGCCCCCACTACTCCCACTACTAGTGCCGCCCCTGCCCTCCCGATCGAAGGAGACGATGCGCGGCGGCATTGGGACTATCACTACGATGAAATCGGCATGGTTCCCGGTACGCTCGTGATTGACGACGATGCTTCGCCCACTGAGCTAACGCTGATTGACTATAGCCCTGAGTCGGCAATTCGGCAAAAACTGCGATCGCCCGAAGAAGCCGCCGAACACCTTACCAGCAACCATATCTCCTGGATAGATTTACAAGGGCTCGGGAATGAAGATGTGCTCAACCGTTTAGGCAGCGTATTTCACCTGCATCCCCTCATGCTCGAAGATGTCGTCAACGTCCCTCAGCGGCCCAAAATTGAGTACTACAGCGATCAGGTGCTCATCATTACCCGCATGGTGATGATGGCCCCCGACTCCGATAACGACGATCCTCACTTTTTGAGCGAACAGCTGAGCTTTGTGCTGGGTAAAAACTACCTACTCACCGTTCAAGAAGAGCTCAACAGCGATTGCCTAGATCCTGTGCGTAACCGCATTCGCCAAAATGTCGGACGCATCCGCCAGCAGGGCGCAGACTATTTGGCCTACGCGCTGCTAGATGCCGTCATTGATGCCTACTTTCCCGTCCTAGAAGCATATGGTGAATATATCGAGTCGCTAGAAGACGAGGTCATTTTCAATCCCACAAGGCAAACAGTGCAAAAAATCTATCGTGTGCGCCGTCAGCTCATGGGGCTGCGGCGTTCTATTTGGCCGCAGCGCAATGCGCTCAACCAGCTAGTGCGTGACGGCAGCAGTGAGCTAGTCGGTGCCGAGGCTCGCGTTTACCTGCAAGACTGCTACGACCATGTAGTGCAGGTTCTTGACATTGTAGAAACCTATCGAGAACTCACTGCAAACCTCATGGATGTATACCTCTCTTCGGTGAGCAACCGGATGAACGAAGTGATGAAAACGCTGACGGTGGTTTCGTCTATTTTCATTCCGCTCACCTTTATTGTGGGGGTATACGGAATGAACTTCGATACCTCAGTATCACCGTGGAATATGCCCGAGCTGGAGTTTTACTGGGGATACCCGCTATGCTGGGCGACAATGATTGCGATCGCCCTGACCCTCTCCTATTACTTCTGGCGCAGAGGCTGGTTTGACAACACAGCCGCCAAGCCGCCTAAGCAATTGGGCTAATAATTAGCCTAGCCCTGGCAAAGCAGCAAGCCTGGGAAAAGCAGCCAGTAAATCCGAGCTGCAAACCACGCCCAAAACGATTAAAGTTGCCCAAACGATAAAGTCCTGAGATACTCTTTAGCACCTTGCTCAATTCGCTCAACTCGCTCAACTTGCTCAACTATCCTGCTCAACTATTAGGTATGCTCTTGCAATGGAACTCAAAGCACTAATTAAAGACATTCCTGACTTTCCTCAGCCTGGTATTATCTTTCGAGATATCACCACCCTTCTGCAAGACCCTGCCGGTTTACAACACACCATCGCTCAAATTACTGAACAGGGCGCACCGTTAGCAGCTGATTACATTGCAGGCATTGAGTCTCGCGGCTTTATTTTTGGGATGCCCGTGGCGCATCAGCTACAAACCGGATTTATTCCCATTCGCAAAGGCGGTAAGCTGCCGAGAGAAGTGCACAGCATCGCCTACGAACTAGAATACGGCCAAGATCAGCTAGAGGTTCATCAAGATGCCTTTAAACCTAACAGCAGGGTCTTGATTGTTGATGATCTGCTAGCAACTGGGGGAACAGCGGCGGCGGCGGCCAAACTCATCGACAAAGCAGGTGCTAAAGTCGTTGGGTTTGCCTTTGTGATTGAGCTGAACGGTTTGGCAGGACGTAATAACTTACCCTCAGATATTCCTATCATCAGCTTAGTTCAGTACTAGCAGTTCAGTACTAGCAGTTCAGTACTAGCAGTTCAGTACTAGCAGTGCAGTACTGAACTGGCAACGGTTAGAGCGCTAAACCGTTTTGCCTTAGCGCTATGTTCGTCTCAGTTTCCTGTTCGCTTTCGAGTAGTCGCTTATGTCGTCCTCTTTACAGTCACCTGCATCCCCAATCGCACCCTTTAGAAGAGTCGCTTCGCTCATTCGCGGCTTTTTCTTTGGTGAAACCACGCTATATATTCTCAAACGGCTTTTTCAGGCGGCCCTGACGCTGCTGCTAGCCAGTGCCCTGAGCTTTTTAGTAGTGCAGCTAGCACCGGGCGACTTCTTAACGCCTTTTCGGCAAAGCACTGAAATGTCGCCTGAGACCCTAGCCCAGCTATCCGCAGACTTTGGTTTGGATAAGCCCTTGTGGGTACAGTATCTCAGCTGGCTTAGGCAGGCTGTGACCCGATTTGACTTTGGCATTAGCTTTGCCTACCAGCGACCGGCGCTAGAGCTGCTGTGGGAGCGAGTACCGAATACGCTTTTGCTGTCGGCGGCTTCTATTTTGGTGACCTGGGCGATCGCCATCCCGCTCGGCATTGTCAGCGCGGTCAATTACAACCGCTGGCCCGACCGTTTTTTACGGCTATTTAGCTACATTGGCCAGGGCTTTCCAACCCTGATTACCGGTATTCTGCTGCTATTTTTCGCGCAGCTCGTTGCCCCACTGTTTCCGGTAGGTGGGCGCACTAGCCTTTTCCACGACGATCTCAACTGGATTGGCAAAATCCTCGATGTGAGCTGGCATCTTATTTTACCGACCTTGGCGCTGAGCATCACGAGCTATGCGGGATTGCAGCGCATCGCTCGTGGCCAACTGCTAGATGTACTCCGACAGGACTATATCCAAACGGCCAGGGCAAAAGGACTGCCCGAAAACAAAGTGATTTATGTCCATGCGCTGCGCAACGCCATTAATCCCTTGATCACTCTATTAGGCTTTGAGTTTTCCTCATTGCTAAGTGGTTCATTTATTGTTGAAACTTACTTTAGCTGGCCCGGACTTGGCACCTTGACCCTAGAAGCGGTTCAAAAGCAAGACCTCTATTTAATTATGGCGAGCCTGGTGCTGGGTGCCGTCATGCTAATTGTTGGTAACCTCCTCGCCGACCTCGCCCTTGCCTTCGTTGATCCTCGCATTAAGCTATCTCGGATGAATTGAGGGAGCTGTCTTTATGAATCAAGCTCGCTCTTTTGCCAGTCTGTTCATTGGCTTTATCGTGTTTGGCGTGGTGCTATGGATTGCGCGCACCGTTCACCAAGAGCTAAACGACGTAGGCTTTGCCCAAACGGTATTGATTGGCACGGGAGGCTGGGCGACAGGCTGGCTAGTGGGCTTTTTGCTCTCTCCTAGCACCAGTCAAGAAATTAAAAAGTTCAGTCAGGCGGCTTCTACGATTAGCGCATTTATAGGTGGGTTTGTCCTTGCTAAGCTAGAGCCTTCGCTAACGCCGTTGTTTGAAAATGGACGGCTGATCAATGAGCCGATTTACGGCATTCGGCTGCTGATTTTTATGATTTGCTTTGCGATCGCAGCCATTAACATGTACGTATATCGTGAAGGCCGCCGCTATTAACTCCTATGCCTATTCAAGACTTCACTGACTTCGTTGTAGGCAGCCTAGCAGCGCTGTTCCCCGTTATTGACCCCATTGGCAGTGTGCCTATCTTTTTGGTGCTCACGGCGGGCGTTCCTGCTCCTTTGCGGCGTAGCTAGTCGTCCCTGAAAAACCCAACTCAG
>LJZR01000048.1 GCA_001314865.1 Phormidesmis priestleyi Ana | reverse complement strand
TACTCCGGTTTCTGGGGTCTGCCGCTCAGGAGTACTACTTGCTATGTTGACTCTGACTTTATTCTGATTGTGACGGTTGAAAGGGCGGAATGTCGGTTTACGGTTACAAACCCTCGTCCTGACCGGTGAGGGTTTCTATTAACAGCGAGGCTTGCTGCTGCTTAGTAAGCAAAAACTGGTCGCACTGCTGGAGAGCCTTCATAGCTTCGGCAAACTGTTCAAAGACTTCGGCTAGAGGAAGTTCGCCAGTTTCGAGCCGGTGGGTAATGGTTTCGATTTGAGCGAGGGCGTCTTCGTAGTTCCAGTCTTCGGGAAGGGCGGCGGGCTGTTTTTTGGCGCGGGGCATGGGGAATGTGGGGAGTGGGAGGTTAGGGAGTAGGGAGTGGGGAATTAGGGAGTGGAGGTTAGAAAGGAAGAGATTCAGAGGGGAATAGATCGGCTGGTGTCTAGGGGGTGTCTGGTGGGTGTCTAAGGGGTGTCTATTGGGGATTGCGGCTAGTTTGGGTGACGGTGGCAGTTACTTGGCCTTTGCCTAGCTGAATTTCTAATTCAGTGCCAGGGAGGAGCTGTGAGACATCTATAGCAATTTGGCCTTCGGCTTTTACGACTGCGTAGCCGCGTTTGAGCACAGATTCAGGGTCTAGGGTTGAGAGTTTTTCGCTGAGTAGCTGATGTTGGTGGCGGGCGAGCTGCAATCGTTGAGCTAGGCTACTAATTAGCTGCTGACGCTGCCAACCGAGGTCGCGTTGATGCTGATCCAACTGGCGGTCTAGCCGCAGGCGCTGAAGGCGAGTGTGTAGTGACTGTAGGTTTGAACGAGCCGCTTGGAGCTGCCGGGTGACGATATAAACGAGCCGCTGTAGATACTGTACCTGCTTGCGATAGAGGGTATCTAGGCTCGGGACTGCCTGTTCAGCGGCGGCAGTGGGGGTGTGAGCGCAAATATCAGCGACCAGATCACAGAGGGATTCGTCGCGTTCGTGGCCAATACCGGTAATGACCGGGATTGGGCACTGGGCGATCGCAGCGACTACTCGCTCATCGTCAAAGCAAACTAAGTCCTCAGTGGCACCGCCGCCTCTGGCTAGCAGCAACACATCAGCCCGCCCGTCTTTAACGACGCGCGTAATAGCCTGAACGACAGAAGCCGGAGCCTGCTCTCCCTGTACCGTCGCGGGTGAAAGCAGAACTTTGATACTGGGGTTTCGCTGCAAAAGCGTGCGCTGAATGTCGCCCCAAGCTGCGGCCTGCGGCGAGGTGACTACCGCCAGCGTTTGAGGGTGGGCAGGCAGAGGACGCTTGCGGGACAGGTCAAAAAGACCTTCGGCCGCTAGGCGCGATCGCAGTTGCCGGTACCGCAGAGCCAACAAGCCTTCTCCAGCAGGCAGCACCTGCCACACCGTCAGCTGATAAGCGCCTCGTTTAGGATACAAGCGAACCTGGCCCAACACCGTTACCTGCTCTCCAACCTTAGGCATAGTCGTAATGCGCGGCAGCTGCGATCGCCACACGACACAGTTCACCGCTGCGGAGCCATCGGGCTCTTGCAGCGTAAAAAAGCATCCCTGAGAGTGATTTCGAGCGCTAGAAACTTCCCCTACGACCCAAATTTTACTCAGCTGCGGATTTTCCTCTAAAAGCAGCTTTAGGTAGTCCGTGAGACCCGCGACACCAACGGCCAAATCAGCGGTAGATTGTGAAATAAAATCGGTCATATTTAAGTGCAATCATTGCTGAGGCGACGACTACAATAACAGCAGAACTGCTGAGTTCAGTATCCATCAAAACATTCGTCAAGATGCAGCTATATTAGCTAGACACAACTTGCACAATTGAGTAGATAATAGTACATACGTATTTTAACCTTGTGAGCTATCTATGGCCAAATCTACAGCCAAATCTACGATTGACGCTAGCAGCAGCGCACCCAGTTCAGAGCGACAGCAGGCACTCGGTCGCGTGCTCACCCAAATTGAGCGCAGCTTTGGCCAGGGATCAATTATGCGCTTAGGCACAGCGCAAAAGTTAAAAGTAGAGACCATTCCAAGTGGCGCTCTGCCCTTAGATATGGCGCTAGGCGGCGGCTTTCCGAAAGGACGCATTACCGAAATTTATGGACCTGAAAGCGCAGGAAAGACAACGCTGGCGCTGCATGCGATCGCCTCGGTACAAGCCGAGGGCGGCACAGCAGCCTTTATTGATGCAGAACACGCCCTAGACCCAGTATATGCTGCGGCAATTGGCGTAGATATCGATCAGTTGCTGATATCTCAGCCAGAGTGCGGCGAAACCGCACTAGAAATCACTGACCAGTTGGTGCGCTCAGCAGCAGTCGACATTATTGTTATAGACTCTGTCGCCGCGTTGGTGCCTCGTGCTGAAATTGAAGGCGAGATGGGCGACTCCCATATGGGTTTGCAGGCTAGGTTAATGAGTCAGGCGCTGCGCAAGATCACTGGCAACCTAGGAAAATCAGGCTGCACCATTATTTTTCTCAACCAGCTCAGAGACAAAATAGGCATTGTTTACGGCAGTCCAGAAACCACCACAGGCGGCAACGCGCTTAAATTTTACGCCTCGGTTAGGCTTGATATCCGACGCATCCAAACACTCAAAAAAGGCGAAAACCAGTTTGGCATCCGCGTCAAAGTAAAAGTGGCTAAAAATAAAATTGCCCCACCCTTCCGCATCGCTGAATTCGATGTTTTATTTGGACAAGGGATATCTACTATGGGCTGCATAGTAGATATGGCTGAAGAAGTCGGAATTATAGACCGCAAAGGAGCCTGGTACAGCTATCAGGGCAGCAATTTTGCTCAGGGTAGAGACAATGCAGTCATTCATCTAACTCAAACCCCTCAACTTGCCGAAGAAGTGGAAAGGCAAGTTCGGGAAGCCCTTAAGCAGCCCACGAATCACCCTGATGAAGCCGCCCTAGATTCAGAAGTTCTAGATGAAGCTATAGATGAAAATTAGAAGATGGGAATTAGATAAAATAGAGGAGGAAGAGCCTCAACGCTTCAACAGCCTTGCATCGAGTAACCGTTGGCTTTTGGTTGGATTCTGTTAGGGAAGTTGCCCAAATATGGACAATAGTAGATTACACAAAGGTTTATCCAGTGGAGAGTCACAAGGGCTGAAGCTGGAAGAACCTTTTTAAAGTGGACTCTATGTTTTAAAGCGGGCTCTGAACCCAGGCACGCCTTGGCCAATTAGCCAATCACTTGGCACTCAGAAGGGCTAACCTGATACTTAATTAAGTTGGCTAGCTCTTGAAGCTGATTAATAGCCTCAGCACCTTCTAGCTTCATCAGTTCGCGGTCGTCGCGCATTTCTGTCCAGGTGATGCCGTAGTCGGATACCAGGAAGCGAATGAGATGATCCCCGCCTAAGCTCACCATAAACGAAGCGCTGTTAAGCTCTTCACCACAGGTATAGCAAGAAGCCAGATAGCCTCTCTTTTCTAGTACAACGGCCATAGCCTTAAGGTTCAGAACCAAGTCTTGAACGAATTGTCGATGTTGATCTGCAAGTCTGACGAACATTTCTATTCCTCTACACCATGTGAATGATTTTACATAATTTACTTAAGTTTTTCTTAAGTTTTTCTTAGGAAGATGAGCATGTACATCCTCATTAAGGGTTTTAGGCTTATATTTAGGCATTTTGCAAATGCTCAGCGTAGCCTCAAAGCCGTTAAAAACTTAATCTCAATCAGATTGTAACGTTTTATAACGGCTTTCATGGGTGATAACGCAACATACCCGGCTACTAACAGAAACCACCCTTTTGCAGCTATCAGCTTAACAAATGTTAAACGTGAAAATGTAGCCTATTTATCGGGAGTAGATTTTCTCCCTTTTAGAACGAGATCTAAGGCGCTTTGAGTATTAAAGATCTACTAAAAACAGATTTGCTAAAAACCTATCTAAAGACATTCATAAAGTTGTCTTAATCGTTTTCGCATCATCCTCAAGCATCATTCTGCAGGAATGACTCCTAAAACGTTCTTGAGGAAACAACGTTAATGCGTATAGATGACTAATCAGCATGATTAATCAGAGCAAAGCTACCTAATGGTTGGGAGTCAGTTATTCCATAGGGTGGTCAAGCGTTTTGCGGCTTTTCTGATTAGGTAGCTCTTTGCAGAGGATGGATTTTTTATTTATCAGGTAGCTTATCAGGTAGCCGAGCAAGGAGTGTTTTAATTGTTTTGACTACCTGCCTGTTGAACTCTTTCAGATAAAGTTGCCTAATTCAGCCATTTTTCTTCAGTGCGTTTACTGAAGCGTTGTTTTATCAGACTTTATCTATTGACTTTTATAGCCTCTTAAAAAGCGTTCTACCTGTTTTAACGCACCTTTGGGCCAGTTGATTGAATAGATGTCGTAGGGGATCAAAAATATGACAAAAGTTGACATATTTTTCAGGTGAGTTTAGAGAACTTAAAGAAGGGCAACAGGCTAAATGAGCGCCTGTTGCCCTTCAAAGCTTAAAAAAGCATTAAGAAACGTTAGTTAGAGATGGTCCACCAGCCAAATCCTGGGCCAATAAAGCGGATGGTCAGCCAGGCGACGATCATTAAAATGATCCCGGCCCATGCGCCTTTTGTGGTCCAGCTAACAAACTGATTAGCCGTCTCTTTGCTAATAGGCAGTCCACGCATGAAGGGTTCTGGCTTGCCGTAGTCTTCGCCTAGTGCTTTTTTCCGCCGGTTGGATTCTCCCATGGTGCTATATCTAAATATTTGGAACGGTATTAGGAACGTGGGGTTTTACGATTTTTACAACGGTTGAAATTGATGATGTCTTTGACACTCACGCTTTATTCCAGCCATCATAGCGAGCTATCTCAGTAAACTCACCGATAGCACCGCCTAAGTTATTAATTGTTTAGAGATTTTTTTGAGTACAGCTTTTTTGAGCACAGATGGTTTAAAACCAGTCTTCGTTAAGGTAGCTGCTGCGAGCGGCTGGGCTTAATGCGGCTAACACGTCTGTGCCGTAGCTGCGGTAGTTCACCCGGTTGTCGAGCAGAGCTACAACGCCCTGATGGCATCGGTGCGATCGCACAGGTGCTACCGCATGTTGCAGTTGGCTGAGTGCCTCGGGCAACAAATAGGCTTTGAACCAGTCCTGCCGACGACGCTTGTAGGCCGCCACCCGAGCAGCGACTAACGGATTTTCGAGCGAGGGAATGGGCAGGGTCGTAATGATTAACAGCCCTGGAGAAATTCTGGCGGTTGTTGAAGTCGTTTGATGCGCTCGCCAGTAATCCCAACCGGTGACCAAAATGCCTTGTTCATCAATGGGCGCTTCTAGCTGTACGCGGGAGCCGAATTCAGCGGCAAGAATGGCGGCAAATTGGGCCTTAAGCGGTACATCACCGATCAAAATTACCGTGGGCTCGGGCGCTGTCTCTGCTGCGTTTCCAGTTTCTTGAGCGGTTCTTCGAGCGGCTATGAGCTGACGAATTTCTTGTAGAACGGCGGCTTTAAAATGGCTCGTGTTGGGCATCGGTAGCCGGTCAGGCAAATAGAGCTGAATCAGATCGTTGTGACGATCAGGGCCAAAGCACAGGCAGGTCATATCGCCTAAGCCCATGCGATCGCGATATCGCTCAGCGCGGGTATCTGTGTCTAAGGCCGAGCCCATTAGCACAATCGGCTGCTGCGCCCATACGGGTGCTAGGGCACTGTCAATGTCGGTCGGACCACAGCAAAGCGCCATACTGCCCAATGCTCGATCCAAACGGCTCCAGGCAAGCCTTTCGGGCTGCAAAAAATATTGCCAAAATCGCCGCCAAGGCAGAGGCATTTGGCTAGTATCACCACAGACTTTGAGCCATTCGTATAGCTCAAGTAGGAGCATTTGCTCAGGTGAACCTATTAGGTGGCAGCGATAGGGATTGGGCGGATGCTGAAAAACGGCATGGGTAATTTTAACCCGCATGTCTCGAATAAATGCCCGCTGGCTGGGATAGGCCAACATTAGGCTCTCCCAGTCTTGGCCGGAGAGGGTTTCGCTCAGCAAATCACGAACCCAACCCTCTAACGAACTCGCACCATCTATCAGAGTTGGGATACCCGGCGGAAAAAGATTTTGGCTAACCGCAGCGCTATTGATAACATCCTGAGGCACCGAATAATCGTTGTTGAAGACAGCTAAACGGTTGCTTAGCCAGCCTTGAGCTGAGGTGACCAGTAATCCTCTAAAATCTTTGTCAGGCCAGCGATCGCCAGAACGCACCGGCTTGATAATGGGCAATCCCTGCTGCAAATTGGGAATATCTTGCTGAAGCACTGTCTCTAACAGCTCATTAGGCACTGCCAAAACGGCAGGCTCGGGCCATAGCAGCGCTGGGATCAAATAGCTGAGACGATGACTACCTTGATACGCCGCTAAGCTATCAGTCTGAATGAGCGCACTTCGACCTACGCGCAAGGCTCTAGCGACCAGCCTAGCCATTGTTAAATGATGCGGCCATTGAGTATGACCTTGATCTCTAAGATAGGCTCGCAGACGCTGATGGACTTCTGTTTCGATCACAGGCGTACAGTTAAGAGGCGTAAACGTGGGTAGAAGCGAAGCAGAGTAGAAAAAAACAGAGTAGAAAAAAGCAGAGCAAGAACAAAGCAGCGCAGGAACAAAGCAGCGCAAAAATGACGACAGCTCTTATTGTGACACATCTACATAGGTGCGCTAAAGCAATAACCCAGGAGTAATCATGCCTAGCTAGATGTATTGCATCCTTTAGCTTTAGTCACTCTTTTGAGTAATCCCGCCAAGAGGCTGGAGTCACCTGTCAGAATGCTCACGTCTATGTGAGTGACATCTAGACATCTAGAGCAGCTCATAGATCCAGCAGATAATCACATCCAGTCAAAAAGGGTCGATAATCACATGCAGAAAGAAACCGCAATGAACATTGGAATCGTCGGGCTTGGGTTGATAGGCGGATGCCTTGGGCTAGACCTGAGGGCATTGGGGCATACGGTGTATGGCGTCGCTCGTCGTCAGGAGACCTGCGACCAAGCGGTAACGCGCGGCGTAGTGGATCAAGCGGGCACAGAGCTGGCAAGGCTCAAGGGTTGTGATGTGGTGATCATCTGTACGCCGATTGCCACGATTTTACCCATGGTGGCAGCGCTAGCCGCTGTACTCTCACCTGGAACCCTTGTGACTGATGTAGGCTCGGTAAAATCAGCGCTCGTTACAGAGGCGACCCAATGCTGGCCTGCTTTTGTAGGCGGGCATCCGATGAGTGGGAAAAGCGAGGCAGGGCTAGCGGCTGCCGAACCAGGCATTTTTCAACAGCGGCCCTATGTGATTACCCCGGTAGAAAAAACCGATCCCGAAGCGGTTAAGACATTAGAGCAGCTGGCTACACAATTGGGTTCGCAGGTTTACCACTGTACGCCAGCAGAGCATGATAGCGCTGTGGCGTGGATATCTCACTTACCGGTCATGGTGAGTGCCAACCTTATTTCAGCCGCGATGAGCGAGCCCAATATTGAGGTGCTACAACTGTCGCAGCAGCTTGCTAGCTCAGGGTTTAGAGATACCAGCCGAGTGGGCGGTGGCAACCCAGAGCTGGGGCTGATGATGGCGCAGTACAACCGTGATGAGGTGCTGCGATCGCTCAAGCAATACCAAAGCGCGATCGCCACCACAATTGAGCAGCTAGAAGGCAAAGAATGGGATGCGATCGCCCGATTGCTCCAAAAGACCCATCAT
The DNA here is from genome assembly GCA_001314865.1 of Phormidesmis priestleyi Ana. Classification (GTDB taxonomy): domain Bacteria; phylum Cyanobacteriota; class Cyanobacteriia; order Phormidesmidales; family Phormidesmidaceae; genus Phormidesmis; species Phormidesmis priestleyi_B. The sequence continues at coordinate 16,277 of LJZR01000048.1, read as the reverse complement.
GGGCGAATTCAGTTTGTCAAAGAACGTCAATAGAGAGCCTCACAGCTTAGAACCTCACAGCTTAGAGCCTCACAGCTCAGAGCCTCACAGCTTAGAACCTCACAGCTTAGAACTGGGCCCTAGTTCCATCACCGGCTCTTGGTACAGCAGCGAGGTAAAGGTCACTGTAGATCCTAGCCCTTCGCCCATACTAATAAACTGAACCTTACCGCCCATTGCCTCTACTAGGCGCTGCGAAATTGCCAGCCCTAGGCCGGTGCCTTCATACTGGCGAGTGCGGGCGCTATCAACCTGAGAAAAGGTTTGAAACAGCCGATCCTGCTTTTCTAAAGAAACGCCGATGCCGGTATCAGCCACGCTAATTCTGACCAACCCTGGCCATTGCTGATCGGCAAAGTCAAGCGACTGCCGCTTAATTTCTACGCTGATGGTAATGCCACCCTCGTGGGTGAACTTCATCGCATTCCCGACCAGATTGAGCATTACCTGCTTGAGCCGCTGATAGTTGCTATACAGCTTAATTTCATCCAGCGTGGCGGGAAGTACAATATCTAGCCCCAGTCCTCGCCGTTCAATCTGCGGACGCATAGAATGCGCTATCTCAGTGAGCAACTCTTGCAGGCTCACAGCGCTCAAGTCCAAATCCATTTTGCCAGCTTCAATTTTGGCAATATCTAAAACGTCATTGATCAAGTTGAGCAAGTGAATCGCCGAGTTGTGCGACTCTTGAATAAACTCGGTTTTTTCGGCTTCATCATCTGCCATGTCATCGAGCACCAACCGCAAAAAGCCAATCATGCCGTTAAGCGGCGTCCGCAGTTCATGAGAGGTATTGGCCAAAAAGTCGCTTTTAAGCCGAGACGCTTCTTCGGCCTGTTTCCTGGCTTCTTCTAGCTCGTCATGCTTGCGCATGAGTTCTTCATTGGTTTGCTTGAGGGCATAAGATTTTTTGCGCAGTTCGCGAGCAATATTGCTGCTGTCGTTGAAGAGTTTGGAATGGGCGATCGCAGTGCCGACCTGATCGGTTAACTCCTGCACTAGCTCAATTTCAAAAGGCTGCCATGCTCTATGAGGCGGCTGCTGCAAAACCAAAATACTGTTGGGCTCATTTTGGTAGCAGGTCGCTACAGTCAAAATAGTGTAGGCTTTCGAAGCCGTAAAATCGCCTGCATCACCGCCTTCATCGCCCTGGCCTTCATCGCCCTGGCCAAAGTCAGAGATGATGGGCTTTAAGGTTTTCAGCGTATCGACAAAATCGGTTTTGAGCGCGAGATCAAACGTTTTACCCTGGCAAGGATGCAGATGGGGCTGATGGTACTCAGCAACAACCGTCAGTGTCTGCATCTTTTTAGAATAGTCGCAGACTAGGCAGCGGTCGAGTCCTAGCATATCGCCTAGTCCGCCCACCGTTTGCTGCCAAATGGTATTGAGATCAAGCGTTTTGCGAATATTAGAAGCAACGCTAGAGAGTAGTGCATAGTAGCTATTGCCAGCAGCGCCGTCGCGGCCCGAAAGGGTAACATCCGTGAGCGCGCCCACCCCCGGTACAATTTGCCGGCCCACACCAATAATGCCCATGGCTGTCGCTGGCTGCATGGCTGCTATCGCCCTGCCATCCGAGTCTGCCGTCACCAACGGCAGCGGACTGAGCACAAACTCAAAGCTAATTGGATGGTATCCACAGCGTACGACGCATTGAAATTCTTTGGGCTTTTGAGTCTCTAGTACCCTTTGCACATGAGCCTTATAAGCTGTCACGGCAACTGGGCCAAACAGCGCTTCCACCGACTGACCCACCAGGTTTTCACAGTTCTGACAATCTTGCGTCTCCGGCCAGTGCAAGGACAAAATCTCACCCTGAACACTATGGATGACGACGAGTACATTACTCGTAGAATAATGAGATTGCATGCTGCTAGACAGCACCGGCTCTGATGGCAAATGATTGTGATTTTGCCCAGCAACATCTACCGATGCCGCTTGCTGTGGAGAAGGCACCGAAACTGATGGATCAGCCGAGTTTGACGGGACGAACCGGGGCATCGCTGAAGGGAAATTGTCGATGAGTAGCTGGCAGCAGCACAACTGTAAATCAAGATTATCTCTTTATTGGCAAGATATTACAGAAGATGTTGGCCAGCAAGGATAAGACAGCAGGGATAAGACAGCAGGGAAAGACAGTCGCGATATAAAGTAGCCACATCACGAGCCGCCGTATCACAGAAAGCAGAGGATAACCACTAAATCTTCTCTTCAGGACTTAGTATTAACATTAGATATCACTTCTTTGAAGACTTTTCATGACCGACGTTCCCGTTTCCCGTCTGCGTAACTTTTCTATCATCGCCCATATTGACCATGGTAAGTCTACCCTGGCCGATCGACTATTGCAGACAACCGGCACGGTAAGCGATCGCGACATGAAAGCACAGTTCCTTGACTCAATGGATATTGAGCGAGAGCGCGGTATTACCATCAAGCTTCAGGCAGCCCGGATGAACTACACCGCCCAAGACGGTGAAACCTATGTCCTCAACTTGATTGACACGCCGGGGCATGTAGACTTTACCTATGAGGTTTCGAGATCGCTAGCCGCCTGTGAAGGGGCGCTTTTGGTGGTAGATGCTTCCCAGGGTGTAGAAGCGCAAACACTGGCTAACGTGTATTTAGCGCTTGAAAATGACTTAGAAATTATTCCGGTGCTTAATAAGGTTGACCTACCAGGGGCTGATCCTGAAAGGGTTAAAGCTGAAATTGAAGAAATTATTGGCCTAGACTGTAGCAATGCCATTTTGGCATCGGCAAAAGAAGGCATTGGCATCCCTGAAATTTTAGAGGCTATTACGTTACTGGTACCGCCGCCTCAAGACACAACGCAAGCACCGGCTAGAGCGCTGATTTTTGATAGCTATTACGATCCCTACCGGGGCGTGATTGTGTACTTTCGGGTAACCGATGGGGTGATTGATCAGCGCGATCGCATTCGACTAATGGCCTCCGGCAAAGAATACGACATTGATGAGCTAGGCGTACTCTCGCCCAACCAAGTCCCTGTCGAAGCCCTGCACGCAGGCGAAGTAGGCTACATTTCAGCCTCTATCAAATCGGTCGAAGATGCCCGAGTGGGCGACACCATTACACTGGTTAAAGAACCCGCCGCCGAGCCCTTAGAAGGCTATGTAGAAGCCAAACCAATGGTTTTTTGCGGACTGTTTCCAACCGACTCTGACCAGTACGAAGATTTGCGCGAAGCATTAGACAAACTGCGCCTAAACGACGCGGCCCTACAATACGAGCCCGAAACCTCCAGCGCCATGGGCTTTGGGTTTCGCTGTGGATTCCTAGGCCTGCTGCATATGGAAATTGTGCAAGAACGGCTAGAGCGCGAATACGATCTAGATTTAATCACGACCGCGCCCTCGGTGATTTACCGAGTGACCACCATTAAGGGCGAGGTCATTGAAATTGACAATCCGAGTATGCTGCCTGAACCGCAGCAACGGGAAAAAATTGATGAGCCCTACGTAAAGGTGGACATCATCACGCCCGAAGAATTTGTCGGCACACTGATGGAGCTATGCCAAAAGCGGCGCGGCGACTTCAAAGACATGAAGTACCTGACACCAGGCCGCACCACGCTGACCTACGAAATTCCGCTGGCCGAAATCGTCACCGACTTTTTTGATCAAATGAAGTCGCGCAGCCGCGGCTACGCCAGCATGGAGTACAACCTCATTGGCTATCGCACCAACGCCCTCGTCAAGCTAGATGTGATGATCAACGGCGACAAGGTCGATCCACTCGCAGCCATCGTGCATAAAGACAAGGCTTACTACGTCGGCCGTGCCCTGACCGAAAAGCTCAAAGAGCTGATCCCGCGTCACCAATTCAAAATTCCGATTCAGGCCTCTATTGGTAGCCGCATTATTGCCAGCGAAAGCATTCCAGCCCTGCGCAAAGATGTCCTAGCCAAGTGCTACGGCGGCGATATTTCACGGAAGAAAAAGCTTCTGAAAAAGCAGGCTAAGGGTAAAAAACGCCTCAAGTCGATTGGCACTGTAGATGTCCCGCAAGAAGCGTTTATGGCCGTGCTTAAGCTAACCCCCAGCAGTTAATCCCAGCAGCGCCCCAGCAGTTAACCCTCAGCAGTTAATCCCGAGCAGCGCCCCCAGCAGCGTAGAACTGATAACGCATCAAAGTTTTTGGGTACTTATTATTGGGTACTTAATTGTTGGGTACATATTGTTAGAACGGCCAAAAATAACGATTGAAGTTTTAATGAAATCACAAGATTTCATTCATCAAGAACAAGAAAATTTGTTATTTTCTAGGCAGTTTCCCCAAGTAGCGTCCGAGATAGCTCCCAGTGGCTAGAGCGGTCAAAAGACACTGTAGAGATGTCCTTTCAGATATTAAATCTATGAGAATTCTAGTCACCGGGGGTGCTGGCTTCATCGGCTCCCATTTAATTGATCGGTTAATGGCAGCGAACCATGAAGTCATTTGTTTAGATAACTTTTATACCGGGCACAAACGCAACATTTTGCGCTGGATGGGCAATCCCTACTTTGAGCTGGTTCGCCACGACATTACCGAACCTATTCGCCTAGAAGTCGATCAAATTTATCATTTGGCCTGTCCGGCTTCACCTGTGCATTACCAGTACAATCCCGTTAAAACGGTGAAGACCAATGTGCTAGGTACGCTCAATATGTTGGGCCTTGCTAAACGGGTGAAAGCGCGTTTTTTCCTAGCATCGACCTCGGAAGTATATGGTGACCCTGAGGTGCATCCTCAGCCTGAAGAATATCGCGGTAGCGTAAACCCCATCGGCATTCGCAGTTGTTACGACGAAGGCAAGCGGATGGCTGAGACATTGGCGTTTGACTACCATCGTCAAAACGATGTTGAAATTCGTGTGGTGCGAATTTTTAACACCTATGGCCCCAGAATGTTGGAAAACGATGGTCGCGTGGTGAGTAACTTTATTGTGCAGGCGCTGAGCGGTCAGCCCCTGACGGTGTATGGCGATGGCTCCCAAACACGCAGCTTCTGCTATGTTTCAGACTTGGTAGAAGGCTTTATTCGGCTAATGAATAGCGAGCATACTGGCCCTATTAATATCGGTAATCCTGGAGAATACACTATTCTTCAGCTGGCGGAAACGATTCAAAAAATGGTGAACCCCGATGTAGAAGTCCAGTATAAACCGCTGCCTCAAGATGATCCCCGTCGCCGCCAGCCCGACATTACCAAAGCCCGACAGCTGCTGGACTGGGAGCCTTCCATACCGCTTCAAGCCGGATTAGAAAAAACCATTGCTGACTTTAAAGCCCGAATGGAAGCTAATGGCACCTTGAGTGAAAACCTGCTTAATTATCCCAGTGAGAAAGCCGTCACAGCCTTGTAGCAGCTTAGATTTAAGCGACTAAAATTTTAGTGGCTTAAATCTCGACAAACCATCCATAACTTGTTACTTCATTAGAGAGTTTTACCATCATGCATGTTTGTGTCATTGGAACTGGCTACGTAGGTCTTGTAACGGGGGTTTGCCTATCTCACATTGGCCATCATGTCATTTGTGTAGATAACAACGAAGAAAAAGTTCAGCTGATGAAGGCAGGTCAGTCACCTATTTATGAGCCAGGACTGTCTGACTTGATGCAGTCTTCTATGGCTACTGGCAATCTGGAGTTTACTTCTGACTTGGGCGTGGGGGTTGACCATGGCGATATCCTCTTTATTGCGGTGGGGACACCCGCGCTACCAACGGGAGAAAGCGATACTCGCTATGTAGAAGCCGTCGCTCGTGGCATTGGGGAACATCTCAACGGGGGCTATAAGGTTATTGTCAATAAGTCTACGGTGCCGATTGGGTCGGGTGACTGGGTTCGTATGATTGTGTTAGACGGTATTGCTGAACAGCAAAAGGTGCTGGTAGGCGCAGGCGCACCCGCTAGATCAAAGTCCTCAGATGCGGCTTTTGATGTGGTCAGCAATCCTGAGTTTTTACGAGAAGGCTCGGCGGTGTTTGATACGTTTAACCCCGATCGGATTGTGCTGGGTAGCGATAGCGAAAAGGCGATCGCAATGATGAAAGAACTCTACACGCCTATTGTAGAACGTAATTTTGCTGAAGATACTGATGCGCCGCAGGTGCCGGTTGTCGTGACCGACTTAAGCTCGGCTGAAATGGTGAAGTATGCTTCTAACGCATTTTTGGCGACTAAAATTAGCTTTATTAATGAAGTTGCTAATATTTGCGATCGCGTCGGTGCAGATGTCACCCAAGTGGCCAGAGGTATCGGCCTCGACTCTCGTATTGGCAGCAAGTTTTTGCAGGCGGGCATTGGCTGGGGCGGCTCCTGCTTCCCTAAAGATGTTTCAGCGCTGTTGCACACTGCTGAAGACTACGGCTACGAAGCCGAGCTACTGAGAGCAACCATTAATGTGAATACTCGCCAGCGGCTGCTCACTGTCGAAAAACTTCAGCAAGTGCTGAAAATTTTGAAAGGTAAAACTGTTGGTTTGTTAGGTCTCACCTTTAAGCCTGACACCGACGACATGCGCGATGCGCCTTCGCTGATTATGATTGAAAGCCTCAATCGGCTTGGGGCCAAAGTCAAAGCCTATGACCCGATTGTGTCTCAAAGTGGCGTGAGTCAGGGGCTCTCGGGTGTAATTGTAGAAACCGATCCTGAGCGCTTGGCAGATGGCTGTGATGCGCTTGTACTCGTCACGGACTGGTCTAAGTTTAGAAATTTAGACTACAAAAAAATGGCTAGCTTGATGAATACACCCGTGATGATTGACGGTCGTAATTTCCTAGATCAAAAACAGCTGGAAGAAGCAGGGTTCCGCTATGTGGGTGTAGGTCGATAAGCGCGATCGCAACTCAAAAATACGCAGTTAATACACGATCCAAAAACAAACCAGATAAAAACAAACCAGATAAAAACAAATCAGAATCAACCGCCTCTTCTTTTGTATTGCAGTTACTTTGCAATCAAAAGAAGGGGTGGTTTTTATTTTTTGTGATTACAAGCTACATCCGCAGAGGGACAGTGACTCTTGCCATTAGTTGTACATTAAACACGAAAGTAATGAAACTGGAGGCTGAATCGCCATGAAAACAGCACTTAGAAGAATCTCCAAAATCAAAAAAATTAGCAGTAAAAAAATTAGCAGTGCAGTTGCATTCTCCTTTATGGCGATCGCTCTAGCTGCCTGCGATCCACAATCAGGCGTGCGGCTAGACAGTGTAGAGACCGAAGTCCCTGTACCTGAAGAGCAAGCCGAGGTTCCTGTAGAATCTGAAGTCGGTGGCAACGAAGTGAGTAACAACGTTGATATCAATACGCTAATTGGAGAAACCGTTACGGTGAGTACTAAGGTGACTGAAACGATCTCTCCTAACCTCTTCACTGTATATGATATTGAGTCTTTGCAGGGGCAGGAACTGCTAGCGGTTACTGACCTACCCATTCCTGAAATGGGAACCAATATCGAAGTCACGGGCGACATTCTGGAAATGGATGAAGCGGCTATTCAAGAGGCCTACAACGTTGTGCTAGAGCCTGAAGTAGTAGAAGCTTATGCTGGTAAGCCCTACCTAGCGGTTAAAGCGATTGAAGCGGTAGATTAATTCACAACTCTAACTTGCTGGCTCTAATCTACTGGCTCTAATCTACTGGCCATAGTTCTACTGGCTATAGTCTGCTGAACTGGCATGGCATTACTCTATTTATCGGCGTATTATCGGCATAGAATTGCTTCTCTGACCGCTTGTAATACTGGCGATCTCTATGCTTCTTTCCTACGCTCTTGTTGAAGCTCATAATATCGCTGTTAGCCTCTATCGCTGTAAACTCTATCGCTGTAAAAGCGAGAACTTACTGGCTAGGCTTACGCTGAGCATATCTTCTAAATAGTTTTAACATGGATAACTACTCACTGTCGCAGGATGTTCTGTCTAGTTGGGAGAGACTGAGCCATACATTATTGGTAGGGACACTCGCTTACGGTGGACTCATTCTGTGGCTGCGAGTATCTGGGAAACGAACCTTATCAAAATGGAACTCTTTTGACTTTGTTGTTACCATTGCCTTCGGATCTATCCTAGCCAGCGCTCTGCTAACCACAGATGTCTCCCTCATACAGGCAATGGTTGCCATTGGCTTGTTAGTCATATTTCAGTTTATCCTGACCTGGCTATCAGTACGATCTAACATTGTTCAAAATCTCATCAAAGCTAAACCCACATTGTTATTCTTCAAAGGAAACTTTATTGAAGAGTGGCTGATTCGTGAGCGTGTCGCAAAGGGAGAAGTACTCGCCGCCATCCGACTTAGCGGCAATAGTAGTCTCGATAATATTGACGCCGTTATTTTAGAAACAAATGGCAGTTTTAGCGTGATTAAAAAACTTGATACTGCCACAGCAAGCGCGCTCAGAGATGTTCAGGGCTTTAAAGAGCGTGCCATGCTAGCGCCAAATGATGGGACACAAAACTTGGATCAAAATGGCGACCATTCATTATAGTGGTCAGACTCCAAACAGCTAAACTCAAGTTTTTTAGCAAGTTTTTCCAAGGGACGAATGTAATTAGGCCATCTCCTCTTTAAGCTCATTGCCTATGCCTACTTATGTACTAGCCGTTAGCATCTTTAGGTCTGAAGAATGAAGATAATTAAGCTTTTACATGGCAAATTAAGAGATATCACTTACTAAGAAAGAGGATTACTTACAATGGCAATAGGCGGCACTTTGAAAAGACTCGGCATCGTAGCAGCGACCTTCGGTGGATTAGTAATCGCATCTTTTGCGCAGTTGGTTCCTGCTCAAGCTCAGACAGGTGTCGGCGACAATGATCAGCCGGAGAGCTTACAGGAGCTACAGCCTGTGCCTTCTAATGATGGCGATCGCGCAGCTAGATTAAGAACCCTACAACAGGGCGTTCTGATAAGAAACGCCGCTACGCAAAGTCCTGCATCATCAGGCATTCCCAGCACTTCTACAGTTTCTCCCATCTCTCCAGCGCAAGAGCAAGAGGCAGCGATCGCAGTTGTTAAACCTGTCGGCAACCAACTCAGCAGCGTTTCCCTAACAAACGACACAGGGACAACGGTTACTTATCAGGTCATCGGCGATACAACTCGAAGAATGCTAATGATGGACGAGTCTGCCATGCTACAAGGCATTCCGCTACCTGCAACCATTACAGTCGTTCGCCAAGACGAAGGGCTAGTTGGAATTTCTGCCACGAGTTCAGAGGACGGAATGTTAGAGATTTCGCTGACACCAGAGATCGCTTTAGACGACACACAAGGCGTTATTCGCATTCAGGAAGATGGCCAAGTGTTTGTAAACTGAGCTAGTTGCTGATTTTTTGAACCCCAAGGGCGCTCTTTTGAACACCTTTGGGGTTTAACTCTTTTTAAAGCACTTTATTAAAGCACTTTAAAGTATAAAGAGCAGACAAAAAGCCAAATTGAGACCCATAAAAGCTTCTATAAGCAGAGCTAAAGGAAACCAAGCAAAAACTAAGCAAAACTAGAGGAAACTATTCTCTTCCATAGACCTAAAACTTATAAAATGCACTCACACTCATTCTGCAAGACCCCTCACATTCAATTCGTCTTAATGAGACCAATTAGACTCGATTAGATTAATTTTGACAATACCTGGAGTTAGGCAAAAGAAAAATCAAGGAATTAAGGGATTTCTGCGTAAAGAGAGATTATCCCGACTAATTGGCAGACCGTATCTGTATCAAGCGTGGTAGAGACTTTTTTCCAAATCTAGCTCTTAGCATATATATTTCCGCTTCTGTAGTTCTTCATACCCCTAAAGAAAGACTAGCGTTGAATATGGCATTGCTAGTATTTAAGAGAATAACATTCAAAAAGGGAAGAAAAAGCATGACTAATGCAATGAACAATACTCTATTAAAAAGGGTAGCTGGCAGCAAAAGATTAATAGCGGCTCTCTTACTCGCAGCGTCCGCAGCAATCTTACCTAGCTGTGCGCCTGCAGAAATATCGAGTCCTGAAGAAGCCACAGGAAATGTTACAACGGAAGAAGTTGCTAGCGGCGCCGAAGGTCTGATTGGAGAGACGGTGTCTATTCGTTCCGAAGTAGAAGACACTGTTGGCGATGATTCTTTCCTATTAGAAGATGATCGGCTGTTTGGTGGCGAAGATATATTAGTTATTAATGCTTCTGGCGAGCCCTTTGTACTCGCTGAAGGCGATGATACTGACGTACAGGTCACGGGCGAAGTTGCACAGCTTGTTATTGCGGATGTAGAAAGAGAGTACAGCCTCAGCCTTGATCCAACCCTGTACGCTGACTACGAAGATCGTCCAGTTGTGATCGCTCAGTCGATTGCGCTCTCCCCAGATCCAGGCGATATCACCCGCAACCCTGAGGCGTACTACAACCAAAGAATCGCGGTAGAAGGCGAAGTAGAAGATAAGCTATCGCCCACCACCTTTACCATTGATGAAGATCAACTCTTTGCAGGCGAAGACCTGCTGGTGCTCGCTCAAGGCGTTACACCCGAAACTAACGATGGTGAAACGGTAACAGTGACCGGAATATTACGCCCCTACATACAAACCGAATTTGAGCGAGACTACGATCTTGACTGGGATTTGTCCGTAGAGCAACAAATAGAGGCAGAATATTCTGAGCGTCCTGTCTTTGTTGCAGATGGCGTCTATCCTTCTGCGTTATAAGATCTGCGCTATGATAGGAGTGTTCTTCATTACGATTTTCTCCACTACAATTTTCTCCACTATGATTTGTAGGGCAGCCATCATCATTTGTAGTGTTGACCTGTAGTGCCGTAAGTTGCCCTTAGCGATCAGCAAGAGACAGTTAGAATAACCTAGAGAATAACCTAGTAACTGCCTCATATTTGACTTAATCTGTCTTGCTCTGTTAAGAGCAAAAAGGTGTTCCTAGAGCAGTTTCTTTCCAATCTAGAGCAACCTTTAAAGTGTCCCCCAGATCGTCCAGCGTACTATCGCTGGACGTTTTTTTAAGTTAAATCATCTCTTACTCTTACCCAAATATGGATAACACCGCTGCCTCTAAAAATTCTTCTATTGTGAGGACTAGCACTATAGAACATGTTGAACAACTCAGCGAACTTACTTTGTCATATATGGTGCTCATGATCACCGCTGGCATTTTATCGGCAGTAGCGATGTTGACCAATTCAGTGCCAATTCTCATTGGCTCTATGGTCATTGCGCCAGCGCTCGCACCGCTGGCGCTGATTTCTTTTGGAATTGTAAACCGCGATTTTAAGCTAGCCACTAAAGGAATCGGGTCGGCGACTGTAGGGTTAGGACTGGCGATCGCAGCAGCTCTGATCGTCACTTGGCTACTCGATATTACGCAGGCCATTCCACCTGAAACCAAGCTAATCGAAAAAACATTGTTGGAAGAAAGAGTTAGGCCAGGGCTCTATAGCGTGATTACAGCGATCGCAGCAGGCACTGCTGGTATTATTGCCCTCACCGAACGCAAAACCGATACGCTGGTAGGCGTCGTAGCAGCATTAGCGCTGGTTCCTGCCGGGGCGGCAGCCGCGATCGCATTTCTCTCCGAAGATCCTCAGCAAGGATGGGGCGGACTCGCTCTGCTGGGCATCAATATCATCTTGATTATTGCTTCAGGGGTTGTTACCCTCCTAGTTGTGCGACCACACCAACAGAAGACTGAACAAATAGAAAATCAGCCTAGCGAACAAAGCAAAAAGGCTGCTTAAGCAAAAATTAAAAGATTAAGAAAGAAGATTCAAATTTCAGCAGGCTTTTACTCAAGCGTAAAAATCGTCAACTCGGGCGGGCAAAATATTCGTATCGGTACAATACTCATGCCAATTCCTACATTGACATACAGTTTGTTTCCGGGCGCTCCATAACCTTGAGCCCAACCATCTGCATGCACCTCATCTCTTTGAGTAAACCGCAGCCATGATACCTGAGGAGAGTTAGGCAACCGTATCTGTCCGCCATGCGTATGTCCAGCTACCGCCAGTGGCGCTGTGCTCGGTGGAAAGTTCTCATACGAATCGGGATTATGCATAAGGGCAACTCTGGGCGCGTCTTCAGGAATGTTGCTGAGCGCCGCGCTTATATCGGCCTTACCTGCCCAGAGAGAGCCCACTGCTGCCAAATACAAGGATCTATTGATTCCTGTACTGTCTGGCAAAGTCATCTCCACTGATTCATTCTCCAAAACTACAATCCCAGCATCTTCAAGAGCAACCTTTAAATTCATCGCCAACCCTTCATCTGGGTCAGCCGTTTTGCTACCCATGCCATAATCATGGTTACCCAACACGGCGTAGGTGGGAATGCCCGATTCTATCAAGGGTCTCACTATCTCCACCGCCGTTTCGATTTCATCAGTAGAGTTGGGCCCTGGATGATAGATAAAATCACCGCTGATAAGAACGACCGACGGCTCAGCTTCAATCGCCCTTTGCACAGCGCGCTTTGCAGTCCCCGAATTATCAAGCCACAGCCCCACCTGAAAGTCAGATAGCTGAACTACTTTTTTACCTTCCCACTCAGGCGGAAGATTTGGGATTTGAGCAATTTCGTCTACCCTGTTGACAAAGCGTGGCTCAATCAGGCCACACACTGTTAACAACACAACTGTACCTATCAGTCCCACAGCAGCATATTTGAAGAATCGTATAAGGCTTTTCATGATTTTTTTACAAGTAGTCAGCAGGCTGCTATTCAGTATGCCGTTTCTCAAAAAAGGGCTATGGCGTAATTTCTACATAAGGTGCAGTTGCCTGTACATCTAGCTCTTCACGTCTGATAGTTTGTTGAATGGGTATCGTATCCTCCACTATTTCCTTACGAATTGCCACATTTTGATAAGGCACAACACGCCGACAAACTTCTGCTTGATCTTCATAAATGTCCATACGTACGGTGCCGTCATCAGCGACTTCAGCCTGACCAAAGTCTATTCTGGTCTCTCCTGCATAGAGAGACTCAATTTCAATGATGACTTTTTCTCGGGTAATTGGAATGCGGCTGTGACTCGTATCTGTAATGGTTCGCTTAGAGATTTTTACCTCTCCGGTTTTCACTCTTTGCTTGTTGGTAACTAGGCGCTCTTCATAGAGCTGAATAGGTCGATCTGACTGGCCCACTAGCTCACCCGCTTTTTGATGAGCCGTTTGCTGACTGGTCACTTGCTGACTATCTAAAAAAGGCTGACCTTCTAAGGGCGCTGAATCTTCTACCGCTAGCGATTGTTCAACGGGTAGTTCAAGAGGAACTTCCATAGAAGAAACAGTATTAGAAGAGGCGTTTTCCGTAGAGGATCTTATTGAGGAGTTGCTTATTGAGGAGTTACTTTGATAGCGCTGCTGACTAAGTAGCTCTTTGTGTCGGTCTTCGTGTCGGTCTTCGTTTACACGCTGTCCATCTTCATAGCGAGGCAGCCCTAAGAGATCTTGCGGATCTAAACCATTGATATAAATATGGCCTGCCTGTTTAGACTTTGAGCAGCGAGCAATCGGGACTAGCACCTTTTCATTACCCAAGTCCACCACCATCTGTTGAATAGTGTCGTGGTCGTCCACCATTAAGTCGTAGACGCTTCCGACAGGTCTGTTAGAAGTGGTATACACAGGCAAACCTTTGAGGTCATCACCCTTAAAGTAAAGATCTCTGTAGTTGGTGTGGCGATCGCCAATTCTATGCAGAGCCATAATCGTTGTCCAAAAGAAGAGAAAGTTGTGTCTCATATTTTGTGCGATCGCTCATACATTCTCCTTCTCTCATGCGATGGAGTTAACAAGCCCTACCGGTCTTTCACTACTCTCTAAATGCATACATACCATTGCCCTTACACTCAAAATCTTATGCCGTTTGATAGTGTTTGAAAAACATCTTTTTCTTTAGGGTATAGAAGACTCACTCACAAAACACCGGTAAATAGCTGGTAATAAATAGTAAGTAGGCTGATATCAGCTACCACCAAAGAAACTCACTCAGTATCAGACCCAGAACAACTAAGCAGCAGCCACACTCAAAAAAACAGACTCAAAAAGGAGTTCAACAAACATGACATATACAACAGAAGGCGTAAACGTTCGTCCTGACGCAAACAACGCTACGAGGTTTGCTCCCCCGGTTGCGGAGTACCACGATACTGTCCGCTGGGGCCCTATTTTTGCAGGTATCGTTGTTTCAATCGTTTCTCAACTCTTGCTGAGTGCCCTAGGTGCTGTCGTCGGTGGATTTGCCGCTGGAGAGGCTTCTGCTCGGACGATTGGTACAAGCCTAGGCATTTGGGCCGTCATCAGCTTACTGATCTCTCTTTTCCTAGGGGGCTTAACCATGGCGTCATCTTGCGGCCCCATGAACAGTAAAACCTCCATGCTCAACGGTACTATCATGTGGGCAACCACCCTGGTAATTAGCGGCTGGCTCCTTGCGACCGGGGTTTCAGGGACCTTTGGCATCGCTGCTTCTGCGGCAGGCAACGCGCTCGCTGGCGCACCGGGAGCCGTAGAGCAGGTACAAGAGCCAGGTGGCGCTACTCTCCCTAGCCAAGAGCAAGTTGCAGAAGCAATCCCCAACGTCACTGGCGAGCAAGCAGACCTCTATGCAGCAAATGCCTCAAAGGCTGGATTGTCCTTTCTAGTAGGTACATTGTTGGGTCTGGTAGCTGCCCTCGTAGGGTCTGCGACGGGTGCAAAAAAGCCTAGAGCAGTTACTCGCTAGGTTAAGCCTCTACTGAACAAGTGCCTATCAGAATTGCGCATTTCTATCTATCCGCCCAATTCTATCTCCTCTCTAATTTCGCTCTCTATTGCTCGTATTCTCTTTACTCATGATAGATTTTCGCAGCACGGTAGACAGGATTTGAGAGCATCTTAGAAGCATCTGAGATAAGAGGCATGGCTCTAGGAGCTATGCCTCTTATTTTGAATCTTCTTTTGAATATTTTAATTCGATGTTTAGTTCACTGATAAAAAAGGAGGTTTCCAAGCAATTCCAAGCAACCCTTCAACAATCAAGCCTTTAGTCAAGCCTTTAGTCAAGCTTTTAATCAAGCCTTCAATCATCAAGTCCTCAATATCAGAGGAGATAGGCCTGTTGACGGGTTATTACGCCCTGTTTATCTCACTATCTGAAGAGAGAAAAAGCTTCCAAAACCTACCCAATGAGCAACGATATATAACCACACTATTAATACATTAAAGGTATGGCATTAACCGCCCACAAAACATTGTTAGTAATGGAGCATCAATATGACTTTATTAAGCTTAAAAGAAACCTATCCCGACTATCGCAATACTTTCTCCGACGACAGCCTTAGTCATCTTAACGACTACAGCGTGTACGTCTCTGATGATGACAAAGTGGGCTCTATTGAGGACGGTTTGTTTGACGATACAACAGGGCGGTTCCGCTACCTAATCGTAGATACTGGCATGTGGATTTTCGGTAAGAAAGTTTTGTTGCCTATTGGTAAAGCAGAGTTTGACACCACTAACCGCCGAGTTTATGTACGCGGTCTCACTAAGGATCAGGTAGAATCATTGCCTGAGTATCATGGCACACAAGCTGTGGACTATAATCACGAAGAGAGCGTTCGTGGCGTTTATCGTGAGGCACCAGCCGGTAGAAGTATTCCAGTAGAAGGCAGAGCCTACACTCAGGAAACTTATGATTACGATCAGTATGATGCTGACCTGTATACCGCTCCCCAAACCACAGACACTAATCAGCCCATTCGCCTATACGAAGAGCGTTTAATCGCAGACAAAAATAGGATGAAAGCAGGCAACGTGTCAGTTGGTAAGCATGTAGAAACTGAATCTTCTCAGGTTTCTATTCCAGTTGAGAGAGAGCGCGTTGTGATTGAGCGCACCGAAGGAACTGGAACAATGGCAGCCGACCCTGATCATGTCTTTGCAGATGGTGAAGTTGCTCGGATGGAAGTATACGAAGAAAAGGCCAATGTTCGTAAAGAAGCCTTCGTCCGCGAAGAGGTCAACGTTCGCAAAGAAACTGATCAAGAAATGGTCACCGAAAAGGCCAGCATTCGACGCGAAGAACTAGATGTTGACAGTGATGGTGCAACGGAAGTGGTATCTCGGTAAACGTTTTCTCTCGTCTTCTCTCATGGGTACTGGTTCCGCGAAATGGGATAGCATAAAGCATTAATGCGTATAGCTTAAGCGATAATAGGGGGGATATAAGTTTCCCATCGTCGTACTATGGATT
>LJZR01000046.1 GCA_001314865.1 Phormidesmis priestleyi Ana | reverse complement strand
TACTCCGAGAGAATTTTCTCAAGGTCATTTGGAAAATGCTATCAATATTGACTTTCATGCGGAGACTTTTCGCCAGGATATCAATCAACTGGATCGAGATATAGTCAAATCTGGTGTACGAGGAAAATTTAGGCAACCTTCTTTTCGCTCTGCTGCGCGATCTCCCTTTGGGAGGGCGTTGCCATCGCTTTTTTCTCCTCCTCAATTCGAATACCATCCGTAAACTGAACGCCCTCAATCACATCACCCAAGTGCTTGAAACCTCGAATCCGAAGCCAACGCTTCTGAGCACTCTCAACGAGCTTGAACACGAGTGGTGTAATCGTCTCTTTTGAGACCGCCCCTCGGGTCTTGTCCGTTCTCAACCGCACCGTCGCAAAGGTCGATTCGATAGGATTAGTCGACCGAATATGTTGCCAGTGCTCAGCCGGAAAATCGTAAAACGCCAGCAGCACATCTCGGTCTTTTTCTATGCACTCAGTGGCTTCAGGATACTTGGCTCGATAGGTTTTGAGAAAGCGATTGAACGCGATATTGGCATCGGTTTTAGTTTCCGCTCGATAGATTTCCCACAGGGCTGACTTTGCTTGGGGTTGTAACTTCTTCGGCAGCTTGTTGAGGACATTAGCCGTCTTATGCACCCAGCAGCGCTGCTTTCGAGTCGTGGGCCAAACCTGTGGTAGCGCTTTCCAAAACCCCAAGGCACCGTCTCCAATGGCTAACTGTGGATCATGCTGTAATCCCTGGTCTTTGATTTTTAGCATCAACGTTTTCCAGCTTAACTCTGATTCTCGGTAGCCTGCCGATATGCCGATTAACTCCTTGTAACCCGTGTCGGTCACGCCAATCATCACTAGGATGCACTGCCGTTCGTCGCTGCGGATGTTGAAGTAGATGCCATCTGCCCACACATACACATAGCGCTTGTGCTTCAAAGAACGGCCCTGCCAGTCCTTGTGTTCGTCACGCCATTTTGCCTTCAAACGACTGATAGTGGCTGAGGATAAGCCCTTTGCCTCTGGCCCTAACAGTGCGGCTAACGCTTCGCCAAAGTCTCCTGTAGAAACGCCTTTGAGATACAGCCACGGCAACACCTCCTCCACGCTGCGGCTACGCTTGAGATACGGCGGTAGGAGCAATGAGTTGAACTTAATGCCACTTTTGGTACGGTCGCGTACTTTGGGCACTTGTATCTCAACGTCTCCGAGCCCTGTCGTGACTGTCCTGGCTGGTAGATAGCCATTGCGCACAACCGCCTGACGACCCGCATCGTCTTTCAGCTCTTGATACTGGCCTAAAAACTCGTTCAACTCGGCTTCTACCGCTTGCGCGATGATTTGCCTTGCGCCCTGACGCAGCAGCTCGCTGAGGGCATCGTTGAAGCTTTCTTGGACCTCTGGTATTTTGAACTTGACTAGATTATCGAGTCATGGTGTATTCCTTTTCTGGTACTTTTGCAATTTCCAGAAGGATACGCCTTTTTTTATCTCCTACGCCATACACCAGAAATAGTTATAACCCAACTGGATCGAGAAAAAACTTACCTGATCTACTGTCGTCGGGGGGTACGAAGTGACCGGGCGCTCATGCTCATGCAAGAAATGGAGTTTCAGTCAGTTTATAACCTGTTGGGCGGCACTGCCCGATGGCAAAGAGAAGGGTTTCCCACTGTTCTTTAGCCATGAGAGTGTTCTTTATGGCCTAAGCAGTAGCAAGTGGCAGAAGCAGTGTATTCATAGCTATTAAAAACAGGGGTTAAGACATTCTGATCGCCTGCTGTAATAGGCTCAAAAGGATTTGAGCAAGCGATTGGGAGTTTATCCAACAATTGCATGAAGTACCTGCCGTGGAAAGACCGTAAGGCAGTTGCTGCCGACCTCACGCCGATTTACCAAGCCGCGACGCTAGCAGACTCAGAAGCTGTCCCTGATGCCTTTTCTGCCAGTGGGACACGGCTTATCCAGCCGTCTCTCAAGTCTGGATTCGGCATTGGGAGAACGTTATCCCGGTATTCAACTGCCTAATGGAAATTCGCAAGGTCATCTACACTATCAACGCCATTGAGTTGGGGGATCGCTCGTTGCGCAAGGTGATTAAGACTAAGGCCGTGTTCTCTAGCAAAGATACTGCTTAGCCTGCTTCTCCTCTTTTGAGAACTATCTCTGTAAGAGTCTAATTTCCCACTTTCCCTTTTCTGTTTTCTGAGTTATAAAATGCTGCTCTCGTTGCTGACAAAACTTATATAGTTTTTTGGGCAAATCCAATTTCTTCAGAGATAGGGTGACAGGCTCTTTGTAAGAGGAAAAGTAACGCGATGCTAATCCATCTAAAGAAACATAGCCGTCTGTTCGATAGCATAGACTGGCCGCAATTCCAACAATAGAGTCTAAAAATTCCTTTTCAGTTCTGGGTTTAGTTAAGCTTGAATATTTCTCCTTCCGAAGAAGAGGTCTACGTACGGTCTTACTTAGTAGAGAAGGAGGTATCTGATTTCGTTTGTCGCAGGAATTAGTTTCACCCCTCTTAAGCTTAGGCGCAACAGGTTTACTCTCTACTTCCACTTTCTCTATCGCATATGCAGTAGAAAGAACTTTAGTCTCTGAAATATTGCTTACTTCTTGAGAGAAGATAAGCGGCACTGACGACAAATGATTGTCAGCCTGGCAATTCCTCCCGAGAGGATTTAGTTCAATCGGGGTTATGACATACTCGAAGTCGGGTGCTTGCCGAATATGGTTAAGAGTATCTGAGCCAATACTTACTTCTTCTAACTGCTCACTTGGTTTTGCTTCGTCATCGTCCAGCCATATAAAGGTAGGTTCGTCAAACTTCTTGATCCTAAAGTTTCTGCTAACGAAGTGCGCAAAGGATAGATCTTTATTAGGTGGCTTTTCAATCGCGCGCATATAGTCTCTAGCAATACCTTCGAATAGGGGATCTTCCGATAGGCCACAGATGTCGTAGATGTATTTTGGCCTTACTAAGCGAGCAACTTTTAAGAAGTTCCCGATAGGCATTTCGCCTAAAACAGTAAACTCTCCTTGATTTTCCTCCTGTTTGCTAGTTTCTTCGTCCTCGATGCTTCGTTGTTTTGTAGCCGCAAGAAAACCTATTTCATTTAAATCACACTTATGAGCAATCGCCCTAATTAGGAAGTCATCCATAAATGTCTGTCTATCGCATTTATATTGCTTGTTATGAAAAATGTGACTGAGAAATTCGCTTTCCTGAGGAATACCGCCTAGATTGCGCTGTTCTTGATCTTCTACGGCCTTTTTAAGAAGCGCTTTAGCCCCACGTAATCCAACCAGCGAAATATAAACAAAGATAATATCGTCTGGATTTCCATACTTATATTGGCCATTCTCAAAATAGGAGGCTCTCAAAGTAATGTATTTGCTCCAGAATTCGCTGGATTTCACCTCTTTCTTCCTGTTGTTTATGCTCAGATCGTGAAGTTGGCTTCTGTGATCCGATATATGTGAGCCTTTTCCCAAGGTTTCGAAGCTTGGGTACTCCAGAACAGTTGATATTTTGTGAGACTTGCAATAGTTATGTAGTGTCAGTTCCGCTAGCTTCCCTTTGAGGATGTCGTACCATACCTCAACCGGCATACGTTCACGTATGTTATTAGGACGATGATACGCCCAGGACTCTGCTGCGAACGAAGCGCATTTTTCAATCTCTTCTACACTCAGATAAGATTTTTGTCTGACTGTCATACTGTTTCCTCCGAGCTTAATAAGTGGTTTGAATCTGGGTGGAGGTAATGCTGTGTTCGCATGAGTATCAAAGCGAGAAGGGTAGCCTCACAGAGACTATTCTGAGCGGAATAGTCGCACGGCCTGAGGGGAAAGCAGTAGGCTGTTTCTCAAAGCTACTTACCCTACGCAGGATCCGTGGTAGATGCTATTTTGGCTTCATTAATACTTTAAGCAAAGTTGATATTTAACTTTATAAGCAGAATAAGTAATGGGCCCATCGGTATGGTTTGTCATGAGGTCAGGGCGAGTCTTTTAAGGTAGAAAATCGCATTGATCCGTCAGTTTCTCCACTTATCCCATCTGTAGCAGTACTCGTTGCGGTAAGAGTTTTATTGATGATGACTTTGACCAGTCGGGGACTCGAGATCTAATGCTTTAAGGCTAATACGGCATAGGTTTCTACGTCGTATTAGCAACTTAGGACACTTCAAGAAATCTTTATGCAGTGGTTATGATGACTCGGCTATTCATTCAGAGGCTCAACGGCTAATACAGACTGATCAAACCTGAACTCTCCCAATGTCGTAGCTGATCGGCGACTAGATTAGCTGGGTAAATACGACCTATGACAATAAGCTAGTTGCTCATGCGGCAGCGCTGAATTCCTTAGTCGCGTAGAGTGGTCGCTATAATCAATAGCACTCAAAGCATCAAAGGCAATCGCTTATAAAACCCCATTCTATACAGACCTTCCAAACGCTTCACGGTCGCAATCGTCCTGACAAAGGAGTAAACTTTACCGTGCTTACATCCACTGAGTTTTTGAATGACTGATAGTTTCGTTGCTACGCCAGGTGTCATCGTTACTTGTCGAGATCGTCAATGGGTTGTGCTACCGTCAGACATCCCTGACGTGATGCGACTAAGACCCCTGAGTGGCAACGAAGCACAAATTTGTGGTATCTATCAGCCGCTTGAGCTAGAAACCATCACCTCTGCACGGTTTCCAGTACCAAGTCCGGAAACCGTGCAGGATCACACCGCCGCTCAGCTTCTACTGGATGCAGCTAGACTCAGTCTTCGGAGCGGAGCAGGCCCTTTCAGATCGCTTGGACGACTATCAGTTCGCCCTCGTCCATATCAGCTCGTACCGCTGCTCATGGCGCTACGGATGGAGACAATCCGGCTCTTAATTGCTGACGACGTGGGTATTGGCAAGACAATTGAAGCAGGGTTGATTGCTCGCGAAATGCTCGATCGAGGGGAAGTTAAGCGGTTAGCAGTCCTTTGTCCGCCTCATCTGTGCGATCAGTGGCAACGGGAGCTACGGGAAAAATTTCACATTAATGCAGTCGTAATCCGTTCTGGCACAGTTGGCAAATTAGAGCGAGGGCTTCCCGGCGGTGATCATCACGTCTTTGGCTACTACCAACACATCATTGTCAGCTTGGACTACGCTAAGTCGGATCGCAGGCGAGCAAGCTTCCTAACCCACTGCCCAGATTTAGTCATTGTAGACGAAGCCCATACCTGCGCTCAGCCAGGGGGGCGAAGCGCATCCCAGCAGCAGCGACATCATCTGCTTCAGAAAATCGTTCAAAAAGACAGTCAGCACCTCGTACTACTAACAGCGACTCCACATAGCGGAATTGAAGAGTCTTTCCTCTCGATAATCGGTCTGCTGAACCCAAAATTTGAAACCTGGGATATTAACAGCCTGACTCAGGAGCAGCGTATTGAACTAGCTAGTCATTTTGTCCAGCGCAGGCGAGCTGATGTAAAACGATGGCTGGGCAACGAAACCCCTTTTCCAGAACGTGACCCGTTAGAGCAACCGTACAAGCTATCCAAAGAATATAAAGACCTTTTCGAGCAGGTCTACAACTTTGCTAGAGGGCTAGTAAAAACTACGACTGAGGAAATGAGTTATGCCCAGCGGCGTGGTCGTTACTGGGCAGCGTTAGCATTAATTCGCTGTGTGATGTCGTCGCCTCAAGCAGCTGTAGCAACGCTCGGTAAGCGAGTAGGCAAAACAGGTACCAATGAAGCGCTAACGACAGAGATTGACGAAGATTTAATGGCAGCGTACACGTACGATCCAACCGATCAAGAGCAGGCCATTGACGCGCAGCCCACTATCGCAATTGAGCAAGGCCAGCGCACATACAGCGACTCAGACCGACGGAAACTTCGAGGCTTTATTCAAGCAGCCTCTGAACTCAAAGGACAAAAGGATGCCAAGCTACAAGCGGCGATCACTACGATTGGAAGCTTACTGAGCGAAGGGTTTCATCCAATCGTCTGGTGCCGCTATATTGCCACGGCTAACTATGTAGGCGAAGAACTACGAAAAAAGTTTGAGAAAAAAAGAAGCAGTAAGGTTCGCATCATCTCGATCACGGGTGAGTTATCCGAAGATGAGCGGGAATCACGCTTAGAGGAGCTTTCGACTTATTCGCAGCGGATTTTGGTGGCAACCGACTGCCTCAGCGAAGGGGTAAACCTACAAGCGTTTTTTAACGCGGTTATTCACTATGACTTGCCCTGGAACCCCAACCGCCTGGAGCAAAGAGAGGGCAGGGTTGATCGCTATGGACAAACAGCTCCCTTAGTAAAAAGCTATCTGCTGTATGGGCAAGACAACCCGGTTGATGGCGCAGTACTAGAAGTTTTAATCCGCAAGGCCGTAGAAATTCATAAGACGCTAGGTATTACGGTGCCGGTGCCTATGGATAGCGCTACCGTCTCAGAAGCTGTATTTAAATCACTGTTCGACCGCAAAACCGATGCTGAACAGCTCTCACTGTTAGAACTGTTAGACACGGAGGAGGACTCTGCTGTCGATCAGGTTCATAAGAGCTGGGATAGAGCGATCGCACGAGAGAAGGTCAGCCGTACTCGGTTTGCTCAAAGGGCAATTAAACCAGATGAAGTGGAAAGAGAACTGGTGGAGTCCGACCAAATCTTAGGAAGTGAGGCGGACATTGAACGTTTTGTAAAAGCGGCCTGTAGTCGGTTAAATGCATCATTACAGAAGAAAAAGCAAAGCTGGCTACTACCGTCTATTCCCTCAGCACTACAGTCTGCCTTAGGAACACAGCCTCGGACAATCGCTTTCACAACACCTACACCAGAAGGCGCAGAGTTTATAGGACGCAATCATTCGCTAACAGAAGGGCTAGCCCGCTACCTTTTAGAAGAAACGCTTGAGAATCCTCGTGATCCAATTGCAGCTCGGTGTGGCTTTACAATCACGGATGCTGTGGAGCAACGTACGACTCTCTTGCTATTACGATCTCGTTATCTCCTAAGCAGCCCACGGGTTCAAAATTTACTAGCTGAAGAGTGCTTTGTGGCAGGCTTTACTGGCCCACCTTCTAATCCACTCTGGCTCTACCCAGATGAGGCTCAGCCGCTACTTAGGCAGGTAGAACCGGTTGGGGACGTTGTGCCCGCTTTGAAGCAGATGGAGTTGGCAGAGTTAATTGAGAGTTTGAACAAGCTAGAGGAGGAATTAGAGGCGATCGCTCAGATGCGCGGCCAAGCGCTAGCCCAGTCTCACAGGCGAGTGCGCAGCATTACAAAAGAAGGACAGGTGAAAGTAAAGCCTCAGCTACCGATGGACATATTAGGTATATTTGTTCTTCAGCCTGGTCAGCGGAGGGACGTAGCATGAAAAATACAGTTGATATGCCGGTAGGCGTTGATATTCAAGGCAATCTGATTGCGGCTGATTTGACCGCCGAGCTATCTGCTGGGGGGATTAAGGGGCAAGCTCCGGAAGATTTTGGCTTTTCTAAAAGTGACAAACTAGCTGATGAAGTGGCCACAGCATGGGGCGATGCTAAAGCCTATTGGGGCGCGTTTCAAAGGGCGCTTTCTCGGCTACCAGAGGGCGATCTCGCAACAACCGTGACGCGAGAGCAGTGGGTGATGCCGCTGCTTAGAAGCTTAGGATACGACCCAGTGTATGTAGCGCGAGCTGAAGTTATAGAGGGACAGACCTATGCGATTTCTCATAGAGCTGAGCCTGGAGACGATAAACCTCCTGTCCATATTGTGGGTTGCCATGTTCGGCTAGAAGAGCGCCCCCCTAGCGGGAAACCTCGACTGTCTGCACATGCTTTAGTGCAGGAGTATCTAAATCAGACTGAGCACTTATGGTCAGTCGTCACTAACGGTCTACGGTGGCGTTTGCTGCGAGATTCGACCCTGATGACGCGGCTAACCTATATAGAGTTCGATTTAGAGCAGATTCTCAATGGAGAGAACTTTGCTGAATTTGGTTTATTTTATCGACTATTCCATCGCTCTCGTTTACCAGAGGGCATGGAGGATGCCGACGAGTGCCTGCTGGAGTTTTATCATCAGGAATCCTTGCAGCAGGGCGGGCGAGTTCGTGATCGCCTGCGGGATGGAGTTGAGTTTGCGCTGAAGATGCTCGGGACAGGATTTTTACAGCATCCTCAGAGCCAAGGGTTACGGGAGAAAATTGAGTTAGGAGACCTTACCGAGAAGGACTATTACCGACAGCTTTTGATGTTGATCTACCGGCTATTGTTCTTGATGGTCGCAGAGTCACGCAATCTGCTGCTTTCGGAAGAAGATCCAGAGAAGACACGGATCTACCGCGAATATTACAGCATTGAGCGATTACGTGCTCTGGTAGAGCGTCCTAGCGGGCGGCGTGAAGGATTTCAAGATTTGTGGCAGGGACTGCGAGTTACGTTTCAGCTCTTTGATGAGAACTGGCGCGGTCAGATGCTAGGATTATCGCCGTTAAATGGAGATCTATTTGGTTCGCATACGCTAAGCGACTTAGAAGGTTGTTCAATTGACAACCACGATCTTTCATTGGCCTTGAGTAAGCTTTCTCTTTATGAACAAAAGAGTCAATTGCGGCGAGTCAATTATGGGGCGTTAGACGTTGAAGAGCTAGGTAGCGTTTATGAGAGCTTGTTGGAGTTTCATCCGCAGGTAAGTCAGCGAGAGGGCGCGTGGGAGTTTCGGTTGGTAACGGGGAGCGATCGCAAGACGACCGGTTCTTACTATACGCCGCCGGAGCTGGTGGGGCAGTTGATCAAAAGTGCATTAGAGCCGGTGATAGCGGATCGGCTAGAAGCGTTAGGCGTTGATGCCACCGTAGAAGCTCAGGAGCGGGCGTTGCTGAGCCTGAAGGTCTGCGATCCGGCCTGTGGGTCAGGGCACTTTTTGCTAGCAGCGGCGCGGCGGATTGGCAAGGAATTAGCCCGAGTGCGGACGGATGAGCCTCAGCCAGGGCCAGAGCCTTTGCGGGCGGCAATTCGAGATGTGATTCAGCACTGTGTGTATGGCGTAGATTTGAATCCGTTGGCGGTGGATTTATGTAAGGTGGCGCTGTGGTTGGAAGGGCTATGCCGAGGGCTGTCGCTGAATTTTTTGGATCATCGGATTAAGTGTGGCAATTCCTTGGTAGGGGTGCTGGATTTAGACTGCTTGAAGGAAGGGATTCCAGACAATGCTTTTCAGGCTGTGACCGGAGATGGTAAAAAGCTCGCGACTCAATTCAAGAAGCGAAATAAGAAGGAGCGAGAGAGCGAATTAGAAGGACAAATGCGATTGACTTTCGATGCCGATTTGGAGGGAGAACGAGCAGAATATGCTCAAGCATGGCAAGAAATTGAAGAAATGAAGGATGATCGTCCGGTGGCGGTACGTCAGAAGCAGGCGAAGTATGAGAGCAGTCGTAGCCTCAAGCCTTGGCTGAGAGACTATTCGGCTTGCAATCTTTGGACAGCGGCGTTTTTTATGCCGCTCACAGAGCAGTACTTACAGCTTTTGCCTACTTCGGCAACGTTGGATAATTTATTGAGAGGCGATCTCACAATTCAAGCCGTCGTAGATGCGGCGAATCAACTCGCAAAAGAGAAGCGTTTCTTTCACTGGCCGTTAGAGTTTCCGGAGGTATTTAAGCAAGGCGGGTTTGACTGCATATTAGGAAATCCGCCTTGGGAACGAATTAAATTGCAGGAGAAAGAGTTCTTTTCTACAAGAGATTCAAAAATTGTAAGCGCAAAAAATAAATCTGAAAGAAAAAAACTGATTCATGCTCTACAAAATACTAATCCTGACTTGGCAAAGGAATGGGAAGTAGCTAAGCACGATGCCAGTGCTCAAAGCAAGTTCGTTCGAGAATCAGCTCGTTTCCCATTTACCGCAGTTGGAGACATCAATACATACTCTGTATTTGCCGAGACTGTTGATAAGCTGATTTCATCGTTGGGGCACGCAGGCATTATTATTCCTGCCCAAATCGCCACCGACGATACTAGCAAAAAATTCTTCAGCTACGTAATGCTCTCAGAGAGGTTGAAATGCTTAACTGGCTTTAGAAACTTAAAGCTAATTTTTAGTGATGTGCATGATTCAGTTAAGTTTTGCCTATTTGTTCTGAGAGGAAACAAAGTAAAGCTCAAAAAACCAGAATTTGTTTGGTTAGCGAATACAACTCAAGAGGCTAATGATCCGCAAAAAGCTATTTCACTCTCGTATGAAGATTTAGAGCTTATTAATCCTAATACACTGACGTGCCCAATCTTTCGTACAAGTATAGACGCAGAACTTACTAAGAAGATTTATCGAAAAATTCCAGTGCTAGAGAATGAATCTACTGGTAAGAACCCTTGGGGTATTTCATTCATGAGAATGTTCGATATGTCGAACGATAGCGGCTTATTCATGTCTGCGCCTGGAGAAGGGTTGCTTCCGCTATACGAAGCTAAAATGTTTTGGCATTTCAATCATCGCTACGGTGACTACGCCGATTACCCAGAAAGTGCACAAACATCACATCTTCCTGATATTCCTGATGAGCGTTTTGAGGATAAGGGATATTCTGTCACTCCCCGCTACTGGGTTAGCAAGACTGAAGTAAAAAGACGCTTGATTGAAAAATGGGATAGATCTTGGTTGCTGGCGTTTAGAGACATTACAAATGCAACGAACGAACGTACTGCCATCTTTAGCTTGCTACCCAGAGTTGCAGTGGGACATACTTCGCCGATACTTATAATGAACTCTAAAGATGTTCACTTTACAACAATAATTGGAAATTTTAACAGTTTGGTATTCGATTTTGTAGCTAGACAAAAGATTGGAGGGACACATCTAACATTTACAGTGTTTCGACAACTTCCTATCGTTCCGCCTAACCGCTACAGTAATGCCGACATTGATTTCATTACGCCTCGTGTTCTTGAACTTAGTTACACCGCTTGGGATTTGCAGCCATTCGCCCAAGATATGGACTATGACGGTGAACCTTTTATCTGGGATTCAGAACGTCGTGCTATTCTCCGGGCTGACCTTGACGCCTACTACGCTGATCTCTACGGTCTTACCCGCGACGAACTTCGCTACATCCTCGATCCTGCTGATATCTATGGCCCCGACTTCCCAAGCGAAACCTTCCGTGTCCTCAAAAATAATGAAATAAGAAAATTCGGCGAATACCGTACCCAACGCCTCGTCTTACAAGCCTGGGATCGGCTATTCGGTGGTAGCGGATAGCCAGGACGTTAACTCTACTTCTTTTTAATACAACCAATTAACTCTTACAAAAACCAGAATATGTATAAACCCGGTGGCCCAATCATTGATGCACTCACCCGCATCCAAAATAATCAATATGTATTGCCCGCTATTCAACGAGAATTTGTTTGGCAACCCGAGCAAATTGCAAAATTGTTCGACAGTCTAATGCAAGACTATCCCATTGGAACCTTTTTATTTTGGAATGTAGAAGCAGCAAATAGCCACAAATTCAAGTTCTACGGCTTTGTCCGCGATTATCATAAAAAAGACAATCCACACTGTCCTGACTTAGGTTTGCTTCCTAACCAGAACCTCACCGCCATCTTAGACGGTCAGCAGAGACTCACCGCTCTCAACATCGGACTTCGAGGCTCTATGGCAATGAAGATTCCCTATAAATGGTGGAATAGTCCCGATGCGTTTCCTCAATCCTTTCTCTATCTCGACTTACTTGCTGAAAGCGATGCGGAATACGAAGACTCTAAATATCGTCTCAAGTTTCTAGAGCCTTCCAAAGCCAAAGGAACGGGAGAAGAACTTTGGTTTAAAGTACCCAAGATACTAAAAATGGAAGATGGCCCTTCAATGTTTGACTGGCTTACCGAAAACCATCCTACGCTAGGCCCGATTGAACTCAAAAAAGCTTTTAGGGTTTTATCGTCACTCCACAAAACGGTGCATGTTAAGCCCCTTGTTCACTATTACGAAGAGACCAGTCAGGACATTGAGAAAGTTCTGAATATCTTTATTCGCCTCAATAGTGGTGGAACAGTATTATCCTATTCAGACCTGTTGTTGAGTGTCGCAGTTGCCCAATGGTCAAACCTAGATGCACGACAAGAAATACACAAGTTAGTCGATGAAATAAATAGTATCCGAGACGGTTTCAATTTTTCAAAAGACTTTGTGTTAAAAGCAGGCTTGATGCTAGCAGATATCAGCAGTGTAGGATTCAAGGTTGAAAACTTCAATCATGAAAACATGCAAAAGCTAGAGTCTCTATGGCCAAAGATTCGTAGTGCTATCACACTTTCAGTACATCTAATAGCAGACTTTGGATTGAATGGGCAGACCCTACGAGCAGATAGTGCAGTATTACCGATTGCCTACTATCTGTACCACAAAAATTTTTCTGATACGTACCGTACGCATAACTCTTACGATAGCGATCACAACTTAATCAAGGGTTGGCTATTCCGATCCCTGCTGAAGCCCTCTGGCATTTGGGGTAGTGGCTTAGACAGCTTACTTACGGCCTTAAGAGCAGTTATAAAAACCTCAGCAGACAACGGATTTCCGGTAGAAGCCCTCCATCAGTCTATGCGTCAGCGCGGTAAATCTCTTACCTTCGAGCAGGAAGAAGTTCAAGAACTCACTTCAATGAAATACGGAGATAAGAGAGTATTCCTTCTACTCTCATTGCTTTATCCCTTTGTAGACTTAAGAAACCAGTTCCATATAGACCATATTTTTCCGCGATCTCAATTCAAACCTGTTCAGCTCAAAAAAGACGGATTTGACGACACGCAGGTCGAACTTCTTAGAGATCTGCGAGATAGACTGCCCAACCTTCAGCTTTTAGAAGGCACAGAGAACATCCAGAAACAGGCAACGCTGCCAATAGAATGGTTGAAAAGCAAACACTCCGGCAGTGATAGAGAAGGCAGTAAAAAATCAATTCAGGACTACTGCGATCGCCACGATCTAGGCAAACTGCCAGAAGAGTTAAAGGACTTCCAGAAATTCTACGACACACGCCAAGACAAGTTGAAAACCCGAATTACGAACCTTATTAATAAGAGCGGAATCTCAATGACTACCACTTCAGCTCAGACCACTACCTAATTTTTTATCTTTTATTCTCAACCTTATGAAAACAATCGCGATTTATCACAATAAAGGTGGCGTTGGCAAAACCACCACTGCCGTTAATCTAGCTGCTGCCTTTCAAAACAAAGGTAAAAAAGTTCTGCTTGTCGATATAGATGCTCAAGCAAATTCTACCTTCGCAACTGGCTTAATCAAGTTTCAGTTTGAGGAGGAAGATAATCTCAAAGAGAAAAACGTCTTACAGCTAATCAGCTCTGGAGACTTTGACTTCGTTCCAGACATCGTTCGCAAGTCAAAGGGCTTTAACACGCCTGAAATTGACGTTATCCCATCACACATCATGTTAATTGATGAGCAGCAAAGGCTTAATCGCTCGGCGGCTAGCCGCTTTCGCCTTAATAATAAGCTTCAGCGCGTAGAAGATGACTACGACATCGTAATCGTCGATGCCCCACCTTCTAGAGATCTTTACGCCGAAATAGCGCTGGTTGCAGCCGACTATCTAATCATTCCTTCTGACATGAAGCCCTTTTCTAATCAAGGGCTGAACAACGTCAAAAACTACGTGCAAGAAGTCAATGAAACCCGCTCTAGTATCAAAAAAGAACCGCTAAATGTACTAGGCGTCCTACCCTCTAAAATACTAACGAACTCGAAGTATTTAGAATTCGTATTTCCCAAGCAAAGGAGCGCTGTTATCGAGCGCTACGACCTGCCGGTGCTCGATACAGTCATTTACGAACGGACAGCACTATCAAGCTGCATTAACCAAACGCTAACAATGGGAAATTTAGAAATTCCCGATCCCAAGTCAATATTCGAGTTCGACCGCAACAGCGATTCGGTCAAAGAGTTTAGAAATCTGTCATACGAAGTGATGCAGAAAATAGGAGTATAGCCATGAGTGAATATTATCTAGTTGATGTAAAAAGCATCACCACCAAAGCACCCCGTTCATCGTTTAAGGTAGACGAGATTGACGCTCTAGCTCAAAGTATTCTGTCATCGGGTGGGCTGTTATCTCCTCTCCTGCTTAAGCAGACAGGCATAGAGTCTTATGAGGTTTTAGCTGGCGATCTAGAGTACTACGCGGCGGCTAGAGCAAAAGAGCTTAACCCCCGCGCTGCTGAGATGGTCAATGCGTTTGTCGTACCGAATGATCTAGCAGAAACAGCGGTTAAACAGCTAGAAGCTCTTAAAAAAATATCGACTACCCAGTCTCCTGCTACCAAGCCAGCAGAAGCCAAGCAAACTAAAGGAAACAGTTTTGAGGGTCAGCGGCTTACTAATTTGGAAGCTCGTATGGAAGAGATATTTGGAGATATTAAACAGACCCGCCAACAAGACATGCATAGTCTAGAGCAGAAAATTACCGCCCTTCAACACCAGCTCCCGACAAAGATCGAACCGTTAGAAGTCTTTAACACAGCAAGCACCGCCGAACTGCTGCAAAAAATGAATATGGCTGCGATCAAAGGAAAAACCGCCGAAAAGCTAATCAACGGCATTGAAAAAGCTCGAAGCAAAGAGCCTTTCACCTCGTTCAAAGATGTCATTAAGCGCGTTGATGGTTTGGGTGATGGGCGAATGCTAACGATGTTAGACGCCTGGGGAGGGATGTACTGAGTAGCTATAGGTCACTCAACCGCTCAATGCTCAAAAGTTTAACTAGCCTGTAATGAAAGGAGAAGAATCCCATGTCAGATCTTGATCGCTTACAAGCAGATGTCACATCACTACCAGAAGAAGTTCAGCAGACAGTCATTGAGTTCGTCAGCTTTTTGAAGCAGCGCCATCAGACCAGCCAGCGCCAATCGCCTCAGCCAATTACCTTTGACAATCAGCCGTTTGTTGGCATGTGGCGCGATCGCCCAGAAATGCAGGACAGCGTAGCTTGGGTGCGGCAGACAAGAACGCAGCAGTGGCAGAGGTAGTATGACTTATCTACTAATTGACACCGATATTCTCATTGACGTGACTAATGATGATGAGACTGCCAAGAACCGTCTGGCCGCAGAGAGCCAGAACTACATCCTGTGCATTTCGATAGTCACCGTGATGGAGCTAGTCATTGGCTGTCGAAATAAGGCTGAGCAACAGGCGCTCAATAAGTTCACGGCGCAGTTTGAAATCAAACATCTAAGCGAATCAATATCAGCGCGAACCGCAGAACTGATAGAAACCTACGCGCTCAGCCACGGCCTGTTAATTCCTGATGCCTTAATCGGAGCAACTGCGCTATCCCATAACATTGGACTGCTGAGCAAGAACCAGCGCGACTATCGCTTCATTCCAGATCTCAATTTGTTTGAATATCCCTAAACAGCATATGCAATCCACCTGGGCGCTCTCATTTACCAACACCTTTTTTAGCGAACTGCTTAACCTCCCTCAAGCTGTTCAAAAGAAGATCAGCAAGCAGCTGAAGGTACTCGAAACCGATCCCATTTCTGCTCAAGGCGATGCTAAAAAGCTAAAGGGCTATACCAATAACGTCTACCGCATTCGCATTGGCGATTACCGCCTGTTTTATAGCTTTGGTCAGGGCTGGGTAAAGCTGCTGAGCGTTCGTAAGCGGGACGAGCGCACCTACGAAATAGAGCTATCAGAGTTAGATGAACCGGCTCCGCCGCCAGATAGCAGCGTGCTTGAACCTCACACTAAAGAAGCCGCTGCGTATAAGACACCTGTAGTCGCTCAGCCAGTGCCACCAGCTCAACCGGTCACAGCAACCACCGATGAACCGTCACTAATCACCACCTCGCTGCCTTTCAAACTCACTCAGGCGCGGCTTAAAAAGTGGCAGATACCCTCCGAGCACTGGCCAGCTATTACAGCCGCGCCCAACTCAGAAGCTCTGCTAGAGCTAGCTATCCCAGAGCAGTATGTCCAGCGCGTCATTGATAATCTCTACCCTCGACCCATTGAGGAGATTGTTGACGAGCGCGAGTACGTGCTGAAGCAGCCTGAAGATCTTGACCGCTTTGTAGAGGGTAGCCTCACAACTTTCTTACTCAAGATTGATCCAGCGCAGGAAAAGCTCAAGAACTATGGCAAGCAAGGCCCTATCTTAGTAAAAGGTGGTCCAGGCACAGGGAAATCAACCTTAGCAATCTATCGGGTTCAAAGCCTGCTCGACCAGGGATTGAAACCTGTTTTGTTTACCACATATACTAAAGCTCTCGTTGCGTACTCTGAACAACTTCTTACCCAACTTTTAGGACAACCACTTGACACCGCAGGAGTAAAAGTCGCTACTGTCGATTCATTAACTTATTTCTATTATGTCAAAACCTATGGTAGGCCCAAATTTGCTAAAGAACACGAATGTATGTCTTTGCTAGAGTTAGCACTTCAAACAGCCGACATTCCCGCTGAAAACGTCTTCGATCAACAAGTGCGTCGTCAAGTCCTAGAGCGTCTTGGGTTGACCTACCTTTTACAAGAAATCCAGGACGTTATTGAAGGCTGGGGTCTAACTACCCTAGATGAGTACAGCTCAATAGAACGCTGGGGTCGAGGCGTTCCGCTTAAAACGACGATCCGAGCAGCGCTGTGGAGTGTCTATCAGAAGTGGCTAAATCTGATGGAGGATAAAGGCTACCTTACCTGGTCACAGCTACGGCTTAAAGCGCTAGCTGTCGTTCAGCAGCTAGCAGAGCTGCCCTACCAATCTGTCATTATTGATGAAGCTCAAGATTTATCGCCTGTCTCCTTACGTTTTCTTTTGGCGCTAGTCCCTTCATTGAAGGGCATTTATCTTACCGCTGATGCCTCCCAATCCATTTATCAAAGAGGCTTCAGCTGGCAGCAAATTCACGAAGACCTCAAAGTCACTGGGCGTACGCTGCTGCTCAAGCGCAACTATCGCAATACCGAGCAAATTATGAGTGCCTGCGCCACAGTATTAAAAGATACATCTGCCGGAGATATAGACTGTATTAGTCAAGAACCCTCCACATACCAGGGCAAAACGCCTACCATCGTTCTTACAGACAGCAACGATCAAGAAGGCCGACTCATTCATTCGTTCTTTATGGAGGCTGCTAAACGCTGCCGATTACCTGTCCATGGTGGTGCAGTGCTATGTCCCAGTACTGCAATAGGTAAGGCGATCGCTCAGCGACTAGTCGAACAGGGCGCAGAAGCAAAGTTTGTCTCAGGCAATGACATTGATCTCAATGCTACTTATATCAAAGTACTCACGCTCCATTCTGCTAAAGGATTAGAGTTTCCCTTTGTAGCCGTCGTTGGTCTGCGCGAGGGAACCCTTCCCTATATCAATCCTGATTTACCAGATGACGAGGTGGAAACAGTCTTAAACGAGCAGCGCCGTTTATTTTATGTCGGCTGCTCAAGAGCTATGAGATCGCTTATGGTGTGCGGCTCGCGCTCAAATCCTTCGACCTTCTTAGAAAACCTCACAGCCCCCTATTGGACGCGATAACTGCTTTTATGAAAGTTTCCCTTCGACTGCAAGAATTGCTTCCGCTCAGTAATGAAAATCTCAATCCTTTTATAGCCCTCATCGGGCAGGGTAGCGCCGAGCTTGACTGTAGCGGCGTCGAAGCCGTTGAAGCAGACCGTCTGCACCTGATTTTATCTGCTGTTCCTGAGGAATGGGATTTTGCCGACCTCGGCGACAAGGTGATTGATGTATCGACGCTAACGAGCGCACTAGCTGCGCAGCTATCAGACTGGGTAAATCAGCGCCACGGGCGCACCGCTGAGACTGAATTGAATCTAGAAGTCCCAGTTGTCTCAGAAGCTCTGCCAGCACTAGATATTTTTCATCTTCGCGATAAGGTCATCGACGACTACCGAGACTACATCAAAAGCTTTCTCAAGATTCGGGATAGCCGAGTAAGAGCCTTTGTCGAGCAAGAGTTGGAAGAAGGACAACTATGGCCTAATCCGCTGGTTCAGCTCAATCCATCCTATAGCCAAGGAGCTAACATCACTGCGCTAATAAGTCAGGGACTTTTGCATCCTGATTGCGCTCGCTACTTCCCAGACTATGTTACTAAATACACTTTCCGTCTACATCAAGAGCAGGCGTTTAGAGTAGCCTATCAGCAGGAGCCTTATGTTCTAACTACGGGAACGGGCTCGGGAAAAAGTATGACCTACGTTGTACCTATCTTTGATGACCTCCTGCGCCATCCAGAGATCAAAGGCGTTCGCGCTATTTTAGTCTATCCGATGAATGCACTGATCAACTCTCAGAAAGAAGAGTTCGATAAGTTCCTTAGCCAGGTGCCCGATTCCCATATTCGAGTAGAGCGATATACCGGCCAGGAAAGCCTAGCGAAGAAAACAGAAATTCAAAACAATCCGCCTCAGATTATCCTCACAAACTACATGATGCTAGAGCTGATGCTCAGCCGAAACCAGGAGGAGAAGTTAGTAGAATCCTCTGATCTAAAATATCTGATTCTCGACGAGCTTCATACCTACCGAGGGCGGCAGGGTGCGGATGTAGCGATCCTAATTCGTAAGCTGCGTCAGCGCTGCGGACAAGATTTGCTTTGTATTGGCACCAGTGCCACGATGTCTACTGAAGGTACGCGGATAGAGCGCAATCAAACGGTTGCTGCTGTTTCTAGTAAGCTCTTCGGCATTGAAGTCAAAGCTCAGAACGTTATTGACGAGACTCTAGAGCGTACCATTCAAAGGCCCGTACCCACTGCTAGCGAGCTTCAGCAGGCGATCGCCTTTGGATTGCCTGCTGAAGATGAGCAGACAATAGAAGTCTTTCAAGCGCATCCGCTATCGGCTTGGATAGAGATGAACTTTGGTTTGCAAGAAGAAGCGGGACATCTTATTCGACGTACACCTATTTCTCTTGATGCTGGAGCCGCTCAGCTTGCAGAAGAAACGCAAAGTGACCAAGCGCAGTGTGAGGAAATTCTTCGACAGATGCTGCTTTGGGGCAGTAGGACAAAGGGATTGGCCTTTCGACTTCACCAGTTCGTCTCTCAGGGCGGCAGTGTCTACGCTACGGCTGAAAAGCGAGCTGAGCGAACGCTTACGCTTGAGGGGCAATATTCTACGACAGGCGATCGCCTGCTCTATCCCCTTGTCTTTTGTCGCGAGTGTGGCCAAGACTACTACCTAGTTCAATACGACCGCGACCGGCAGCAGGTAACGCCTCTTCTACCAACAGCGCTTTCTAGTCTTGAAGACGCTGACATTCAACATGGTTATCTAACTGTTAACGAACCTGGATTATGGGACGAAACGCAAATAGACCGGCTTCCTGATAGCTGGTTCAAAAAAAGAAAAGACCTAGAGCGAATTCCCAAAAAAGAGTATGCCGAGTTTATTCCTCAAAAATTACAGGTTCTACCAAGCGGTAAGGTTGTTTCTTCGTTGTTAAATGGGACAGCATATTGGTTTACGCCCAAGCCGTTTCTAACTTGCTTGCACTGTGGAATTGTTCATGATCGGCGAAAGCGAGAATTTACAAAGCTTTCTCGGTTAAGCAGCGAAGGGAGAAGCACCGCAACAACGCTACTATGTCTTTCGACTGTGAATCGCTTAAAAAGCAGCGGAGCCGTCTCCAAACAAGCTGAAAAGATTCTTAGCTTCACAGATAATCGACAAGATGCTTCGTTGCAATCGGGGCACTTCAATGATTTTGTTCAGACAAGTTTGCTGCGAGCTTCCTTAAATGGAGCAATGCAAGCTCAGCGACAGCTCACACATAAAGGATTAGCTCAAGCAGTCGTCTCTCAAATGGGATTAACTCAAGCCGATTATGCTAGACAAGTTGCAGACTATGGCGCTGGCAAACGCCGAAATGAAGAGGCCTTTCAGAACCTGATTGAGTACCGACTTTATGAAGACCTGCAAAAGGGATGGCGTATTGTACAGCCTAACCTAGAGCAGTGTGGTCTATTGGTTATTGAATACGAGGAACTAGAAAGCGTTTGTCAAGCTACAGATCTTTGGAAAAAGTATCCTCACCCAATCTTACTTCAGGCAACACCAAAGCAGAGACACACTGTTATTCGCGCTGTGCTAGACCAGCTACGTAAAGAACTTGTGCTAGATGCAGCGCTATTGCAGCCGCAATCTATAGAACGTCTAAAAAGAGAGGTTAGACAGGCTGTTAAAGACCCCTGGCGCTTCGATGAATACGAGCGGCTTAATGAAGCTCGGTGGGCGTCCATTTCAGCAACTAAGTCTGGGAAGGATACGGCTAAGCTGACTGCCCGTAGCAAAATAGGTCAATTTTTACGCTCTCCTAAAGCATGGCCGTGGCGAACTGAAAGCATTGCTGAAGCCGATTATGACAGCTTGCTTAAGGCTCTAGTGTCCGCATTAGTAGATGCTGGGTTCTTACTTCAAGAGGGGTCGCTAGTTCAGCTTCGCATTGATGCAATGTTCTGGACAGCCCAAAAAGTCAGTCACGTACAGCCTGACCCGCTAACTTCGAAACGTCTGGAAGGTAGCGAGGACACTCCAGTCGCAGTCAACCAGTTCTTTCAGGACTTCTACGGACAAGATGGGCCAAGCGTCCATAATATGGAAGGCCGTGAGCACACCGGGCAAGTTAAGAATGAGGATCGGCAGGCCCGAGAAACCCAATTTAGAAACGGAGAGCTTTCCACTCTTTTTTGCTCTCCAACAATGGAGTTAGGCATTGATATCTCAGATTTGAACGTCGTTCATATGAGGAACGTACCACCTAGTCCTGCTAACTATGCGCAGCGCAGCGGACGAGCCGGACGGAGCGGACAAGAGGCGATGGTAATCACCTACGCTTCTGTTGGAAGCGGTCACGACCAGTATTTCTTTAGACGCCCTGAGCAAATGGTCGCGGGCGTAGTCGTACCGCCAAAGCTAGAGCTGGGAAATCAGGATCTCATTAAAGCCCATATTCACTCCCTTTGGTTAGCGCACACGGGACTTTATCTAGAAAAATCGATGAATCAGATCCTTGATCTAGAAACGGATAGCTACCTGTTAAAAGACTCTATTCAAAGTCAGCTAACTTTATCTGCTGATGCGTTAGAGCGCTGCTTCCAGGCTGCGAAGGTCGTTTTAAAGGACTCCTTTTGCAAAACCGACCTACAGAAAGCAGCATGGTACACCGAAGACTTTTTACTCCAAACGATTGAAGCTGCACTCAATAGTTTTAACAGAGCTTGTGATCGCTGGCGAAATCTATATAGAGATGCAGTGACACAACTTGAAGATTCGCGTCAGACTATTGACCGCGCAACTAGAGGGCTAGTCGATCAAAAAGAGCGTGATAACGCTGAATCCCAGGAACGAGAAGCTAAAAGGCAGATCGATTTGCTAGTGGGTCAGACTAGCAAGGGCAGAAACCAGTCGCAGTTGGAGTTCTATCCTTACCGTTACTTTGCCTCTGAGGGCTTTCTTCCAGGCTATAACTTCCCGCGCCTGCCAGTAAGAGCCTATGTTCAGTCTGGAGAAAACGGGGAATTCATCTCTCGCCCCCGAGTTGTTGCTATCCGTGAATTTGCTCCTCGCAACATTCTTTACTACGAAGGGAGTAAGTTTCAGATTTCAAAGACTCGTATCCCGGCGAAAGGAATTGAGAGCGGGTATAACAGGGCTGCACTTTGCCCTCAGTGTGGTTATTTTCATACGGGAAATGAATCTCAGCGAGATCTTTGTGAGAACTGCAACACTAAGATTGCTCCCGACAGCTATGGCAACCCCGCTAAACTCAATCGAATTTTAAACATGGAAACCATGCTCACTAAGCGGCGTGAGCGGATTACCTGTGATGAAGAAGAGCGGCTGAAGTATGGCTATAATGTCACAACTCACTTCCGCTTCGAGCATCAGAAGCGCGAACTGGCAACAGTCATCTCTGAAAATGGTACGAAGCTATTGGAGATGACCTACGGCGATACTGCAAATATATGGCGTATCAATCGTGGGCTTAGAAGCAGCCAGGAAAGAGGCTTCAAGCTTGACAGCGCAACAGGAAATTGGGGCGATCCAAAAAATGCTGAAGACTCAGGTACAGTAAATACGGAAGTTCACTTGATGGTTGAGGATGTGTGTAACGTACTACTCATCAGGCCGCTCTTTCTTCCCAAAGACAGCTCAGAGGAATTTCTGGCTAGCTTTCAGTATGCGATGGAGCGAGCGATTCAAGCGACCTATAAGCTAGAAGAAAATGAACTAGCCTCAGAGAGGCTAGGTAAAGGGCAGTATCTTCTATTCTGGGAAGCTTCAGAAGGCGGAGCAGGGGTGCTTTCGCAAATTGTAGAAAACCCTACGGCCTTCCAGCAGCTGGCGAGAGAAGCGCTCGATATCTGTCATTTTATCCATAATAAAGAAAGCTGTAATAGCGCTTGCTACGAGTGTCTTCTCTCGTATCGAAACCAGTTCGCTCACCCCTTACTCAACCGCCACGCCATTCGTGACTACTTAAATCAGCTCACAAAAAGTACTACTAACCGCCACAGGCAGGAAATGACTCGTGAAGATCATTACCAGCAGCTCTACGCGCAAACAGATCCTAGTTCAGCGCTAGAACGTGAGTTTTTAGACGAGTTGTATCAACAAGGTCTAAAGCTACCTGACTCTGCGCAAGAGCTAATTCTAGAAGCAGATGTAAAGCCTGACTTCCTTTACCGCGATGCTAAATTAGCTGTCTTCTGTGACGGCTCAGTTCACGATCACGCAGATCAGAAAGAACAGGACAGAATCACTAGAGAGAATCTGAGGTATACAGCGGGTTATAGTGTCTTTGTTATACGGTATGACGAGAACTGGAGAAAGAAACTAAGCTTGTTTGCCTCCCTGTAGTGGCATGCTCAGAATGATCCTGATCAGCCCCTCACAGTAAATGTGGCTGCGCTTGCCTTATTGGTGATTGATGTTTACATATATCACCAATCACCAACTGTGAATTACACTATTATGTTAGAGATAGAGGCGAGGCTATATCCACGTC
This sequence comes from Phormidesmis priestleyi Ana, assembly GCA_001314865.1. Taxonomy (GTDB): domain Bacteria; phylum Cyanobacteriota; class Cyanobacteriia; order Phormidesmidales; family Phormidesmidaceae; genus Phormidesmis; species Phormidesmis priestleyi_B. The sequence continues at coordinate 2,559 of LJZR01000046.1, read as the reverse complement.
TGAGTCGTAAAAGCGATCTGTTCTTACTTCAGCAAGTCGGCAGTGATCGAATTGAGCCGGTACAGTGCCCTTTCTCGTTGCGCATCTGCGATCGCCCTAGCACTCTCAGCAATCAAGATCGCAACCGTAGGCGGCAGCTTGGGAATGGATGCCATATAACCACAAGCCCGACAAAAGCTGTCATCCAGGTGCGTTGCAGATAACAGCCGCAGCGTTTCCGCATCGCCAGCCTCCACAGCTTCTAAGGCTTGATGATGGACTGGCAACCAAGGCTCTCCCAGTTCCGCGAGTAGCTTATTGATGACGAGTTGTGGATCTAAATTACCTGCTGTCATGGCGGTTATACCTAATTCTCCTTCGGTTGTTTTCAGCCTATTACGACTGCGGCACTGGCTAACGGTAGATTGCCTGGGCAAGCAGCGATCGCATAAACCCTTGACTAGATAGCTCTGCTTTTTTCTGATTAGCCGCGATTAACGCTAAGCCCGCACTGCGAATGGCTGATTCAGCGATCGCAGGTGTCCTGAGTCCACTAATCAGATGGTCAACGCAGCTCGCAATAGGTGAACCCAATAGCAGTAAGCAGCTTTCCTTCAGCCTAGCCCATTGCTCTCGACTGGTGCATTCGTAGTCAGACAGCAATGTTTCAAATGCCTGTAGCAGCGTCTCTTCCTCTCCATCTAGACAGACTTGCTTGAGGCCGCATTGCTCATGGTTAAGCATTTGGTACGCAATCAGTGCGATCGCCTCTTGGCTCTCCAAACTACCAACATGCGCAAAGTATTCCTGCGGCGTATTGGTACGAGATATAGATTGCGACATCAGATTACTTTGAGTAGGAATCAGTCTCAGGGGCCGGTGTTGAGCCGTCTAAAGCACTGTCTTTCGTTGCCCATATGTCTTCCTTCGCTAAGCTTCTAGCCCACTCAAAGTCTTTGTCTGAATAAGGGGCTTTGCGCTCAGGTTCAGCCAACAACCGGAATGCTTGCTCCCAACTTAAGTCATGTCGATTCGCAAAGTACTGAACTTTCTCAACATGTCGTTTTCGCCAGCGAACAAAATGCCCCTCAATTAACTGGCGTGTGAGTTCCCGTTTACTCTGCTCGCTGAGGCTAGCCATCACCTGAAACCAATCGGCGGTTTCTTGTGAGACATCAATAGAGGACAGCGAGAGTCTAGGCATTTCAGTCATTAGGTAAGACTCCTGAATTTTATCTCATATACGTGTTGCGTATATGCAAAACGATGCTATCTTTTAAGTTAAGCATATATGCAATATATGTATTCTATATGTGCAACACACAAAGAGGCATGTAGATATGCCCAGCGTTACCTGAGACCATCAAGAACGCTAAAAAGCTCTTCATCCAAGAGATTGAGTGATGTCTATTGACCTAACAACTTTCACTATGGGCGCGATCACCCCCAAACCGATCGCCCCACCCCCAAAGCACATCAGCCCAGCAGAACCCACTGCCTGCAACACAAGCTAAGTACGTTAGCCAAGCCTCTCTATCGGATAATTTCTGCTTATTTCCTGGGGTCTAATTTTCAGCGCACTCAAGCACAGCTTCAAGCCTGTCTAAGCTATTAAGCCGAGCATCTGTTATGAGCTAGCCTTATTCTCTTCAATCACCAACAAATCCATAATACTCACCTCTTTCTTTGACCAAGAAGCGGCCAAACGCGCTAATTTCACAGCGTTGGCGAAGTGACCTCTATCAAGGCGACCATCCAAAGCGAGTCGCAAGGTATTTCTACCTACTTCATTTTCGGTTCCCCTCACCTCTTCGTATACCGAGTTGACGGTTCGAGGCTCTCCCAAATCGTCTTTGGGCCAGAAGGCAGATATATCAAGGAAAACTTTCACTTCGTCAGGCTTTAAGAGGCAGGTCTTCATGAATTGTCCTTCAAAAGCTTGACTTTTTGAGATTTTGACATTCAACACACCGACACTCCAGAATACTGAAAGTCAAACGTTGACAGTTGACTTTCAACTTGCTAAAAGTAATGCATCAGCAATAAAGAAGCTCGACGCAACTCACCCAGAAGGATTTTTCAAAAATGAATATTTACCACCCACCACTGCCCAACCCAGACGCCATCGCCCACAACCCAATCGCATTCAACACGAGCTAATCACGCTGGCAAAACCCACCCAACGCAATACCACTGACTGCTCAGCCTTTCGCACACTCAACAGCTCATACCAAGCGCCCTAAAGCCTTGGCTGACTCCCTAGCTCATTCTGCTAACGGCTCTACGCTCTTGCTAAATCATTTTTAGTCAATGGCAGCAAACAGCCTAGAAACCTTACTGCCATCCCTCTCTCGATTACGATTGCTGCCTCAATTGGCCTTTGTATTTTCCTTCTTGTCCAAATACTCTTTCAGCGCTTCTTCCACTAACTCGCTCATGGTTTTGCCCACCTTAACGGACTGAAGCTTAAGCCGAGTTTTAACTTCTTCACTAACGTCCACTTGCAACCGCATGTCTTCTGGCTCTGGATGTGCAGTCACGATTTTACCTCTCTATTCCAAAAATACTAAATGTGCTACT
>LJZR01000047.1 GCA_001314865.1 Phormidesmis priestleyi Ana | reverse complement strand
AGCCGATAGGCAAGCTCAGAGGGAAGCTTTAGCAAGCATTATGAATAACGCTAATAGAATCAACATCTTGGAGCAAAGGGCAAGCTAAAACCTACAAAACAGGGTGCTAAAAAATCTTTTAGCGCTGAACTGTATAGTATTCAATACTGGTGATATTTAAATATTCATCAGCGTGTCCTGTATGAAAATCTGATCGTCCAAATCGTTGTTTGCCTCCATGAGCTGGCTCTGGATTTTATTGTGCCATCATCCCCTTCTCAACCATCAGCAGCAACAGAAACTCGACTATCAACGGGCATTAAAGGATTAGATAGTGTTCTTTCAGGTGGCCTAATTCCTAATCAGACGTATTTACTTCGCGGTGGTCCCGGCCACGGAAAAACCACTTTGGGGCTACACTTTTTATCACAAGCAACCCAAAAAAAACCTGCTTTATTTATTACGCTGGGTGAGGTTGAATCTAAAATTCGTCGTAACGCAGAAAAGTTAGGGTTTAATCTTGAGTTTGTTCATTTTTTGGATCTGAGTCCTTCTGCTGATTTTTTCACTGAAGATAAATCCTATGACATTTTTTCGCCTGCCGATGTCGAGCGTGAATCGATAACAAATAAAATTTTGACTAGCATTCAAAACTTTCAGCCCAAACGCGTTTTCGTCGATTCAATTACGCAGTTTCGTTACCTTTCTCGCGATACCTATCAGTTCCATCAACAGGTGCTTTCCTTCGTACGCTACTTAACCGATCAAGATGCAACAACTATTTTCACTTCAGAAGACAGTGTGACCAATCCCGATGACGACCTGCAATTCTTAAGTGATAGCGTCATTACCCTTACAGCCACCCCTGCGGGACGAACGATTCAGGTTGAAAAATTTAGAGGGTCGGGCTTTATTGAGGGCGTTCATTCACTAAAGATAGGGTCGTCGGGCATTGTTGTCTTTCCTAAGCTAAAGCCTGAGACATTTAGTCGGAGCTACTCGCCTGATAGCATTTCTTCCGGGATTCCTGAGCTAGATGAACTACTCCATGGTGGTATTGAACGGGGGACTGTCACTATTGTGACAGGGCCAACAGGTGTTGGTAAAACCACCTTTGGCGCGCAGTTTATGAAAGAGGCCGCAGGACGCGGGGAGCGTTCGGTCATTTATTCTTTTGAGGAAGCGACGGATACGATTTTGCATCGCTGTGAAAGCATCAATATGCCGGTAAGAGCAATGATAGAAAATAAAAAGCTCAAAATTAATGCAGTCGAGGCACTATCTTTGACGCCGGATGAATTTGCGCAAATGGTACGACACGAAGTGGAAGTACAGGGGACACAAATCGTGATGATTGATAGTCTCTCGGGCTATCGCTTGGCGATGCGTGGGGAAGATATGACAACCCATGTCCATGCCCTCTGTCGCTACTTACAAAATATGGGGGTGACGACAATATTAGTAAATGAGGTAGATAGCATAATGGGCGATTTTCAGGCAACAGGGCAAGGTCTGAGCTACCTAGCGGACAATATTATTTTTCTACGTTATTTGGAGATTGACGGTCAGTTGCGTAAGGCCATTGGAGTGCTCAAAAAGCGGTTGTCTAATTTTGAGACGACGCTGCGTGAGTTTAAAATTTCACGCTATGGCTTGCAGGTAGGTGCGCCCTTATCCAACTTACGCGGTATTCTCAGCGGTGTTCCAGAGTGGGTAACGCCACCAAAGAGGTTTGAGTAAGAGATGGAATCAGATAGTTGTATTTTGTGGGGGGGACGTAACCGGCGCAATCGGGAACTGCTGAGTGAGTTTTTAAGCAAAGCGGGCTACATGGTTGAGATGGCTTCAAGCTATGAAGAGATAATACTTTCAATTGAAATCATCCCGATTAGGCTCGTACTATTGGGTATTACCGGTTTTGATGAGAGGGTTTGGCCAGTCTGTCAGATATTTAAATCTCACAATATTCCCTTTTTTGTCATCACTGCGCCTAGTCGAGCATATATCCCTTCTTTATACAAAGCCATCGACTGTTTCTCCGTCCCTCTCATTAAACCTCTCTCGATTCGCCCATTACTTGCTTTAATTGCCAATAGCCTCAGTAATAGCCATGAGTAAACCGCGACTTTTATTGATGCTCAATCCAAGCGAGAACAGACGCTTACTGATCGAAAGACTTTCTTCTGATTTTGAGATTGTTTTTCTAGATGAACAGGCCGTGTTAGAGAGGAGTCTAGATAGCACTATCGCCACTGTAAAAGATATAGAAGTTGACTTAATTATTTGCAACTTAGTAGAACTAGGGCGTTGGCGTACACAGATTACCCGATGGCGGAAGAAAGCTGAACCTGTATTGCTACCGGTTTTAGCACTCTTGCCGAAAAATATAGTCGGCACTTTGCCTGCGGATGTGCGTTATCAAATTGATGAGCTGGTAACGGTGCCGATAGATCCCGATGAGCTAGATGTGCGAATTTCGCTGTTGATGAGGTCTCGCCACCTCACTACCCAGCTTGCTCAACAAAACAAAATGTTAGAAGAACTCAATACGCTCAAAACGCGATTCGTTTCTATGGTTTCCCATGAGTTTCGCGCCCCGCTATCTGTCATCTCTGGCATTATTCAATTGCTGCAAAAGCAAGAGAGTCAATATAGCTCTGAAAAGAAACAGGATCTATTTCAGCGCATGCAGAGCGTAGTTACAAAGCTAACGACCCTCTTAGACGACCTGTTGATACTCTCTCGAAATACGTCCTCGAAGGTCATCTTCAAACCCAAACCTGTTGATATTCAAAGTCACTGCAAAAATCTAATCAACAATTTTCAGCTGAGTACTGCCAAAAATCGAAAGATTCATTTGCACGCTCAAGGAGAACTCTCTTTAGTCAACTTAGATATTTCCCTCGTAGAAACTATTTTGAGTAATCTGCTCTCTAATGCGATTAAGTATTCTCCAGAGACCGCTCCGGTTAACCTTCGGATAGAACGACGAGACGATCAGATCATCTTGCAGGTCAGTGATCAAGGCCAAGGCATTCCCCTTGAAGACCAGGCTGCTTTATTTGATCCTTTTTTTCGCGCTCACAACGTAGGTACTATTCCTGGAACTGGTTTAGGGCTCAGCATATTGAAGGAATGCGTCGAGCTACATCGCGGGATTGTAAAAGTCGATAGTGTCGTTGAACGCGGCACGACCTTCGTCGTCACACTGCCCTGCAATTTAGATGGAACTGACGGCCTCTAAAATCTGATTCACACTACAGAGATGCACTTAGTGATACGTAACCCTATGTGTAGTATTGTAATGAAAGTAGCTGTCTTTGCCGAATTTTGTCTTTTGATTCGATGATTTTGGTCTTTAAAGCCCTATTCACTTGATTTAAGAGAGTCTCTTACTCAAAGGTAAGAAAAATTAGGAGATCGCCGATCAGAGGATAATGGGTTACCTATAGCCTCAGTCCTTTAGCTCATCCACAAGAAGTCATGTCTAACTACTCTGAGCACGAACATTTTCTCCTTGCTGAGTTATCAGATACTCTAGAGCCAGATAGTTCTGCCTCAAATTTGGCGGTAGGCATGGTGTTTCAACTATCGGAGGGTACGATTCAAGCATGTAATTCAGCAGCAGAGACCTTGCTGGGATTTACCTTAGTGCAGATGCAAAACAGTACATCTTGCAGCCAACTGTGGCAAACCATTCGGGCAGATGGATCTCCCTTCCCAGGAAACGATCATCCAGCTATGAAGGCGCTGAAAACAGGTCAGCCTATTGTCGGCGTCGTGATGGGGATATATCGACCAGACGGCAGGTTATTGTGGATTAAAATAGATGCGCAGCCTCTGTTTCAGGACGCCAATCCAACCCCTTGGGCAGTAGTGACGACTTTTTGGCAAATCCCAAGGCCCGAACGTGCTCTTCTGCCATCAGTTAACTCTAAACCATTATTTGAGGGTGACTCAAACCGCTTAACTCTATTGTTGGTAGAAGATTGCCATGCAGATCAAGTAGCAATTTGTCGTTATTTAGAACACAATTCAGATCACGCTTATGAAGTGCTGGTAGCGAATACGGGTGCAGAAGGTCTAGAGATTTGCCGAACGACCCCAGTGGATTTAGTGTTGCTGGATCACTGCCTGCCCGATTTGAAGGCGACCGCCTTTCTCAAAGCGCTGCATAATCTCTCGAACCAGCCCGCTTCGCCCGTCATTGTAATTACGGGGCAAGATAACGAAACAACAGCTGTTCAGCTGTTAAAGGCCGGTGTAAAAGACTACTTAGTTAAGGGACAGTTCAATGCGCAAAGCTTGCAGTCATCCGTTAGGAATGTGCTGCGTCAAGCCCAATTCACCGAGAAAATTCAGCGCTCTAACCAAAAAGAACGCCTCATCACCCAAATTGGTCAGAAAATTCATCGCAGCTTGGAACTCGACAAAGTTCTTGAAGCAACAGTGCAAGAAGTTCGTCAGTTTCTCCAAACCGATCGCGTGCTGGTGTTTAAACTAGAGCCTAACTCAGCTATTGGCCATGTCGTCGCTGAGGCAGTTGAAGCACCTTGGCAGTCCTTGCTCGCGAACTCATTTGAAGATCCTTGTTTGATTCAGGCCTATGCCCAAACTTATCGTCAGGGTAAGGTAACGGCGATTTCCGACCTAGATCGCGAACCCGTCACACCTTGTTATCAAGCGTTCTTAAATCACCTTGAGGTGCGGGCCACTTTAGTGGTGCCAATTCTGCGAGAAGATATTTTATGGGGACTGCTCATTGCCCACCATTGTCAGGGTCCACGACTATGGAACCCAACTGAAATTGACTTGCTCAAACAACTGTCAACTCACGTGGGTGTTGCGCTGCACAGGGTTGAACTGTATCTCCAAATCCAACAACAATTAGCTGAACAACAACAGACGGCACAATGCTTACTAGAATCGCAAGAAAGACTACAGCTAGGTGTACAGGTCGCTGGAGTGGGACTAGCGAAGTTTGACTATACTACCAACACCGTCGAGCTATCGCCAGAAGCGGCGCACTTGTATGGATTACCTGCCGATGAACTGGTGGTACCACGAGATCTGGTTCATGCTACCTTTCACCCTGATGAGCGCAACGAATTAGATGAAATCATTCGACAAGTGCTTGATCCCACAGGAACCGGATGGTTTGCACGTGAGCACCGCGTTTTATGGCCAACTGGCGAAACCCGGTGGCTCAGCGTCCGCAAACAAGTTTTTTTCAATGGCTCAGGGTCATCGGCGCAACCAGCCTATGCAATGTTAGCGGCTGTTGACATTACCGATCGCAAACAGATTGATATCGAAAGAGAACAACTCCTCGCTAGAGAACAAGCAGCCCGTAGTCAAGCAGAACGCGCGAACCGCCTCAAAGACGAGTTCTTAGCGGTGCTCTCACACGAATTACGCTCTCCTTTGAATCCTATTTTGGGCTGGACCAATCTCTTACAACAGAAAAAACTGGATGAAAATCGCACTCGGCAGGCCTTGGCCACCATTGAGCGCAATGCCAAACTACAGGCACAGCTGATCGACGACTTGCTCGATATTTCTCGCATCATGCATGGCAAGCTCACGCTCAATACCAGTGCTGTCAATTTAGAGTTTGTTATTCGCGCTGCGTCAGAAACTGTTCAGCTCGCTGCCAGCACTAAAAACATTCAGATTAACCTTGACTTTCCACCCCATTGCATTCAAGTATGTGGCGATGCAGGACGATTACAGCAGGTAATTTGGAACTTGCTCTCTAATGCCGTCAAGTTCACGCCCTCTGGAGGACAAGTGCGGATTTTGCTGACTCAACGCGAGCAGCAAGCAGAGGTTCAGGTCACTGATACGGGCAAAGGGATCGCACCGGATTTTTTGCCTTATGTTTTTGAACATTTCCGTCAGGAAGACGGGGCTACTACTCGAAAGTTTGGCGGGTTGGGGTTGGGACTAGCGATTACCCGTCAAGTCGTCGAGTTACATGGCGGTACGATTCGCGTTGATAGCCCTGGAGAAAATCAGGGCGCAACTTTTACAGTTCACTTTCCTTTGTTGCTGTCAGCACAATCTGATTCAAACTCAACCGACGAAATTGTTACGCTCCTTGGGCTAGAATCGGCACCGCTCTCTGATATTCAAGTGCTGATCGTAGAAGATGATTTTGATACATGTGAATTCTTATCACTTTTACTAGCAGACGCCGCAGTCGTCACGACTGCGGCGTCTGCTAGCCAAGCCTTACAAGCGCTAGAACGAAACTACTTTGATGTGCTCTTAAGTGATATTGGTATGGCCGAAATGGATGGCTACATGCTGATGCGCCACATTCGAGAAGGCAGTCAACAACATAATGCTTCTATTCGAGCGATCGCTTTGACCGCCTATGTAGGAGAGTTTGACCAGCAGCAGGCGCAAGCTGCTGGGTTCCAACAGCATTTGGCAAAACCGATTGATTCCGAACAACTCATCACTGTAATAACAGACCTCATTCACCCTAGTTGACGAGGGCGGGCGGGTCTTTGTGAGGAGGCTCGCCTAGCTAGCTACCGAATCCCAGATCAGCGGGCGGCGGCGGCAGAACCAATCGCAAGAACCGCTGAACAAACCATTGGACATGCCGCCCTCGATCACCCATTTTGACCTGCGCGATTGACTTCGCGCAGGTCAAAATGGGTGCGTTAGGTCGCTTGCGCGATTGAGCGGGTTCTGAGCCAACTTCTGCCTAGAGTCGGCTAGTGCTCTGCCCATACCTATAGGGTTAAGGGGAGGGCGTGAACTATCTGTATGATGATGATGAGTCAGCTGGCCTGTTGCTCAAGTCGGTCGATCCTGCGACCATTGCCGATAATTGCTGCTAGCTGAGACTGCTGTGATTCTCTAAATGCTCGGTTTTCCTCGATCAATGCATTGATTTGGTTATCTGTTCGTTCTAACCGCGTATCTAACCGCTCAAACATTTGCTCGTGTCTGGTACCCATTTGAGCAATGTCGCTAGCGTTCTTTGCTACGAGCTGGCGCGTTTCTTCTAACCTCGTATCGAACTGCTCTAGCCTATCGCCTAGGGCTGCAATTTGCTCTGCATTTGCGTTTATCTGTTGAATGCTTGCCTCTAGCCTTTCGTCAATTTGCACAATCGCCTGAGCATGGCGATCCATTAACTCAACTATCTGAGCAACAGAGCGCTGATTCTCCAAAGCCTGCTGAGCGTTAGGCCGGATGAATTGAGTGACTAAAGCGTCGATAGCGACTGTGTTCGCGGCTATTGCCTGTCGTAGTTCGTCGTTGGTCATGGCGATCGTCGCTGGGAGTATCCGAACAAAGTATGGAGATGTAGCAAGTGCATTGTACCTCATAGACTATTCGAGCAGATTCTATGTCTGTCATACCTATCTCTAAAGTCTGCCGTGTATCAGCTTCAAATTGAGCGTATCTTAGACAAGGGTCTATTCAATACCCTCCGTTTTAGCATTGACTTCACTACTAGATACGTTTTTGAATGCTATTCACGGGTGAACAAGTGCAACCAGGCCGTCTACGTCGAGGCGGTTGTAAGCAGACTCTTTAACGATTGATTAACTTGACAGCACCCCGTTAGCTTCATGACAGTTTTTCCGTCCGGACTAGGGGAGAGAGAACTGGATAAGGAAAGATAGCTTTATGCGGGTTGCTAACTCTTTTGAGATGTCAGTTTGTGGGTGATTGCTCGTGTTAAGTAGGGATCGCATTTTTGGAGAGTTTGATCTATGCCTCGTTATCCTATGCGTCATCATCGAGCCCATTGGCTGAGATTTTGCTTGCTGTTTTTAGTGACAGCGGTTATCACCATTATTTCCTTCTCCCACAGCGTTGCTTTTGCTTCAGTAGAACCAGCGGCAGAGCTGGTAAGACTTCAGGGTAGGCTTGAAAGCCTCACCGGATATCGCCTGACAAAGCGCGTTGTAGAAACGCATCGAGATGCTGACCAACTCTACTTTTTAGGCCCTGCAGACGGTCGCCCCCATCCCTATGCCAGGGCAAATGCTGTTGTGGGAAATCCTGACGATTTAGATTCGCTTACGGATGCGTCTGGGACTGGCGGTGGCCCGATTGAAGCCTGGGATGTTTGCCTGATTGTGCTAGGCGATGATTACTTTGATGGTGCTCTGGATGGGAATGACCAAAAACAGGTTCTAGCCCATGAGCTAGCTCACTGCTATCAATTCGACCGCATGGGGGGCGTGGTGAATACGCCCGAAGATTGGTTGCGAGAGGGCACGGCTGACTGGATAGGGCATCAGTTGGTGAATCCGACGCATATTGGGCAGCGGCGATGGCGTGACTATTTACAGTCGTTGCGATCGCTCTCGGATCGCTCTTATGAGTCCACCATTTTCTTTAGTCACCTGGCCTATCAGGGCGTAGACGTGTGGAATCTGTTTGATCGGTTCTATGCCAATCGGGCGGCAGAACTGTCTTCGCTAGGGGCTGAAGATAAGTTTGAATTGCTAATGCGGTTAACCGGTGATCGCGATCGCCTGCTAGAAACCTGGCCGATGGGGCTAGAGGGTGACCCATCGGCGGGGCGTGATTGGGATACGGATGATCCGAATATCACCGATGAGGGGCGGGGGTCGCGACCGCTTTCAGTACCTGGCAACACAGCCATTGCACCCACTACTCAATACCTGTGGGACGTAACCCTCCCACCGAATAAAATTGTGACGCTGACGGTGACGAATGGCTATGGTGGCATCCGGTTTGGTCGTGACACGGAAAGATTCAGCCGCAGTTTTACGAAGCGTTATTGCGTGGAAGGGACCTGTGAATGTGAAGGGCGTCCGATTGGGGGCGTAACCTATGTGCCCACGAGTGAGGCGCTGCTGGCGGTAACGGCAGACTTTACGCCTGGAGAGATTAATGTACAGGTGGAGGATGTGCCCTGTGAAGAGGAGGCTGATACTGCAGCGACTAGACCGCCTGCGACTAGACCGCCTGCGACTAGTGGTGATGGAGCAAGGGGAAGCAGCTACGGCGATCCGCATATTGTGACGTACGATGGCTATCGCTATAGCTTTCAAACAGTGGGCGAGTTTGTATTGAGCAAATCGCAGGATGCTCACTTTGAGGTGCAGGCTCGGCAAAGTCAAGTTCCGTCGAATTCTCACCTGTCTTTGAATACGGCAGCGGCAATGAAGGTCGCCGGGCATCAGGTGGCTATTTACGCTCAGGATTTTCCTGATGGGGTGACGCCCCTATGGGTGGATGGTGTGCCGACTAAGATGACTGAGGGCGAGCTAACGTTGCCTGGTGGTGGTTCGGTGATGGCAACGGGCGATCGCCACTACAGCATTCGATGGCCAAGTGGCGAGCGGGTAGAAATCAAAGGCATTCGGGCAGGCGGTGAGGACTTTATTAATATCACGCCCTATGTGCCCCGAGCGGATGCAGGCACCCTGAGCGGTCTGTTGGGTGATTTTGATGGAACTCTAAATAATGATTTGCGAGTTCAGGGAGGGGCAGTGGTGCCAGCTCAGGATGCCTATGCATCAGTCACGCAATTGATCAATCGAGTGATTGATGTGCCCATTTCGTTAAACCAGGTTCAGCGAGCCTTTTTTGAGCAGCTATATCGTCAGTTTGGTGATAGCTGGCGGATAACCCCAGCGACGTCTTTGTTTGACTACGGGCCAGGGCAATCGACAGAGACATTCACCAATCGGGCGTTTCCTGATCGATTTCCGTCATTAGCGGGGGTCGCACCTGCTCAAATTCGAGAGGCAACACAGCTTTGCCAAGAGGCGGAAATTGGGGCAGTGTTTATGGAAGGTTGTGTATTTGATATTGCAGCAACGGGTGAGACAGGGTTCTTAGCGGCGGCGGTGAATGCGGTGGCCGATACCGTGGTTCAAGAAGTGACCGATAGAGTTGTTGACGCAATTCGAGACGAAGTTCAAAATGCAATTCCGATCCGCTTACCTAGATGGCCCTTTTAGCTACGGCTGCTCAGGTAACAGCGATGGTGAGCTAGGCCGAAACAGAGAGGCTTGCCATCCAGGCTGGACGGCTATAGATCCCCGCCATTAGCTCATTAACTCGAAACACTTGCTCTATCAATTCCCAAATTTTCCGGCGCTTGTTAACGGTATGGGCTGTCTGCTGGTGAGCCAGCACCGTTCGTCCAGATGTCGTCGGGGATTGAGCGATCGCGATGACAGACTCGATCGTGGTCTGGATAGGTAATTTGGTCGGTCGCTGCCCTAGTACCAACGACCAGGCATCGAGTTATCGCAGGACTGCGGTTCTCAAGGTAGTGTCCAATGGGCACACCCGCGCGAAACGTCGCGGCATCTCCCGGACGAAGTAGCGTTTCCGTATCGCCCTCAATCAGCGTGATCTCGCCCTCTAGAACATAGACCATCTCGTCCTCATTACTGTGCCAATGCTTGATGGACGAACGAGAACCCGGTTGCAGGATCTCGATGAATGCGCCGAACTGTTTAAGACCGTCAACTTCGCTGATCCAAAGGGTTCGGTTTGGCTCGCTCGCTCCGTCAGCAAGGCTTTTTTCTTCAACGAAACGAGCAGGGGTGATGGCAGTCATGTTGATCTCTCCATTGACTTTAGCAGAGGTGCGAGAGCAGAGGTGCGGGCAACGTAAATGAGAGTAAAATCAAGTGACTTTAGCCAGTCCGAGCCGTGATAGGGCTCTCCGAGTGCAGCACCTTTATGAAGAAGACGGGCCGATGTTATGCCTCACAAATCTCCTTTTGATAAATTTAAGCGCCCTCACCTAGCATTGCAGGTACATCAATCTCCTTAACACAAGTCGCTCGTGACAAAGAGAGAATGCAGTCAACGATGGAAAGAAGATCGCTGAGCGGAATGGCTTCACCGCCCGTCAACTTGGCTGCTGCGAGATCTGCCAAAACTTCCGGTGTGCCAACATTGCCAGGGTTAATCACCGTTACACTTATCTGTTGCGATCGCAGTTCCTCCCGTAAGGAATGTACCACTCCCCGCAACCCGAACTTCGATGCACTGTTAGCAACCTCCCTTCCTGGGAAATTGTCTCGACCGGAAAGCGCCCCCATAAAAATGATTTTTGGATTATTTGATCGCCGTAAGGCAGGCAGTAACGCTTTCACCAGTCGAATAGGCGCAACCAGATTGACGGCAAGCACGCGAACAATATCCTCATCAGAACACTCTTCGAAACGATACTGGGGGGTAAATGCGTGGGTTTCCCAGGCTCCACCCATATATAGCAATGCATCTAAGGCATCATCCCCGATCGCGTTGACCACCGTTTCTATCCCTGCTAAATCAGACAAATCTGCCTGCACCCATTCGCCCACCGGAGCCCCGGTTCGAGACACTGCTAAGAGGCGATCGCACTGATCCATCAAATGTTTTGCAACCGCAAGTCCAATGCCACGACTTGCCCCTGCAACCAAAATCGTCTTAAAAGACATTGCCGTTCTCCTGTTAATTAAAACGCATTAATTAAGACGCAGACCAAACTTCGTCACTCCCGGAAACTCAATATTGAATTGTTGTGAGAAGTAATCTGCGTGGAAGGTTTGATAGGGCTTAAATCCAATGAATTCATAGGTATGGCGAGCGATATCATTGCCGTTGATCACCATAATTCCGGCAAAGTCATGCTGCTGCGATCGCCCTTCTTCCAACAACGCTTGGATTAATACTTTGCCAAAGCCTCGTCCCCTTGCCTCCGGTAACACAGCAACATTCTCAATAATCCAAGTTGCTTGGGGGGTTAGGAAAAATGGTCGCAAATCCCCTCCCCAAAGTGCCAAATAGCGATCATGAAAGGCGGTTAGGTTTTCCCTAGACCACTTCAATTCCTGTGCGATCGCCTCCAAACGCGACAAGCGCAACGGGCAGTAGTCTTCTGTATCAGGCACATAGCCTGCTGCGGCTGCAATAGGCTTACTTTCAACCTCTAAGATCAAAAAATCTTCCACCTTGCCCCAATTAGAAGCATCTGTCCTCAGTTCTGCCTCAATAAACTGCAAGGCAGTGGCTCCAGTCCCGTCCAACAGATCTTCCCAAAAGCAATGATTCAATGGCGGCAAAGAAGCCTCATACTCAATTCTGGCAAGGAATGAAATATCCGCAGTTGTTGCCTTGCGAGTACTTAGGGTGGCTAACATAAAACTCCTGTGAGGGCTTTCCCCAAACAAAGATACAATCTGTATGTATCCTAAAGTAGCGAGAGTGAACCCTCTTGTCAAGATACATACTGTCTGAATGTTTAATTCGAGCCCTTCACTATGCCTGCCAAGTTGACCAAAGCAGAACAAACTCGTCGCACTCGTCGCGCCATTCTCGACCGAGCGCGTCACTTATTTGCCACCAAGGGGTTTGCCGCCACGGGAACGGAGGAAATCATCAGCGAATTAGGGATTACACGGGGGGCCTTATATCACCAATTCAACGACAAGTTGGGCGTATTTAAGGCTGTCATCGTTGAAGCCTATGGCGAGATCACAGACTACATCCAAACTAAAGTTCAGCCCCTACACACCAACTGGCAGCAGCTCATCGTCGGCTGTCAGGCATTTCTCGAAGTAGCTCATCAAGACAAACTGCGGCGGTTGGTTTTCATTGAGGCTCCAGCTGTTTTGGCAGCAGATGATCTAGCTGAAATAGATCAGTATGGCTTTGCCTTGCTCCGTGAGTCTATTCAGATTGCGGTCACTGAGGGTGAGCTAAGCACGATTGATGCAGAGGGGTTTGCTCACCTAGTGAATGGTTCGCTCAATGATTTAGCGGCTTGGGTTGCACAGTCGGATGATCCTCAACGGCTTAAAACAGCACAATCTTTGGTCGAGACATTGCTGATGCGGCACCGCAGTTGATTTTACGGCTTGATTTGGCGATCGCAGTCATCTCTGCACAGGTTACTTCTCAAAAGTCCCTTGTCGGGGAGATACAAACATAGCTGTAGCAAGTGCCATAAGCCTGTAAGCATCTCTCCACAAGGTTTTTGGAACAGTAGCCTGTTTATCAACGACGCATCCGTAATGCTTTACTGCGCCTGCTGTGCAGATAGAGCTAAAGCCTTTGGTTCGGACTCAGGAGCCTCTCTCACTCCGTCTGGAGAATCCTGCAAAACCGGTATGATGACGACAAATTTTGTCATCTCACCAGGAATAGAGTGACACTCTAGCCGACCATTATGTCTATCCGTCACTATTTGGTAGCTAATAGATAACCCTAAGCCAGTTCCCTTGCCCACTTCTTTCGAGGTGAAAAAGGGATCGAAAATACGATTTTTGATGTTTTCAGGGATGCCACCCCCATTATCAGAGATTTCTATGCTCACACAGCTCTCATCAATGTGCCTGGTCCGAATTGTAATCTGACCGGGCGAGGCTTCTATTTCTGCCTGAGTTCGACTGGCATTCACTTCTTCAATCGCATCAATCGCATTGGCTAGCAGATTTAGAAATACTTGATTCAGCTGGCTGGCGTAGCATGTAATCAGCGGAAAATTGCCATATTCACGGATAACCTGAATAGATGGGTGGTCTTTTGTAGCTTTTAGACGGTGCTGCAAAATTAATAAAGTGCTATCGATACCCTCGTGAATGTTCACAGCCTTATAGGCGGCTTCGTCTTTTCGTGAAAAGTTTCTAAGCCCCAAAATGATCTCGCGAATACGTGCTGTTCCCATTTTCATAGAATTCAACATATTAGGCAGATCGGCCCGAATAAACGCGATGTCAGCCTCTTCGGCAGCCAATTCAATTTCAGCGACGGGTTGTGGATAATGCTTTTGATAAAGCGCCATGAGGCTTAAAATATCGGCAATAGATTCCGCAACATGACTAAGATTTGCATGAATGAAGTTAACCGGGTTATTGATCTCATGGGCGATACCGGCCACCATCTGACCCAAACTGGTCATCTTCTCTGCCTGAATCAATTGGGATTGAGTTTTTTTGAGCTTTAACAGCGCATCTTGCAAAGAGATGTTTTCAGACTCTAACTCAACGTTGGCTGCCGCAATTTGACCAATTTGGGCTAGCACACCAAAACTTTCGTAGTAGGTCACAAATCGAATCGCAACAATAACCGTCAGTAGATCAAATACTGTTTGTGTCCTGACCCACTCACCAAACCCCAGCATCCCCAAACTATGCATTCCATGGCCTAATGCACAGCTAGAAAAAATCATAGCAATCGTTACAATGACTGGATTAATGCCTGCTTTTCGGTTTTTCCAGATACCGTAAGTAATACCACTTGCAATCATGGTGTAGCAGCCAGCGATGACGAAATTCTCGAAAATCATCAAGAAGGGAAGATACGTCGAAAAGGGAATAAAAAACGAGAACATAATTCAGCTGGATAATGAGTAAGAAGAAAATCGCTTATTACTAAAGTGCCGATTCTGCTCGGTGAGATAACAAATTTAGGAAACAGGTAATACGCCAGAGTATTTTTATCAAGGTCAAAGAGAGGTTAAGAGCGCTCTTCGACAGCTGGTAAACGCTGCGTTCAGTCAGAATAGCCACACATGGAAAAAGAATAGTTTGACGAAAGCACACTTAGAACTATCCGAAATAATGACTATATATTGCGTTGTAGCCGTTGAGCAGAGCAGAGCTTGGGCATTCTCTAGCTAAGTTCTTAAGTCATCTCTGTATGTATGATCTCGCCCGGCTGAGCTTACAAGACGTCACAGAAATTGGGATTGCGCTTCGAAGTTTAGGCAAAAACTCTGACAGCTTAGAAACAGTCGCAAATCGCTGCGTACAATATTTCTATCAAAACCTAATTGATCCCATCACTGGCCAGTCGGCTTGCACGCTGGTTCGACTATTTAAAACCCATGCGTACGCAGATCTCCCAGCAGAATTACAAAGCTGTGAGACCAGATTAGACGATGCTGACCAATCGACTGATGAGCTAAAGTGTCTGACGCTGCTAGGTACAGCTGGAGATCAATTTGAATGGCAAAATCGTCGTCGATCAAAAGGGCATCAAGTGATTCCGCTAACCAGTGAAGAAGCCGTTCAGAAAATTCCGATGATCTCTCAACTCATCACAGCATTTGGGTTTAAGACCCGCTATGTTTTAGCGCCTGACCCTGAGTTGCTCACTGAGTTAGCGCAAAAGACCTGTAATGTTTTCTACGTTCCTAAGGCGCTGGGCAGTCCATTCATTCCTGCGCAATCTGAGTTTGTTGAGCCCTTCGGGGTTCAGTCCGTTTTGGGCTTTGGCGGAATGCTTCCTTCAGGCAATTTGTTTACTGTCATTCTGTTCTCGAAGGTCATTATTCCTAAGTCTACTGCGCAACTGTTTAAGACACTGCCACTCAATATCAAAATGTCTATTCTCCCATTCGACAAGAAACAAATTTTTCAAGTCTTACAGTCTGCTTAGCGTCGGTTTAACCCTTTACGACTTACCGTTCGGGCAGACTGACTGACCCAAAGTGGTAAAAACACAATGCAATCTATCAACATAACGCAAGAAGATTTGGTACAGCTGCAAACGAGAGAAGATGTAGCGCAGCTACAGGCCCAGGTCGCAACGCTGGAAGAACTACTGCAAATCTACGAGCAGTCTGCTACTGAACAGGAGCAGCGTTTGCAAAAAACACTACAGACACTAGAAGAGAAAGCTAAACAGCTAGAGCATGCTCAGTCGGCGCTGCAAACGTTGGAGGCAATGCTCGATAGTATGGGCGACGCTGTATTAGTGGTCGATAAAGCCGGACAGACTGTATTTAGCAACCGGGCGGCAAAATGTCTGTTAGAGAATTCGCCCTTGGTGCGATCGCCTCGACCTGACACAACCTGTTGCGATGTCACTCATGCTAAAGAAAGGAGTAGTTTTCACCGCTCAAAAGCGAAATTTCTCCTTCGGGCAACCTCAGGGGAAGCTTTTGACGATGCAAAAATTCAGTTTACTAACCGAAACACGAAGAAAATTTGCTGGCTTAGCGTGAATGCGAGACCCTTAAAAGTAGACTGCCAGATAACCGGGGCCGTTGCGGTCTTTCGAGATGTGACTCAGCAAAAACAGTTTGAGCAAGCGCTAGAGCAATCGAATCGGGAGTTTCAGCAGCAGTCGCAAGTCCTTGAGGAAACATTAACCGAGCTACAGCACACACAGGCAAGGCTAATCCATGAAGAGAAAATGGTAGGACTGGCTCAAACGGTTGCGGGCGTTGCCCACGAAATTAACAATCCTATTAACTTCATCCACGGAAACATCAAACCCGTGAGCGGAGCACTGCAAGATTTACTGGGCTTAATCGATCTCTTTAGGCAAACATATCCCGAGTTAACGCCAGAAATTATGGAGGAGATAGAATCGATTGACCTGGATTTTTTGGCTTCCGATTTGCCTAACGTGTTTGTCTCTATGGCAGCGGGTACCCGGCGCATTCGCGAAATTGTTGAATCACTGCGTGTTTTCTCTCGACTAGACGAAGCCGATGTTAAAGCCGTAGATATTCATCAGGGTATTGACAGTGCCCTGATGATTCTCACAAGGCGAATAGTGAGCGCGTCAGAAAAAGGACAAGACAAACAGTTAAGTCAAAAAAACATAGAAATTCGAAAAGATTACGGCGATTTGCCACTGCTAGAGTGCCATGCGAGCCAGCTTAATCAAGTATTCGTTCATCTGCTTAATAATGCTATTGATGCGCTCAGCGACCGAACCGTATCGCCAGAGATTTCCATCTGCACTCAGGCTCTCGATAATCAAATCGCCATCACAGTATCGGATAATGGCTTGGGTATTCCTAAAGCGATTCAGAGTAGAGTCTTCGAGCCATTTTTTACCACTAAACCGGTTGGGAGTGGAACTGGACTAGGGCTATCGGTTTGTCATCAGGTCGTGGTTGACCTGCATCACGGATCGATTACGCTGACGTCTGAAGAAGGTAAAGGGACTAAAGTTACGATCTTACTTCCCTGCACCAAGGCTAAATTTTTGGGTTGAACTTGCCGCTATACCTAACGCAGGCAAACGAGCAGCAACAGGATATTCAACTCGTCAGTGGATCTTGTCTTTACAGGGTGGCAACGCGCTATCAATTAGCAACCACAAATCTGACTGAGCCGTCATTTCGTTCTGGGACGAACTTCGCGCGATCGCGCGAAAGGCAAGATGGCTCAATCAGAGAGAAATCACCATCCTTACGCGGATAAGCCACATAGTGTTCAACCTCGTCATCACTGGCAAAAACCAAAACCGTAATACTGTCGTTGCTGTGAATATTTGTCTTATTTTCAGCATCCCACTCAAATCCTAGTATGCTCTTGGCCGTTTCATTAGTAGAATACGGCGTTAAGATACACAGCTGAGACCAGGAAGAAGACCCCACCTGCGACAAGTCAATTGTTTCTGAGGTTGATGTCGTCAAAGCGG
This sequence comes from Phormidesmis priestleyi Ana, assembly GCA_001314865.1. Lineage (GTDB taxonomy): Bacteria > Cyanobacteriota > Cyanobacteriia > Phormidesmidales > Phormidesmidaceae > Phormidesmis > Phormidesmis priestleyi_B. Next base: position 7,021 of record LJZR01000047.1, on the reverse strand, counting down.
CTATCTGATTGCGGATAAAAGTCCGTTCTTTAGCATCGCTACCGCATCCTAACAAGGCCCCTGTCAAACAAAGCGAAAATACAATCGATTGGCGGCTTACAAAAGTCATATGTCAAGATCTTGCTTAGCCAAATCTTGGTAGAAAATAGTTTGGAACTGTTCGGGGGAAATAAAGCTTCTGCCCAAAGCTTCATCGTAGTCGGCGGTGGGGTTGCTAGCGATAAATTCTTCGAGAGTAAGGCCTTGGGCGATCGCACTTTCTGTTCTTAGCCTAACATCAACTAGCATACGGAGATAGGCTTCTAGCTCGGCTCGGTTAGAGAGAGGGCCATGCCCTGGAATGATTTTAGTATCTTCGTCAGCAAGGGCCAATAGTCTTTCGGTGGCTGCAATCATTCCAGTGACAGAGCCGCCGCTACTATCGCTGTCAATAAAGGGATAAATACCGTTGAAGTAGATATCGCCCGCGTGAATGACGTCAGCTTCCACAAAGTGAACAATACTATCACCGTCGGTGTGGGCCGGTTCTACATGGAAGATGTTGATGGTTTGGCCATTGAGGCGAAAGGTGACAGTGTCATTAAAGGTGATGACAGGGAGGGCAGCCGGTGGCGAGGCGGGAAATGCTAACTGAAAGGCTTGAATGAACTGATCGGTACTCATGCGAGCATAGACTTCGTCGTGAGCGACAATGACGGTGCCTGCGTTGCCGAAGTTTTCGTTGCCACCAGTATGGTCAAAATGCCAATGGGTATTGACTAAAAAACGGATGGGCTCCGGGGTAATCGCGGCGATCACATCTGTAATCTTCTCAGTCAGTGGCGCGAACTGGTTATCAACCATAAAAACCCCCTCTTCGCCCGCCAAGATCCCAATGTTTCCGCCTTCGCCCACGAGCATATAGATGTCCTCGGCAACAGGAATTGTTTCAATCTCTACATGGCTGAAGTCATCGTCTTGGGCATGGCTAGCAGCACTCGTTCCCAAGACAATGACTAAGCTAGCAACGGAAAGAAGAGACTGTTTGAAATCTTTCATCATCAAGGATCTCTAGGTTTAGAAATACAAAGCATTAGGGACCAAACAAATGTATAGATCGCAATTAGGGAGCTGCGCACCCATAAAATACCGGTCATATCGGAGATATAGTAACACTTCACTAAGTAACATTTTGTGGTTAAAAATTAGCGCTGTGCAGCACTACCGAGTCGGTAGTGCTGCCGAGTATTTTGGCCATCTGAGTTATCTGATAAGACCTCGGCCTAGTTGAACAGGTCACCTTTTAGTACTCTGTCTTTAAACCTATAGATATCATCGGAGATTCCTATTTCACGAACTCGTAACTAGGCAGCCGCCGCAGCCACTGCCTAGTTACGAGTCTCTACAAGTATTTTCGAGAACTGTGCGCCCCACGGCTCTATTTTTAATTACTATCGCGCTGGCAATATCACGCCGCGTGGACAAACCACACTCGCAAGTAGGCCATTGGCCTGTTATTTTTTCAGTTCACCCTATCTGTTTTCCTTTAAACCTGTGTTGGCCATTCTGAAGGAAAGAGAAAAAACGTTGATCAATCCACCTTGCAACTACCACTAGTTGGTTGTCCTTCCCCGTTATGAGTTCCCGGCACGTATGTCCCACCGCCACCCACACAGATCGCAATAAAGTTGTTGCAGTCATTGACCCCATTACAACTTCCTGCATTAGCAGTCGGAGAAGGTTCCTCGTTGCCAGTGGTGAGTCTCATCATTGGCGATCGCGTTGGCGTGGTGGAACGAGGTGGCTGGGTACGTTCCATCCCTTGGGGTTGAGCGGGTCTTAACGTTTGAGCTTGAGCTGGAAATATGATCACTACCGGTGCAAGCAAAGAAGCCAAAGAAAGTCCCATAGCTGCCTTGTGAACAAGCTGCATAGGAGAAAGAGTTGTCTGAGCCATGATGTATTACCTAATCACTACACTCATTACTAGGATGGATGCTCTGGAAGTATGCAGTCTGACTCAAAAACTTTTTTTGGCTTAAGAATCGCCGATACAACGGCAGGTCTCGTGCGATCGCAGTTGCCCTAAAGCCGCAGAAACCCCAAAAAAAACTGATGCACATGGGTTTCAGCGCTTCTTTAAGCAAAAAAGGCCCTGCTGACCAATCCATGGCGAAGGATCATCTTCACTGATTACTTAGTTGCCCTAATTTCCAAAAAAGCAAAAGAGAAACTTATGATTCCGATTTGACATTACTTAGTCTAAGTAATGGTCAAGAACGCAATTTTTCATTCTTTTCAAGATAGACTTAAGCGTATAGAGATTCAGGTCTCGATAGAGCTTTATCTATATACGGTGTTGCTAGCCAGCTTTACTGCCTAGCTTTGTTCGGAAAGCAGCACCCTATCAACATCTTGTTGATAGGGTGCTGCTTAACACCTTTTCTGTAGAGGTGAATCGCTTTACCTCTATTGGCTTCGGCTCTTAACTGGTCGCAGCCACAACTCCTCAAACAAGGAAATGGAAAGAGGTAGTCATGGCCAATGTCTTTCCATGACTTGTCGGAATTTTCTGCACCGCTGGGCTTCCGCAGCCATATCTCTCTTTATCTCTCCTGATCCCTCTTTATCTCTTTGGTTGGCTGTGTTTCTCGCAGCCTGCATGTCAACGCATTCCCTGAATATGCGCCATCATCCATTGCTGCTAGCGATGGAGACCGCTCCCCGTCTAAGTGGGTACTCGAAAACGCTTTCCCAAAGTGAGGAATTATAATATGGATTTCTGGTCAGATTTCATGATGAAATTCGGGGCACAGTTGCAGTCCCCGACGCTCGGCTTTCTGATGGGGGGCATAATCATTGCCGCCCTCGGTAGCCGACTAACCATTCCAGATGCAATTTACAAGTTCATCGTCTTCATGCTGCTCATCAAAGTTGGCCTGATGGGCGGCATTGCGATCCGCGAGTCCAATCTGTCAGAGATGCTGTTGCCCGCGCTATTCGCCATGGCAATAGGGATTCTTGTCGTATTCATCGCACAATACACATTGGGCAAGCTGCCAGGCGTCAAAACCACGGATGCACTGGCGACCGGAGGTTTGTTCGGTGCTGTCAGTGGCTCTACTCTCGCCGCCGGCATAACGGTACTAGAATCGCAAGGCGTAGAATACGAGGCCTGGGCTGGTGCACTCTATCCCTTTATGGACATCCCAGCACTCGTGACTGCGATCGTTTTGGCCAGCATTTATGCCAACAAACAAAAGCGCGAGAAGTATCTTAAAAATGAACAGTATCTCGGTAAGGAAGATTATCTCGGCAAGCAGCCGGTTCCCGCAGGCGGCGCTTCCCTCGATCAGCCCATTCCCGCAGCTGCCGTAGGCGGGTATGCCATAGACCAGCACAGTACTACAGGCGGATATCGCAGCAGGTCGGGCGGTGGCACAGGTGGGAATCCCGGCAGGTCGGGCGGTACCCCAAACAATCGAGTCAAGATCTGGCCCATTGTGCAGGAGAGTCTCCAAGGCTCTGCGCTATCGGCACTACTGCTTGGTCTCGCGCTAGGCCTGCTAACCCGACCAGAGAGTGTCGTTGAAAGCTTCTATGAGCCCCTCTTCCGCGGGCTGCTTTCCATCTTGATGCTGGTGATGGGTATGGAGGCATGGTCAAGGATTCACGAACTGCGTAAGGTGGGCCACTGGTACGCCCTGTATGCCTTCGTGGCACCACTACTGCATGGATTCATTGGCTTTGGGCTTGGCATGATTGCCCACTACGCTACGGGATTTACTCCTGGCGGTGTTGCTCTCCTAGCCGTCATTGCCGCCTCCAGTTCAGACATCTCTGGGCCTCCTACTTTACGAGCTGGTATCCCGTCGGCCAATCCCTCTGCTTACATCGGTGCATCTACAGCCGTCGGTACGCCAGTTGCGATCGCAATAGGAATACCCCTCTTCGTCGGCCTGGCCCAAGCGATGACAGGTGGCTAATTCTAGCCGGGTCGCGGTCTGCCGGTACTCCCTAGCCTGCCGACCAACGCGGCGGCAATACGGCGGCAACGCGGCGGCAACGCGGCGGCTAGGATATTAGCGAGATAGCATGCGGCGCTGCCGTTTTCCCAAGTTTTTACGTAGTTTAATGAATACACATATCAAGAGGTAACCCATATGGCCAAGCCAGCCAATAAGCTCGTCATCGTCACGGAAAAGATGCTGCTGAAAAAGATTGCCCGAATTATTGAGGAAGCCGGGGCAACCGGGTATACGGTGGTAGACGCTGGAGGTAAAGGCAGTCGCAACGTACGCTCGTCGGGACAACCCAGTGTTTCCGACACCCAATTGAATGTAAAAATAGAGGTGCTCACCGAAAATCGGGATATTGCCCTAAAGATCTCGGATAAGGTTGCACTGGAGTTCTTTGACAATTATTCGGGCATCGCCTACATCTGTGAGGCAGAGGTACTGTACGCGCATAAGTTCTGTGGTCCAGACGGCTGTTGAATCGAAACAGAAGAGGCATCACTGTCAGGATTGAGCGACTCAGCCTCTTTCCTTAAAACTCTCCTATTCATGAGTGAATTTTCTGTAGGTGTTTCCATCAGTGGCGGGCATTTTCTCGCCACTATCACACATATTTAATCACTATGAAGCCAACACCATGAACAAGTTTGACTCATCTAAACTGCGGACTAAATCTGACAATCTCAGCGAAGGCTGGCTAGTGCAGGTATATAGCGGCGATCGCCGCCTGCTCTGCGTGATCGAGTCATCTCACGCCTGGACTTTTTTGTTGGGCTGTGGGTTGGGTCTGCTGCTGGCAGTGGGATGGGTTAACCTCGCTAGGGACAGTCCATCTAAAACTTATGAGCCAGCAACCACTCCTCCCGAACTGTGGGTTGATTAGATCAGTTGATTGCTCAGTTATTACTAAAATCCCCTTAGCCGTACCTCGCGCAGAGAACGCTAAAAGAGAACTAAAGGATTTAGGAGCTGTATATCTTCAAATCAGTCAAGTTGTTGAATCCGGAGGAGTGTTGCTGGTTGGCGGTGCTGGCACTAATGAGACTAATACTTTGTCAACTCGGGTCCCGTCCATATCTATCACCTCAAACCTCAAGCCACTCCATTCAAAATATTCGCTAGATTGAGGGATATGTCCTAAGAAGTACATGACAAAGCCACCGATCGTATAGAAGCCATTTGTTTCTTCGTTGGGCAATCGATCTCTGTCAATCAATGCCTTTAACTCGTAGAGGTCTAGCGAACCATCTAATAGCCAGGAGCCATCTTCTCGTTGAATAATGAGGGGCTCTTCTTGGTTCTCCGTAGACGGTAAGTCGCCTACAATGGCTTCCATTAGGTTGTTGAGAGTCACCAAGCCTTCAATACCACCATATTCATCGGTTACTAAAGCAATATGAATGCCGGTTTGCTTGAACTGTTCAATAACAGTTAGAGCGCGATCGCTTTCTGCTAAATACAGCGATGATTGCAGCAACGCCTCTAAATTGACAGACTGACCTGATAGTTGGGCTCTTAGCAAATTGCTTCCTCGAATCACGCCCACACAATTATCTAAGCTGCCTCGTCCGACTGGAAAGCGAGCATGATTGCTGCTCATCACAGTCTCTAAGTTTTGCTCTAAGGAACCCTCAATATCTAACCAGTCAATTTCAGTTCGAGGCGTCATAATTGCTTTGATGGGGCGATCGCCTAGTCGAAAAACTCGTTCAACCATCTCATGTTCTGCTTCTTCAAACATCCCTGCTTCAGCACCTTGCCGAATCAGTACTTTGATTTCTTCCTCGGTAATATCAGGCTCGTTTGAAGTCCTAACACCTAGTAAATTGATCAAAATATCCGTTGAGACATCCAAAATATGAACGAGCAGTGCTGTTAGGCGAGCAAGAAACCGCATCGGCCGAGCGATGATGCAGGCAATCTGTTCTGGATTATTTAGAGCAATCCGTTTTGGTCCTAATTCACCCATCACCAACGATAAATAGGTAATGATTGTGACCACAATTGTTACGCTGATGCCTTCACTGTATGCCTTCAGGAGAGGAATGCCATCAAACACTGGCTTTAATCGTTGAGCGATGGTAGCACCTCCTAGCGCACCGCTCAAAATGCCGATCAGCGTAATCCCAATCTGCACCGTTGCCAAAAAACTATTAGGGGCATTGGCTAACTTCAGGGCTATTCGTGCTCTACGGTTACCTTGATCTGCGAGCTGTTCTAGCCGAACTTTGCGGGCAGAGACGACAGCAATCTCGGAGCCTGAAAAAATCCCATTAGCGATGATTAGCAAAAGAACTACTAGAATTTCAAAAAAAATTGAGGACATGTTGAGCTCTCACCAACAAAATAGATACACTGACGATTTGAGACCCTTTAAGCAACCATCTAAAAAATTAATCATCGCAGGGGACGACCCAGTGAATACCCATAACCCCTGTCAAAATTAATTCACCGTCTTTCTAGCCCTCACAATCTGATAAAACGATCCCCTCATTCATCTGTCTTTAGCGACAATTCCATCTAACAAAAAGCCCTCCGCACAATGTACGGAGGGCTTTTTGTTAATCTTCAGAAGCTGTCTAGAGAATCGTCAGATGAACTATGCGTTGATAGAAGGTGCGCTCAAAGCAACAGGAGCCGCTTCGCCAGCAGCTAAGTCAAGCGGGAAGTTGTGAGCATTGCGCTCATGCATCACTTCCATACCCAAGTTGGCACGGTTCAACACATCTGCCCAAGAACCAATCACACGACCCTGTGAGTCAATGATGGACTGGTTGAAGTTGAAGCCATTCAGGTTGAATGCCATCGTGCTGATGCCCAAGGCTGTGAACCAGATGCCGACAACTGGCCATGCACCCAACAAGAAGTGGAGGCTACGGCTGTTGTTGAAGGAAGCATACTGGAAAATCAAACGACCGAAGTAGCCGTGAGCCGCAACGATGTTGTAAGTCTCTTCTTCTTGACCAAACTTGTATCCGTAGTTCTGTGACTCAGTTTCAGTCGTCTCACGAACCAACGAGGAAGTT
>LJZR01000004.1 GCA_001314865.1 Phormidesmis priestleyi Ana | reverse complement strand
AGACCATATAGGTGAGTTGCCCATGCCCCGCAGGTCATCTAAACTACAGCAGCCGAAACCCTTATACGCAGAAGTTTTCCCGGCTTAAGTTGCTACCCATAAAATTCGATTTTTTTAGATTGCTTAACAATCTGTGCTTCTGCATCCGCAATTTGCTCTTCATCAAACTCATGCAGGTCGTTACTGCTCATTACAGCTTATATTCCCCAGTCTTTTTGTAGCTTACATTTACAGAGAATTCTAGCTTAATTTAGACCCCGCTGAAACGGCTGAACTTCGATAACAACTTAACCATTCCAATCGCCAAAATGCGAGGAATTAAAGGTCAACAGGGTTTATCGAAACTAGGCTGATAGCATGGCCTCATTGATCTTGTTTTAGTAATTTTACAGTGACTGGGGTTCCAGAACCCGTCTGCCAGGCGAACCTCAAAGCAATCCTTTTACGTTACTATTTATGAATAGCTCCTCAATAATGACTCTGCATTTTTCAATGTGTCATAAAAATACAGATGCACTAACAACTTGCCGTCTCCTATACATCACGCCTTCCAACTTTTAACCAGCGCTACTGCTTTGCTAGGCTTCCTGTTACCCTTATACTGCCGTCGCCTGATAAATGAACTAGCTAGCCTTGCTAGCACCATGGTTGTGGCCTTTGAAAAGTTCAGTCGCTAGCCGTCGAGAGTATACCGCAGTTTCTCCAGCTTCAACGCCTGTGGCCCAGTAAAAACTTTCACAAAGCGATCAAAATTCTTCCGGCTGCGCCAAATCCTTCAAATTCAGCCGCCGCCGAGCACCATAGCTGCCATACTCGCCGCTAAAACCCTCCCACATTTCAAAGTGCGAACCAATATCGCAAGTGATTAAAAACGGCGGCCTCACCGTCAACATTCCGGCATAAGCCCGCGTCTGATTAAACGCCTTTTGCATCGCATCGCGATAAGCCTTGGTGCCGCGCTTGCCATGTCCCTTACTAGAAGCCGCACTTCCCTGCTTCGCCTCAATTAAAAAGCAGCCTTCTTTATAAAAGTCTGCAAAGCGCGTGGTGGGAGCTGTCTTTTGGCTGCTGTAAAACTTAATGTCTTTATCAAAGCAGTACGGATCATCTGCGGCATTTCCTTTGGGTAACGGCTTATCGACCCCCAGGGCATCGCACAAATCAAGAAAAAAGCCCTGATAATTAGCCCGTTCGTTGCCTTCCGAACCCAGCCACTTACTCAAAAACTGCTCGATCCTTGTCTTGTCTGCTCCGTTCATCCGTTCCCTTTAATTTGGCCTGCCAAAGCGCTGCCCCGCTTCAGTTATCAGTATTCATACCCTAAGTAGGCTTGTCAGTGAAGAAAGTCACTAACATAGCAGCTCAATTACCCTACAGCGTATTTGAGCTGCCCTACATCCTCACTCAATTAGATTGTTCGCAATCTTAAAAAAGCTACTGGCGATCTTAAATAAATTGCTCGCGATCTTAAATTTGCTATTGGCGATCTTAAATTTGCTATTGGCGATCTTAAATTTGCTATTGGCGATCTTAAATAAATTGCTTGTGATCTTAAATAGATTACTTGTGATCTTAAATTTGCTGCTGGTGATCTTAAATAGATTGCTGATGATCTTAAATACGCTGTAAGTAGGTCAGTGTTATTAAAGGTAGGGCGTTTATCACCTTCCCGGATGCCCCCAGCCCCCAATCTTGGGGGCTCTGAGGCAAGAGGTGCAACGGCTTTTAGACTTCACCTTTAGATATCCGGTGACAAAAAATACCTCGCAACCCGTATGTATACGGGAAACTTTTTGATAAATTATTCCGGATATTGTAAAACCTGCGTAAATGTAGCCCTAAGTGACTGTAGCTTTTGTTCTTTTTGGCGGGCACTTTGATAGCAGCAAAGCGGCAACCCTGTTGATGAAACAACAAAGCAGCCGTGACTCGCTATTTAAACTGTAATAAGTATTAGAGGATAACAGAAACTCAAAATGGGACGCCGTAAGAAGACATCTCCAACTTTATTGAAAGCGCAAAAGCGCCTAGCCGGACTGCGCTCTATTGGTATTAAACTCGACCTGGGCAATGGCATCACCACTGCCTCGTTTGAAAAAGAGGTCACCGACCTTAGCCAAGCCATTCTTAAATACAACGAGCTACTTGGTGCTGTCGATGATGCTGCTAATTCTATAGAACAAGCAGAGCAGAATCTATCTATCTCTTCCGAGAATGTGCTCATGAGCGTGAAAATAAAGTACGGAAAAGATAGCAGTCAATACGAAGTAGTGGGTGGAACCAGACTGCGCGATCGCCGTCGCCGTCGCCCAAGTTCAACAGAAACTCGCCCAGCGGCATCTGCAACGTTAGAAAGTGCGATCGCCTAAAGCGCTATAACAACAAATAACAACAATATTCCTCTCGGTAGAATACTGGTTGTGACGTATTTGTTGTGAGATACTTTTTGTGAGATATTAACTATAAAATGTTGCTTGGAGGGAGATGGCTTTGCGTTATCTCCTTTTTTTTGTTTGTTAATGTTTTAGCTAGCAAGGTGACAAACCCAGAGCATGTATGTATTGAAATCGCTGCTAAAATTAAGCTATGAGTAATGATGTCGTGCAAGTTGGGATGGATTAATCTGCGATGACTGCTGCATTTGAACGACCTATAAAACGCCCCCCAGAACAGCCCCCAGAGCAGAGACCTCAGCCCATAGCACCGCTGCCTAAGCCGGTGAGCTTTGAGCAGTTTATAGCGTGGTACCCCCAGAATTCAGAATATCGATATGAGCTACGTCGTGGAGTAATTTTTCAAGTGCCAAAGCCGAGAGGACAGCATTCTGAGCTAGCTGGACTGATTCACGATGAGTTAGCGATCGCGATCCGGCGTGCTGGTCATCCTTACATCATTCCTCGCGAATGTATCCTCAAGCTAGGTGATGACACCGGCTATGAGCCAGATGTCATTGTGCTAGACAAAGCGGCATTAGCGGCAGAACCACTATGGCAAAAGGCTTCTACTGTAGAAAAAGGAACGACTGTAAAGCTGGTCATTGAGGTAGTTTCGAGCAACTGGCAAGATGACTATGAGATAAAACTCGCGGCCTATGAGTCGTTAGGAATTGCTGAATATTGGATCGTAGACTACGCCGGATTGGGTGGGTTTCGGCATCTTGGCAAGCCAAAGCAGCCCACCTTGACCATCTGTAGGCTAATTGAAGGAGAGTATGAGATCACTCGGCTGCGCGGAGAGGCGCTAGTTGCATCCTCGGCATTGCCCGACCTTAAAATGGCGGCGAAAGACCTGTTAGTAATCGCCCCCTGAGCCGTATTTGAGTGCATCGACCCAGCGGTTAGCGTCATATTGTTTGGTTGCCGACTTCTCCAACGCCCTATCGACCGCGCCTTCAGCCGCATTAAGGGCGTTGTACCCACCCAGGCTAATAAAGTGCCGCATCCAGCTCGCCACCGAGCCCAAGCCCACCTGCGGTAAAATGCTCGCCACCAGTAGAGGATGCTGAGTCGCCGTTCTTAGCATCGTTTGGGCTAGGGGCGGAAACTGTACAACATCTTGTAAAAAAGGCTTGAGCACATCGTCGCCCAAGGTTTCCATCTCTGCAAAAATAGTAGAAAGCACCTCATTAATTTTGTCGGGCGGTAGCTTTTGGTTTACCCCCACACTCATTGATTTTTGAAATAGCCAAGTGACGGCAAGATTAGGCTGGTAAGGCTGGAGCTTTGCCAACGATTTGCAAGTGAGTAAGTCGGCATCTAGCGCTTCATGAATGCCCTGCGTGAGGCGCTGTAGGTGACGAACCATCGCCCCAAAGCCCCCAAAACTCAGGGGCGACTGACTGCCGCTACTATCGCCAACTGCCAGCGTTCTGTTCCATTTGTACTGTAAAGGGCTGTTTTTATAGCAGGGAAAAAAGCCAAAGAGGGCGCGGATAAAGTCGAGCTGCTCAAGCGAAGTATTTTGATACTCAGGCAATAGCGTGAGATAGTCTTCAAATAATTGTTCTAAGCTGGGCCGACTCGGATGCGCGTCTAAATAGGTGAACATATAGGTTGTGCGACCATCACGCGCCGGAAAAGCTTCCCAAAAGTATTGGCACTGATTTTTAATCGGCGTAAATGAAGCAATCAGATCGCCCGTTTCATTGTTCTGGTAGCCTTTGGCGCAGGTGCCGACTACCATGCACACGGCGTCTGGCTTGTTGCCCTGCCGCGCCTGCTGCACAATGGGAGAGAAATGACCCATCGCATCTATCAGCAGGCGAGCGGTGAGCGGGCGAGTGGTGGTGGTAGCCGCTGAGGTTTGAATGCTGACACCGTTCGGATGAATGCTTGCAGATTTAAAGGGGGTTTGTTCGAGTAGGGTGCCGCCATTGGCCAGAAATTTTTGTTTGAGCGTTTCAAGTAGGTATTTAGGATCTACGCCAATGTTGAGAACATCGGTTACCCAGAGTTCTTTACCGCTGTTTTTATTGCCCTTGTTGCTGCTGTTAAAATTGTTGCTGCTGTTAAAGCTGATGCGAGCGGGGTTGTATTGCGATGCGATCGCACATTCCAACTCTTCTTCACTCAGCAGCGCCATGTCTACAAATATCTGTAGCTCTCGCCGTGAAATATTCCACTCCTGATCGCGTCCTTGCAGCATCCCCCGCTCTAACACTGCCACATTCCACCCTTTATTCACCAGCGCCGTAGCCAGCAAAATCCCCAGCGTGCCACCACAAATCGCGACATCATAAATCACCGACTCTAGCGGGCTATTGGCGAGCGTAATCACCGTCTGCGCCGGATGAGGCCCGGTTTTGTAGCGGTTCCATAGCTCATCTGCCTTTTGCAGGCCGACCCAAGGATTGCCCGGAATGTGAGAGAGAATCTGTTCTGTTTTATTCATAGCTACCAGTGTAAAGACTATCTCGTCCTTTAGAAATCTTAAATTCTGCTTTGGTGATTGTGACTACACTGGGAAATATCGTGACATATGGTAGTTCACTTGCTGATTTTATTCGCTCGTTTATATCTGCTTAGGAAAGTGCGCGTTAATGAAGTGCGCGCTGATACTGTCCTTGCTGTCGTTAATTCCTGGGTCCTCATCCCCCGCCCTTCTCCCTGAGGGCTCAGGGACTTAAGGAGAGGGCTCAGGGATTCAGAGTGAAGTGATTCCATTGCTCATGATTTGATCTAATCCTCATACCATAGGTATAGTCATGACTTCTACCGATAGATTAATCAACAATCTTCAGGCTGATTTTTCTCTTGATCCTTCATCCGCTCACCCGTTAGCTCACCCGTCAGCCTATCCGCTGGCTCATCCGCTAGCCCATCAAACCCGTGCTAAGGGCTCTTTGTCTTACCAAGCGACTCGCGCCCTCAGTCGCCTCTTTAATGCAGCGCAGATGACGTTTGCCGAAGCCTACATTAACGGCCTAGAAATTCCAGATAGTGTCATGCGCGCCGCCATGTATGCTTCTATGCCAGTGTTTTTCAAGTATTTTCCGGGGCTGCTGGCACCCTACGAATGGGTGCTCACCGAAACTGACTCTGTAGCTGAAGGTGCTAAAGACCTGATGACGCTACAGTACGATCTCCCTCAGGAAATGCTCAATCGAATGTTGGGGAACTGGGATGTGATTTATCCTAAATACAGCATGGGCTTGTGGGAGCGGGGGGCCACCAATTTAGAAGAGAGCCAAATGCATATGATCGATCAAATCATTGAGCGGTTAGACATTCAAGATGGCGACAATATTTTAGACTTTGGCTGTGGTTGGGGCTGCGTGCCGAATTATATTTTGTCTAAGTTTCCAAACGTGCGGTTCACCGGGCTGAACTTAAGCCATGAACAATGCAATTTTATTCGCGCTAAAATGCAAGACCCTAGCAGCTATCTCAGCTCTGGCCGGTTCACGCTGTATGAGGGAGACTTAAACGAAGCGAACTTCCCAGAAAAGTTTGACAAGATTTTGACAGTAGGTGTGTTTGAGCATGTGGGTAATTTGACCAAAGCCTTTCAAAAGCTAGCTTCTATGATTACAGATAACGGCAAAGTGTTTATTCACATCATTACCGTGCGCACACCCAACAACATGTCGTCTGGATTTACTCACAAGTATATTTTTCCCCATGGGCGCTACTGGAATTTTGACGCGGTGCCCAGCTGCGATCGCGACCTCAAAACCATCAACCGCTGGTACATCAACGGTATTAACTACCACAAAACCCTCACCGCATGGCTCAACCGCTTTGACGCAAGCCAAGCCGAAGTCAAAGACCTCAACTATGGCATGGACTATGCCAAATTTCGCCGTATGTGGCGGCTGTACCTACTCATGCTCGGCACCATTTTCGCCAGTGCCGATGGCGAATACAACGGTAACGGCCAGTTTCTTTTAACCAAGGCTTAGCTGTTGTTGGATAGCGCTTTAAGAGATAGCGCTTTGAACTTAGTTTTAAAGCGCTATCCAGTCTTCTACAGACAGCCTTTCTATAGACTCAAAATCGCGGATATTTTGAGTTAGCAGTACAGCGTCATTAGCCAGCGCTATTGACGCAATCTTTAGATCATTTGCACTTGTTCTAGGGTGGACTTTTCTAAGATTTTGAAAGATTTTCTCAGCGTCAGCGTCAAATTCAAGAACAGTCATCCCGCAATAAAATCTAAGTAGTAACTGGAGTCGTTTGTATGATTTTACTGACTGGTCACTAGTTATTTTTTTTCTGTTAATTGATGCGAGGCAACCGGCTATTTGTTCTTTGTAGCTGATGATGCTTGTTATAACTTTTGGTTCAATCGAAACCGTATCCCATTTCTGTATGAGCTTCTGAGCTGTGGCTGTGCCGTTCTCTAAAGCAATTACATGGTTGGTATCAAGAATGTACATTCACGCCTTCACTGAGCGGCTCTTTTGAATCGGTTGTCAAAACCCCAGAAGCAAGTGCTGCTGGTGCTCTTACTGGTGTGGGTGTTACCTGAGCTTCGGTGTCTTCTGGTTCCAAAACCAAAGAATCAGAGTCACGATACTCTCTACCTAAACGTACCGTTTCTGCAAAACCAGGATCGTCAGCAAATATTCCAATCATCTGTCTCCACTCAGGTTCAGATGATGACTTGCTTTCTATCAGTTCGCGGAGGCGGGTCACCTCAGCCTCTAAAAACGCTACTCTTTCTTCCAACTGTTTTGACATAGACAATTGCTTTCTAAACTATATTTTTTTGATCGTTTTCTGATCGTAAGGTACGAGCGGAATTTTTGCATACTGTAGGATATGTTCGGATGTGTTTACAAAAAAGCGCTGCCTTGATCAAGCCGTTGCGCTGTAAAGCATTCCTGTATGCTTTTTAAAGCTGTCAGTTTAAGGGGTTTTGAGCATATGGCACAGATTGGCGTTGCCGTCGTGGGCACTGGGTTTGGGCAAAAGGTTCATATTCCAGGTTTGCAGGCGCATCATCGCACTGAGGTGGTGGCGGTATGGAATCGCGATCGCACCAAAGCCCAAAGCGTTGCCGATAGCTGCGGCGCGAGCCTCGCTAGTCACTCCCTCTCGGAAATCCTGGATCAAGACACAGTTCATGCAGTCACGCTAGCAACCCCCCCCTTTGCTCACTACGACATGGCCCGTCAAATTCTTCAGGCCAAAAAACACCTCCTGCTCGAAAAGCCCGTGACCCTCTCGGTCGATGAAGCAAAACACCTCCAACAACTCGCCGCAGACAACAACGTCGTTATTGTCCCCGACTTTGAATTTCGCTACATTCCGGCATGGCAGTACTTTGCGCAATTACTAAGCGAAGGCGTCGTGGGCCACAAGCGCCTGATTAAAATAGACTGGCTGGCCTCTAGCCGGGCAAACCCTCAGCGAGCCTGGGACTGGTATGCGCAAAAGGCACTCGGCGGCGGTGCGCTGGGCTCTATTGGCTCTCATACTTTTGACTATGTGAACTGGCTGTTTGGCCCAGCGGCTGACATTAGCGCCACGCTAAGCACTTCTATTGCCGAGCGACCCGACCCAGAAACGGGAGAAATGAAGCCGGTCGATTCAGATGATGTTTGTGCGATCGCCCTCACCCTGGCTGACAAAACGCTCTGCCAAATCACCCTTAGCGCTGTCAGCTATGCCGGACGCGGCCATTGGATAGAAGTATATGGCGACAAAGGCACACTGGTGATTGGCAACCCTAGCCAAACCGATTATGTCAATGGCTTTAAGGTGTACTTTAGCGAGCCAGGCGCTGAGCCCAAAGAGATGCCCGTGCCCAAAGCGTTTGATTTCCCAAAGGTGTATTTAGACGGACGGATTGCGCCTTTTGTCAGAGTGATAGACCACTGGGTGAGCTGTATAGATGCAGGCAAAGAGCGATCGCCCGGTATGCGCGAAGGCGTTTACTCCCAGCTGCTTATGGACTTGACTCATCAGGCTCATACGCTAGGCCAGCGGCTCAGCATTCCGACCCTGTAGCAGAATAAATAGCTCAGCAATCCGGCTTCCCCCAAACTTGGGGGATTGAGGGGGCGTTCAGTATCTACAAATCAATTCGACCTACCTACTTAGATGCTTACAGGATAGATGCTTAAAAGATAGATGATCGAAAGAGAGAGAGAAAAGTCGAGAAGCCTCTAGCGTTTGGCTGAGAGATAATGAGAGAGCATAAGGACAACGTGAGTCTATTTATTTGCCTGCCCTCTATCGGGCTGTAGATAATAAGTGCCAGTCGTTTTGTCATCATTAATGCGTTAACAACAGAACCTAGAAGAATAATCTATAAGAATATTAGTCGGCGGCATATCGCTTGTTTTGCAAGGGCTGTCGGCTCTCTAGTACCTGTTGGTATTCATGGAGAAATCATTGATGACTGCTCAAATTCCGGCGCAAATGGCTGCCAAAACCCCGTCACCCCAACACAGTAATATTGTGGGTGTGTTTAAAACAAGAGAGTCGGCTGTTGAGGCTCGTACCGCTATTTTGGCTACGGGTATTGCCGAGCCCAAGGTTTTGGTGGAAGGATATACTGATCCTGAAGCCGATGTAGAAGCGATAGGGACAACCATCGGGGGTGAAGCCGGTTTTTTACTAGGTGGCTTTTACGGTGCGCTAATTAGTATTTTGGTGGTGACCAGTATCGCAACCTGGACCGATATTGCTGCCGATAGCAGTTTTACTCGACTGCTGGCAGTGGGCTTAACCTTGGCAGGCGGTCTCTTGGGTTGGCTCTCAGGTAAGCAGGCACTAGCCAACCAGCCGCTCGCTCAAAAGAAAAAAGGAAATCCTGATATTCCTCGCTCCTTTTGTGTGAGGGTGAATGGCTCGCCCAGTGAACTTAAAAAAGCGCGAGGCGTAATTACCCAGTCCCGCATTGATAGATCAGTCGAGCAAGTCAGCTAGGGCGATTCTCACAGAGTCGGCTGAATCGACATTGCCTTGGGCCTGATAGAGGGTAATCGCCTGCTCTAGGTCTCTTTGGGCCTGGGGGCGATTGCCTGCTTCGGCCTCAATTAAACCTCTGAGCCGATAGGCTTCGGCGCTGCGAGGATTAAGCACAAGCACCCGCGAAAGCTTTCTATTGGCTTCTATCGGGTTGCCCTGTTCAATAAAGGCTTGGGCTTGGGCTAAGTAGTTTTGCTCGTAGTCAATCCCTCTAAATCGTCGCTCTAAGGTGGCAATGGCTCGAAAGCTGTCGGTGCGATAGCCGTAGGTGGCAGGCGCTTGCCCTCCGTTTCTTTGGCTCAGATCGCGGCGAATTTCTTGATTGGTAATGCTGTGGAGCGATCGCTCTTCAGTCATGGCATCGGCGATCGCGATCGCCAATCCCTCTCCGACACTCACATTAAATTCCACAATGCGCCCTGCCGTCGTGCCGAGTCCGCCAAAGCCCGAAGCAGGCCCCAGTACCGACAAGTTTTCTTTTTCGAGCGGTAGCGTATGGCGAAATCCGTAATTAAACACCGGCATATGCTCAAAGTTAAATAGACGCAGCACAGTCGTATCTACTTTGTCCTCTAGTCCTTCAATGCCGCCACGATCATCCAAATGGTAGCCAAATGTCCCGATCGCCTCATTTTCGGGCAGGCCCCCTGCGGCCATGAGCGTTGCTGAAAGCTCATCTACCGAATTGGCAATTTGCCCAGCATTACGGATGTAGAGTTCGTCCATAATCTCGACGCGTGGCACGCCAATTTTTTCAAAGAGAACTTTGATTTTGTCGGCGGTGGCCTTCATTTCAGCGGTAGGCACAGCGCCTGAAAAGCTAAGCCGTTGCGCCGTTTCAGAGTCAGCGTAAAACAGCAGCGCATTAAAGCTGAGTCGGTCGTTTAAAACCGCAATATTTGCCCGATCAAACAAGAAGCCAGAGGATTTGAGATCGTACTCTTGCTCCAAATAGCCATGCACCAAAATGCTAAACGCCAAGGAGCGCACATCGGCTGAGTCGGGAGTGCCCCGATGTAGCAGCTTGGGTTGGCCGTTGAAGTCTACCATGCTCTTTAGTAGCTCTTGACGCTTCACCGGATCGCCGCCTGCTGCATTGTTTAGCCAGCGCTGAGCGGCTCGGTCTTGCGGGTCAAAGTAGCGGTAAATGAGATCTTTTTCCATCTGCGCAAACTGATCGACCGTGACATCGTAAAGGTCAATCATGAGCCCCAAGCTCAAGGCGCTGTCTGGAAAGCCTAATGCTTCTAGCCCCCTCATCATTTCTACGCCGCTGGCAGCGGCCAATTCTCCGGCCTGACTGCTATCAATAAATTGTTCGGCGCTGTAGGTTCTGCCGCTGGCCGTTAGGGCACATACTTTTGAGCCAGCGGTTTGAACGCTGCCCAGGCTCACTTTATCAATCACTTCAATGCCGCTGCTTTGCAGGGCTCTAGAGAAGCCGCGTGAGACGATAGCGCTGTCTAGGGCAATGGTGTTGACCTGACCTAAGCGCAAAAATTCTTGATAGAGACGACTGGGCTGACCAAAAACGCCATAGCGCGATCGCAAAGCAGGCGGTACTTGGTTCCGGTCAAGATAGGCGAGTCCGCCTCTGACCAAATGCCCTCCCAGGCTGTTGTTAGTATTGCCTTCTGTGATGATGGCAACCCGACTGCTGTGGCCTTTAGCCTTAAGTTCTCGCTGTACCTGCAAGGCCGTCATCACGCCCGGTACTTCGTCGCCAAACACAATGACATCGTAGTTGCGTGCATTTGGGATGGTTGGGCAAGTAGAGTCAGCAGTGGCGCCGATGCCCACGGTGGAGGCGGCTATCATGGGTGGCGTCGGTTCGGTTTGTGCGATCGCTCGGCGCACTGTTCCGGGAGCCGCGCCCAGCGTTGTTAGCAGGGTTGCGCCAACACACAAAAAAAGGAAGCACTCGCGCATAAAGCTATCTCTGGAGGGGCACTGAAGAAAGAACTGAGAATTAAAAGGGGGCTAAGGTAGCTGCTTTACATGGGCAAAATTCGTGATTAAAACTTTTGGGCAAAATTCATGATCAAAACTTTTAGGCAAAATTCATGATCAAAACTTTTGAGCAAAACTTTCTAAACATTAGTCAAACGTGATTGAAGATCGCTGAGAGTATCAGTGATCCTGCATAAGAATACAGGTTTAATTGACAGTTTCAGATGAATTTACAGTGACTGTTTACACAGACTTCAATCGTTTCTAATGCTACGCATAAGTACTTTACTTTGGTCGCTTGTTCTGCTTTCTGGTTTTGCTTTCTGGTTCTGCTCTCTGGTTTTGCTTTCTGGTTTTGCTTTCTGGTTGCACGCATGTCTTGGGTGAATTTCCTCAAAAGGATACCCCAACAAGTGGTCTTGTTTTAAGTTTGCCTAACCCAATATACCAAAGCCCTGCTGCTCGCACCTCTTAACAGAAGGCTTGACAGAGGGCTTGACAGAGGGCTTGACAGAAGGCTTGACAGAAGGCTTGACAGAGGGTTTGACAGAAGGTTCGCTGCTACGGAAATGTCCTTTCCACCAAGGCGCAAGCTCCGCTATCTTCGCTAGGGTGAGCACTGCTTGTGACTCAATCTGGTCTTTAATGTCTGGTCTTTAATTTCTGGTCTTTAATTTCTGGTCTTTAATGTCTGGTCTTTAGTTTCTGGTCTTTAATTTCTGGTCTTTAGTTTTGGATTGGCGGCAGCGCTGTTATTGCTGACGCGTAATCTCGACAGCAACGGTGCCAGCGAAGTTGGGAATAGGCGGTGTGGGCTTAGTTACTTTTACGGTGATCTGTTGAATGCGACTGTCGCTTTTAAGCGCGTGGGTTGCAACCGCATCGGCCAAACGCTCAATGAGCTGATATTTTTGAGTTTGAATGAGCCTTGTAGTTTCTTGAACAATCTCGACATAGCTGTGCGTGTCTGCAAGCGCGTCGCTTTTTCCCGCTGCTGAAAGATCGATAGAGATTTTAAGATCAACAATGAACCACTGGCCCAAGGTATTTTCTTCTTTGAGCACGCCAAGGTAGCCAAAGGCTTTGATGCCGTTGATGTGGATAGTATCCATGTAAGAAAAGGATGAAGAATGAGGGATGAGGGATGAAGAATGAGGGATAAAGCGCTACAAGGGCAAATCGCTGTGAGTAAAGGGTTTGGCATTTTCGCCGGAGTAGGTGCTGACGATATGGCCATCGCCGATGAGCTGGTATTTGTAAGTAACCAGGCCTTCTAGTCCGACAGGGCCGCGAGGGGGCATTTTTTGGGTGCTGATGCCGACTTCTGCGCCAAAGCCATAGCGGAAGCCGTCGGCAAAGCGAGTAGAGCAGTTGTGGTACACGTTGGCGGCATCTACTTGGGATAAAAAGGTCTCGGCGGCAGATGGGTTTGTAGTGGCGATCGCCTCTGTATGTCGCGATCCATACTCACTAATATGATCAATGGCAGCGGCTAATGAATCGACAACTCGAATGGCGAGGATGAGGTCGCTGTATTCGGTGGCCCAGTCTTCTTCAGTAGCTGCCTCAATATTGAGCATATTGAGATGGGGCGTATTGCTCAAAATTTGCTGAGATTTCTCATCTCCTCGCAGGGCTACGCTTTCGGCTTGTAGCGCTTGGGCGATCGCAGGCAATGCTTTTTCAGCAATGTCTTGATGGACTAGCAATGTTTCGATGGCATTGCAGGCAGAAGGATAGTTGGCTTTGGAATCCACCGCGATGCGTGTGGATTGTTCAATATCAGCGGCTTCATCTATATATAGGTGACAAATACCGTCGGCATGGCCAAGCACAGGAATACGGGTATTGTTTTGAACATACTGCACAAAGGCGTTAGATCCGCGAGGAATAATGAGGTCTACATATTTATCGAGGGCGAGAAGAGCGTTGGTTTCTTCTCGGGTGGTGAGGAGCTGAACCACATTGGGATCGCAGCCCGCCTCAGTAATGCCTTGGCGGATTGCTTTGACAAGGGCGGTACAGGAGTGAATGGCTTCGCGACCACCTTTGAGAATTACACCGTTGCCCGATTTGAGCGCCAAGGCTGAGATTTGCATGACGGCGTCCGGACGCGATTCAAAGATAATGCCGAGGACGCCGAGGGGGACGCCGATGCGTTTGAGTACCAAGCCGGTGTCGAGCTGGCGGTGCAGGGTGACTTGGCCCGTGGGGTCGGGGAGCATGGCAACGCTGCGAACGCCTTGAATGGCGGCTTTGAGCTTAACGCTGTCAAGCTTTAGGCGACCATAGAGGGGTTTTGCGAGGTTATTGGCGAGGGCGGTGGTGAGATCTTGCTGGTTGGCGGTGATGATTTCGTCGGTGGCGGCTTCTAGGGACTGGGCGACAGATTCAATCAGGGCGTTTTTATCGGTTTCGCTGAGCTGCGCGAGTTGGCGGGCGGCCTGTTGGGTTTGTTGGGCGATGGTGGTGAGCGGCAAAATGGTTTGAGTGGTCATGTTTTATTTTGGATTGGAGATGACAGGGTTTTCAGGATTTGGCTAATTTGGCGGGCGATCGCGCTGCCTGCGCCGGGCGCTCCCATTCGCTGTTTGCCGGTTTGGTAAATGAGCTGAAGGCGGTCGGGGTCGTTGAGGATTTTGGTGAGAGTAGGGCCGATTTCTTCAGGGTTGTAAACGATTTGGACGGCGGGGCCGAGCATTTTAGCTTGAACCGTGGCAAACGACTCGGTGAACTGAGGGCCGGGCCCAGGGAGGGTAATGGCGAGTTTGCCAAGGCCGACGAATTGTTCGGTCGCGGTTCCAGCGGTGGCGATCGCCAGGTCAGCTTCGTGCAGGCAGTCGCTATAGGCGTCGGTGATAATCAGTAGGGTGAGGTTGCCTTGGGTAAAGGTGAGGTAGGGACGAGCGGTGGGGACAGGGTGCCAGTCAGACAGGCGGGTTTGGAGCTGCGTGAGTGACAGAGAAGGGGCGATCGCGGCTAGCAAAATCAGCGGGCGATAGGGAAAGCTGTGGCTCAAGCTGGGGGCCGCCGCTAAAATGCGCTCCCAGTTTTGGTAGGCTTCAGGCGCTCTAGATCCGGGGAGCAACGCTAGGGTGAGCGGTGGATTGAGCTGCTGTTTTGGGGTGACATAAAGGGCGGTGGCTTTGGCTGTGCCATTGGGTGCGATCGCATCAATTTGGGGGGCAGGCGGCAGCTGGCGCAGCGGCTTGAGTAGCGCTGTGAGCTGGCCAGTGGATGTGAGCCCATCCATCATGGGGTTGCCAGCACACTGGGCCGCAATACCCAGCGTTTGCAGCTGATGGGCAGTGAGGTTATCCCGCACAAATAAGGCCAAGGCGCGATCGCGCGACATCAGCCAGCGCTCCCAAGGCAGATACACTGAGCCTGACCATCCCTCTAGCTGCGCGCAGAGGCTAGCTGGAAAGGCCTGCGTAATGGGCAGTTTACCGCGCTCATCGCGCAGCCAGTATTCTGACTTAGCAGTGCCGACAAAGATATAAGGCCGTCCGCTTAAATAGGCAAATAGCAACGGTACAATATCGCCCACTGCCAACACGATGTCGCCGGTTTTGGCCCAGGCTTTGATAGCAGTAATTTGCGATCGCGTTAAGGAGAGTAAGCCCTGCCTCATATCGCGAGCAAGCTCTTTCAAACTGCGGTTGAGAAACCCACCCGAGGGCATTGCCTGAACCGGCCCCACGATTGGCACATCAGCAGCCCGATAGGCTTCCCCCGTCCCGGCAATAGGCAGCGCACTTAATTCTAAATGGGATTCTAAATGGGGCGCAAAATCGGGTGCAAAATCGGGCTGCATTTGGCGTAGCGGCTTTAGAATGCGCAGGGCGATTACGTCTTCTCCATGACCGTTACTAATGCATAGCAGTTTCATAAGCAAGTCAAAAAAAGCAGTCAAAGAACTAGAATGCGGAGCTTTCAAATTCTACACATATGCTTGCAAACATAGGGTGCCTGTTGGTTGTTACCCTGCCAGAGCCCCCTTGCTGCTGCTTAACTGCTGATTAAAAAAGGTGTTAAGAAGGGTGTCTTAAACCGCAGCAGCTGATCACATGTCCCTAATTTAGGGTAAACCTAAAGATAATCTAAAGGTTTTATATGGACATTCGTCTCCTCCGTCAGCTTTGGTCTGTAGTAGAGTCCTTTCCAGGCAACCGACTTTCTGCGTTAGACGACTCTAACTTGGTGCGATCGCTCATTGATTCGCTTCAGTCTGATCCTGCTTTTGATCCTAACCACCTGCCTGCGATTAGCCAGTACATCAGCAGCCGTATGCCCCTCATTCGCGAAATGTCTCAGCAGGCATAGGTTTGTTTTTATAGGTTTGTCTTTTACGTTACCTATTTTCATCCTGTTATTGACTAAACCTTACTCAGCAAACTACTCAGCAAATTACTCAGCAAATTACTCAGCAAATTACTCAGCGGCTGTTTTGTTCTCTTCATCCATCATTTATGGCTAGCGATAGTATCAGCACTGACTGGGTTTATGACAATTCTGTAATTTTATGCAATCTCATTGGTGACTTTAAGAAAGCTCCGAATTTCTCTGTAAAAATAATGATAAGGTTGAGCGCAATTGCTGCTCAGTGTGTCTGACGGTGCAATGTTGATGCGATTGCCGATAATTGCGAAAGCCTTACTCCAAGACTTCTCGATAATTTGTTCAATATGAACTAAACGACCTTTAATAGCGATCTCTAAGTTTGTTGATGATTGTAAGAAATTACAATCAACTTCAGCCGAAGGCATAAAAATCTTTTGTGACTTTGTGATGAGATTCGCTGCTGAGGGTTACTCATATCTATTGTGTCAGCTTGCAAGCCGTCAGATATAGGAGCCAATATTTTTAGATTGTTTCCCTAGATTTAGAACTGCGTGAGGTTTGATATGAAAAGATGGGGTTTAATGCTCGCTGCGAGCATCAGTGTATTGCCGTTGGTTAGCTGTGGTGCACCGGGCGCGCCAGATGCAGGTGGCGATGCAACAGGTGAAGTGACTCAGGGCGGAGCGGCCAATAGCCGCCTGCAAACAGTGCTAGATCGCGGCCAGCTAGTTTGCGGTGTAGATGGTGGAATTCCTGGGTTTAGCTTTGTTGAAGGCGGCGAGTACGCAGGTATTGACGTTGATACCTGTAAGGCTGTAGCCGCTGCTTTGTTTGACGATCCAACCGCGGTTGAATACCGTGACTTGGACTCTACCGAGCGATTTGAAGCGCTCAAAGGTGGCGAAGTCGATATGCTGGCGCGCAACACAACCTGGACAATTAGTCGGGATACGTCCGTGGGTATGGAGTTTGCCCCCACGACTTTTTATGATGGTCAGGGCATGATGGTGCGTGCCGACGCTGGCATCACTGAACTCGCTGACTTTGAAGGTAAGTCAGTATGTGTAGAAACCGGAACCACCACTGAGCTAAACCTCACCGACCAAATGCGTCAACTCGGGGTAAGTTTTGAGCCTCAAACCTTCCAAGATGCCGATGCAGCCTACGCTGCCTACGAAGCTGGCAGCTGTGAAGGGATGACCTCTGATAAGTCTCAGCTAGTTGCTCGCCGCAGCACGCTCTCTAACCCCGATGAGCATGAGCTGCTAGAAGTCACCATGTCTAAGGAGCCATTAGGGCCTGTGACTATTAACAACGACTCTGCCTGGTTTGACACAGTCAAATGGGTGACCTACGCGCTGATTGAAGCTGAAGAACTGGGCCTGACTTCCGCCAATATTGCAGAGGCTTCTTCTAGCGAAGATCCTAACGTACTCCGCTTTATCGGAGCTGAGGGCACCTTGGGCACCGACATGGGCTTGCCGAATGACTTTGCTGCTCGGGCAGTTGCAGCAGTCGGTAACTATGGCGAAATCTACGAGCGCAATTTGGGTGAAGGATCGGTATTTAAGCTGCCACGCGGCCAAAATGCACTCTGGTCAGACGGCGGCCTTCTCTATTCTCCTCCGTTCCGCTAAAAGTGCTCTAAAGGCACGGTTTGTTCTGTTAATGGTTTGTTCTGTTAATGGTTTGTTCTGTTAATGGTTTGTTCTGTTAATGGTTTGAATAGAGCAACCAGCTAAACTCATGATTGAGTAAAGTCGCCAGTCCGCGTTAGTGACTGGCGACTTTTTTGCTTATAAATATTTCTGTATGCTTTGTAACAGTTGATAGCTCTAAATATTGTGTTCTATTAAAAAAGATGACAACTCAGATCGAGAAAGCTCTCTACTTTCCAGATTGTTGCATTGCAGGGCTTATGATAAATAGCCAATAGCCTTATTCTGTATGAAAGTACTGGCCAATGACTGGCTAATGACTGATCAATAATAAGTTTACAGACTGTAAAAATGCAGACTGAAACTGCACAGCATTGCTGACATAGTGGCGAATATGAGTGTCTATTCTTTTTAAATGCACTCTTTTAAGGCCCGCAAATGAGGCGCACAACTTAAGAACTGTGAAATAATCTATGGCAAATACCCCCTCTAAACCCTCTTTCAGCTTGCGATCGCTGCTGCGGGACGAAAGGTTTTGGCAGATAGCTTTTCAGGTTATTTTAGTCATCGCCGTGGCGGCGCTCTTCTCCTATTTATTTGGTAACCTCAGCCGTAACATGTCTCGTAGCGGCATTAACTTTGGCTTTGGCTTTTTTAAGAACCCGGCGAGTTTTGCCGTCGGTGAAGACCTATTAAACTATCGCGCCCAAGACTCTTACATAAAAGTTGTCCAAACAGGCATTGTTAACTCTTTGCGATTGGTGGCAGCAGGCGTCATTACGGCGACCATTGTAGGGGTTGCCGCTGGCGTTGCAAGTTTTTCTAACAACTGGTTGCTGTTCAAGCTCAGCCGAGCTTATGTAGGCTTAGTTCGCAATGTACCGCTGTTGCTACAGCTGTTTTTCTGGTACTTTGCGGTTTATTTGGCATTTCCTCGTAAGGAAAACCAAATTCTGTTTCCTAGCCCAAACAATCCCTGGCTGATTGCCAGTAATAACAAGCTCAATTTAGTCGGGCCTGGACTGTCAGACGAGGTATGGGTGGGGTTGATGCTGTTGGCGGTCTCAATGCTGTTGTTTGGCCTCATGTGGCGGGCAGTAAGCGCGTTTCGGGAGGGTCGCTTTGCCGCTGGGATAGCGGGCTGGATAGCGCGTATTGCCGACTTGGCGCTGATCGCGGTGGTGCTGGTGGTGAATTATTTTTTGCTGCTGACCGACTCACCCGATGACAGACTGTACTTTAAGGGCGGGCTGATTGCCCTCTTTACCAATCCTGAAGGCCTGTGGATAGTGGCTTTGGTCGCTTTGGCTGCTGCTGCTTTGGTGGTTTGGCGGATACGGCTAAAAAGCATGTTAGAAGACGGGCAAGACGGCAAGGCGTTGCTAGGCGTGCTGATTGGGATTGCGATCGCAGCAGTCGCCATTATCCTACTGGCCTTTAACTGGACAACCCCCACCGTAGATGCCGCGCGCGGCGCAGTTGGCGGCCTAGAAATGTCAATGTCTTACGCAGCAGCGCTCACGGGTTTAACCTTTTATACCGGCGCATTCATTGCCGAAATTGTGAGAGCGGGCATTCAGTCTGTACCCAGAGGCCAGTGGGAAGCGGCTCGGTCGGTGGGCCTCAGTAACGACAAGGCCATGCGATTAGTGATATTTCCTCAATCTTTGCGGGTGCTCATTCCGCCTTTAAACAGCGAATTTGCCAACCTCGCCAAAAACTCCAGTCTGGCCTTTGCTGTTGGCTACCCTGATCTTTACTCGGTAGCCAACACCACCTTTAACCAAACAGGTCGCCCGATTGAGGTGTTTTTAGTGATGATGGCGACCTATCTTTCTATTAATCTACTCATTTCGCTCAATATGAATCAGCTCAACAAAGCCGTTCAATTTAAGGAGCGCTAAGCCATGATCACAGCTAGCTCAAGACCCGTAGAACGCGGCGCACCAAGGGTTATATCAACCGGCCCAGTTGCCTGGGGCCGCAAAAATTTATTCAACAGCTGGTTTAACAGCATTTTGACCGTTGTATTGCTGCTGATACTAGGGTCGGTTGCTTATAGCTTCACCACTTGGGCCTTCACCCAGGCCGACTGGTCAGTGATTGTGGCAAACTTTGGCAACTTTATGACGGGCCTTTATCCGCCCGACTCGTACTGGCGAGTGTGGTCGGTGTTGGGCATGGTCATGGCGTTAGCGGGTCTGACCTGGGGGGCGTTAGCGCGCAATCAAAAGTCGCTTTTTGGCCGCAATCTGCTGATTGGCCTTGGGGGTGTAGCGCTTTTCTTTGTTCTGCTGCCTATGACCCGGCCTTACATGCCCCATATTTTGGGCGCACTCTTGTTGTTGGTCGGCGGTGCTGCTTTGGGCCAAGCCCTAGGACGCAAATTTACCGGTGCCATTAAGTGGATTTCAGCCGGTTGGTTTGTCTCTTACTTTATCGCGCTGTATCTACTCGGCGGTGGCCCCTTCTTTGGGCGCGGTACAATGAGCCCTAGCTTGTTCTACAGCATTATTGTCATGCTGGGCGGCAGCTTAGTCGCTGGCTGGCAGCTCGCTAGTCGAATATCGATTCCTGTCATTCCTGCCTGGATTAGCAAAACAATCCTGTTTCTAGTGGGCTTTATTGCGGTGTATCAGGTGCTATGGCGCTTGCCCTATGCCCTAAATTTAGACTTTGGACTCAAGAGTGTATCTACCAATAACTGGGGCGGCCTGCTGCTGACGCTGCTATTGGCCATTAGCGGCATTGTGCTGTGCTTTCCGGCGGGTGTGCTGTTGGCGTTAGGCCGCCGTAGTAAGCTCCCTATTGTTCGGGCCTTGTCCGTTGCCTATATCGAGCTGATTAGAGGCGTGCCGCTCATCTCCATTTTATTTATGGGTCAGGTGCTGATTCCGCTATTTTTACCCGAAGGGGTTCGCCCTGATCGCGTCGTGAGAGCCATTATTGGCCTCACAATTTTTAGTGCTGCCTACCTTGCTGAAAATGTGCGTGCGGGTTTGCAGGCCGTTCCTCAAGGGCAGAGCGAAGCTGCGCAGTCGCTGGGGCTCAACAAGTTTTTGACGACGGCTTTAATTGTGCTACCGCAGGCGCTTAAAACGGCCATTCCGGCTATTGTCGGCCAGTTTATTAGCTTGTTTCAAGATACGACGCTTTTGGGGATTGTGGGCTTGGTTGAGCTGCTTGGCATCAGTCAGAACCTGCTGGCGAGTCCTACTTACTTGGGCGACTATAAGGAAGGCTATTTATTTATTGCCGCCATCTACTGGATATTTTGCTATGCCATGAGTTACGGCAGTCAAAAAATTGAGTTAGCGCTCAATACCGACCTGCGTTAGCCTACACTCAATTTTTTCGCCTAGCTGCTTTTTCGCCTAGTTGCGACTTTCTTTTTTTTTGATTCCACCTGAGGAACCCTACTGATGACCCAGCCCGAACTCCAAGTCTCCGTTCCTACTAGCCATGCTGTTGGCTCTGAAGCCGTGATTGTGGCTAAAGATGTGAACAAGTGGTACGACAACGGCTTCCACGTGCTAAAAGGCGTGAGTATGAACGTTTACAAAGGTGAAGTGGTCGTTGTGATGGGGCCTTCTGGATCGGGTAAATCCACTTTTATTCGTACCTTTAACGCGCTAGAGCCCTATCAAGAAGGCAGTATTGAAATTGACGGTGTTCGCATTGCCAACGACCTCAAAGATATTGAAGCGGTGCGTCGCGAGGTCGGCATGGTGTTTCAGCAGTTCAATTTGTTTCCGCACTTAACGGTGCTGCAAAATGTGACGCTAGCACCCATTTGGGTTCGGCGGTGGCCTAATGCCAAAGCCGAAGAAATTGCAATGCGGCTGCTAGACCGCGTGGGTATCGCTGAGCAAGCCTACAAGTTTCCAGGGCAAATGTCGGGCGGGCAGCAGCAGCGAGTTGCGATCGCCCGCTCTCTCGCCATGCAGCCCAAAGTCATGCTGTTTGACGAACCCACTTCGGCGTTAGATCCTGAAATGGTGCGCGAAGTGCTAGATGTAATGCGCAACCTCGCCAAAGACGGCATGACAATGGTATGCGTCACCCACGAAGTCGGGTTTGCCCGAGAAGTTGCTGACCGTGTTGTTTTGATGGATGGCGGTCTGCTGGTGGAAGAAAATACCCCAGAAGAATTCTTCAATAATCCCAAAGAAGAAAGAAGTCAGGCGTTTTTATCTCAGATTTTGTAGGGCTTTGGTAGGGTCACGTTTTTTGTCGTGATGATTGGCGGTTATTGGGTGGGCGCTGTAGGGGCGTTGCATGCTACACCTCTACAGCACTAATACAGCACTAATACAGCGCTACTACAGCGCTTACAGAATCGGCTTTACATAAACTTACCGGCCATGCCGAGCATATCGCCCATGTCTACATCGCCATCACCATCACCATCTAAAAAGGCGGTGAGGATGGGGTTGCTCTCAGTGACAGCCGCGCCTCCTTTTTTGTTGCCAGTGCTCAAAAACTGCATGACGAGGGGCAGCACCATCGGCAAAATGCCCTGTACCTGATTGGTGTTGAGATTGGTTTTGCTGGCGACCGCTGAGATCATTTCAGTGAGCTGTGAGTTGCTAAACAGTGCGGGAATAACCGCCGCGCCGTTGGCTGAGCCTTGCTCAATGAGCGCTTGGGCAGCGCTGTTGCCTTCGGTCTGACGCTTTTCCTTTAAAGCGGAGCGTACAAATCCGCCGATGACAGTCATGGCCTGCTGCATGGTGTCAGAATCCGCGTTATTTTGAGTACCAATTTGCTTTGCCGCACCCAAAATATTTGTCAGCTGGCTGGCGCTGGCTTGACGGCTGGGGTCAGCAACGGCTTTCATGACCTGATCAAAGAGTCCCATAGCGCTAATTTTCCTTAAGTTTCCCTTACGGTTGAGAAGTAAATGGTGGGGGCACCAGTGGCATTATACGGCAAGGAAAAAGGGCAGAAATGAGGAAGATTTTGAGGCGATCGCCCAAGACCTGACCAACCAGCTAGGGTTTCATGCCCATTGTGCGCGTTGTGCGCTGTGGTTGAAATCCTTTTGCTATAACTAAAACTTAAGAACTTCTCTGCAAGACTGCATCTACCTATAGCTTCTATAAAGCCTCTATAAACCTTCCGTGATTAATCACTTAGCCTAATAAGCGATGACTTTATTTCCTTGGCGACCTGTTCATTTGGGTGTAGGCATCGGTGTTGCACTCTTCGCGTTTGCCTGTGGTTCAAGCCGTTTTGCAAGCCATTCTAAAGGCCAGTTTAAAGGCCAGTTTACTAGCCCTGCTGCAACCAGTTCAGCAACTCATGTAGTGGCCAATCGTGCATTGCCCACCCTGACTGATGACAACGCCTCGGTGTGCAGTTTGAACGAATCGGTGACGACGCAAGGCGGTCGTTATAGCGCCAATGTGGATTTGACGGCGAGTGTGGCACTGCCGGGTGAGCAGGGCGTTGATGTGGTGATGACGCCAAAGGGCGCGATCGCGGCTACTAACAGCGCTTCGGGCGGGCTACTTCACTGGGTGAATCCGGCTACGGGAGAGATTGCGCTGACCGTGAGCTTTCCCGGTCGCACCAGTCGCATCAGTGATTTGGCTTTTGATGGGGGCAGTACGTTGGTGCTGGCGGTGGAGAATAAAATTGTAAAGCTAGATGTGGCCAGCGGTGAGGTGCTGAGTGAATTGCCCTTGGCCGATGTGAGCCGAGTCGCGATTTCCCCGGATGGGTATGTGGGTGCGATCGCCGCTAAAACTGTTCATTTATACAACAATGAAAACACAAAAATATTCTCGAAGGTTCGTGACTATACTGCCGTTACCGATGTAGAAGTCCTCAGCTGCCAAGGCAAACAATTGGTGTATGTCACCAGCTTTCGCAACACTTCTTTTGTAGATTTACAAAACAACCGCAATCCAGTGCAAATTGCTCGGTTAGAAGCGTTGGATTTTACCGGAGAAGTGCAGTGGTCTTTGTTTAGTGACAGGGCTGAAACCATTAGGCAAAATGTTGCCGACACTCGGCTGTATCGGGCTACCTTGGGCCGCGATGGCTACCTGTATATTGCAGGCGAAAGCGCCGGTACGGCAACGATTTTTCGCTGGCGCGGTCAGCCGATGAGCGAAGATGAACAATATGGTAAAGCCAAGCCTTTTGTCTCTCGCATAGATGAATATTCTCAGCTGCACAACAGCGGCGCAGCGCATCTTGCCTACTATGCAAGAGTGCATCCGGTTACCGGGGCGCTAGTCACCTCCCAAATGAGTTTTCCAAGACTCTCCAATAGAAAGGCGAATGCTATGCGGCTTGGGGACATTGCAGGCGCACCAGATGGCAGCGTTTACTTTGGCGGATCGGCAAGAGCCTCTATTTATAACCGGGATAATTTGACGATTAACGGTGAGCCGGTGGGGGCATATGCAGAGGGCGATCGCACCTGGATGGCGGTTTCTCCCGACTTTAGCACCCGCAAATTTTGGACAGTGCTGGCTCAAGAAGGCGGGAAAGGAACGGTGCAGGGTGTAGATGTCGGTTATGGCTATAGCGCCGCGCTGAGCAATGTAGAGAGCGGTACAGTGCCCGTGACAAGGGGTGAGCAGGCAGGAAGCGTTTTCTTAAGCTTTACCGTCCAGTAATGAAGTGTATAAGCTCTTCTAGTTAGCTATAGTCAATAGGTATTGCATGCTCAAGCACTGGTCTTTCTGAGAAGTTCTATGCGTCGTTCTGTTGTACTACTAAGCGCGATCGCCTTCCTAATGATTCTAGTGACTTTGCTGACCACCGTTAGCTCACTAGGGCAGCTTTACCGAGCCATGGCTACGCTGTCACCCTTGCTCGCTCAGCTGATTATTGTGCTGATTGTGCTAGCTATGGCTGCTGCTTTGGGCGTGCTCACTTACTACGCTTGGCTGTTTTTACGGCCTAAGCGAAACCGAGTGGTAACCTTGCCTGAAGCGCCTGATCAAGTGGCGGCAGTGAGCTTACAGGCCGCCTCACAGCAAGTAAGCCAAATAGAAGATGAAATCGCGCGGCAGGCATTGGTGGCTCGCTCTGAGGCATTGGCGCAAAGACTACAGGACCAGGTGTTTCAAATGGTTGTGTTTGGGCTGGGGTCGGCAGGGAAGACGGCATTGGTGAATGCCTTGCTCGGCGAAATGGCCGGAACGGTAGCGGCGACGCTGGGAACAACGGCAAAGGCGCAGACTTACCGGGTTGCACTCAGGAATAGTCGGGGAGATAGTCGGGGAGATAGTCGGGGGCAGGAGAGCGAGGGGGCAGGGGAGATTTTGATTACAGACACGCCGGGGCTGCTAGAGGCAGGGGTGTTTGGAGAGGCGCGATCGCAGGTGGCAAAAGGTTGGGCAGTAGCGGCAGATTTGTTGTTGTTTGTTGTTGATAACGATTTGCACCGGGTAGAGTATGAGCCGTTAGCAATGCTGGTAGGGATTGGAAAGCGATCGCTGCTGGTGTTTAATAAGTGCGATCGCTATTTGCCTGAAGAAAAAGAACAGATTTTGCAGCGATTGCGGGAACGTACAAACCGCTTGCTTAAGGCTGAAGATGTTGTTGCGATCGCGGCCAAGCCCGCCCCTGTCAGGCTCGGCGATGGAACCATCGTTCAGCCCGATCCAGAGATTTCTGATTTGATTGAAAGAATCACAACAATACTCAGGCGCGAAGGCCGAGACTTGATTGCGCATAATTTGCTTTCTCAGTCACAGCAAATTGGCGAAGAGGCTCGGTTTGTGTTGGCAGGTGAGCGATCGCAGCAGGCCGACAGTATTGTAGATCGCTATCAGTGGATAGGCGCTGGTGTACTCGCCGCCATGCCACTACCTGGGGTAGATATGCTAGCAACGGCTGCCGTGAATACTCAAATGGTGGTAGAGCTAGGCCGAGTTTATGGAATTGAAATGAGCATTGAAGAGGCCAAACCTTTGGCAGTATCGCTCGCGAAAACGATGGCGGCATTGAGTCTCGCCAAAGGCGCCATGAAACTACTATCGGTGGGTCTACAGGTGAATCCGGCAACAGCGGTGGCGAGTAAGCTAGTACAGGGAGCGAGTGCGGCCTATCTGACGCGAATTGCAGGAAAAAGCTTTATCACCTACTTTCAGGCCAACCAGGACTGGGGTGATGGTGGAATTCAAGCGGTAGTAGAACAGCAATACCAGCTCAATAGACGAGATGAATTTGTAAAGCAATTTTTGCGCAGCGCCGTTGAGAAACTGACATAAATTTTCCTGGCATTCGTTATCTGCACGCCGTTATTCAGCAGACGGAACACGAATGCACTGCCATTATGATGCTGTAGATAATGCTGTAGATAATGCTGTAGATGTTGCTATAAAGGCTTTCTTAGGCTTCAGCAGAAATGGCAGTTGAGCGATCGCCAGCAGGCAGCGGCGGACGAACTGAAAGATAAAAAACAACACCTAAGAGCGGAATAAGGACAGCGGCCCAAAAAAGGACTGGACTGTTAAGGTCTCTTTTTGCCATGTCGCTTTTTACCAAAGGCGAAACAACAGCGCACAGCATACAAAAGTCAAGACTCATCACATTTATGAACTGGCTGGTTTGCCACTGTTGAGCAAAATCGGCCCAATGGCCATTGAGCAAACCGTAGCTGAGTAACACAGCGCTGCCTAAGGCCAAAGCTCGGCCCGTCCAAGGCGAATCGAGCAGGCTGATTAGTTTTGTTTTATCTCCAGTTTTATCTTCCGTTTTATCTTCCGTTTTATCTTCCGTTTTATTTTCCGTAAAGGTAGGGTTAGGATCGCGTAGGGCCAGGTAGGGCAGTAGCGCAAAGGCTCCAACGGCAAAAGATGCGGTGACGAATGGCCAAGCCGGTATTTTTTGACCAGTGCCATCAATCAGGGCAAGACAGGCATAAACCATGGGCCAAATGCCCATCAGGTTAAACAAGGCAACGATGGCGGGGTTAATGCCCTCCCACTGGCCCGAAGAGAGCTGAATAATGAGATCAAAGGTGTCGGGCTGGGCTGGCGGCGCAAAGACAAAGGCATACAGGCTAAACCCTATCCACAAAAGGGCAAATACGATTTTTTGAGTCATGGCATGAAAGAGAAGAGACTGAGGAATAGGGAGAAGATTATTAAAATATGTAGTGCTTTCTTTAAGTTTTGAGTGACAGTGTGGGGTTCTTGAGTCATTTGCCCATGCTGAAGTCACTACCCACTAACCTTAGAAAGGTACAAGCCTTAGAACTTCAATCTAGACGATAAAAACAAGCTTAACTAGGCTACCTTATGCAATCACAAGATGTCTTACGCCTCTATGAAGAGGGCTACCGAGACTTTAAGGGTCTTAACCTGGCAGGGGTTGATCTGTCTGGTCGGATTTTTGTAGGCGTAAACTTTGCAGGCAGCAACTTAAGTGGTGCCAACTTTAGCCGTACTTTTTTAACCAAGGTTAATTTTGCCAATGCGAACCTGAGCCGAGCAAACCTGATGTACGCCAAAATGAGCGATGCCCGCTTTACTCAGGCAACGCTCACGAAGGCCAATTTGCAGGGTGCTTTTGCGGTTCGCTCTACTTTTACGCGGGCTCAGGTGAGTGGCGCCCAGCTCTCTCATGTCAATTTGCGAGCCGCAGAGTTGACGGATGCAAACTTTAGCGGTGCTAATTTAACCTCGGCTAATTTGCGGAATACTCAGCTGTCGGGGACTAATTTTTCTTGGGCAAATTTGAGTGGTGTTCGGCTGATTGGCGCTGCGATCGCTCAAACTCAGTTCAACGGCGCTAACCTAGAGCGGGCGTTCCTAAACGGGCTCAACTTTAGCAATATGGACTTAAGCGGTGTCAGCTTTCGAGAAGCCAGACTCAACGGCGCAGGATTTCAGGAGGCTGACCTAACCGCTGCCAACTTCAGCGAAGCGAGCCTGCAAAACAGCGACTTTCGAGATGCTCAGCTCGCGGGTGCCAACTTCGACTGGGCGCATCTTCATCGGGCTAAGTTTTGCCGCGCCGACCTACGACGGATCGATATGAGCCAGGTAGATTGGTCAGACGCGGACCTGACGGGTGCTTGCTTGGATGAAGCGCTTAGCCTTGAGCGGGTTTCATCGCAGACGTGAGCACTGCCCAATAGCCGAATATGAGTGACGCTGAAGATGAGGTGACGCTGATATGAACGAGTCTAATCTAGAATCTAATCTAAATAATGAGCGGGCAAGTAGCGCCTACTGTATTGTGATGACGACGGCGAGTACAGAAGCCGAAGCCGATAAAATTGCCGCCGCTTTAGTAGAGGCTCAGTTAGCGGCCTGTGTAAATTCTTTTGCTATCAAGTCTGTCTATACCTGGCAAGGCTCATTACAGCGCGAAGCCGAATGGCAGCTCGTGATTAAAACGCGCTGCGACTGTTTTGAGGCGGTATCGACCAAGATTTGTTCTCTGCATAGCTACGAGACGCCAGAGGTGATTGCCTTGCCGATTCAGGCAGGCGCTGCTGACTACCTGAGTTGGTTAGGGGCACAGGTGCTCGCTTCCTAGCGCTGAAGAATTGCGCTGAAGAATCGTTTTGAAGAATTGCGCTAAAGATATCGCTGGATATTAAGCGATAAGACCGAGCTAAAACTTAGATGCAAGCAGCGTTCCGGGCTCGTACTTGTAGCGAGTGCTGTAGTCGGTAAGCCCATATAAATTAAAGGAAATGGTGGGCTCATCGCCGATGGGTTCCACCTTATGCACGGCGTTGCTTGTAAAGCCGATGATGTCACCGGGATAGAGCATTTTTTCACCCGCAGGCTCAATTATTGTAGGGTCACTTTCAGACTGTCGCCAAAAGGTGTTTTTCTCCTGTCCGCCAATCATGGCGACAATGCCCCAAGTCGCGTGGTTATGAATTTTAGACTCGCTGCCCGGTGCCCATACGACCATTTGCACCGTAATCGGATACTCATGCTCGCGATACAAAAACTTAACTGACCAGCCTGTTTTTTCAGATGGCGGGTTGTGCTCCATTTGCAGCCAGTAGGAGCTAATGAGCAGCTTTCGCACGAGCGGAATAATCGCTTGTACACGCAGGGCGTCGTCGGGTTCTTGCTCCAAAATATCCTCTAGCTCGGTGAGGAAGCGGTAGAGCCGGTAGGTGCGTTCAGGGGGGTCGTTGTCGATAGTGCCAAACGACTTGCACTGTCCATCGTCAGTTACCAGCCAGTTGTAATTGTCCATAAGGAACCGCAAGAAAAAGATTTATAGTGACGCTCAAGCGTTTTCTATTTTATCGCGTTGGCTCACATGGGATGATTTATCTCACATGGGATGGATTTGTGAGATCGATTGGATAGTGAGCTGCGTGTCGTCTTTTGTGTTGTCTTTTGTGCCGTCTCTGTAGCGAACTGTGTTGAGGTAAATGAGGATGATGACAACTCTCAGGCAGATGGCTATAGGGCCTATGATCGTGCTCACGGCGCTTGTAGGAGGCTGTCAGGAGGCTAACATTTTTGGGCTAACCGTGGGTGGCTTGGCGGCTGAGGCTGAAATTACTCAGGCTGAGTGTGAGGCCCTAGCAGAATTTGCTTTTGTCGGTGGTAGCGATTTTATTGCGGGGAGCGATCGCACCGAACGCGACTACGCTTATCGCATCACTGCCGAAGGCTTTGCCGACTCACCCGCGAGTGTGGCCGCAGCAGAAGCAAGCTATCGCGATCGCGGCTGGTTCGACCAAGAATCTGAGCGTCAAACGGTGAATCTAGCCGCTTTTTGTATGAGCGAAAACCTGATAACTAATGCGGACTATCAGGTATTTGTCAGGGCGAGCGGGCATCGACCACCGGGAATCTCTGAGGCAGACTACCAGGCCCAGGGCTTTTTGGTGCATGACTATCGCGAGGTAGTGCCTTACCTATGGCAGGGCGATCGGTATCCGTTAGGGCAGGGGCAGCATCCGGTGGTGCTGGTCTCTTATGAGGATGCTTTAGCTTATATAAATTGGCGATCGCGCCGGGATGGAGTGCGCTACCGACTGCCCTCTGCCTTAGAGTGGGAAAAAGCCGCTAGGGGAACAGATGGGCGCTACTTTCCATGGGGCAGCCAATGGCGAAATGACGGTACAAACTGGGCGAAAAATGAGCCGACAGGAACGAGTGCGATCGCCACTTTTCCTGCTAGCCAAAGCATCTACGGCATTGAAGACATGGCCGGCAACGTATTTGAATACACCCACACACTGGTCAATCCATCAGGTGATAAATCAGGCAATCAATCCCTGGCCGAAGTCATCCTTAAGGGTTGCAGCTGGGACGACTACCCCGGCTTTTGCCGTGCCGCCTACGAACATGATCGTCCCCTAAACGCCAGACATATTTTATTCGGTTTTCGCTTAGTTGTAGAGTAGCTTTACTGCTAGTTTTTCCCAACTCCTATGAATATATCGCCGGATCTATCGCCGAACCCATCGCCTCCATCGCAACCCAATGCAGATCTTGGCGAGCCTTTAACCGCAACCCCCTCGGCGACATTAGCAGAACTACAGCGCCTCATTGCTGTGATTGCTCAGCTGCGCAATCCGGATGGCGGCTGCCCTTGGGACTTAGCACAAACACCCCTGACGCTGACGCCTTATGTCATAGAAGAAGCCTACGAAGTAGTCGATGCGATTCAATCGGGTAATAAACAAGATATTGCTGAAGAACTTGGCGATCTGTTGCTTCAGGTTGTTCTTCAGTCGCAGGTATTTCAAGATCAAGGAGACTTTGACTTAAGCGATGTGGCCAAAGGCATTGCAGATAAAATGGTTCGTCGTCATCCACATGTATTTGAAACTACCGAAGGCAACCCCAACCCGACAACACCAGCAGCGGTAAAGCAAACTTGGGAGGAAATCAAAACCGCCGAAAAAGCCCACATAGAAGATCCAACCCGCCTCTCGCCCAAGCTGAAGCGCTATGCTCGATCGATGCCGCCGCTTTTGGGTGCGCTGAAAATATCTAAAAAAGCAGCAAAGGCTGGCTTTGAGTGGAATAACATCGAAGAAGTGTGGGAAAAAGTCGCCGAGGAAATGGCTGAGTTTCGCCATGCGTTAGATCATGAATCCAAAGCGGATCAAGAAGGTGAGTTGGGCGATTTGTTTTTCTCTTTAATTCAAATAGCTCGGTGGAAAGGGCTCGATCCGGTAGCTGCTTTACAGGGGACTAATCGTCGGTTTGTGCAGCGCTTTGAAAAAGTAGAAGCGCAGGCCGAGAAACCGATGACTGAGTACAGCGTTGAAGAACTGAATGCATTTTGGAACCAAGCAAAGCAACAGATTTCAAAGCAACAAACTTCTCAAGTGAGCCTAGAATGAGGCGAATACCAAAAATGAGATAGAGAGCCATAAAACATGCCGCTAACCCTCACTCAAACTCAGCTCATTCTATTTTATCTAGATCAGGACTCACTATTATGCGGATTGCGATCGCACTGATATTGTCATGTCCGTTCACCTCATTCCCCAACGCAATTAGCTCATCTATGCCCCTTTCGATTGCTTTGGGGCCTCGTAAAATTGGGTCGATATGGCTGCTTACATACTCTTCTACTAAATTGTTATCGCTGAGCCCGTCAGAGCATAGTAATAGCAGCGTATCTTCTGAAAAGGAGAAATAGGCAACACTCGGTGAAAGATCTTGATTTCGCCGAGGGCCTAGCGCCTGAGTGAGCTGATAGGCATCCGGGCGAGCGTAGGCAATATCATGAGGTATCCCTTTTTTAATTTCGCGCTGGCCAACCTCATGGTCGGTTGTCATCTGTCGCAGGCCCATCCGCCGCGAATACTGATACAGTCTACTATCACCGACATGTGCGACCATCGCCTCAGTACCCTGCAAAAGCACCATTACTAGCGTGGTTCCCATCCGTTCATGTCCGGCACGATTTTCGCTTTCGTTGATGTCAAAAATGGCTTGATTAGCCAGCTTTACCGCCTCGGTCACGGTTTCTGCTGTGGGTAGCGGCGCAGGGGTCTCGTGCGGCAGCGGATGCGGCCAGTGCTGTGTGAAGTAATTTGAGAGGGTTTCGGCGGCTAGCTGGCTGGCGATCTCTCCGCCCGCGTGACCGCCCATGCCGTCGCACAGTACGTACAAAGAATGTGCCTGAGTGCTTTGCCCTCCATTATCGGCTCGTTTTTGCAGGCTGCTCTCGATAAAAAAGCAGTCCTCATTGTGGTCACGCTGGCGACCGACATCAGTTCGGCCAGCCGACTCCAAGCTCATGAGCTTCATCGGCAGTACCATCGTAGACTCGCCGTTTTCAGTCGGCTCAGTGAGTAACATCGCTTCCAATGGATCGGTCTCTGGCAGGTCATTTTCTGGCAGGTCATTCTCTGGCAAGTCATTCTCTGGCAGGTCATTCTCTGGCAGGTCATTCTCTGGCAGGTCATTCTCTGGCAGGTCATTCGGCGGTGAGCCTTTCATGAAACCGGAGCTACTAGGCAGGGATGTGGATGTAGACTCTTCCATGAGGTTGGGTATGAGGTTAGGGATGGCGTTTTCTGCGCTTGGGTTTTGGGATTGGGATGAGCTCCCAGACTCTGCATAGGCAGTATTAGCGGTGGGTGTAATGGCCGCAGGCGTCGCCAGTAGGACTTCGCCGATGTCGGTCAGTTCATGGCGCAGCTGGTTTAGAGTGCTAGCAGCTGTGACCGCTAATATAATTTGCCTAATTTGTCTAAGTGGGGCAATGGTTCCCAAATGAGGCTGGGCTAATAGCGACTGTAGAAAAGCTTTGAGATCTGATAGTTCGGGTGGCTCAGCGGCGGGCGGGATGAATTGCCGAATGCACACCGATTGCTCGTGACCAATCCCGAGGTTGTCTGCTAGCAGTAGGCTTGAGCGCCACTGAGGAATACTCTCTAGTGCCATCCATAAATCGGTGAGGGTATAGAGCCAGTAGACAAGCTGTAAGGGCTCTACCGCATTAGAAAAAGCGTGAATCAATGAAGCGGGGGCGGGTTGGCTAGTCGGTTGCTCGGGCTCAGTGATTAGCACAGCGGTGGTGGCATTTTGCTGCCAAGCGTCATAAAGCGTAGGGGCGGCTTTTGACAGCAGTAAATAAGGATAGGCTGCGATGGGTAGATCCGGCGTAGACTGAAGCGTTGCTAAAGAAGCGGTTGTGAGCTGGGTGAGCTGGGACTGTAGGGGCGATCGCAACTCAGGTGTTGTATCAGTAATCAGCGCACTCCCTTGATTAAGCACCGTTACCACCTGGTAGCGTTGGCCGTCGTCCAAATAGGTGGCTGGGTTCAGTTCTCGCTGGTCGGGTGGCATTAGCCTTGCCTGCAACAGTTCACCCGCAGGCTCCACAACCGCTTCTTTTTCTAGCGTCGGTTCTAGTAGTGGATCTCCACAGCGCTGACAAAACTTGTGGTCTGGTGGGTTAGAAAAATGGCAGTGAGGACATATAAACATAAGGATTAGTTTTTATAGATATCTTTATGTAGATATCTTTATATAGATGTAGATAGATGTAGCGAGCGCCAGCTTTGAATTCCTGTCTTGATAACTCCTATCTTTTAATTCCTATCTCTTAACTCCTATTTTTATAAATCGGTCATGCTCTGCGCAAATTGCGGATACAGGCGATGCACTCAATTTAGCGCTCACAACTTCTATAGGGTGTCTACGGTGTCTATTGCTGCCGCTATCTATATAGTTGTGATAGTTATGCAAAATCTATGAAAGGATTATGCCTGATAAGGTGCCTCAACTGAGTATCAGCAGTTGTGATAACAGTCATATCGTTTTTATCGTTTAGGTAAAGCCTGCCGTTCATGAGTGGTTAGCTCGCGCCATTCACCGGGCTTTAGCCCCTGTAAGGTAAGGGCACATTCGCCAGACAAGAACAGGGCGCTGCGAACCAGTCGTAGGGTAGGAAACCCCACGGCTGCGGTCATTCGACGAACTTGCCGGTTTTTGCCCTCGGTGAGGGTCAGTTCTAACCAAGTGGTCGGTATGTGTTTACGATAGCGAATGGGTGGATTTCTCGGGGGCAGCTCAGGCGGTGCGATCGCTTTGACCTGCGCAGGGCTCGTTTGGTAGCCGCGAATCGTCACGCCCTGTTCTAACTGTCGCAGCGC
This sequence comes from Phormidesmis priestleyi Ana, assembly GCA_001314865.1. Taxonomy (GTDB): domain Bacteria; phylum Cyanobacteriota; class Cyanobacteriia; order Phormidesmidales; family Phormidesmidaceae; genus Phormidesmis; species Phormidesmis priestleyi_B. The sequence continues at coordinate 196,874 of LJZR01000004.1, read as the reverse complement.
TGACGGATCGGGCGTATTTTCAACCTGTACCCAGTACTGACGTCTATGCTGAAACTTGGGATGGCTCAGACGATGCTGTAGAGGCCCATCATTTGTCAGCAAAAGCAGTCCTTCGCTATCGCGATCTAACCGGCCTACGGCGTACACATCAGGGACTGTCACATAGTCCTTTAAAGTAGCTGGCTGAGCTGAACGGGCCGCTGAATGGGCTTGAGGCTCAGTAGTAAACTGGCTAAGGACGTTGTAAGGCTTGTAAAGGAGAAGATAACGATAAGCCACGTAAGCAATCTTATTAATTCTTGAACTCTATTGATAAATCGCCCTAAACCAAAAGGGAGTCGATATCCTAGTTAGCACTCGTTTACGAACCTGCTAAATTTGGGGATTTGAGGAATTAGAGCTTATGGATACCTCTAAAAAGTATCGAATGAACTGCACGCTGACCTTTGGCGACATTTATAGCCAAATTATTGTGTGGCTGATTGTGCTGTTTGTCAGCTTGGCGGCTGCGCTAGGGCTAATGGGCGCGAGCCGACCGATTTATGCGCTGGCAACGGTTGGTCTGATTTTAGTACTGTCTTTGCCGTTTTTACTCTTTGCCTTTGTCACAACGCTGCTTAACCATATTGAGTTTAACCAGGTCGATGCGATCGCTGAAGCGGCTGCCGATGCCACGATTACAGGTCAAGCTAAGCAGCTTTCTCGGCAGAACGCATAGCAGCAGAACGCATAGCAGCAGAGCATAGGCCTGTGACTGATGCGGCCTGCTTTATTCGACTGTTTTATTCAGCTGTGGATGGCTGCTCGCTGCTTCCATCTACTTCAGTCTCTTCAGCTTCAGGAGCACTTGCTTCAGGAGCACCTGCTTCAGGGGTCGTCGTGCTATTAGCGGCGGGCCCTGTTTTTTCTGTGATTAGCTGCTGAACGCCGTCTTTGTACTGGGTAGGCGCTAGGGCCAGAGCTTCGTCAAACAATGCTTTGGCGGCGGTGGTATCGCCTTTTTCTTGCAGTACCAAGCCTTTTGCTAGGGTTGGACGGAAGTCAGGCTGGGTCGGTGAGGCGGTTTTGGCATCAGCGATCGCCTCGTCATACATTTTTACCGCCTCATCGTAGTTTTTCTGCTCTACAAAAACCTGCCCTAGCAGCAGCTTCACCGAAAGTTTGTCAACGCTACCAGGCGTGAGTTCATTCGTTTGGTCAGCGGTACTGAGCGTATCGCGCAGCAGTCCAATAGCGGCTTCTGTGCGCTCCTGGCTAACTAGCAAAGCGACGAGGCCTTCCAAAGCAGGCACACTGCCAGGAGATTGGGTCAGCACCCGGCGATAGATTTGAGCTGCACCCTCTAGGTCATTAAGCTGCTGTTTAGTTTGAGCCAACAAAATAGAATATTCTGGTGTGTTGGGATTCAGCTCAGCCAAGCGCTCTAGTGGTTTGACAGCACCTTCTAAGTCGCCTAGCTCTATCTGAGCCTCAATAATGCCTGCAAGTGCCGTTTGATTGTCGGGCTCACGCTCTAAAACAGCCTTGTAGCCGTCAATTCTGCCCTGAATTTGAGAGTTCGCATCGGTGGCTGTTTGTGCTGCTGGGGGCGTGTTGGCCCCACGGCTAGAGGTGCGGCTGTTAAAAGCAAACAGGATAGGAACTGCGACAAATGCTGCAACTGCAATAATAAGCACTCCTTTTACCAACCAACTGTCCCGTTTAAAAGCCACGACATGCTCCTTAAGAATGAACTTCAACTAATCAAAATAACTTGCTCATATTACCCCTAAGCTCCCCTTATTTACTTCGGCAACTGGGCCAGAACAGTTGCTTGACCTTAATGACCTGAAAGATTTAGTGTGCGATGCGATGCTGTAACGCATAACAGGAGAGAATTATCGGTAACTTCAGACGTTGTTCAAATCAAAAAGATACGGATCTGCTGATGTCTAGATGAACTATTAATCACCAGATTTGACTGCCAGAAAGGCTTTGAGGAAATTTGGCACCCTTTTGGGCTGTTCAAACCAACCTTTTTTGTTTTTTTAAGCCTTCTGGTGTTCCCTTTTAACAAGAACCGTGAACTCTTAATGATGAAGGTTCATAGCCTACGCTAGCCTTGAAAAGAAGTGTAGAAATATTATCTGGGGATAGCTGGATAAAGTATCCGATGCCATAAATCAAATTTGGCACGGATGCTAATCTAGTTTTGCAGTCACTATCTCAAAGCAGCCGTATCCTGTTAGACAAGCCCCTTGTCTGGCACCTTTAGGGCCACTACGTTTGCTTTTTTCTGTCAGAGTCGCAGGTACAGTTTCAGGAGTTTGAGGATTGATGAGTTCTGCCGCTAGTCGCCCCCCCCAATCTTTGGGTCAGCCTTCAGGCCAATTAGGAAGTCCTTCAGCCAGCCAGCCAGCTAGTTGGTCAGCGGGTCAATCAGTCAGCAAACCGGCCAGTAGTCAGTCGGTCAGTAGTCAGCCGGTCAGTAGTCAGCCGGTCAGTCAGTCTTCATCTGGCTCACAACCTACTGCTTCAGCTTCTAACGGCAACAGCTTGCGCAAACCGCCGAGCCGTCCGCAGCTGATGGGGCCACCCGCTCGGCCCCAGCCACCGATGCCCCACCCAGAGACAGCGCCCAAAACGGCCACCGTCCCAGGGAAAATCGCATCATCACCGCCGCCTGAGCCCGCCGCCCCTCAAAAAATTGGCCCGATTTCTCAACCTAGCGAACGTATGCAGTACCGAGCAATCGGCCTGCTGAAAGGAAAATATATCGCTTCTGAAGAGCAGTTTAACCGGGGAAACATTGCGGTAGAAGATGGCACCCTAATAGACGCCGTACTCCTAGGCCGTGTAACGAGCCTAATCAAAAAGCATATTGACCTAGAATCCGACCATATTTGGGTCGTGTATCCTCGTACGCTATACAGCGAAGAGAATGTCCCTAATCTGCATGTTCAAATCGTGGGTGTATGGGAGCCCGAGACGCTGAACGCTCGGAACGAAGAGGCTGGCGCTGAATTAGAGGATGCCGCTGAGGGCCAGTCTGAAGGAGAAGCGTCTAAGTATCTTTCTACGGCTGAAGCAACTGAGCAATGCGATACCTTCTCAGTGCGGGGCGAAGTTGCCAAATATTCTGAAGAAAAGAACGAAATTGTCATCAACATCGTTCAAAAGAGCCGTTCGGAAACGGCTAAGCCTAAGCGTCCTTTCAAGCTACTTGTGAGTGGTCAGTTAGAAGGTAGAACCACGGGCTATTTCTGGGATTTGCAGGTAGAGCGAGAAGAAGGCAAGCTGATGTTGAAAGAGGCAACTCAGATTGCTGTGGTGCCGCCGAAGAGAAAGCCCAAGAATGCTCGCGGTGGCGGTGGCGGTAAGCGGCGGCCATCAACGGGCAAACCCCGAAGTAGCAGTACCCCAGTCGCTAAGCCAGTCACCAAGCCAGTGCCCAAACCAAAAGGCGCGGATGAGAAAGCGGTTGGCAATCAGCCATCTGCTGATGCTGTTGCCACTAATCTGCCGCCTAGTGCTGAGAATACAGGTGCTAAGTTGGCTTAACATGGTGCTAATTTCTAAACTTTATCTGTAATTTTCATTGATGGAGTATGGATGTAGTGGCTGCTAGGGGTTCATTGAGTACCCACTAGGGCCATTTCTATCTATGCCTGTTTTTTCTATGCTGATGGTCATAAGGAAGTACGGTTGCGCACTATATTTTTAGTCGCCGTATCCTTGTTCGTTGTATCAGGAACAACTCCTCATGTCTATTGGCCTCACGCGTAAACGTCTCATTCTCCTCTCTGGCCTTACCGTTTTAGGCAGTGCCGTTTTAGGGAGCGTGGCAGGTGACTTTGGACTAATCGCGATCGCTCAAAGCAATGAGCGATCGCTCTCCTTGCTTAACATGGCCGAATTTTATACTGGCCTACCTCACCAAACCCGAGCGCTCAATATTTTACAAAGCCAAATCGACCAGACTCATCCTGAACTATTGCAGGAGGACTCTATCACCGCCAACGTATGGCGCGATTCGGCAACGTTAGCAGGGTATGACGATATTCTGAATACTATTCCCGTTGCTCAGCGTACTGGCTCCGATCCTTTAGATATGGCCCTTGCAATTTCGCGGCTCACCCTGGGCGGTACTGACAACATTGAAATGATTGCTGGCCCCGGCGCAGAAAATCCTACTGAGGTGATAATTACCGTTTCTGACAGCGGTTTGTTAGATGATTCGCTAGCCGGTATTCGATATCAGTTTGATATGCAGCTGCAAGAGAGCGGCTCTAATAGTGGTGGCCAGTGGGAGATTCGGCGGGCAGGTCGTCAGTTTCGCTGTCAGGCTGGGCGCGGGCAGCAAGATTGGTCAAGCGAGCTTTGCCTGTGATTAAAGATTTTGTAGCGATAAAGGAGTCGCTATGCTGAGTGTAGTTCGTATCTTCAGTTTACTGATATGCACTCAACTGTCTGTTTGAGCAAAGACCTCGTCTTAGTGGGCGGTGGCCATAGCCATGCGCTAGTGCTACGCAAACTGGGAATGCAGCCCTGGCCTGCGGATGTCCGCCTAACGCTGATTACGAATTTGGCAGATACGCCTTATTCGGGCATGTTGCCCTGCCATATTTCGGGCGTATATGACTTTGATACAGCGCATATTGACCTGCGCCCGCTGACTCGCTTTGCCAACTGTCGGCTGGTAATGGATGAAATGGTCGATCTAGATACGGCCAGCCAAAAGATTATTTGCCGTAGCCATCCGCCGATTGCCTATGATCTGCTTTCAATTGATATTGGCAGTACGCCAAGTAAGTCTAAGGTGCCGGGGGCGGATGAGTTTGCGGTGCCAGCGAAGCCAGTGCCGCAGCTGTTGAAAAAATGGAAACAGTATTTGGATCAGTTTGAGCAAAAGTTAGACGCTCATCCAGGGACGGTTGCTACTATCGGCATTGTCGGTGGTGGCGTGGGCGGCGTAGAGATGGCCTTTGCCATGCACACTCGTTTATCTGAGCTGATTGAAGCGTATGGCCAAGATCCACGGCGACAGGTGAATGTTCATATTTTCCATCGGGGTGAGCATTTGGCCAAAGGGCGAAACCGGCTGACGCAATGGATGGTGGAGCGGCTGTGTAAAGCCAGAGAGATTTATGCGCATACTAACGAGAGCGTTTGTGAAGTGAATGCTACCTCGGTGCGCTGTGAGTCAGGCTTGGTTGTAGAGTGCGATCACACATTTTGGGTCACCAATGCCAGCGCCCCGCCTTTTTTGCGAGATAGCAAACTCTCCCTTACGGACTCAGGCTTTATTGCCGTCAAAGATACTCTGCAAACCTGTTCTCATCCCAACATTTTTGCTGCGGGCGATGTGGCGACAATGGTGAATCACAAGCGGCCTAAAGCAGGTGTGTTTGCTGTTCGCCAAGGCCCGCCGCTGTATGAAAATTTAAAGCGCTATGTAATGGGAGAACCGCTAAAACCGTTCACTCCCCAGCGGCGATATTTAAACATTATTGATACGGATGTGGATCGATCAATCGCATCTTGGGGGCCATTTGCCATTCATGCCAAATGGTGTCGCACTTGGAAAGACAGCATCGACCAAAAATTTATGTCGTTGTTTTCTGATTTTCCAGAAATGTCGTCCCCATTGGCGGTGAACCCTACAAGGCATAAAAAAAGGCGCAAAGCCGTAGCGCCTTTATCCGATGCTAGGCCTTTATCCGACGCTATGCATTGTGCAGGCTGTGGATCTAAGGTGGGCGGGCAGGTACTCGCAAGAGTCCTGTCGCGAGTTCGAGCTGAAGCGCCTAGCAACCATGACTGGCCCTATCGCGACCACATTGTGACTGGGTTAGACGCACCCGATGACGCAGCTATTATCAAAAACATTGAAGGGCAACTTTCGGTTCATACGGTCGATCAGTTCAGTGCGCTGGTAGATGATCCGTTTATTTTTGGTCAAATTTGTGTGAACCACTGCCTGAGCGATCTGTTCGCGATGGGCGCAACTAGCCACAGCGCCCTAGCCCTGGCTACCATTCCCTATGGCACTGAGGCCAAACAAGAAGAGACTTTGTATCAGCTGCTCTCGGGGGCTGCGATCGCACTTGCTGATGCCAAAACTTTTTTAGTCGGTGGTCATACGACTGAAGGGCCGACGCTCTCGCTTGGATTTGCCTGTAATGGCTCGATAGCACCCACACAGGTGTGGCGAAAAAGCGGCATGGTTCCTGGCCAATCGCTGATTTTGACCAAGGCGTTGGGCGTTGGTAGCCTCTTTGCTGCCGATATGCAAAAGCAGGCGAAAGGCCGATGGGTGGAGAGTGCGATCGCTAGCATGTTGCGCTCTAACCGAACTGCTGCTGATTGCCTAAGATCTCACGGAGCCACTGCCTGCACGGATGTTACTGGCTTTGGACTGGCCGGTCACCTGCTCGAAATGACGAGCGCCTCCCAAGTGAGTGCGACTGTTCAGATCGAGCGTTTAAACCTGCTGCCAGGTGTAGAGACCACCTTACGACAAGGAATTGTTAGCTCGCTGCACAATCGCAATCGGCAAAGTGCGAGCCCTCATATGCAAGCCCATACCACCCAATCTTCTGCGCCTGTTTTCCAAATTCTCTTTGACCCTCAAACTGCGGGCGGACTCCTTGCTAGTGTGCCAACAGAACAGGTTCAGGACTGCTTGGATCGGCTGTATCAGTTAGGGTTTGCGAGTAGCGCCTGCATTGGAACGGTCGGTGATGCCACCGCTACACCCCTTACAATCAAATAGTTCAGCCAAATAGTTCAGCCAAATAGTTTAGTCAAATAGTTTAGCCAAACAGTTCAGCCGAATCATGAAACCCAGTACTCAAACCCAATAGCCGAAATAAAGAATCGAAATAAATAATCAATCTGAAATACTGCCGATAAAATGCTCCTAGCTACGACGCCTCAGCTTTCTATTGATGACTTCCTGAAAGCACCAGGGCCTATCCTGGACGTGCGCAGTCCGGGCGAGTATGCTCAGGGGCATATTCCAGGTGCAATTAATTTGCCGCTGTTTAGCAATCGCGATCGCGCCCAAGTGGGCACTTGCTACAAGCAACAGGGACGTGAGCAAGCAGTCGAACTTGGCCTAGATTTAGTCGGGCCTAAGCTCGGTGACATGGTTCGTCAAGCCCAAGCTATGGCACCTGGCAAAACTGTACGTGTTCACTGCTGGCGCGGCGGTATGCGCAGTGGTGCGATCGCCTCAATGCTAACGCTGAGCGGCTTCAATGCAACCACCCTTACAAGCGGCTACAAAGCTTTTCGTCAGTGGGTTCGCCGCAGCCTCAGCACACCCAAAAAAATCGTCGTACTCGGTGGCATGACCGGCACCGCCAAAACCGATATCCTCCATGCCTTAGCTGAGCAAGGCGAGCAAGTTTTGGATTTAGAAGGCTGTGCCAACCATCGCGGCAGCAGCTATGGTGCGGTGTGTTTGCCGCCGCAGCCGAGCACCGAACAGTTTGAAAACATTGTTGCTACCCAGTGGCATGAGTTCAGCGCGCAGCAGCCTATTTGGATAGAAGCCGAAAGTCGCAGTATCGGCTCCTGTCGCGTGCCGCCTGAGCTATTTGACCAAATGAACAGCGCCTTTGCCCTCGAAATTACGCGACCCCTCGCTGAGCGTGTGGCTTATTTGGCTGAGATTTACGGTCAGGCCGATAAAGCCGAGCTGATTACGGCTACCGAACGTATTCGCAAGCGGTTGGGCCCTCAGCGAACCCAGGCAGCTGTTGAGTATATTAGGGCGGGAGAGGCTGCGGGTGCGATCGCGATTACCCTGGAATATTACGACCGTACCTATCGCTACGGCTTACAACAGCGCAACCGTCTGGTTCCGGAAGTTGATGTTACGGGTCTGTCGCCATGGTTAGCAGCTGAGCGGCTACGTCAGCAGCTGATGACCATCAACCTCCATCAACCTCCATCAACCTAAGACAGATTCTAAAACTGGCTAGATCGTTTACCTTGTAAGAAATATTCATATACTATTTATCGTTTGGAGAGGAGCAATTTGGAGATTACTTTAGGTTACTAACAAGTTTTGCAAACCTAATTCTGATTTGCTCGTATTAGCTGGGAACCTTTAATCATTAAAAGTTTATACGTATGTCAATGGCAACTGGGTATTGGATCGGCACAGGCGTCACCTTTTTTATAGTCCTCAACGCCTTTATCAAAGACACTACAGCGAAAAAAACAAGCATACAGGCCTGGACATTTATATCGACTGCCGCATTGCTTTGGCCGATAACGCTGCCATTTATCCTAAGCAGCAAGCTCCGAATGGCAAAGGTACGACAGCAAGCCAATACTGTTGGCTCAGATGTGGATGCTGATACTGAAGTTATATTTACGGCTTACTAACGGCCTACTAACGGCTTACCAACGGCCTATTCATTGCTTATTCCCTACCTGTTTAAATGCAAGAAGGCCGTTACATCACCTGCTGCGCCTCGGTTAAATGCTTAATAAGGGTGGCTTTGGGTAAGGGGCCAGCTAAATGTTCCCAGGGTAAAACCCGATCGGTTGGCCATTGGTCATGAACATAAAAGTCGAGGGGTGGCAGCTGTCCTTTGAGGTCTTTGAAAGCACGGCGATAGCTGCCTAAGGTGTCGCCATAGCCTCGCGTGAGTTCTAGGAGGCTAGCAAGGCGACGATCTCCCCGCGAAATTAACGCCTGAATGACCGACCAGCTATAGCTTTCGGGCCTAAAGTCAATGCCTTGCGATCGCAGCTGCTTTTGTAAAAACTTCAGTCGTTTTTCAGCCTGCCGGTTGACCCCGTACCACTGAAACGGCGTATGTCCCTTGGGTACGAACGTACTGCATCCTAGAGTAAGCCGCAGTCCGGGCACCTGTTTTTTTAAGCGAATCAGCAAGTTTGCAGTCTCGCTTAAGTCTTCTTGTTCTTCCCCCGGCACCCCGGCCATGCCATAGAGCTTGAGCGATTTTAGGCCGCCTGCTTTGGCTTGTTGTGCTGCCGCCGTAATTTCGTTGGTATCTAGCTTTTTGTTTACAATATCGCGCACCTTTTGCGATCCGCTTTCAATCGCAATGGTAATTGACTTGGCCCCATGGCTGACCAGCGTTTTAGCCAGTTGTGGGGTCACGGTGTTAGTCCGTACCGATGACATACTCAACCGTACATCGTCGTACTGGGGCTGGCTGATGTAGTCTAGCAGGGCTTCAAACTCGGGATGTTGCGTAATAGAAGCGCCTAGTAGACCTAGTCGTCGCGTTTGTTCTAATCCCCTTTCAATCGCAGGAATCAGGGACGCCTCAATGCTAGCGGATCTAAAGGGGAGCGTGAGATAGCTCGCGAGGCAAAATCGGCACATTTCGGGGCAGCTGCGCACCACTTCCACCATGAAAATGTTTTCCCAGGCTGCCTTTTCAGTTACTACTGTTGAAGCTGACAGGACATTCCCTCGGTAGGTCTGCTTTTGAACGACAGCAGGCACGTCGCTATCAATGGGCGAAATCGCGGCGAGAGGCCCGTCGTCGCTAATATATGTGACCTCATACAAAGCTGGAATGTAAACACCCGGAACTTGGGCAAGTGCCTTGAGTTGATGCCGTCTACTGTTTTCTCTGACCTGTTGATACGCGTCCAAAAAATCATCTAGCAGCGTCTCACCATCACCGAGCAATATCACATCAAAGAACGCTGCAAAAGGCTCAGGATTTGCTGTGAGTACTGGCCCGCCGCCAAATACTAGGGGCTGATCATCACTGCGATCGCCTGCTCGTAACGGCACCTGCTGATCTTCTAGCAGGTTGAGCACATTGACATAGTCCAGCTCCCAAGAAAGCGAAAATCCGATCAGTTCAGCCTGAGTGGGTAGCGGTTCTCTCACGTCGGTAAAGAGTCTGCTGACGTCAATATCAGGTCGCTGCGAGAGCAAGGCCCACACCACCTGATAGCCCAGGCTAGTGATACCTACGCTGTATTCATTGGGGAAGGCGTAAATTAGCGGTATCGCATTGTCGGCAAGGTTTGCTGGCGTAAACAAACGTTTCTCTAAGGAGAAAACAGAATTAGACACAGGGATAGGCAGGCCAAGGAAATAACAATTTTAATTCTCTCTTATTTACTTTTTAACGGGGTTACTTTTTAACGGATTTAATTTTTAACGGGGAATTGAATACATGCCAGATCGTGATTTTCAAAGCAATATCCGATGGATAACCCGATAGATCTCAAAACGACCATTCTGCAATTCACTAGAGATCAAAAAAGCAGAAGCGTAAAAACTTCTGCTTTTTGAGTCTGCTTTTTTGATGAATTTAAGCTCTTTAGTTAAGCGCTCTAATATTTAGCGCCTATTGAGCAAAGTGCCTATTGAGCAAAGCGCCTATTGAGCAAAGCGCCTGCAATCGGGCTTAGTCCTTCCACTTAGTAGCAACTAGCTCAGCAAGATCGACAACGCGCTGAGAATAGCCCCACTCGTTGTCGTACCAAGCGATAATTTTTACCATGTCGCCATCCATGACAAGCGTTAGCTCAGAGTCGATAGTGGCAGAGACATCGGTTTTACGGAAGTCTACTGAAACCAAGGGCTCGTCTGTGTAGCCCAAAATGCCCTTCATGCTCTCTTGCGAGGCTTTTTTGAGGACTTCGTTCACTTCTTCGGTGATGGTCTTTTTAGAGACCTGCACTACTAAGTCAACGATAGAGACGTTAGGCGTGGGTACGCGCAGCGCAATGCCGTTAAGCTTGCCAGCCATTTCAGGAATCACCAAAGCCACGGCTTTGGCTGCACCAGTGGTGGTTGGGACGATGTTGACCGCAGCGGCTCTGGCTCGGCGCAGGTCGCGGTGACTCGCGTCCAAAATTCGCTGATCGCCCGTGTAGCTGTGGGTGGTGGTCATGGTGCCTTTGATAATGCCAAAGTTGTCATTGATCACTTTGACCACAGGTGCCAAACAGTTGGTTGTGCAACTGGCGTTGCTGACCACGTTTTGCTTGTCGTGCTCGTAGTCTTGATCATTGACGCCCATGACATAGGTGCCAATGTTGCCACCCTTGCCGGGTGCGGTGATAAGCACCTTTTTAGCGCCTGCTTCAATATGGCGAGAAGCGCCTTCTTCGCTGTTGAATACGCCCGTAGATTCGATCACCAAGTCGATACCCCAGTCTTTCCAGGGTAAGTTACTGGGATTACGGTCGGAGTAGCACTTAATGACGTTGCCATTAACAGTCATTGTGTCGGCATCGTAGGAGATGTCGGCATCCAAAGTGCCCAGTAAAGAATCGTACTTCAACAAATGGGTGTTGATTCGGGGATCTGACGTATTGTTAACGGCAACCAAGTCCAGATTGCTGTTCTCACGTGTCAACCAACAACGTAAAAAGTTCCGGCCGATACGCCCAAAACCATTGATCGCTACTCTAACCACTGCGCGCTAACCTCGTGTCTTTAGAAACTAAGAAATGTGAGTCAAGTTAAGTCTTGATAAGCGATCTCATCATATCGCATCGCCGTCCCCCCCCTTAAACTAAGCCGTGGGCTTTTATACGGACCAACGTGAGTAATGCGGGTTACCGGGAAGCTAAAGATTCCTGGTATGATACGCCTGATTATGACGTGCTCAGGCTTGAGAGGAAGTGAAACATGCTGAATTCAGTGGACTTCAGCGGCAGACCATTTCATTTTATTGGAATTGGTGGAATCGGGATGTCGGCCTTGGCACATGTGCTAGCCAGTCGAAAATTACCGGTGTCGGGATCGGATTTGCGGCTGAGTCATATCACCGAGCGACTAGAGGCCCAAGGGGCCCATATTTTTAATCAGCAGCAGGCCGAAAATCTAGCGTTTTTTACGGGGCAAGCCTCTAGTCAGCAGGCGGCTACAGGATCGGCGCTTAAGGTGCAAAAGCTTCCTCAGGTGGTGTGCTCGACGGCTATTGGCGCGAGTAATCCTGAGTATCAGGAGGCGATCGCCATTGGCTGTCCTATTTTTCATCGCTCGGACATTTTGGCAGCGCTGATGAATGAGCACAAGGGCATTGCGATCGCTGGCACCCATGGTAAAACCACGACCAGCAGCATTACGGGCTACCTACTGCTCAAGGCTGGTGTAGATCCCACCATTATCATCGGGGGTGAAGTGAGCACTTGGTCGGGCAACGCCTATGTGGGGCAAAGTGACTATGTTGTGGCCGAAGCCGACGAGTCAGACGGGTCACTGGTTAAGCTCGCTTCTCACATTGGCGTGATTACCAATATTGAGCTAGATCACCCTGATCACTACAGCAGCCTCGATCAGGTCATAGAAATTTTTGACAAGTTTGTAGAGCAGTGTGAAACCGTGATTGGCAGTATTGATTGCCCAACGGTACGCGAACTTTTATTTGAAGAGCATTGCCAACGCATTAAGCCCGTTATTTCCTACAGTGTCAACGCTGATTCTGGGGCAGATTATGTGGCTAAAAATATTCGCGAAACTGCTGAAGGCACCATTGCTGAAATTTGGGAGCGCGGTGAAAGTCTGGGTGAGATCACTGTGCCGCTGCTGGGTTTGCATAATCTGAGCAATGCGATCGCCTCAATTGCAGTGGCCCGTCAGCTCGGCGTTAGCTTTGCTACCCTGGCTCAGCACATGCCCAATTTTGGCGGGGCGCGTCGCCGCTTTGAGCATCGCGGCTTTTACAGCGAAATTTTATTTGTTGATGACTATGCTCATCACCCCAGTGAAGTGAGGGCTACGCTAGCGGCGGCTCAGGTTCAGCGCAGCGGTGTTTTATCGTCAGGGCGCGATCGCAAAGTTGTTGCTGTTTTTCAGCCGCATCGCTATAGCCGAGCGGCGACGCTGCTCAATGAGTTTGCCACCGCTTTTGAAGGGGCCGATCGCGTATTGGTCACCGATATTTATAGTGCTGGCGAAACCAACACAGCCAATATTACAGGCGAGCAGGTGGCGGCAGCGATCGCTCAGTATCAGCCCAACACCGAATATCATGGCACCCTAACAGCGGTAACGCAGGCCCTAAAAACCAGCCTAAATCCGGGGGATATTGTGATCTTTTTAACCGCAGGCAATCTCAATCAAATCATTCCGGATGTGATGAGTGCTTACCAAACCGCAGCTCAATCCGGCGCAATACCCTCAGGTGGCCGTTCATCAGAAACGCCTCAGCCAGAAGCTGCGCTGACATGACCCATGGCAGAACAATTAGGTAACGAACTGTGTAACGAACACTTTGCCGTCACTGCTCAAGCGCCCTTAGCTCGACTGACGACGTTTCGAGTGGGCGGCCAAGCTGAGTGGCTAGCGCTGCCCAAAACGCTAGAACAGCTCACTGCAGCGCTGACTTGGGGGCAAAGCCAAGGTTTGCCGGTGACGCTGCTAGGGGCGGGGTCTAATTTATTAATTAGCGATCGCGGTTTACCCGGCTTAGTGATTTGTACTCGGGCGCTACGTCATACCGAATTTGATGCGACAACAGGCCGAGTGACCGCCGCTGCCGGAGAGCCCTGGTCTTCCCTGGCATGGAAAGCGGCCAGGCATGGATTGCAAGGCTTTGAATGGACCATTGGCATACCCGGCACGGTAGGCGGCGCGGTGGTGATGAATGCAGGGGCCCACGGCGGCGAAACCGCTGATATTTTAGTAGAAGCACAGGTCATTAGCCCGGATGGTACGCTGACAATGCTTAAGCCCGAGGACTTAGGCTTTCGCTACCGCACTTCTAAGTTGCAAGGGAGCGACAAAATTGTGGCTAGCGCCATCTTTCAGCTCAGCCCAGGCCATGAAGCCGCCGCCATCAAAGCTGCCACCGCCACCGACCTCAGGCAGCGCCGTGAAACTCAGCCTTACCATTTGCCCAACTGTGGCAGCGTGTTTCGCAATCCGCTCCCTCACAGCGCTGGAAAGCTCATTCAGGAAGCAGGGCTCAAAGGCTACCAAATTGGTCAGGCGCAAATTTCAACGCTCCATGCCAACTTTATTGTTAACCTGGGGGGTGCTAAGGCGAGCGATGTACTTGCCCTCATTCGCCATGCTCAATCCGTTATTTATGAGCGCAACGGTATTGCGTTAGAAACTGAGGTCAAAGTTATCGGTGAGTTTTAGTCTCCTTAGGCTCCATTGCAATCGTTGCGGCCAATGCTATAGTTTGACAGTTAATTTACTCTTAATCTCGTGAAATCATGACAAAAGGGCAAGGATTCGGATTTGGCCTCGGTAAAATGAAAGAGCTAAAAGAAGCTTTTCAGAAAGCACAGCAGGTTCAAGAAGGTGCTAAGCGCCTCCAGGAAGAACTGGAGCAAATGGAGATTGAAGGTACTGCCGGTGGTGGCATGGTGACCGTGACGATGAGCGGCAATCAGGAGCCTCGGCATGTTGTTATCTCTGAAGCTGCGCTAGGTGAAGGGGCGGAAGTTCTTTCTGACTTAGTAAAAGCGGCCATGCTAGATGCTTACAACAAATCCACAGCTACCATGCGAGAGCAGATGGAAGAGCTAACCGGTGGTCTCAACCTGCCAGGTCTCTAATAGTCTAATGAAATGACGACGCAGCCTCCTACCAATCAGCCTCCTACCAAACTGTTGTTTGTTTGCTTGGGTAATATTTGCCGGTCACCGTCGGCAGAGAATATTATGAACCACCTGATTGCACAACGGGGGGTGAGCGCACGCGTGACGACAGATTCGGCGGGCACCGCGAGCTATCATATCGGCAGCTCGCCCGACCGGCGCATGAATGCTGCCGCCCAGCGACAGGGCATAACACTGACCGGCAGTGCGCGTCAGTTCACCGCTGCCGATTTTGACAAGTTTGATCTCATCCTGGCGATGGATAAAAGCAACTACCAGGATATTTTGTCTTTGGATACCGATAAGCAATATGCACATAAGGTAAAACTGATGTGCGAGTACTGTAAGACTTATTGCGATACAGAAGTTCCAGACCCTTACTACGGTGGCGAGGCTGGCTTTGACTATGTGATCGCACTGCTAACTGACGCCTGCGAACACCTGTTAGATAGTATTCTTCTCAGATAGCATTATTTAGATAACATTATCTTTAAGTATCCCTTTTAAACTTAAGCCGCTGGATTTTAGATAATTTTGTGGGTGGTCGCCATGGCGTTAACAAAGCCAAAGTCGTCCATCTCAGATTCAATGAAATTTTTGAATATAATTGATATATTCTACAAAACAGGAATTTTTGACGGAAAATCTTGTTATTTGGCTTAAAACAGCTAAATAAGCCGTGCAATAGAATCATTTTAACGCTTAGCAGGTAAGTCAAACGATCGTTCGAGTTGCCTGCTAAGCGTTGAGACGACAAGATTGTTTTTTGCTTTGGACAGAACATTGTCAGACATATCTTCTGCCTCGCCATCTAGGCTTAATCGTACGGGTCGTGTTTTGATTGTTGACGACACCCCGACTAACCGGCTTATTTTGACTAAATTGCTGCTGAAGGCAGGGCATGAAGTCTATGAAGCTGAAGATGGTTTGACCGCGATCGCTCTGGCCCAAACCTACCAGCCTGCCATCATTTTGTTAGACATTATGATGCCAGGACTCAATGGCTACGCGGTGTGTAAGCAGTTGCGCAGCCAGCCTGAAACCGCTGCTATCCCGATTGTTTTTTTGAGCGCTTTGGATGAGCCTTTTGATAAGGTGCAGGCATTTCAGTATGGCGCTGCCGACTACATTACGAAGCCCTTTCAGCCGGAAGAAGTATTGGCTAGGGTGTGCCACCAAATTGACTTGCAGCTAGCAAAGCAAGAGCAGAAAAGGCTGTATGCCGAACTTCAAAATCAGGTGCAAGAGCGCAATCAGCTCTTAAAGTTAGCCAACAATCAGCTGATAGAAGGCACGCTCACTGATCATCTCACTCGGCTGCCGAACCGATTGGCGTTTGTGAAGCGGCTCAGTAAGATCATGGCACATCGCAAAACGCATCCGGATGCCCTGTTTGCCCTCGTTTTTTTAGATTGCGATCGCTTTAAACGCATCAACGATTCGCTCGGGCATCAAGTGGGTGACCAGCTGCTAAAAGGGATCGCTCGCCGCCTATGCAAAGTCCAGTGTGACCGAGCCAGTATTGATACCGTCGCTCGCTTTGGGGGGGACGAATTTGCCCTGCTAGTGACCAATATCAGCAGTCACAGCGATGTGGTTCGCTTGGTGAAAGAAGTCGTCAAGAGTTTGTCTATCCCCTTTAATCTGGTGAGCCGCGAAATATATATCGACGCCAGCATCGGCCTGGTATGGGGCGATACAACTTATACCAAGGCTGAACATTTGCTGCGAGATGCCGATGTAGCGATGTATCAGGCAAAGGACTCTAGCCTAAGTCCATACTGCTGGTTTGAAGCCGATATGCATAGTAAAGAAATGCATTTGCTACAGCTAGAAACTGACCTGCGGCTAGCGCTAGAGCGCAAAGAGTTTGAACTGTACTATCAGCCCATTGTGAATCTTTATAAGCTAGAGATTGTGGGATTTGAAGCGCTAGTGAGGTGGCAGCATCCGACCAAAGGACTCATTCCGCCCGGCGACTTTGTAGGCTTTGCCGAAGATACTGGGTTTATTGTGCAGCTCGGTGAGCAGGTGCTGAAAATGGCCTGTGAACATGTTTCGCAGTGGGAACAGGCTGGCTTGATTGCGCCTCAAATTACGGTTAGCGTGAATATGGCCGCGCAGCAGCTGCTACAGCCCGACATTTTAGAGCGTATTCAAACCATTATTAAGGATGCGGGCATTGCGCCTCATCGGCTGCGGCTAGAGCTTACCGAGCGCTCTATTATCAATAACCGCGCTTTTGTGGATGAAGTGCTCAGAGCGTTGCAGCAGCGCAATATTCAGCTCAGCATTGACGACTTTGGTACAGGCTATTCGGCGCTCAGCTATTTGCATACGCTACCGGTTAGCTGTCTTAAGGTTGATCGTTCGTTTGTACAACCGATTACGGCACAGCCTAGCAGCTTAGGTGTGGTTCCATTGATTATTAACATTGCACGAACGATGGGTATGCAGGTAATTGCCGAGGGTATTGAAAACAGGGTACAGCTCAAGCAGTTGCAGCAGCTCGGCTGTGAGTATGGGCAGGGCTACTTGTTTCAAAAGGCGGTTCCGGCAGACAACGCAATAGAACTCTTAAATCGTGCGGTTACCGGTTGGGAAAGCTGGAGAGATGCGGCAGGTGCTTAATTTCTCTGCATCGTTTTGACAGCATAAAGCCAACTACGGCTTAAAGACAAAATCATAGCCTGCATATGCCTCGGCCTCGTAGTTCACAACAACCCAAGCAGTTGGATCAAAGGCTAGCGGGTACGCTTCTCGGCTAGACCCGTTGGCTGCTTGGCTGTCAGTTTTTTCCGGGTTTTCTTTTTTGGTTGTCTCATTTTTTTCAGCATCAGACATTGCATCAGGCACGGGCAGTAGGCAATAAGGCTGATCAAGAACTTCCCGTACGGCTGTTAAGGGTGTGCCCTGGGGGATAGCGGCCAGGCGAGAGAGCTTGTCTCTCGAAATTTCAGCGCCAGATTGGATAACTTGCTGACAGGTTGAAGGGGCGATCGCCTGAGAACCTACTTGCCCAGGCACAATTGCAAGCACTGCCAGCGTGGCAACCGAGCCGCCTGCCCAAAATACTTTTTGTGGCATGTTTAACGACGTCTTTGGGGGGACTTTATGCGGTGAGCGGCTGCTCTGCACAGATCTCTCACGTCGGGTTTGTGCAGTTTGCGTTTTAACGGCTTTAACTGCGTTTTTTTGAATACCGTTTTTTTGAATACCGTTTTTTTGAATACCGTTTTTTTGAATACCGTTTTTTTGAATACCGTTTTTTTGAATGCTGTCTTTTTTGAGGAGCCACCGCACTAGCTGTTTCAAGGGTTTTGGCAAGCTTTTTTTGGGTTTGCTTTTGGCGCTGTTGCTTGAGCCAGTCCGAGGATAAGGGGGATGAGGTGACCGAGAATGTGACATCAGCTGTCTCCAAATTCTATCAGCAGTACGAGTATAGTACATATGAACCATGTCGGTATATCCAATCTATGCAGCATCATCTAATTTTTTCTAAAGTAAAGGTAGTAAAGGCAGTCGCCATCGTCGCCATCTAACGTTATGAACCGTACGCTCGTTTGGTTTCGTCGTGATCTGCGGATTGCTGACCATGAGCCGCTGTATCGCGCGGCGCGGCGCGGTCTAGTGATTCCTGTGTTTGTGTTTGACCGAGCGCTGCTGCTGCATCCTGAGACGGGCGCGGGTCGAGTGCGTTTTATGTTGGACTGTTTGGCCAGTTTGGATCGGGATTTGCGATCGCGTGGTGGCAGGCTCATTCTCCGGGCGGGCGATCCGGTTAAAGTGCTCCCGCAGATGATCAAAGAAACCGGCGCAGACGGCATCTACAGCTATATAGACTTTGAACGCATCTATGGCCGAGTGCGCGACGATAGACTCAACCGCGCCCTAGCAGAAGCGAACCTAAAGATTCGATGGTTTGAGCCACTGGCTACGACATCTGAGCTGATCCCCTATGCGGACTATCGCCAGCTTTGGTATCAGCAAATGTGCGACCCGCTGATTCCCACACCCCAGCGTATTGACGTTCCTCCTGATATCGCATCCGAACCCTTGCCATCGCTGACTGCGCTAGGGCATACCGCCGATGAAAAGCTGATCCCTAAAGGGGGTACGACCGAAGCGCGACAGCTATTGAATGCGTTTTTTGATCGGCGCAAGGCTGAAAAGTATTACTGGCAGCTATCCTACCCTGGCGCCAATGCCACCACTGGCCTGAGTCCTCATATTAAGTACGGGGCGATCTCAATTCGCGAATGTGTGCAAACGGTGTGGCACCGGCAATCAGATCCCCAGTGGCAGGCCGATAAGCGGGTGCAGCGCAGCAGTCATCAGCTGATTTCACGGTTGCGATGGGGTAGCGGCTTTACGCAGCGGTTTCGCTACTTGCCACAGTTAGAGGTGCGATCGCTCTACACCCCCTTTACCGATGGCCGCTTTGAAAACGACGGCTGGGACTTTAATGCCGATCACTATGAAGCCTGGAAAAACGGCCACACCGGCTTTCCAATTGTTGATGCGGCTGCCCGATGCCTGCAAGCGACTGGCGGCTGGCTTGCCCTCAACTTTCGCGTTCGAGCCATTTATGCCAGTTTTTTGAGCAACCTCATCGGTATGGACTGGCGCTATGGTGCGCTTCACTTTATGCGTCATTTGATTGATGGCGACTGCCCGATTGACCATTACCAGTGGGCTCAGCAGGCGGGTGTTACCCACTGCCTCAACAAAGCTTGGATTCGCATTTACAATCCCTGCCAAGAAGCGATTGATCGTTGTGATCCGCAGGGCCACTTTGTCCATCGTTGGGTACCCGAACTCGCTCATATCGCGCCCGATCAGCTCGGCGAACCTCCCCCGGTAAAAGGCTATCCCAGCCAAATTTTGAACTACGCCGAAGCCCGTACTCGCCGCCAAAAGCAAATTGACGAGCAGCGCTACGAAGTCATTCACAGCCCTAATGTTGTGTCACTCATTACCCGACTGCCCAAAGATGTGACGCCTTTTGGCGCTGACCTGGTGCCGAGCGACGTGACCTGGGCGCAGCAGCCGATTGAAGATCTGTTTCCCACCTGTTTAGATTTGGACGGGCTCGATAAACAGCAGGTCAAACAGATTCGCACTTGGTTTGTGGCGCAAGGCAGTTGGTTGAGTAACCCTAAACGTCAGCAGTTTGCCAAAAAACAAAATCGCAAACAGCGCCAGCCCCAGATAGGCAATGACCAGATGGACAAAGACCAGATGGATATTGGCCAGACGGATAATGGCCAGCTTAGTTTGTTGATGTAGCTTCGGCTCAGCGACTAGATCTATCGGTGTAGATTTCCTGCTATAACTGCAAGCAAAATGGCCATTCGGGCGGTAAAAACTGATGGAAAGACTGGTTGCGCTTTTAGGCTTAGGCGTTTTTATTGGATTTGCCTATCTCATCTCAGTCAACCGCAGAGAGATTCGTTGGCAGCCAGTTCTTTGGGGACTGGCGCTTCAGTTCATTTTTGCTTTGTTCATTCTCCGAACAGCAATCGGCTTCACTATTTTTGAATGGCTAGGGAGTACCGTCAGTGGCTTTTTGAACTATTCAGATGCGGGCGCTTCCTTTGTTTTTGGCGAAAACTTTCAAGACTTTTTCTTTGCGTTCAAAGTTTTGCCCACGGTTATCTTCTTTTCTGCTTTTATCAGCCTGCTGTACCACTATGGCATTTTGCAAAAGGCCGTGCAGGGAGTGGCCTGGGTGATGATGCGCACCATGAAAACATCGGGATCAGAAACCCTCTCAGCGGCAGGCAATATATTTGTGGGCCAAACCGAAGCGCCGCTGTTGATTAAGCCTTATGTGGCTACGATGACTCTCTCGGAGCTGCACGCGGTAATGACGGGCGGCTTTGCCACAATTGCGGGCGGTGTATTGGCTGCCTATGTGTCGTTTGGGATATCTCCTAAAGATTTGATCGCCGCTTCGGTGATGTCTGCACCGGCGGCGCTGGCGATTTCTAAAATTATGTTTCCTGAAACGGCGATATCGCCGACCCAAGGCAAGGTGAGCCTTAAGGTGGAGCGGACAACGGCAAATGGGATTGATGCGATCGCCGCTGGTGCCCTAGATGGCCTCAAACTCGCTCTTAATATCGGCGCAATGATCATTGCTTTTCTTGCCCTTCTCGCAGCCTTTAACGCACTCTTAGGATTTTTGGGTGGCCTGTTTGGTTATCCAGAATTTTCACTAGAGCTGATCCTTGCTGTTCTGCTAGCGCCTATCGCCTGGCTCATGGGTGTGCCCTGGGCTGACTGTAATGCCGTAGGGATGCTCCTTGGCAAAAAGACAATTCTCAACGAGTTTATTGCCTATTTAGATTTGCAGGCGCTGATTGAATCGGGAGAAATTAGCGATCGCGCCATCACCATTGCAACCTATGCCCTGTGCGGCTTTGCCAATGTGGGCTCCATCGGTATCCAAATTGGGGGCATCAGCGGCATTGCCCCTAGTCGCCGCGCCGATCTCGCTCGTATTGGCCTACGGGCTATGGTCGCGGGTACCCTCGCCTGCTTTATGACTGCCTGCATCGCCGGAATGTTGCTATAGCGTTCAGTTCTGAATCGGTAGTTGGTTTAAGCCGTTCCGGTCGCTGCATTTTGCTTCTATGCGACCTTCTATGCGATAGGACTTGATCTTCTATTGCGATAGGACTTCTATGCAACAGGTCTTGTGTAAGCCTTGTATAAGCCGGGGCTGGGTCTACGAAGACGCCATCGCTGAGCGGTTAGGCCGAGCAAAAATCATTCGGCCCGCTGAGGTTTGCAGTGCGCCTGTGACGACAACCACAAGATTGTCCCCAATGAATTCATTGCCTTCTTCAATGACAACCATGGTTCCGTCGTTGAGATAGCCAATGCCTTGAGAGGGTTCTTTGCCTTCTTTAAGCACTCTAATTTCAATATCGTCGCCCGGAAGATAGGTCGGACGAATGGCCTTGGCCAGGTCGTTAATATTGAGAACATTCACCTCCTGCACGCTGGCGACTTTATTGAGGTTGTAGTCTGTCGTGAGCAGATCAGCGTCCATTTCTTGGGCGAGCTTCACAAGCTTGGCATCAACTTCGGCCACGTCACTATAGTCAGCTGGGTCAATCAGAACACGGTTAGGATACTCTTCTCGGATGCGATTGAGAATGTCGAGACCTCGCCGGCCCCGAGCCCGCTTTTGATCGCTCGATGAATCTGCTACGCGCTGAAGCTCTTGCAGCACAAACTGAGGAATGACCAGCTGCCCCTCAATAAAGCCCGTATTTAACAAGTCTTCAATCCGACCATCAATAATGCAGCTGGTGTCAAGCACTTTGGATTTTGAAGGCTTCAGCGTTCCTTCGTTAATGAGCATCGACTGGTAGCTGTTGGGATTGATGAGCCTAAATAGGGCGCGGCCATTGCTTTCGGCTAGGCTAATGCCCGACACCGCAAATAGCAAACTGCCCATGACAGCGGTGACCGGCTTAATAAAGCCAAACCTTTCAGGGATGGGCAGCAAAAACAGCGGTGCTAGCATCAGGTTGGCAATGAGCAGGCCAATCACCAAACCAATGGCTCGGGCTAGCAGCAGGTCAGGAGCCATGTCCTTAATTTGTTTTTCGACTCGGCGATAGCTGGTTTGCACCACGAGGCCAACGCCAATGCCGACAAGAGCCCCAAAGCCCCCAGTGACGGCCTCTAGCCCCTCTATGTTGGTGACCTGCTGGAGGGCCGAGTCTGGTAAAAACTCGACGCTAAAAAAGCCGATGCCTGCTCCGGTTAAAACGAATGAAAAAATGATGAGTGCGTCAAGCATAGGTTCGTGATAAAGCCTTGTAAATAGTGCATCTCTAACGGTTTCTAGAAGCGGTTTCTAGGGAGTTTTAGAGGATTGTGACACTCGCTCAAGCCTTGGTGGGATTATAATTACGGCTATTATAGGGGGTGGGTTAGCAATCCTTTCTTTTATCCCTTTTTTTGTAATCAAAGGCAGCAGGTATGGCTGCGACTGTTCGTTCTTCTGGCGCTTTCTTCTGGCGCTTTCTTCTGGTGCTCCCGCTTGTTGCTTCCTTTTGGTGCGTCCTCTGGCCAATCTCTTTGCTCCAATTCCCGCCACATCTGCCTATATTCATATTCCGTTTTGTCGGCGACGATGCTATTACTGCGACTTTGCCGTTTCAGTGGTGGGTTCTACCAAGCGCGGCGATACTTCGCTAACCATCAGTCAGTATATCGATACGCTGCTCACTGAAATTGCTGCGACACCGCTAGAAAATGACGGGGTAAATGACGGGGCGACGTACCCACTCAAGACCGTTTTCTTTGGCGGTGGCACGCCTTCGCTGCTGGCAGTGCCCCAGGTAGAAACTATTTTAAACGCGCTGCAAGAGCGCTTCGGCATTGCCGCTGATGCCGAAGTTTCGATGGAGATGGACCCGGCGACTTTTGATTTATCCCACGCGCAGGGCTATCGATCTGTTGGGGTTAATCGCGTTAGCTTAGGCGTGCAAGATTTTTATGATGAGGTGCTCGCAGCGAGCGGACGCTTTCATCGGCGAGCGGATATTATGCGGGCAGTTGATTGCTTGCAGCAGGCTAACTTTAAAAACGTTAGTCTCGATCTCATGTCTGGCCTGCCGCATCAAACGCTGGAGACTTGGCAGGATTCTTTGCAGCAGGCGATCGCACTCAACCCCACTCATATTTCTCAGTACGATCTAATCGTCGAGCCTCAAACCGCGTTTGCTCGCTACTTTACGCCGGGTGAAGCCCCGCTGCCCAGCGATGATCACACCGCCCAAATGTATCGCATGGCTCAACAGACGCTCACCGCTAGCGGCTACGACCATTACGAAATTTGCAACTATGCCAAGCCCGGTTATCAGGCTCAGCACAACCTCACCTACTGGCGCAGCCAGCCTTACTACGGCTTTGGCATGGGGGCAACCAGCTACCTCCACAGCCAGCGGATTGATCGGCCTCGCACCCAGCAGACCTATCACGCTTGGGTCGATCAGTTTGTAGCGCAAAAGGGTAAGACAAACGACCCCGTTATATCGGTCCAAGAGCAGGTGCTTGAGAGCCTGATGGTGGGCCTACGGTTAAAAGAAGGGATCACTTTGAATGAGCTGTATCAAGTGTATGGAGAGCCGGGTTTGAGGGCTATAGAAAAGGCGATTCTTCCCTGGTGCGGCGACGCTAACCCTCAGTCTAGTCATCCACCTAGACTCCCAGATAGGCCCGCTCTGGTTCATGTTCAGACGGATGGTCAAGATTATCAAACGGTGACAAACCTTCGGCCTAACAGCCGGATTCAACTCACCGATCCCGAAGGTTTTGTAATGTCTAACCAGGTGATTGTGGATGCTTTTAACGCTTTAGAAGCTCTCTAAAGAAGGTGCCAAAGAAGGTGCCATCACCTTGAGTGCAGGATGAAAAGCGTGGCAATTCCTGACAATCTCTGATTGTTTGCCTAATTATTTGTAAGTGCATGGCGGCAATATCAGCTGCTGGGCCTAAAAGAAATCTGTATCCCTCATTACTTCCCATCTAAAAATGCCTCCCCCACTTTGCAGTAAGATAAGTCCTCTAATGTAAAGCTCAAACACTTTTGTCATTCATGTCTAAGGTACTCGTCTCAGATCCTATTGACCAAGCCGGAATCGACATCCTTTCTCAGGTCGCGACCGTAGATGTTAAGACCAAGCTGCCGCTAGAAGAATTGATCGCCATCATTCCGGAATACGACGCGCTGATGATTCGCTCGGGTACCAAAGTCACCAAAGAGGTGCTCGAAGCAGGGACTAACCTCAAAATTATCGGTCGAGCAGGCGTCGGGGTTGACAATGTAGATGTGCCTTCGGCCACGCGTCGCGGCATTGTGGTCGTGAACTCGCCGGAGGGGAATACCATTGCTGCGGCTGAGCATGCCTTGGCGATGATGCTCTCCATGTCGCGCTATATTCCAGCGGCCAACCAGTCGATGAAAGAGGGTGGCTGGGATCGCAAAGCCTTTACGGGTGTAGAGGTGTATAAAAAGACGCTGGGTGTGGTTGGCTTAGGCAAAATTGGCTCGCATGTGGCCACGGTGGCCAGAGCGATGGGGATGAATCTGCTGGCGTTTGACCCGTATATTTCGAGCGATCGCGCCGAAGAACTCAACTGCCGCCTGGTCGAAATAGACTTTTTGTTGCGCGAGTCGGACTACATTACCCTTCACATTCCAAAAACGCCCGATACCGCCAACTTAATCAACGCCGAGTCGCTGGCCAAAATGAAGCCCACCGCTCGCATTGTCAACTGCGCCCGTGGCGGCATTATTGACGAAGCTGCCCTCGCTCAGGCCCTGCAAGACGGCGTCATTGCAGGCGCAGCGCTAGATGTGTATGACAAAGAACCTCTGGGCGACTCTCCGCTGCGCGCGGTGGGTAAGTCACTGGTGCTAACGCCTCACTTGGGCGCTTCAACTGCCGAAGCTCAGGTCAACGTTGCCGTTGATGTCGCCGAGCAAATTCGCGATGTTTTGCTGGGTTTGCCTGCTCGTTCAGCGGTCAACATTCCGGGCCTACGCCCCGACATGCTCGAAAAGCTGCGTCCGTACCTAAATCTAGCCGAAACGCTAGGCAACTTTGTGGGTCAGCTAGCGGGTGGCCGGATTGAAGAACTCACCATTCGCTTACAGGGCGAACTGGCTGAAAACGATACCAAGCCAATTGTTGTAGCGGCGCTGAAAGGCTTGCTCTCCAATGCTCTGCAAGAGCGCGTCAACTATGTCAACGCTTCTATTGAAGCCAAAGAGCGCGGTATTCGCGTGGTTGAAACCCGCGATACGACTGCCCAAGACTATACGGGCTCACTGCACCTAGCGGCGAAGGGATCTTTGGGCGAGCATTCTGTGACGGGCGTTTTGCTGGGTGGCACTGAGGTGCGCATTATTGATATGGATCATTTCCCCATTAACGTACCGCCCACTCAGTACATGCTCTTTACGCTGCACCGCGACATGCCCGGAATCATTGGTAAAATTGGCTCGCTGCTCGGTAGCTTCAATGTCAATATTGCCAGTATGCAAGTGGGTCGTAAAATTGTCCGAGGCGACGCCGTGATGGTGCTTAGCATTGACGATCCCTTGCCGGAAGGGATTTTAGACGAAATTAAGAAGGAACCCGGTATTCGCGATGCCTATACGGTTGCTTTGTAAGTAAATGCCATAAGTAAATGCCCTGTTAAATGACCGGTCAGCCAGTTAAATGACCGGTCAGTCAGTTGACAGGGCCGGTCAGCCAGTTGACAGGGCCGTCAGTTGCAAGCCCAATTGCGATTTCAATTGCGAGAACAGTTACGAGAAAAGCTACGAGAAAAGCTACGAGAACTATGAGTCACGAAAACCACCAGTGGTGGGCAGTTACGGTTGTTTGTCCGCTGGCGCTAGAAGACAGTGTTTACTGGGCGTTTGATCAGCTTGGTAGTAAAGGGACGGCCAGCCAAAAAAAGGATGATAGTCGCATCGTGACGGCTTATTTTTTAGCGTCTCAGCTTCAGCCTGAGGCGCTAGAAACCTTTAAGTCTGAACTGTTGGCAAGGCTTGAAGATGCGTCGGTAAGTGTTAGCTGGCAGCTGATTGCTGAAGAGGATTGGGCTAAGAGTTGGAAGCGCCATTGGCGGGCTGAGGAAGTGGGCGATCGCCTCCTGATAAATCCCGCCTGGCTCACCCCTCCCGACACGTCGCGCACTATTCTCACCCTTGATCCAGGGAGTGCCTTTGGCACGGGGGCTCATGCCACCACTCAGCTATGCTTAAAAGCCCTCGAAAAACAGGCTCTCATCGGCGCAACCATCGCTGATATTGGCTGTGGTTCGGGCATTTTATCGATTGTGTCTTTGCTGTACGGAGCAAGGCGAGCTTATGCGGCTGATGTTGATCCGCTGGCTTTTAGTTCTACCCAGACGAATGCGCAGGCGAATGGCATTGACCTAGCTCGGTTACCGGTGAAGGTTGGTAGCCTACCTGAAATTATTGAAATGGCACAGCAGGCCGATGCGCTGCCGGTGGATGGCATTGTGTGCAACATTTTGTCAGAAATTATTGTGGGCCTCATTATTCCTCGCCTTAGCGAGCTAGCGGGGCCTGCTACCTGGGGTGTTTTGAGCGGCGTGCTCATTAGCAAAGCGCCCTGGGTAGAAGAACATTTGGTTGCTCATGGCTGGCAGGTGACAGGCATGGACACTCAGGATGAATGGTGTTCTATGACAATTCGGCTGGCCAAGGCAGCACCATTGGCTACCGATTTGAGTACCGCTTCATGAGCATATGAGATGAGCATGTGAGATGAGCATATGGGCATGAGTGATAACACATGAGTAATAACATTGGCTTCATCACCAAAATTGTAGGGCTTTCAGCCTTTCTGAGCCTCGCGATTAAATACGGCGGGCCACTGCTGCTGATTGACGAGCCTTTTACCGAAAGCCTTAATGGGCTGGTGTGGGCGATTGTTGTTTTGCCCAGTGTTGTGATTGGACTCGGGCTCTTGGTCGCTTTAAAGCGATAGTCTCTATGCGCACAGTCGCCGAAATTAACGACAAGATTCGTCGGGGCACCGTCACCGTTTGGACCATCACTGAGGCCAAAGCGCTGATTGCTCAAATGGGCGTTGCGCAGGCCGCTAAAACAGTGGATGTGATTACGACAGGCACTTTTGAGCCGATGGAAGGCTCGGGCGCAATGATTAATTTGGGGCATACTGACCCGCCAATTAAGATCGTGGAGTGTCATTTAGACGGGGTGCTGGCTTACTCGGGCTTTGGGGCGGTGGATCTGTACATTGGGGCAGGCCAGATGGCCACGCCCGGAAGAGAGAGTGAGGCGGAGGAGAAAGGCGGTGGCCATGTGATTGCTGATTTGGTTGCTGATAAGTCGGTAACGCTCTCAGCAATTGGCCAAATGACTGACTGCTACCCTCGGGCGAGTTTAGATACGACGATTACGCGCGATCGCATCAATCAGTTCTACCTATTTAACCCGCGCAACCTGTACCAAAACTTTATTGTGGGGGTCAATGGCGGCGATCGCCCCTTATCGACCTATCTGGGCCCCTTGCAGCCTCGCCTCGGCAATGCTGTTTATGCCAACAGCGGTGCGCTTTCGCCCTTGCTGAACGATCCCGAACTCAACACTATTGGCATCGGCACCCGCATTTTGCTGGGCGGCGGCGAAGGCTACATTACTTGGGAAGGTACGCAGCACTTTCCGCTACAGCGGCGTTTGCCCAACCGCACGCCTGTTGGCCCTGCGGCCACGCTAGCCGTGATTGGCGATGCTAAGCGGATGAATGCCAGTTGGGTGCGCGGCTGCTACTTCAAAGGCTACGGCCCCTCACTCATGCTGGGCATTGGTATTCCCATCCCCATTCTCAATGAAGAAGTCCTCATGCGCTGCTCAGTCAGCGACCAAGACCTCGTTGCCCCTGTGATTGACTTTTCGATTCCTCGGCGAGTGCGTCCTACCTTTGGCCTAGTCAGCTACGCCCAACTCAAATCAGGCCGCCTCACTCTTGAAGGTAAAACCGTTCGCACCGCGCCCCTCTCTAGCCTGTATTTCGCCCAACAGGTTGCGCTCGATCTTAAGCAGCGTATTGACGACGCCGAATTTGAACTCACCGCCCCGGTTCAGTCGCTCCCAACCGACACCCGATTCATGCCGCAAGATAGCTGGGGCCAATAGTAAGCTATTTAATCAGCGACGCCTTCATCGGTCTCTCCTGCGAAAAGCGTTTTTAGGGGTTGAGCATTTAGTCCCATTTCTTCGGTGAGGTAGCGAGAAAGGACCTCATTTTGACCATGCGTGACATAGATGTTTTTGGCTTTGGTTTGTTTTATCGTTTTAATGAGTCCTGGCCAATCGGCATGGTCAGAAAGGACAAAGCCGCGTTCGTAGCCGCGTCGCCTACGGGCGCCCCTAACAGCCATCCAACCGGAGGCAAAGGCCGTTTGTGGGCGCTTAAAGCGTTTCATCCAGCTAGATCGATGGCCTGATGGCGGTGAGATGATGAGATCACCCTCAAACTTATAAGACTTTTCTGTTTCTGAAACAGGAATGGTCGGCACCATTGGTACGCCGACTGCTCGATAGATTTCGGTGAGGGTGTGTACAGCGCCGTGAAGATAAACGGGGCGATCGCTAAATTTTGCTAGCTCAGCTAACACCCGTTGCGACTTGCCAAACGCATAGCAAAACAGCAGCGAAGGGCGTGTGGGGTCACTCTCCCACCACTGATGAATTTCTCGGGCGGTGACTTCGCCGCTGTCCCACCAATAAATGGGTAGGCCAAAGGTCGCCTCTGTAATAAAGCTGTCGCATTCGACTACTTCAAACGGCGTACAGGACGGATCAGCGTCGCGCTTGTAGTCGCCCGAAACCACCCATACTTCGCCTTTGTGTTCTACCCGCACCTGGGCTGATCCGAGCACATGGCCAGCCGGATGGAAGGATACCCAGGTATCGCCTAGCTTGATTGGGTCGCCATAGCGAACGCCGCTAAGCGAGATATCTTGCCCCAAGCGGCGGCGCAAAATGCCTTCTGAAATGGCAGTCGCATAGTAATGATGATGACCGCGATAGGCATGGTCAGCATGGGCATGGGTAATAAGCCCGGTCTCTACCGGTTTCCAAGGGTCGATGTAAAAGTTGCCAGCAGCGCAGTAGAGACCTTCGGGGCGAACGGTAATAAGAGACATGGGAGAGGGATGAAGGATGAAGGATGAAGGATGAAGAATGAGTGAGTGAGTGATGAAGTATGAACGATGGGTGAGGCGCTAAGAGGGTTGACCTACACTATAAAAATAAAAAGAATTATTGATGGAAAGCCGCTTGCCGCTTTAAACTCATCCTTCATCCCTCCTCCTTCTGACTTTTCTTCTATGGCTGAGATTAATGTCAATCGAATTAAGCTGTCTCAATTACGGGCGCTAGTAGCGATCGCGCGTACGGGCACTTTTAGCGACGCGGCTGCGAAGTTGGATCTGTCACAGTCGGCGGTGAGTCATGCGATCGCCACCCTAGAAGAAGAACTCGGTGTGAGTTTGCTCAGCCGAGGTCGGCAAGGTGCAGTGCTGACCCCCGTGGGCCAAGATGTGACGAACGAAGCCACTAAAATGCTGGGTTTGCTAAAGGTAATTGGGCGCAAGGCGCAAGATGCCAAAGGATTGCAGGCGGGCTTAGTGCGGGTGGTGGGCTTTCGTAGTGTAGCGACCCATGTGCTGCCGGTTGTGATTGAAGAATTTCGGAAGCAGTATCCGGGGATTAGCGTTTCGATTGGTGAAGGCAATGATGTGCGTGGGGCCGAAGAGATATTGCGACGCGGCGAGGCTGATGTAGGCTTTACCTATTTGCCCGTGAGTGAGGCATTTGATGCCTGGGAGCTGTTTAGAGATGACTATGTGGTGCTAATGCCCAAGGATAAAGCGCCTCAAGGGGAAGGGCCGCTGAGCTGGGATGACCTAACGGCGCTACCGCTGATTTTACCGCTGCCCGATGATGGCTGTCGTTACAATGTGGATCAATACCTGCTGCGCAATGGTCAGACGATTCTGCCAGCCTATGAAGTCAAAGAAGACTCTACGGTGGTAAGTATGGTAAGGCGAGGGCTAGGCGCAACGATTATTGCGCAGCTGGCGGCTGAGCCTATTCCGGATGATGTCGTGGTGCGATCGCTACCTGTGCCCCTACAAAGAGTCATTGGGGTCATTACTCTGGCCGATGCTTTGCAAACGCCCCCTGTTTTTGCCTTTTTAGATACTTTAAAAGCAACCTGGAAGCAAAAAAACGATATCGTACCCGCCAATCACTGATGCATTTATGAATGCTTGATTAAGACGGTTTCTACAGGTGGATGTTGGCAATACTCGCTCTGGGGTCTTGCTTGCGGCTGTCGCGAATTTTCTCGTATAAAGACTTTTCGGCTGCGCTTAAATCCTGGGGCGGCGTAATGATCACTTTTACCAACAGGTCAGTGCGATCTTGCCCTTTTTTGGTGGGCCAGCCTTTGCCCCGTAGCCGTAGTGACTGCCCCGACTTTACACCTGCCGGAATGCTCACGGTTACCTTACTATCGGGCGTCGGTACCGATACCTTTGCCCCTAGCACCGCCTCGTCGGGTGCAATCGGCACTTCGCACACCAGGTTGTCGCCATCAAATTGGAAAAATCCGTGAGGCAGCAGCTCTACAATCAAATACACATCGCCGCGCTGTCCGGATTGAGGATTGGTGGCTCCTTTGCCTTTGAGCCGAATTTTACTGCCAGATTTTACCCCTGCCGGAATTTGCACCGTGACCGATTCTTTACCAATGGTAAATCGCTTTTGAGCGCCGTGAAATGCCTCAGACAGGCTGAGCTTAAGAGTGGCTTCTTGGTCTAATGCGCCTTTTCCCATGGCAGATCGACTGTTGGCTCGACCTGCCGTTCTAGTATCGAAGCCGAAGCCGTCAGTGCTAAAGCCACCGGGACTTTGCTGGTAACTATAGCTGCGGCGGCTGCCACCAGGGCCACCCGCACCACCTGTACCCATCCGGCCCAGCAGCTCATTGATAAAGTCGTCAAAGCTGCCGTATGCGCCAAAGTCAAAGCCGCCTACGCCCGCACCAGGGCCCCCAAAGCCACCGCCAGGGACGCCGCCACCGGCCCGATCTGCCTGCTGCCAGTACTGGCCGAACTGATCGTACTTTTTGCGTTTGTCTGCATCGCCGAGTACTTCGTAGGCTTCGCTGACTTCTTTAAACTTGGCTTCAGCGGCTTTGTTGTTGGGGTTTACGTCAGGATGGTATTTACGCGCAAGTTTACGAAACGAACGCTTAATGTCGCTCGCATCTGCCGTTTTACTGACCCCCAAAATGGCGTAGTAATCTTTGAAGTCAGTCGCAGCCATCCTCAGCGTTCCTCCTACTAATATCCAAATCTTTGCCTGTTATTTACAACAGTATGTGCCTATACGCTGTTGTAAATTTCAGCGTAGCAAAGCTTGGTAGGTAAAGAGGTTCGGTTATGAGGTTCGGTTATTCGGTGTCTTGATCGCGCGATCGCCCATACAGTTCAGTGAGCTGTCTTAGCTGCTCGCAAATAGTCGGCGTCAGCATGGCATCGGTATAGCGCCATTCCCAGTTACCTTCTCCAACGCCTGGCGTATTCATCCGAGCTTCGCTGCCTAGCCCGAGTAAATCTTGCAGGGGTGTGACTGCCTGGTTAGCCCGAGAAGCCATCGCTAAGCGAATCATGGCCCAATGAACGCTAATGGGATTGAATGAGCCAACATAGGCGGCTAGTCGCTGCTTTTCGTAGTCTGAAGCGCTGCTGTTGTACCAGCCTACGGTGGTGTCGTTGTCGTGGGTGCCGGTGTACACCACAAAGTTGCTGCCAATGTTAAAAGGCAGGTAAGGATTTTTATGGTCGCCGCCAAAGGCAAATTGAAGGATTTTCATGCCGGGAAAGTCAAACTGGTCGCGCAGCGTTTCAACGGCTTCATCAATCAATCCTAGGTCTTCCGCCAAAAAGGGTAGCTTGCCGAGTTTTTGGTCTACCGTTTCAAAAAAGGCTGCGCCTGGGGCCTCTACCCACTCTCCATTGATGGCGTTTTCATGGCCAGCGGGCACCACCCAATAGGCGGCAAAGGCTCTAAAGTGATCAATCCGAATAATATCGACCTGATCGAGCAGCGTTTGAATGCGTTCTAACCACCAGCTAAAGCCGTCGGCTTGGAGTTTTTCCCAGTTGTAAATGGGGTTGCCCCACAGCTGACCTGTGGCGCTAAAGTAGTCGGGCGGTACGCCAGCCATTTGCGCGGCTTCTAGCGTTTCTTCATCTAGCATAAAGTTTTCAGGGCGAGCCCATACATCGGCGCTGTCATGGGCGACGTAAATGGGCATATCGCCCACAATGCGAATACCGCGATCGTTGGCGTAGCGTTTTACCCCGGACCACTGCCGGTAAAACTCAAACTGCATATACTCATGAAAAAAGATCTCAGCGGCCAAATCTACTCTGGCTTGGTTGAGCGTAAACGGATCGCGTCGAGCGATGGATTTGTCCCACCGGGTCCAGGGTAGGCCGCCGTTGTTGTCCTTTAAAGCCATAAACAGGCCGTAGTCTTCTAGCCAGCTGCGGCAGTCTTTACGGAACTGATCGAAGGCGCTGCGGTCTTCACCATTGGCGATTTCTTTGAACTTTTCTGAGGCACGTCGCAGGCGTGAAAGCTTAAAGGCATAAGCACCTTGATAGTCTACGGTGCTGTCGCTAAAGCCGTGATCCATTGAGAGGTCGTCTTCGTTGAGCAGCCCCTGTGCCTGAAGATTTTCGAGGTTGATGAGTAGGGGATTTCCGGCCATGGCGGAGTAGGCCATGTAGGGCGAGTTGCCATGACCTGTGGGGCCGAGCGGCAAAATTTGCCAGATTGTTTGCTGACTCGCTTCTAAAAAATCGACAAATCGGTAAGCTTGTGCCCCTAGGTCACCAATGCCAAAGCGGCCCGGTAAAGATGTGGGGTGTAGCAAAATGCCACTGGCTCGATGGAAGGACATACGCACTTTTGTATCATTGTTCAGCACTGTATCACGGGCGCATCGGCCCAAAACTCTGCTTTTGGAAAGAAGCGTGAGAGAATGTTAAAACTTGAGCAAATTTTATGCGGTTATGGCGCAGCAACCTGGATCTCGAACCGACTCTCAAACCAACTCGCAAACTGGTTCTCAAACTGGCTCGCAAACTGGTTCTCAATCTGGCTATCGGAACCCTGCGCCTACGGTGGATTTGATTATCGAAATGTGCGATCGCCCGCAGCGACCCATTGTACTTATTGAGCGGCTAAATGAGCCTTACGGTTGGGCCTTGCCAGGTGGCTTTGTAGACTACGGCGAGTCGGTAGAAACCGCTGCGCTCAGAGAGGCCAAAGAGGAGACTAATTTGGCGGTAACGCTTATAGAGCAGTTTTATGTGTATTCAGATCCCGATCGCGATGCGCGTCAGCACACCTTAAGCATTGTATTTATTGCGACGGCAACAGGGGAAGCCACGGCTCAAGATGATGCCAAAAGCTTGGCTATGATGAATGCTTGGGAAATGCCTGAATCGCTGTGCTTTGACCATGCAAAGATTCTGCAAGACTACTGGCGCTACCGCCATTATGGTCACCGGCCTCGTTTGTCGGTGTAAGGGAAGCAGATAGCCGCATTGCAATGTCTTGTCGCCTAAAGCATTGCGATGCCCTACCTCACGGCTTAAAATAAGCCTCGACCTATCGTATATACAAACCACCGTGCGCAAAATTATTCAGACCGATCAGGCACCTGCTCCTGTAGGCCCTTACAATCAAGGCGTTGTTGCTTCGGGGGCAATGCTGTTTGTCGCAGGGCAAATTCCGCTGGACGCAGCCACGGGTGAGCTGGTTGGCACGACGGTCGCTGAGCAGACTGAGAAGGTATTGGAAAATTTGGCGGCGGTGGTGAAAGCAGCGGGTTCGGATCTCTCGCAGGTGGTTAAAACATCGGTGTTCCTAAAGGATATGAATGACTTTGCGGCGATGAATGAGGTGTATGCCAAGCATTTTGGCGATACAGATGCGCCTGCAAGGGCCTGTGTGGAGGTGGCTCGGTTGCCGAAGGATGTGCGGGTGGAAATTGAGTGTATTGCAATGGTGCCGGATTAGAGCGCTTTGTTCTTCTGATACCTGATACTCTGAACTTTAATGAGGATTTATGGCGGATTCACTGGCGATCGCAATCTTAGCAGCGGGCAAAGGCACCCGTATGAGGTCATCTTTGCCCAAGGTGCTGCACCGCCTGAGCGGTCTTACCCTGGTGGAAAATGTGCTGGCCAGCACAGCCGGGATGAATCCAACTCGCAAACTGGCCATTGTAGGTTACGAAGCAGCGCAAGTGAAAGACGCGCTAGCGCATGTAGAAGGCATAGAATTTGTTGAACAAACCGAGCAACTCGGCACAGGCCAT
Organism: Phormidesmis priestleyi Ana; assembly: GCA_001314865.1. Taxonomy (GTDB): domain Bacteria; phylum Cyanobacteriota; class Cyanobacteriia; order Phormidesmidales; family Phormidesmidaceae; genus Phormidesmis; species Phormidesmis priestleyi_B. Next base: position 162,324 of record LJZR01000004.1, on the reverse strand, counting down.
GCTGTACAGCAGGTGATTCCGGCGCTAGAAGGGTTTGAAGGTAACTTGCTGGTGCTCAACGGTGATGTGCCTTTGCTGAAGCCCGAAACCATTGAAAGTATGCTGAAAACCCATACCGATAATGGCAATGCCGCTACGATTCTAACGGCGCAAATGGATGATCCAACGGGCTATGGCCGCGTGTTTTGCGATGAAAATCTGATTGTTCAAGAGATTATTGAGCATCGTGACTGCACAGAAGCGCAGCGCAAGAACAACAGAACCAATGCCGGAATCTATTGCTTTAATTGGTCGGCGCTAATGACGATTTTGCCGCATTTAAAGTCTGACAATGATCAAAACGAGTATTATCTTACCGATGTGATTAAAGATCTTTCGCCGGTGATGGCGATGGATACCTCTCCGGCTGAAGTGGCTGGAATTAACAATCGTAAGCAGCTTTCTGAAGCAGAAGCGGTGATGCAAAGGCGGATTAAAGATGCGCTCATGCTGTCGGGTGTGACGCTGATCAACGCTGAGAGCATTACTATTGACTCGACGGTTACGGTAGAGCCCGATGTGATTATTGAACCACAGACAAACCTCCGTGGAAATTCGGTGATTAAGGCGGGCTGTCGGATTGGCCCAGGTGCTTTGGTTGAGAACAGCACGATTGGCGAAAATACGCTGCTGGTGCATTCGATGGTGACTGACAGTGCGATCGCTGCGGGCGGACGCATTGGCCCCTTTGCTCATATTCGAGGACAGGCACAGGTCGCAGAGAACTGTCGGATTGGTAACTTTGTTGAAATTAAAAAATCGACCATTGGGGCCAATAGCAATATGGCGCATCTTTCTTACTTGGGAGATGCTGAGCTAGGCGCGCAGGTGAATGTCGGGGCCGGGACGATTACTGCGAACTATGATGGCAAGTACAAGCACAAGACGGTGCTGGGCGATCGCGTTAAAACCGGCGCGAACACGACTCTGGTTGCCCCCATTACAATTGGCGAAGATGTCACCATCGCAGCAGGCTCTACCCTGACTAAAGATGTAGCGCCTGATTGTTTGGCGTTGACGCGATCGCCCCAAAAAACAATTCCTGGCTGGAAACCCAGATACATTAGAGAAGACTCGCAGCCATAACCAAGTCGATTTCAACTCGAAATCGAGCCGAAATCGAGTTGAAATCGAGCCAAAATAAAATCCAGCTCAAGTCAAAATGCTCATGACAATATCCATCGTTTGGCCAAGGTGACTGTTGCCATTCGGTAAGGTTGCCACCGGATCGATAGGGCCGCTTGGGCCACTATGGCTAACAGGGCCGAGTGAAATGAGCTGCACTCGGCCTTCTACCTTGGCTAGGTTCCAGCTTGACCAAGACATGATGGGCCAGCGCTTAGGAAACATAATCGCGCCGAGCTGGGCGAGCAGGTCGCGATCGCCCTTTAAATGATATAGCCGGTCAATGAGCGCCACCCCGTTATTGCCACTCACCACCCCCGAGATAGAAATTACTTCAATCGGTGCATCTAGTGCGTACTTAAGATAAGTCACAGCGCCGAGTGCCACCTGCGCCCCGCCGCTGTAGCCTATTAGCGTAATGGGCTCGCCGGGCTGATAGCCCCGCTGCCGCAAACTGTTTAATATCACCTGCGCTGTTCCTCGGTTAAATACAGGGCCGTAGCGATTGTCTGTAGAGACTGCCACCTGAAAGGTATTGCGCAAGTTCACAAAAATATCTAGCGGGCTATTGGCATTCCAGGTTTCAATATGGTTTATGCCGCGCCAAACCCGAGCAAAAGGCCGCTGAATGGTCAGCGGCCGATTCAGCGCCGAATACGCCATGATGTCTTGAATGAACACCATATCAGAGGGCAGAGCCGCTGCCAGCGTGTTTAAAAAGTTTTGAACGCGCTTGGGATAGTCAGCACTGCTTTGAGAAATACCGTCTAAATAAATGATGTAGCGGCTAGGCTGCGGCAAGCTTGAAGACTTTGCCGATAGATTCATGGGGATAGTTGCTGGGATATGCGTTTCAATTCCATCGCCATACCAACCCGCCCACCAGCCCAAAGACTCAAACGGCGAAAGCAGCCCTGCGAGCAGTAGCGCAATTAGGCTGACCCGAGTTAAATCGACGATGAGCTTAAGCAATGTACTGTTAAAAGCCAAATACCAATTTAGCCATTGACTATTGAGGGGCGAGAGCAGCACAATCACCCCTACCGTCAGTAAAATAACCGCACTCAGCTTAGTTAATCGACTATTCATAGCTGTTTTTATAGACCCTCGCTGACTCAGTTTCTCACCGTATCAAATGTTGAAAAGAATGATTGAAAAGAATGGTTGAAAAGAAATGCTATGTTAGCCATAATCTACGAGTGATGGGCCTATCAGGTGAGCCGTCGTCTAGTACAGAGTCGTTTAGGTTATTTTGTCTGGGCATATCCGGTCTCTTCTTTAGTATTTGAAAGGTATTTGGAACGCATAGATAATGACTGCAACTATTTCTTCTCAATCTTCTGATTTTCGCGCTTCGATGAATAACGAGCCCCTTTCGGAAGAAACGCTGCGCAAAATAGATGCCTACTGGCGTGCCTGCCTTTACCTAGCGGTTGGCATGATATACCTGCGCGACAATCCGCTACTCAAAGAAGACCTTAAAAAAGAGCATGTCAAACATCGTTTGCTGGGCCATTGGGGCGCTTCTCCCGCATTGAGCTTTACCTATGTACATTGCAACCGCCTAATTAAAAAGTACGATCTCGACATGATCTTTATGGCGGGGCCGGGCCATGGTGCCCCTGGCGTACTTGCGCCTGTGTATCTCGAAGGCACCTACACCGAGCTGTATCCGGATAAAACTCAAGATGCCGAAGGGATGCAAAAGTTTTTTAAGCAGTTCTCTTTTCCGGGTGATATTGGTAGCCATGTCACGCCCGAAACACCGGGCTCTATTCACGAAGGCGGTGAGCTTGGCTACAGTGTTTCTCATGCCTATGGGTCTGTGCTCGATAATCCTGACCTCATTACCTGCGTGGTGGTCGGCGATGGTGAGGCCGAAACGGGGCCGCTCGCAACCGCTTGGCATTCTAATAAGTTTATTAACCCCGCCCGAGATGGGGCAGTGCTGCCTGTTTTAAACCTAAATGGTTACAAGATTGCGAACCCCACTATTCTCGCTCGGATCTCTCATGAAGAGTTGGAGTATCTGTTCCGAGGCTATGGCTATACGCCTTATTTTGTAGAGGGGAATGACCCGGCTGAGATGCACAAAAAAATGGCTGAGGTCATGGAAGCGTGCATTCTTAAAATTAAAGAAGTTCAGCGAGATGCCAGAGTGAACGGCATCATTGAGCGGCCTCGCTGGCCGATGATTGTGCTGCGTACGCCCAAGGGTTGGACGGGGCCAAAAACCGTTGATGGCAAAAAAGTGGAGGATTTTTGGCGATCGCACCAAGTCCCCATGGGTGGAATGCACGACAACGCCGATCATCTTCAAAAGCTGGGCGAATGGATGCGCAGCTACCAGCCCGAAGCGCTATTTGATGAAAACGGTGCCTTAGTGCCTGAGCTAAAAGTGATCGCGCCGGAGGGCAATCGGCGGATGAGCGCCAACCCTCACGCCAATGGTGGCCTGCTGCGTCGAGCGCTAAAAATGCCTGAATTCCGCGATTTTGCGATTCAAATGGACAGTCACGGCACTGAAGAATTTGAAAATACCAAAGTGTTGGGCTTTTTAATGCGAGAAATTTTTCGCCAAAACCCTGACAACTTTCGCCTGATGGGGCCTGATGAAACGGCCTCTAACCGTCTGCAAGATGTGTACGAAGTGACCAAAAAAGTGTGGATGGCCGAGATGTACCCAGAAGACGAGCAGGGCGGTGAACTCTCTCGCGATGGGCGGGTGATGGAAATGCTCAGTGAGCATACGCTGCAAGGCTGGCTAGAAGGCTACTTACTCACCGGTCGCCATGGCTTGTTCCACACCTATGAGGCCTTTGCCCATGTGGTGGACTCAATGTTTAACCAGCACGCTAAGTGGCTCGACATTTGTAAAAACCATGTGCCTTGGCGTCGGTCGATATCTTCTCTCAATATTCTTCTTTCTTCATTGGTATGGCGGCAGGATCACAACGGCTTTAGCCACCAAGATCCAGGCTATATAGACCTGATCACGAACAAAAACCCTGATGTGGTGCGGGCCTACTTTCCCCCGGATGCCAATTGTTTGCTATCGGTGGCAGATCACTGTTTTCGCAGTGTGGACTATATCAATGTGATTGTTTCGGATAAGCAAAAGCATTTGCAGTACTTGCCGATGGAAGAAGCCATACAGCACTGCACCAAAGGCATTGGCATTTGGGATTGGGCGAGCAATGATGACTGTGGTATTGAGCCTGATGTCCCCGATGTGGTGATGGCCTGCTGCGGTGATATTCCAACCAAGGAGTCACTGGCGGCGACGGCGATTTTGCGAGAGGAATTTCCTAAGCTGAGAGTGCGATTTGTCAATGTGGTGGATTTGTTCAGGCTAATCTCTGAAGGAGAGCATCCCCACGGCTTAAATGACTGGGATTTTAACTCTCTTTTTACGCCCGATAAGCCGGTTATTTTTAACTTTCACGGCTATCCCTGGCTGATTCATAAGTTGGTGTATCGTCGCTCAAATCAAGAGCGCATTCATGTGCGCGGCTATAAGGAAGAAGGCAATATTAATACCCCCTTAGAATTGGCCATTAACAACCAAATCGACCGCTTTAATTTGGTCATTGATGTGATTAACCGAGTGCCTAAGCTGGGCTCGGCGGCAGGCCATGTAAAAGAGAGAATGAAGAACAAGATTATTGAGAGCATTGCCTTTGCCCATGAGCACGGCAAAGACCAAGATGAGATTACCAACTGGAAATGGCCGTTTGATTAAAATGATCTTCCGTTTTGGAACTTAGCGCTATGAATATTCTTGTTCTCAATGCCGGTTCGAGTAGCCAAAAAAGCTGTTTGTATGCCATTGATAACGCGCTTGATGATGCTCGCGGATCAGGCCTGCCGTGTGAGCCACCTGAGCCAATTTGGGAAGCGCAAATTGACTGGTTACCTCAAGAAAAGTCTGCCCGGCTGACGGTTCACACGAGTACTGGGAAACAGCTTAAGGAAACGGTTGCTGCCTGCGATCGCGCCGATGATCGCGCCGATGATCGCGCCGAGACGCTCTCCTATTTGCTCAGTCTTCTAACTCACGGGCCAACTCAGGTCATTGCGAGCCTAGAAGAAATTGATGTGGTGGGTCATCGGGTGGTACATGGCGGGCAAGACTATTCTGAGAGCGTGCTGATTACACCTGCGGTAAAAGCTGCGATCGCACGGCTCAGTGTGCTTGCGCCAAGTCATAATCCGGCGAATTTAGAAGGCATAGCGCTGATGGAGAAGCTATTGGGCGACTTGCCTCAAGTGGCGGTATTTGATACTGCTTTTCACAGCCAAATGCCTGAAGTCGCTGCCACTTACCCCGGCCCTTACGACTGGCTCGCCCAGGGCATCCGCCGCTATGGATTTCATGGCATTAGTCATCAGTACTGTATGCAGCGAGCGGCGCAGATTTTGCAGCGGCCAGTTGATGAGCTACGGCTGATTATTTGTCATTTGGGCAACGGCGGCTCGCTGGCAGCGGTTAAAAATGGCCGAAGTGTGGATACTACTATGGGCTTTACCCCGTTAGAGGGGTTGATGATGGGGACGCGATCAGGATCTGTTGATCCCGGCATTTTGATTCATTTAATGCGTCAAGGCCAGTCAGCAGATGAGATTGATCGACTGTTGAACAAAGGGTCGGGATTACAAGGTATTTCGGGGATTTCTCATGATTTGAGAGAGATTGGGGAGGCGATCGCGCAGGGAAATCCCAGAGCAAAACTCGCCCTAGACCTGTATATTCATCGGCTCAAGTCTTGTGTGGGGGCCATGCTGATGAGCTTAGGCGGGGTCGATGCGATTGTATTTACGGCCGGGATTGGTGAACATGCACCGCAAATTAGAGCAGCGGCCTGTGAGGGTATGGCGTTTTTGGGTGTTGCGTTAGACGCTGCTGCAAATGAAAACGCACCCGTGGATACAGATATTGCGACTGTAGACTCTGCTGTGCGGGTGCTGGTGATTAAGACGCAAGAAGATTGGGCGATCGCCCAAGCCTGCTGGCAACTGATTGGATAAATCAACGCTCGCGTTCTGTTGGCTCACGTTTTCTCTGGCTGCTTATCTGGCCACTTATCTGGCCACTTATCTGGCCGCTTATCTGGCCGCTTATCTGGCCACCTATCTGGCTGCGAGCTGCTTTGCCGACCAAAGCAATGCGCTGTAGCTCTTCAGCTCTATCGGTTGAAACCGGCTGAGGGCTCTGCTGACCGGGAGCCGGTTCCCCGCGAGAAAATCGTAGCCCCGCATACAGCTCTTCAGCCAGACGAGCCCGATTTGTGATCAGGTCTTCTCCGGCTACCCAGTTGGTAATCCACTGGCCTAATGTGGCAATAGGCTGGCCCACCGTTTTTTGCAACAGCTGCACCACAGTCCAGCCTATGGCTGCACTTTCAAACGCTTCCCAACGACTAACGGTTGTAATTGCGTCAATCCCAATCACCACTCCTAGTAATGTCCAAATAGAAAGCAGTACAAATATGGCGCTACCGAAATAGGGAAATACCACCAAAACGCCCAGCATGAGCGGCGCATAGCTAAATCCCAATGTGCGCAGTACCGACACAAATTGCAGCTGCCCATCGACCGTTAAATTGAGAATGCTCCAAATGCTCAGTGCCCAAAAACCATAGCCCACCACAAAAAAAAGCGCCGAAATGAGCAAGCTCAGAACAAACCGCAGCGGTCTCACCTGATTGATAAACAGCACTACAATTTGGCTGAGTGATTGGGAGAGCCCTGCCAAAAACACAATTGTCAGCGCGGCCAGCAGACTATGGGGCTCGGTATGAACCCGTTCAAAGGTACTTGCGTTGAGGGCTAGCGCGCCCCTGACTAATGCCCAAAGGTGCGTAAATGAATCCTGACTTATCAGCTCATTCCAAGTCAAAAATTGACTGCTTAACAACACGGCTTGCCCGTAAGATTTCTACGCTATCGGGCATAGATCATAGTCGAGTGAATGCTTCTATAGCAAGCAAGATATGTCTGGCCAAAGGCATCTGATAAGAGGCTGATAAGAGGCCAGTGTAAAAAGGGCTAAATGGCATAGTCGGCAGTGGAGGATCTGGCAGTAGATTTGCCAGTAGATCTGGCAGTGGAGGATATGGCAGTGGATCTGGCAGTAGCCTGCTCTACCCAAACCTTACAGAACGCAGATAAAGCTTACGCCAAAACTCATGCTGAAAACTGTACTCGTTTTGTATAAGTAGTAAAGGCTTAATTACTCGGCGTTATGAACAAACTTACGGAGACTTAGATCAATCCTTGTAGATACAAATGTAGATATAGCCGTAGGTAGCATGACTGGTCGCTGCTTAGGTGGCTCGTGCGAGTTGGTTATGTCTTTTTAATATCTACCTTTGTACTGTCCACTTTTGTACTGTTCACTTTTGTACTGCCCACTTTTGTACTGTCCACTCTAAAAAGTAAGCGAGTTTTTTTCTGTGTTGTTATCTAAAATTACGGCTAGCCGTAACCGCCTGACAACTAAGCTGATAAGCCCAATGGCGTGGGTCAATCCGCCGCTATTGCTGGTGATCACAACTTTGGGTTTGTTTGCGGGCCTGCGGCTAGTACACCTATCAGCTGACTTTCCGGTGGGTATTAGCAGCTATGGTATGACCTACTCAGACGAAGGCTGGTGGTCTAGGAATGCGATCGCGCTGGTCAGAGAAGGGCAGTGGTACATTGACGATGGCTACAATACAATTTTCAATCTGCCTGTTTTGCCGCTAATACAGGCTGCGTGGTTCAAAATATTTGGTGTTAGCCTAGTCGCGGCAAGATCTATCACCGTTTTGAGCGTTATTGCAACAAGCGCTTTGGTCTATGTCATTGCCAATGCCGATCCCCGGCCAAACACACCCAAATCAGGACTCACCTGGCTTGCGCCTTTTATTGTTCTTAGTAGCTATCCCGTTTTTGTCTATAGTCGGCTGGCGCTGTTAGAGCTACCCATGATGGGGCTGATTTTAATGAGTTTATGGCTGGCGATCGCTAGCTCTTCTCAGCCGTCTGCCGATTTCGCCCACTCAGCGGTTAAACGGGCCAAAATTATTGGCTCAGCTATTTTTTTCGCGTTGGCCGTTCTCACCAAAACATCGGCTCTTTTTGCGCTGCCTCTAATGTTGGCCATGCTTTGCCTTCAACCGGGTAAACGGCAGCAAAAGGTTCAAACCTTGCTCATTTGGCTACTCACCTTTTCGCTCGTAGCCGGTCTTTACACATACATTTATAGCCACGGCGAATACGCGCTCAGCTACGGCCATTTTTCGGGCTACAACGTCACCGGGAAAATGCACCGGGGTCTTTTTTCTATTATCAAAGGCCCCTTGCGTGTGCTCAAATACAGCTTCGAGCTGTTTCCGCTGATGCTGAGTTGCTTGCTGATTTCGCTGTTAACGCTGGTGAGATCCCCAGCCTATCGATCCAATCAGTCGTTTCAAATCGCCGCGATTTGGAGTGTTTCAGCGCTGGCTGCTTTTTCAACCAGTAACTACGCTGCGCCTCGATACTTTTTAATTTGGATTGTGCCTGCTGCGCTGGCCATTCCCCTGGCGATTGAGTACTTTTTGAACCACCCTTCTTGGAAAAAGAATCTGCTGATAACGCTCTTTTCACTCTCTATTGTGATCAGCTTGGGCCGAATTGTTTACTACCTCAGCACCCCTCAGTTTACCCTTGTTAATATGGCAGACCAAGTGTCTGCCACCATTGAGGCCAATCCTGACCATCCGCCTATTGTGATGGGTCACTTTGCCGATACGCTAGCCCTCGTCAGTAACATTAAAACCATCAACGACCGAATGGGCTACCGCGAGCTTGACTATCGCATCGAAACGTTTAATCCGGGCTATTACATATCTGTTGGAGAAGTGGAGCCTTCTATTATTGAAACCATTGACACCTATTACAAAAAAGAGCTGTTGCAGACCTTTGATGTTTATCAAAACTACGATTATGGGGTGCCTGTTCACTTTTATCGGTTAGATGCTTATGACTGGTGGCAGCCTTCTAATCGCTCTCTGAAAGCGAATTGACCGATAATCTGCAATCCCAATAATCTGCAATGCCGATGATCTGCAATATCGAGGATCTGCAATATTGAGGATTTGCCCAAGCTTTTCGGTATATTTGTTGTCTATACTCTTCTAAGCTGTTTTTTGAATTTGATTAGGATGCTGAGCCATTGCTGGGCAGGCTTGTCAAAAAAAGTGAAGATGTCACCGAAGGCGATCGCGCCATTTTCATGATGTACCCAATGAGCCTCAGGGGTGACAATACCCCAGAAACGACAAAAATCTTTGGCCCATCTAGGCGTTGTCCAGCCCATTTTGGTCGTGTGCCGCCATATCACATGAAACTCGCCAAACAACAGACCTATTGCCGTCCCAACCGGAGAAATAGGCCAAACAACAGCGGTTAAAATAAAATAGGGCAAAGCGCCCAAAAAGCCGTCTAACAGGACTAATGGATGCTTAGAAAGTACGGCATAGTGCTGGAAAGTTTGTTTCTTTTCATGATGTACCCGGCAGTGTAGGCGACCAAAGGCATGTTCGGGTACATGGTAAACAAAGGTGGAAATAAAGTCTCCGACTAGGAGTAAAAGACCCAGGGACGACATTATTTTCAATATCTTTGTCAGCCCTTCTATCGCTAGTCCTTCTATCACTAGCCTTTCTATCACTAGCCTTTCTATCGCTAGCCCTTCTACAGCAAATAACAAATCGGCATCCTTTTTCTAATTTGTCTGCTTGGACGTATAGACCCTTAAGATTGGGAAAGTGCTAAAACCTGAGTAAGATTGGATTAAATTTAGCGAGCGTTTAAACCTTGGCCAAACAAAGACTCGATACCCTTTTAGTAGAGCAGGGTCTATGTCCTTCCCGGCAGTTGGCCCAGCGTCTGATTCGAGCGGGGGAGGTGAAAATTGATCAGCAGGTGATTGATAAGCCGGGCACGCTGATTGCGACCGATGCGGTTATTGTGCTGAAACAAAAGCCGCCCTATGTCTCTCGCGGGGGTGAAAAGCTGGCTAGAGCGCTAAAAATATTTAACGTGCAGCCCAAAGGCAAGATTTGCCTAGATGGCGGCATTTCGACGGGAGGCTTTACTGACTGTTTATTGCAGGCTGAGGCCAAGCAGGTATATGGCGTTGATGTGGGCTATGGACAGGTCGCTTGGAAGATTCGTCAGGACCCTCGGGTCGTGCTGAGGGAGCGTACCAATATTCGCCACTTAACACCCGAAGATCTATATGCGGTCGCGGCAGAATCTGCTACTAATGAGGCGAGGAAGATGCCGACGCTGGGCGTTATGGATGTTTCTTTTATCTCATTGGTTAAGGTGTTGCCTGCTTTTTGGTCGCTGCTGGCGCATCCCCGCGAAGTGGTGCTGTTGGTGAAGCCGCAGTTTGAAGTGGGGCGTGACAAAATTGGTAAAAAAGGCGTTGTGCGTGATCCAAAAGATCAGGCGATCGCCATTTTGCAGGTTACTCAAGCTGCGGCTCAGCTAGGCTGGCACTATCGAGGGCTCACTTGGTCTGAAACGGTCGGCCCTGCTGGCAATATTGAATACTTGCTATGGCTATGCTCAGATCAAAAAACTCAAGCATATCCCGAACTCAGCGAGCTATGCGAAGTTACTCAGGCTGCTCGGCAAGCCCTCTCAAAGTGACTTTTGCGCTCTGACTTTTGCCCTCTGTACGATGCACTTTTTATGCTGACTTGTTTTGCTCTACATCGTTTTATCGGCTTTAAACGGCTCTGTTGCGTTTGCCTGAGCGGGCTGATGGTCGGCTGCGTCTCGGCGCCAGACCCGGCACCAGTCTCTACGCAAGAGGCTTTGCCAGTGGATGAGAATTTGATGACTGAGCTATCACCCGCAGCCCCTACGACTGATTCTGCCTCGGTGCCAAACGCTGACTCCACAGCTGAGAGCGCCACAGACGCAGAGGAGGCGCTGTGGGCAATGCTAGCGCAAGCTAAATCGGAGACTTATGTGGTTCTGTTGCGTCATGCGATCGCTCCTGGCACGGGTGACCCAGCTATTTTTCAGCTGAATGATTGCTCTACTCAGCGAAATCTGTCAGAGGCAGGGCGACAGCAGGCGATAGACATGGGCGAAGCTTTTCGCAGTCGCAATATTCCGGTGACGCAGGTGCTCTCTAGCCAGTGGTGCCGATGCTTAGAAACGGCTGAACTCATGGATTTGGCTCCTGTAGAACCTTTTCCAGCGCTGAATTCGTTCTTTCAAAATCGTCCCAATGGCGATGCTCAAACTGCTCAAGTCGAAGACTATATTGCCACTCGCGATGATGTCCCAGGGGTAATTGTGATGGTGACTCATCAGGTCAACATTACCGGATTGAGCGGCATCTTTCCGCCTTCTGGCAGCGCTGTTGTTGTTCAGCTCAATGACGATGGCCAGTTAAATGTTCTTGGGCAACTGCTAGAACCTAGCTCCTAAGGGTTTTTATCAATTGAGTATTGGCCATGACTCAAAAATCATCTAAACAGTTGCTAGGCGGGGCGCTGATGGGCGGTCTGATGGACGGTCTGATAAACGCTCTGATGAACGGTCTGATGGATGCTCTGATGGATGCTCTGATGCAGCTAAGTGATGAGTGTTTATCTTTTGATTGCTTGGCTGATCGTCTATTGCTTGATGAGCGGTTACAGGCAGCTCAATTAAAAACTTAGCGCCTTGCCCAGGTACTGAGTAGCACTTTAGCCGACCGCCATGCTGTACTGTCACGATTTGATGGCTGATAGAGAGTCCTAGGCCGGTTCCGGCGCTTGCCGCTTGGGTGGTAAAAAATGGCTCATAAATGCGGTCTTGAATTTCTGGTGAAATGCCGGGACCATTGTCGGCAATCCAAATCGCAATCTTATGTTCATCAATTGCCGAGGTGGAAAGGTGCAGCATTGGTGATTTTGTCTGCTCGCTTTTTAATGCGTCGGAGGCTTTAATCGCCTGTAGGGCGTTGCTAATAATATGCATGAATACCTGATTGAGCTGGCTCGCATAACAGCTTATTTTGGGTAGGTTGCTGTAGTCTTTTTCAATGGTAACTCCTGCTAACTGATCGCCTAGTAAGGCCAGTGTGCTCTCTAATCCTTCACGAATATCGACTGTTTTTAGCTCGGATTCGTTAAAGCGAGAGAAGTTTTTGAGACTAAGCACCAAATCGCGAATACGCTGGACACCGCTTTGCAAGGAGATAAAGCTTTCTAAAAGATCTTTTGAGGTAAATTCTAAATCTAGTTTCTCTAACTTGTTGTGAATGATTGAGTTGGGCTGAGGATATTGTTCCTGATAGGTTTTAATGAGATCTAACAAGTCTTTGATATAGCTGTTCATGTCGTTGAGATTGCCGTAGATGAAGCTAATCGGTTTGTTGACTTCCTGTGCAATGCCGGCGACAAGCTGCCCCATACTGCTCATTTTTTCGTTTTGAGTAAGTTTGGTTTGGGCCTGCTTTAAGTCAATTAGTGCTTGCTTTAGCTCTTTTGTTCGTTCTTCTACGCGCGCTTTTAAAACTTTGTTTTGTAAAAGAGCTTGCTCGGCTTCATTTCGCTTCAACAGATTGGAGTAGGCTTTGGCGTGATAGCGCAGTCGGGCAATGAGCTCAATCGGGTCGGGGAGTTTTATCAGATAGTCGTTGGCACCGGACTGAAAGGCGGCGGCTTGAGTTTGGGATTCGTCTGTTGAAGAAAGAACAATAATGGGTACGTCTTTAATCAGCGGATGAGCTCGCAAAAACTTGACGAGCATCAGGCCATCCGCGTCGCGCATGGCTAAGGCTTGTAAAATCACGCTGGGCCGGAGTTCAGAAGCGATAGAAAGCGCCAGCATTGGGTCGTTGCAGGTATGTACTTCAATGTCGGTTTCTGACGCTAGCAAACGTCGAATAGACTCGACAATAATGGGCTGATCGTCAATGACTAAAACGCTGATAGAGGGTTCTGGGTTAAGTGACTGATGGTGACTTTTTAACTCCTTCAACTCAGACATTATTGATTTACCTGTGGGTGTCCGCTGCACTGGTTTTGCAGAAGAGTCGTAATACTTTTTCCTATCAAACTGTAGTATGCCCGCGCTGTTGCGGCCATTACCTAGCTGGCGAATAGCCGCTAGCCCGTTTCATGGCACTAGCGCTGTGTTTGTTTATTTGCCGTTAGCGCAAGTATAGAAGCGGTAAAGATAGCGCTAGCTTTTTTGTTCAGTCACGGATACCGATTTCTATAACGGTAGATGTACTCAGTCTTAGCAGAAATATCAAAATTTTCGCCAAAATCTCTATTTATGAGCACTCTATGAGCACTTTTAACGTTTCTTTGCCTCCATCGCCTGACTTGCTTTCTAGCGGTGCCTTCTCACACAGCGCTTTTAGCGGTGATTTAGTGGAAGGATCGGTTATATTTGGGCCGCCGCGTGTTCACTATGCTCCTCTTTCCCCCGGCAAGCAGGAAAGCGTGGGCGGCGATTTGTCTATCCTCGCTTTCGACGCGGTTGATGACTATTTACCCCTTGGGATGACCGACATTACGTTTACGCTGGCGAACTCAGGTATTGCTGCCGCTGATAGCTTTAAGGTAGATATTATCTACTCCGATGATGCGCTGATCGGTAACGAGGATGACACGGTGGTTAAAAGCCTAACCATTGACCGCATAGACGCTCAAGACACTCTCACTCGCACGGTGAGGGTGCAACTGCCCCTGTCGCTGCTCAATCAGCGGGCGATCGCAGCAATACCAGCTGGTCGAGGACCAAACTATGTTTTTGATAGTCTAGATTTTTTGGCGATTGAAATAGATACGCAAGATAGAGTTTTTGAAACGGACGAGAGCAATAACTTGAGTGCCGTTAAAGGCATTGGGATAGACGATGTTAGCTATTTTCCTTGGGATATTGATGGAAATGGGTATGTTGACATCACCGATGAAATTTTTGTTACTGACCGGCTTGGAGAAACCACTGATAGTACCAATGCCGCGGCAGACTTTGATGGTGATGGGGTGATTACCGCTATGGATGAAAGTGCGGTGAAAGACCGCATTGGCTATCGTCCAAATCCTCTGGCTATTAAGCCTACGCTGCAAATTACCGTGGATGTTCCAGAGCGCACCATGACAGTGCCTACAATTGCAGGTGTCCTTTCAGAAGTCGCGACTATTAGCACCCTGACGGCAGGTTTTAACGATACCTCGACTGAAAACTATACAGATATTACTGACTTGCTGTGGTCTGGTGCTCAAACAGGCGCTCAAACAGGCGGCCAAACGGACGGCCAAAGAGACGGTCGATTCGTTTTGGAGTCGGCCCAAATCATGGATATTTACGGCGGCCTTCTCCCTGATGGTCAGCATGTCCTGACTTTACAAACCACCGACATCAGCGGCAACCCAACCGCGAGCTTTCAGCAAACCTTTACCATTGATACGCAGCGTCCTACCTATGTGCCGCTTGTCGTAAACGCACCGGTTGCACCTTTCTCTCGCTTCGAGGTTGTTTTTAATGAAGCTATCGGCGATCGCGCTTTGCAGCAGACAAATTATCAGCTACTGACGCAGGCGGGTGAAGCGGTAGAAATTCTCTCCGTTGATCGGCTCAGTGATAGTCGGGTGCGGCTTAACTTGGCTGCCGAACTGCCTGCTGCCCAGTACGCGTTTTCAGTGACGGCTCATGTCAGCGACCTGGCTGGAAACATCGTCGCCGAAACGGCTCCCTTTATTTTTCAAGTACAAGATGATCATGAGGTCTGTTTGCCTGATGAATCGGTGCTGACTCAGGGCGGCAGCTACAGCGCTGACTTGGGGCTGACGGCTAGCCTTGCCCTACCGGGTAACCAGGGTGTTGATGTGGTGATGACGGCTGGTGGGGCGATCGCGGCTGTCAATACCGATACTGGCTCGGCGCTGTACTGGATAGATCCGGCAACTGGGGCCATTTCAAAAGGTGTCGAGCTAGCTGGCACCATTTTCGATATTGCCTTTGATGGGGCGCAGACATTGGCGATCGCAGCGAGTAACCAATTGCTCCGAATCAGCGCCACTAGCGGCGAAATCCTCAGCGAAATTGAGCTGCCTAATTTAGATCGCGTCGCTATTTCTAAGAACGGCTATGTTGGGGCGATCGCAGGCACCACCGTTTACCTATACGATCCTAACAACGCCTCCGTTTTTATCAAAACGCTCAACTACACTGACGTCACCGATTTAGAAATCCGCAGCTGCGGTGATGGCAACGATTTGGTGTATGTCACCAGCTTCCGCAATACCTCTTTTATTGATATTCAGGGCAATCGCAATCCAGTGCAAATTGCTAGGCTAGAAGCATTTGACTTTACGGGCGATCGCAAGTGGAGCCTATTTGGGGATGCGGCTGAAACCATCAAACAAAACGTCGCCGACACCCGGCTCTACCGAGTCACCTTAGGCCAAGATGGCTACCTGTATATTGGCGGTGAAAGTGCGGGTACTGCCACCATTTTCCGTTGGCGCGGTCAGCCCATGACCGAAGACGAACAGTTTGGCCGAGCCACGCCTTTTTTAAGCCGCATAGATGCTAACAGCCAGCTGTTCAACAGCGGCTCGGCACATATTGCCTACTATGCCAGAGTCGATCCCATCAGCGGGCAGTTGCTTCACTCGCAGCTCAGCTTCCCTCGACTCAGCAGCGGTAAGTCTAACACCATGCGCATTGGCGACATCGCAGGCGGCACTAACGGTAGCCTATATTTTGGCGGCGCAGCCAATGCCTCTATCCGTAATCGCAGCAGCCTCACCATAAACGGCCAGCCGATTGGCAGTTATAGCGGTCAAGATACCGTTTGGATGGCGATCGCGCCCAACTTTGGCAATCGTAACTTTTGGACAGTCCTTTCTGAAGAAGGCGGCAGAGGTACGGTGAATGGCGTAGATGCAGGCTATGGTTACAGTGCAGCGCTTAGTAATATTATTAGCGGCACATTGCCCGTCACCATTGGGGATGGCTTGGGGAGTGTTTTCATCAGCTTTACCCTTGAGTAGTTGCCCTTATTTTCATCTGTCCAAATTGCGATTGTTCTCTTCTGTTGCCTGTTGCCTGTTGCCTGTTGCCTGTTGCCTGTTGCCTGTTGCCTGTTGCCTGTTGCCTGTTGCCTGTTGCCTGTTGCCTGTTGCCTGTTGCCTGTTGTCTGTGATCTATATGCCTGTGATCTATTGTCTTCGTTGCCGTTTTTATAGAGCTGTCTTCTAATGGCTTAAATACTTCTATGCATAGCAGCTTAGATTTAATGGTTGTATTGTCGGTTTCGTTTTTTCTGTTAGTGAGCAGTTCGCTGACAGGAACATATATTGCCTACCCACTATGCCTATCTCTCATTTTGTTTATTGTCGTTTTACAGCGGCGTGGATTTGCTGTGAGAGCGCTCTTGAAAATGGGGCTAGCAGGTGCTCGTCAGTCAATACCGGTTGTGAATGTGCTGCTGCTAGTTGGCGTAGTGGCAGGGGTTTGGATGGCGGCGGGCACCGTGCCTGCGCTGGTATATTACGGGACAGGGTTGATTTCGCCGCGTTTTTTTGTGCTGTGGGCGTTTGTGCTCACGGGCTTTGTTTCTGTGCTGATGGGGACTTCTTTTGGTGCCGTCGGAACGCTGGGCATTGCGCTCATGGTGATGGCTCGCAGCAGCGAGGTAGAGGTTAACCCGGTGGCGGGCGCGATTATTGCCGGTGCTTTTGTGGGTGATAGATGCTCGCCAATGTCGTCGAGTGCGCATTTGGTCGCGGCAATTACGCACACTTCGATCTATCAAAATTTGCGCAATATGCTGGTCAGCAGTCGTTGGCCGCTGCTGCTTTCGCTCATTTTTTACACGCTTCTCTCCTTTACCCATCCGGTTTTGCTATCGGCAAATTCAATCACTGCTGAGCTGCCAAAAGTGTTTAATCTTTCTCCGGTGGTGCTGATGCCGGCAGGTGTTGTGCTGCTGCTCGCAGTGCTGCGGGTCGATGTCAAACTAGCGATGGTTGCCAGTATTGGAGTGGGGGTTGCGATCGCCCACCATGTCCAGAATTACGATTTTCCTACAATCATTAACTTTGCACTGTTTGGCTTTCGTTTAGAAGAAGAATCTCCTATCTTGCAGTCAATTTTAATGGGCGGCGGTTTGCTGCCTATGGCAAAAGCAACGCTAGTTGTGCTTATTTCAACCGCTTTTTCAGGCATTTTTTCAGGCAGTAAAACGCTGAGCTTTTTAGATAGATGGCTTCAACATATTCGCACGCAGCGCCAGCTAGGCCGCGCTACTGTTTGGGTTTCTGTGCTAGCTAATCTGTTTGGCTGCACGCAAACGATTGGCATTTTGCTCACTGAGCAAGTGATGCGGCCTCACTATCAGATCTACTGGCAGATCCACTGGCAGCTTCACGAGCAGGCTTCCTTGCCCTCTGGCGGTCAACATCAAGCAAGCGAGGTAAATGCAGCGAATCAACAGTTGGCCCTTGCCCTAGAAGACAGCGCCGTGGTCACCGCGCCTTTGATTCCATGGAATATCGCCGGACTGATCCCAGCGACGATTTTAATGGTGGGGCCGGGGTTTATTCCTTACCTCATGTATCTGCTGCTGCTGCCGCTGTTTATGCTTTTGAGAGTGCGATCGCCCATCTGCTGTCAATCGACTTCGTCTCTATTTTTGAACTTTCTCTTTAGTCGCTTTAAGCTGCTTTAAGGCGCTCTCTACCCAAAGGTAGTTCTTATCCGCACCAGGCACGCTTTTATAATTGTCTGAATAGCAGTTCTGATAGCAAATGTATTCATTCGCAAACTTGGCACCTGCCAAACTCAGCACATGCCAAATTGAGCACATGCCAAATTGAGCACATCTTAAGCAGAATGAAACAGCTATACTTCGCTAAAGACGATAAAGAAAGACGACAGATAAAACAGCAGGTCAACCTCCTATGACTGACACTCCAGACAAAATGGCTACTTCCTTCTCTCAGGCCATCTCTACCGCTGAGCAATTAGGCGGGCTCATGTCAGCTGTAGGCACTCAAATCTTCAACAAAGTTTCTGCTGCTACCCTCCAAACCACAAGCCGATTTGGCGAGGCCGCGTCAGACTCAGCGCATACGGCAGTAGAACAGGCGACTGAAAGTATGGGCAGTACGCTACAGCCCATTGCCGAGAATCCGGCTATAGATTATGTTGCCAAGATGCCAGGGCTCAAGTGGCTGACGAGCGCGTTAGGTAGAGTTGATAAAGACAAAGCGGCTGCTGATGTACTAAAGCTCAAGGCCAAGTATCCCAATGAAACGGGTGAGGCATTGGCCCACCGAATTATTGTAGATACGACGATTAAAGCAGGTGGCATTGGTCTGGCGACTAATATTATTCCACCGGTTGCATTAGGGTTATTTGCAGTGGATTTAGCTGCGATCGCCTCCCTTCAATCTGAAATGCTCTACCGAATTGCCGGTGTTTATGGCTTTGAAGCAACCGACCCAGCGCGCAAAGGTGAGGCTTTAACCATTTTTGCGCTCTCATTAGGGGTCTCTACAGCTGTAAAAACTGGACTCAGCGCCGTTGAACTCATTCCCCTGATCGGTGCTGCTGTAGGTGCTAGTAGCAACGCTGGAATTTTGTATAGCTTCGGCATAGCCGCTTCTGATTTTTACAAGAGAAAACGGGCGAAGCGAGCGGCTTAAACGCGGAATTGAAACAACTTGTATCAAAAAAAATATTCTAACCAGTTGCATTATCAAGTTTCACTGGTTATGATTGCTAAATTGGTTTGCTAATTTTTGGTTTGCCAATTTGGATTGATAATTTTGAATTGACAATTTCAAAGTTTGACAATCCCGGAACGTAAAGCCCTCTAACAGCGTTAGAGCATAAGCGATGAATTCAGCTACTCCCCACTCAGATCGAATCATTAAGATTTAACCATCCAGAGACTACCTCCTTATTGAGTGGTCATATTTTTCTTGTGTTTTTCTGTGGACACTGCACAGGTGAGCTAGGCAAAGAGCCTAAAGCGCAGCTCGTTCCAAGTCGCAAACAACCCTAGCGGTAACCCTTTTAAGCAATATCCGGGAGGCTAAGACGATGTTTTCAGCTATTCATTTACCCATTTCATTGATCGAAGTTAAAGACTGAATTCGCCTTTTTTCTGGACTTTTTTTCTGGACCTTTTTTTGGGAAATGAGTCTTTAGAAAACTAATTTCTGCATATTTTCAGTGACATTTCCCTGATATCTAGGGAGATGCCGTTGAGGTTTAATCTCTTACTGACTATTTTACTGAACTATCCTAATTGACTTAGGAGTGCAGCTGGGCTGCGCCTAGTGTAGTCAGCAGGGTAGTAATCGGTATTTTGTCTTAAGGGTATGTCCCTGACGATTCATTGTATTCGTTGCATAATGGTTTCTTCTTTTATACAGAAGCCGTTAAAAGAAGCTGCGAGCAGATAGTTTGCCTTGCTAAGGCTAGCTCAATTTTTTACGCCATTTTTACGCCATTTTTACGCCTCAATGCCCTTACTCCTTTTAGATCCATGACTAAGTTCTTAAATATTTTGGGCTACTACCGGCACTATTGGAGAATCACACTCTTTAGCGCCGCTATGATGAGCCTATTTGAGGTGATAGACCTGTTTGTGCCCTATGCCACGGGGCAAATTCTCAATTTACTCTCGCAACAGAGCGTTGATGCCAAGCTTCAGCAAGGGATTGATGCGATCGCCAATACGCTAGACCAACCCGCTAACCAACAGTTCTCTTTAGCAGTGTTGGTGATACTCATTGGCTTGGTAACGGTTGGTCGCGCGCCTATTCAGCCTTGGCTAGGCGGCTGGTTTAGCTGGGATACAGCCCTGCGAGCCCGCCGTGAAAATGCCGAAGTAGCGCTCAAAAAGATTCTCACGCTGCCGATAGAATTCTACGACGAAAACAATCCAGGACGGATTTCAGCAAGAGTTGCAAAGGGTCTCTCTAATTACACTTGGACCTACCCCACCATTACCGCTCAGCTCATTCCTAAAACGGTGAGAGTGATAGGTATATTTATCGTTATTGGCCTTATTGACTGGCGCGTGGCGATGATTGTACTGGTTTCTGTGGTGGGCATTTTGGCCTACAGCTTGTTTGGGCTCAAGGACTTGTCCGCCCGTGAAGAACGGCTAGATAAGTACATGGAAAATACCGACAGTCGTAACTCAGAGATTATCTCTAACATTAAAACCGTCAAAGCCTTTGGTAATGAAGTTACTGAGCTTAAACGACAAACCCAGCGACTAGAGCGTGAGCTAAAGGTGATAGACTACCGAATCCATAAAGGATACACAGTACTCAGCACTTATCAGCGAACAATTGTGCAAAGCTGTATGTTTGTGGTGCTCATTAGCACGCTATGGCTAGCGGTGAACGATAAAATCTCTATCGGCCATTTCATCACCATTTTAACGGTGGCTAGTATGGCGTATGCCGAGGTAGATCCTATCTGTGAGCTGGCTGAAACCTTTGCTCGCCGCTATGCTCCCATGGCCAGGTTCCAAGAGTTTACGGCACTTCCGCCGGGTCAAGATGCGGGTGCATTACTGCCCAACGGCCCCACTTATCAGTTCACGGGCAAGGTACATTTTCATGACCTGACTTTTGGATACAGCCCTGACTCGCCAGTACTTAAGAACATTGAGTTGCTGATTGAGCCGTATCAAACGGTGGCATTAGTGGGTCGATCAGGATCGGGCAAATCTACTCTAATAAAACTGTTGTTGCGCTATTTTGAACCCAACAGTGGCGGCGTACTGATAGATGGCAAAGACATTCGCCAGCTCGATGTCACCGGCTATCGTAAGCGCTTGGCAATTGTGCATCAGGAGGTCGATATCTTCAATGGCACGCTAATGGAAAATTTGCTGTACGGCAATCCAAAAGCCAGCTTTGAAGAAATTCAGCAAGCCTGCCAAATTGCGCAGGCGCATGACTTTATTCAACAGTTGCCCAAGGGCTACTTCACCACAGTGGGAGAACGCGGTGTTCGTCTGTCGGGTGGGCAAAGGCAGCGCATTGGTATCGCTAGGGCGCTGATTGTAAACCCAGATGTATTGGTGTTTGACGAGGCGACCTCTAGTCTTGACTATGAGTCGGAGCGGGCCATTCAGGTCGCGATGCGATCGCTCTTTGGCACTCGCACGCTCATCATCATCGCCCACCGTCTCAGTACCGTCCGCGATGCCGATAAAATTGTCGTCCTCAACCAGGGCAGCATCAGCCAAATCGGCAGCCACGATGAGCTGCTAGAAAAAGGCGGACTGTACCAACGGCTCCACGCCTTGCAAGAAAGTGGCGAACTCCTTAACTAATTGGCTAACTAATCGGCTAACTAATCGGCTAATTAATCGGCTAACTAATTAGCTGCTAATTCTTCTAGAAAAGTAGCAAAAGCGAGTAGTTCCCCATTTACCTGAACAAACGTTGGCCGCAAAGACTCAACCAAGAGTCTCACCTGCTGTTCATCTAATTGAAAGGTGTAAACATTCCGCACAACGTGACGAAAGCCCCGATATCGATTAAGTCTTTCTCGACTATCGGGGCTTAGTTCGGTTGTTCACAACGGCTTTCCTTTTGCCAATATGGCAGTCTTAAATGCATTAGGTGTGTGCATTATGACAAAGAACCTATTCTGTTGTAACTCCACCGCAATGCTATCAGCACATGATGATAGGGCCTATCCCAAATTTATGAGGTGTGTTCTTTTTAGCGCAAGTGTTTGACTAAAATGCTCATAACATCACCCTGTCGAGGTGTGATGATGAGCTGATCATTAGGAATAGGCACCAGCGGACTCCACAGCACATTTTCAACATATCGAAGGGTATGTAAAAGATGAATCGTTTGCCTAACGCCGCCCGGTGTGCCGAGCAAAATATGGCGAATGGTTTCTCCCTCATGAGGCGGCAGCCTCGACAGTTCGGAAATGTCGGGCTGAGTCGTTGGTGTTTCAGAGAATGCTCGTTTAGAGGAGGGCTGTGTAGATAGACTGTTGTTCAATAAAGTTGTATTCACCAAAGTTTTAGTATTCGTAGCTTTAGTGTTCATAGCTTTAGTGTTCATAGCTTTAGTGTTCATTGGGGCTCTCATTCACTAAACAAAGTTTAGCACGTTAACCGGACAAATGTAATAAAACAAATAAGGTATTGGAAGGGAGATGCTTTTAGCCCTCAAACTGTTTTTGTTTGGCAATGAGCTCTAGATGCTTGGCGGTTGATCGGTCGGGTTCATATACACCATTTTCCCATTCGCTCACGGTTTGCCTGCGTACGCCTAGTTCTTGAGCAAACTTTGCCTGAGTTAAGTTCATGTGTTTTCGCAACGCCCTAACTGCGTTTTGATCCCATAAAATAGTGTCGTTTATGCGTCGGACGCTGTAGTTCGCCTGAAATTTACTAAAGGTGACGGTCTGCGCGCTGAGATCTATCGCTTCGACATGGTAGCCCGCTTCAATCCAGGCTTTGGCTTGAATCACAGGGGCGCTGTCGCGGTTGCCCCACCAGTCGCGTTTGTAGGCAGAGGCAGGCAGTGAACTCTGGAGCAGGTGTTCTATTTCGGTAAGCGTGAGGGTTATGGGGGTTTGATTGCAGTGCTGCAAGTACTCAAACAGTGGATAGTATTTGCTCCCAACTTTCATCGCTAGTCATCTTTTGGGGTGAATAGCTTCTATCTTCTCATCAATTTATTTTGATGGATACTCCAGATTTCTGATGAGTTGCTGTGTACCTTTCAATCAGTGGGCCTTAATCGGTTATTGATTAGGCGCTTGGTATTCAATTTGAACGCGATCGCCAAACCGACCTTCTTTCTTTTTAAAAGTCTCTTTTTTGATAATTTTTAGCCCCAATGTTTCAAACTCGGCTAGCTCACTGGCTGAAAGCGGCCAGGGTGGGCCGTCGTTGAGGGCTTCGCTAGGGCGAGTGTAGGTGGCCATGAGTAGGGTGCCGCCTGGTTTGGGGAGGGTTGCGATTTGGGCGATCGCCTCTTTTCTCACCGATACAGGTAGCGCCTGTACAGTCCGAAACTCGAACACCACATCGAATGCGCCTTTCCAGCCAGCAGGTAAATTGAACAAATCAGCAGTCACGTAGTTGACCGATGAGTTAGGAAACCGTTGTTTGGCCCAGGCGATCGCACTTTTGGCCACATCAAACGCCGTTACTTCAAACCCTGCTGCTGCCAGCGCTTCAGCATCGTTACCCAGCCCGCAACCTACCACCGCCGCCGATTTCCCAGTCCCCTCGACCCCTTGCAACCAGTTGGTCAGGTAAGGAACGGCTTCCGGCAGCGCCCAAGGCACCTGAGAAGCATCTCCTGCTGCGTTTGCATAAAGGGGTTCAAACCAATCGTAAGTAGCGCTATCTTTCATCTTTTACACAGATCTTCCACAGAAGTTCTCTTCTGTTTTTTCAGTACTCTACCAACACTCTACCAACACTCTAGGGCGTTGCCTCAGAAGGTGTATCGCCGCTCGGGCTATCTACACCAGGCAGCAACAAATCTTCAACGATGCTATCTTCCTCTAGCTCTCTGATAATAGTGGGGCTAGCTTCTGGATCTTCCTCAAAAATGGCCTGCAAACCACGCTCTAGCGTTTCGGCCATAGCGATTCTGTTTTCATAAGCAACAATCACCCGCGCCAAAATAGGCAACGGCGTTTGTTCGGCTTCTAAATACAGGGGCTCTACATATAGCAAAGACTGTTCAATCGGAATGACTAATAAATTGCCCTGATTCGCTCTTGAGCCTTGGGTATTCCATAGCGAGATGCGCTGAGAAATTTCCGGGTCCTGGTTAATTCGAGCCTCAATTTGCTCTGGCCCAAATACCAACTCCTGCTTAGGAAATTGATACAGCAGCTGACGGCCATACTGTTCGCCGTCTGAGCGTAAGGCGAGCCAAGCAATGAGGTTGTTGCGCTGAGCGGGTGTAAATGGCCGCAAAAGCACAAACTCGCCGTCATCTTCTCCGGGTAGTTCCATAATCAGGTAGTAGGGCTCTACCACCTGCGCTTCGTTGGCATAAATTTCGTTGGGCACTCGCCACAGATCCTCGCGGTTGTAAAAAACCTGAGCATCGGTCATATGGTAGGCCAGCAGCTGGTCAGATTGAATGCGAGCCAGATCTACCGGGTAACGGATATGCGCGGCCAAGGCCGGAGGCATATTGGTGAGGGGCTCAAACATGGTGGGAAATATCTGCGCCCAGGTGCGGATAATCGGGTCGCTCGGATCGCTAATGTAAAACCGTACGGTGCCGTTGTAGGCATCAACAACAACTTTAACGGAGTTGCGAATGTAGTTGAAGGCATTATTGACCGGATCAGCATAGGGATAGCGATCGCTCGTCGTATAGGCATCAATAATCCAGTACAGATAGTTCTCACCCGACTCCTCCCTAATCGGAGTAAAGTCGCCTTCGGCATCGGCCACCACCAAATAGGGATCGGCGTCAAACCGTAAAAACGGCGCAATTCGCTTTACCCTATCGGTAATGTTGCGCCGAAATAGCACCTTGGTATCACTGGTAAACTGATTGTTGAAGAGCATTTTCCAGTCGCCCAAGTGCTTGGCAAACAAGAGCCGCTTCCAAAACGGGCCGATGTTAATACCCCCTAGTCCGTCATAGCGGTTGTACACGTTTTCGCTGCCGCTTGGAAAATCTAGCTCCGATACGCCAGCTCCTGTCATTACGTAGGTATTGGTCAGCTCGCCAAAGTAAATGCGGGGCTTATTTACCGGAATAGATCGCTCAATGACCTCAGAACTCGCATTGTGCGCGATGTCTTTAATAAAGTAAGTCGGTAGCCCACTCGGCCCTGCTGTATTGACCGGGCTCATGGTAAAGCCGTAGCCGTGAGTGTAGGTGAGGTGTTCGTTTACCCAGGTTTGAGCCTCAATAGGCACTTGCTCATAGTCTAGCTCACGCGCCGAAATGAGCACCTGCCGCCGGTCAACGACCTCTTGGCTATCACCTAGCAGCCGATATCTATCCACATCCGCATCGGCAAACTGATAGTAGGGGCGAATTTGCTGTAGCTGCCGGTTAGCCTCTAACAGCGGGCGCGTATCCCACAGTCGAATATTTCGCACTGTCAAATCATTTTCTTGCAAGTCAGCTGCGGTTAAATTCCCCTCCGGATTGAAGGGTCGAGTTTCGATTTCCGTTAGCTTAAACGCCGCGCGGGTGAAGGCAATCGTGCGCTCTAGGTAGGGTCGCTCGCGCTCTAATTCATTGGGCTGTACGACTAAGCGCTGCACTAGCCAGGGGGCCAGCGTATTGCCTAGCAGCGCAAAGAGTAAATACCAGCTAATCGCGCCGATAATTCGCCTGGCTCGGAGGGGCTGCTTAGGGGATGCCCCCATTCTCGGATGGAAAATAGCCCGCAACATGAGCGCGATGCCCAACCCGGCGGCAATAATGCACAGCGCCCCATTCACGGGCAAATCTACTTTGACATCGGTAAAGCTAGCGCCGTAGTTGACACCTTGCTGGGAGTACAGCAGCTCGTAGCGATTTAGCCAGTGACTAAGCGCAGTGACGCCAAATAAAGAGGCAGCGATCGCATTTAAATGTCGCTGTTGAGCCACCGAAAACCCGGCAAAGTGCCCTTGGCTTAAGGTATTGCCTGCCAGTAGATACTCTAGCGTCACCGCCGCCATCAAAAACAACAGCAGTCCCGATAGCCAAAATTCCAACAGCTCCCACAGCGGCAGCTGAAACACATAAAAGCTTAAGTCCTGATTAAAGACCGGATCGAGCTGGCCAAACGGCTCAAAGTTTAGTGCCGGGAGTATCCGCACCCATTCTTTGGTTAGGGTTGCGCCCAGACTTAGGCTTAAAACAGTGGCCCCAATGCGGATTAGAGATTTGGGAAAAGCCGCCAGGGCGATCGCACAGCCCACCACCAGCCCCACATTCACCGGACGACTCAGCAGCTGCCAGCCCAGCGCCCAATCCGCGTTAAACACCAGCCCTAACGGCAGAGGAATCGCGGGCAGCAGGGTAGAGATGGCTGTAATTGCCAGGTAGCCGTTGTATACCAGCACAATGCCAATCACTACGCCTAGTCCTAACGTAGTGGGCAGCAGTCGCCGTAGGCCTAGTCCGGTTTGTAAGTTGGCCTGATTGGGCAGTAGGCAGTTTTGGTTGAACTGAAGCCGGGTCGCTAAGTTGAGATTAAAAAAGCAAATACTCAGGCTGGTGAGCAGTGTAAACAAACCGAGCCCAAGCTGCGTGAGCGATCGCAGCCAAAACTCATCAGCAAACGACAGCTCGGCAAACCACAGGCCCTCAGCCCAGTAATAGGTCGTAATATAGGCTGCCAGCAGCAGCAGTACAGTACTCACCACTAGCCGCAAACCCAATCGCGATCGCGGCGTCTCTGGTTTTGAGAATTGTTTCCCGATAGGCTCAAACTGCCCCACCCTAGACCGATTAGGAACGTTAGCCATAGCCGAGCTGCCCTCCTCTTCCTGACCGCCTACTTACTAAGATCCTAACGACTCCAAAAATCAATGGCGTTATAGCCCACTTCCGCCATCATTTCTCGCAGCAGCGGAATGCTCAAGCCCACCACGTTAGTATGACAGCCCTCAATTTTTTCAACAAACATGCTGCCTTTGCCATCTGTCGCAAATGCGCCTGCACAGTGCATGGGCTCGCCAGTGGCAATATAGGCCTCAATTTCTCTGTCGCTTAAGTTAGCAAAAAACACGCGCGTCATCCGGCATCGCACTAGCGCCTCACGGCCCGGCGCGATGAGCGCATAGCCGGTGTACAGCTCACCCGATCCACCCCGCATTTGTCTCCAGCGGGCGATCGCCTCTGCTGTACTCTCTGGCTTGCCATAGATCACGCCGTCAATCGCCAGCACCGAGTCGCAGCCCAACACTAGCGCATTGGGGAACTGAGGCGCAACGGTTTCGGCTTTGCCCTGGGCCAGCGCCTGCACCAGCTGCGCTGGATCGCGAATAACAACGCTGTCCTCATCAAAATTGCTAGGGCAAACAAACGGCTGAATACCGGCATCTACCAACAGACTTCGCCGCGCAGCAGAAGCAGACGCCAGCACAAATTGAGTATCAGCCATAGGAATCAACAAGATGCAACAAACTGTTGCTCACCAAAATCAAAGCAAAAGTCGAAAGTGAAAATCCAAGCAAAAAAGTGAAAGTGAAAGCGAAAGTGAAAACAAAGCAAAAATCAAGGCGAAATTAATACACCGAAAAAGAAGCCACTGTTTGCTTAATGGTGTTCTTCAGCCGTTCCCACCTTGCTTCTGGAATAGAAGCATTAAACGTATACAGCTGGCCGCGCCTCACAATCACACTAGCTAGATCATGACGAGTTCCCGAAGGCAGGTTGGCAACATATTCCAAAATGTAATAAAGCTTATCGCCTGCTTCAAAGGACTGAGCATTGACCAGTTCTACATTGCGGTCGTCTGTACTCATAGAGGTGATGCTTTTCGAGAGCTTATAGCCCACCTCGGTTGGGGTGCCAATCTCAGGCAGCGTCTTCCCGCCCGATACCGGACTAATGACCACGCTGACGTTTTCGCTGGGGTTAATAATGTCGTGAAAAACCGTAGCAGGCCCGCCCGGTACATCGGCCGCAACCCAGCCTGTTGGGTACTTAAACTCGTAGCCCTCATAGCTGTCGTTATAAGATTGCAGACTTGTGGCACTAGAGCAGCTCTGGAGTCCTAGCGCTAGCACGACTAATAGCAGCGCAGCCAAACGCTTTAACGGCTTAAACATCAGTGGGGTTCCTTCTATCCTCTATCGCCTTCAATTGTGCCACGAGGCGGCAAATCATAAAAATGTAATAAGAGTGCAATAAAAATGCACATGTGCTTGCACGACCCGCCCGTATTTGAGGCAAATGGGTCGGTAAAAAGCCCGCTTTTAAGGACGAGTATAAGCTCGGGTGGCGGGCAACATGCTGGATAGGGTCGTTTCCCATACCAGTCTTGGCTGAACATATGCGAGCAAATGAGCGCGTGCTTTTTCTAGCCGGGTTAACTGTTCTGCGCTGCAAAGTCCGTTTTGCCAATAGCGATGCTGCAAGTAGTCGAGTAGCCAGAGCTGGGCTTCGGTGTCTAGGGCGGTGTTGATATCGCGAGCGATTTCTAGTGCCGAGCGCAGGGTGGTCGGTGGTTTGGCGAGCTGGGTGAGCAGTTCGCTCGGTAGGGCTTGCAACTGCTGCCAGCTTTCTATGGCGCGGCCCGGTGAGCCTTGGGCGATCGCCATGACTTCAGCCGAATGTAGTATTTCGCTGTGATGGGTTTGGGTGAGTACCTGCGCCATTTGCGCATCGTTTAGCCGATGAAAGGGAATGGCCTGACAGCGGGAGATCAGTGTTGATAAAAGCGTCTGCTGGTCGGGCGCGAGTAAAATGACGCTGGCTTTACCCGGTTCTTCTAGCGTTTTTAAAAGGGCATTGGCGGCGGCTTCGGCCATTTTGTCGGCCTGTTCTATCACCACGACGGCGCGGCTGGCTTCGAGCGCTGGGCGGCTTAAAAAGGTGGCAATGTCTCGAATTTGGGGTAGGCGAATGCGCGGCGGACTTTTTCGCTTAAGCCCCGATTCGGCGGCTTGACTGGGTGTGAGCAGCTGGCCGTTGTGCAGGTAGGTGGGCTGTACCCAAAGTAGGTCGGGATGGTTGCGATCGCGAATTCTCCGAGCCAGGATCGGATCGGTCAGGGCGTTAGCATCTGCGCCCTGCCGTCGCAGCAGCAGCTCAGCAAAGCCGGTCGCTGCCACGGCTTTACCCGTACCCGCAGGCCCCACAAATAGATAGCCCGGTGCAATTCGTCCGAGGATAACGGCTCGTTTTAGAAGCTTAACCGCCTGACTTTGGCCGACTAATTCGGAGAAGGGGTTTAAAGAGGGTTCAAAGAAAGGTGAGGATACCACTGTGCCAATCGTTGCTGAATAATTTGCTGAACTTCGGCAGCGACTTCTGCCTCGGGGCGATCGCCGTCAACTGCTTCAGTGTGAGCGTTTTTTGCGGCGAGTGCGGCAAAGCCCTCGCCCACTCGCCGATGAAATGCCTCACCGGCCTGTTCAATACGGTCTGCCTGTCCGCGCTGATGCATTCTAGCAAGCCCTACCAAAGGCGGAACCTTGAGCCAAAGGGTCAGATCACTCTTGAGCCCGCCCGTCGCAATTTGGTTGAGCTGCTCAATGAGGTTTAGATCTAACTGGCGGCCATAGCCCTGATAGGCCACAGTCGAGTCGGTATAGCGATCGCACAGTACCCAGTAGCCCGCCTCTAACCAGGGTAGCAACGTTTCTTGAACATGCTGGGCACGGTCGGCGGCATACAGCAGCAGCTCAGTTTTGCTAGCAATAGGTATTTGTTGAGGCAAAGGCGTAGCCGGTTCTGTTGCTGGTGCTTGGTCTAGTGCTTGGTCTAGTGCTTGGTCTAGTGTTTGGTCTAGTGCTTGGGCTACAGAGAATCGCTCATTTAGCAGCATCTGACGAATTTGCCGACCCAATTCAGTGCCGCCCGGTTCGCGCGTGAATTTTATACCCGCGATCTGGTTGTCGGCCTGCAATGCCTTATTCTCACTCAACCAGCCATATAGTCGCTTAATTTGGGTGGTTTTACCGCTACCCTCACCGCCCTCAAAAACAATCAGCTTTCCCCGCATTTCTTAGCTCCTTGCGTGTTTTCCAGGAATCGGGATTTAAAGTCTATACCTTGTTTAAAAACCTCCCTATTCCCTATTGCTAAAAACAAAGGTATCCTAAGCAATGATTCTTGCTAGGATAACAGGCGTATCGCCACAGTCCTCGCTAACAGTCCTTGCTATCCGGTTTCTACCTTTTCGCCATTATCTCGCCCTTTTGTCTCGCCCTCTTCGTAACGCTTTGTAACGCTCTATGGCTCGCTACACTAATTTCTTTATGACCGCTTCTCCTCAACAAGCGATTAGTCAAGCCCTGGTGAGCGCGCTGGAAGCTTGTAACCTCAATTTGGTTTACCAAGATCCGGTTTGCATTGTAGCTAAAGAGCGCCCTGGGCAAGTGTCTTTTGCTCAACTGGCAACCGTAGAGCTGTTGATTAGCCCGCCCACTCTAGAAAATGGCGGCTCTAAAGTAGATCTCGTTGTAAAAAACGAAGAGCTGCCGCTGCGAACCCAAAATCACTGCCGAGAGATTTTTGTGCAGATAAATCAGGCGATCGCCAATGCCAACGAGCAACAGACTCATCCCAAAGCTGACCCCAAGGCTGAGCAAAAAACAGTGTCTGAGGTCGCTTTGCCTGAACCTCCTGAACTGATAGAACCTTCTGGCGTCGAATCTCAAAGCATCGAACCTCAAGGCTTTGAATCTGAAAAGACAGACGCTAAAGGTATGGGTGTTCAAAATATAGACGCCAAAGATATAGACGCTAAAGATATAGACGCTAAAGACATAGACGCTAAAGATATAGACGCTAAAGACATAGGAAATCACGGTATCAGTGCTCAAAGTGCTCAGGCTCAAGGCATAGAACTGTAAGGGAGCTGTCCTAATGCCCCATGAACACGATAGGCTATCAAACATGGTCCTATTTTGATAAGGGTTGCGTGTCATGTCAGCGAACAGTGAACCTCATAACACCCAACATGGACATGAGGAGCCCGACCTTAAAAGCTTTTATACCTATCAGACCGAGGTCAGACGGGTACTTTTGCTAACGCTGGTGCTCAATGTGCTGGTAGTGCTGCTCAAGTTTGTCGTCGGCTGGTGGACGGGTTCGCTGAGCTTGCTGGCTGACGCTTTGCACAGCATTACCGATAGTGCCAATAACGTCCTAGGCTTGGTCACTAATCAGCTGGCCTCGCCCGTGCCCGACCGCGACCATCCCTACGGGCACCAAAAGTATGAGGCAGTCGGTGCATTGGGGATTGCTGCGTTTTTGGGGATTGCCTGCTTTGAAATTTTAAAAGGTGCGGGCGAACGGCTCTTTTCGGAGAGTGAGCCGGTGACGATGAACGCTATTTCTTTGTGGTTTTTGCTGGCTGTGCTTGGCATCAATATATTTGTTGCTTTTTACGAACGTCGGGTGGGTAAGCGCCTGGGTAGCAATATTTTGATTGCCGATGCTCAGCATACGATGAGCGACATTTGGATCACCATTGCGGTGATGGGCGGGCTCATTGGCGTATGGAGCGGTGTGCAATGGCTCGATTTGGTTTTGGCTTTTCCGGTGGCGCTGCTGGTGATTCGGAGTGGCTGGGTGGTGCTGTCGGCTAATTTGCCCTGGCTATTAGATGAGATGGCGATCGCACCCGAAGCCATCCACGATGAAGTCATGCGTGTTCCGGGCGTTGTGAACTGTCATAGCATTGCCTCACGCGGCTTGCTTGGCCGTCAGGTCTTTATTGACATGCACCTGATTGTAGAGCCCAGAGATGTTTTGAGTGCTCACAACATTACTGAGCAAGTCGAGCAACAGCTCGAACGAGTCTTCGGCCCTGCAAGGGTAACAATTCATGTAGAGCCCCATAGCTATGTAGAAAGAGAGATTAGCTATGGCATTGCCGAAGGCGATTATGAAGGCCAACAAGGTCATTCTGATGCTCACTATGATGCTCACCATGAAAGCCATCACGCATAAGGTTCTACGATGAATTTACCTACCTGGATTACCCTTTCTCGCCTGCTTGGCGTCCCCATTGTGCTGGTCGCGCTGTTAGACCCGACTGATATCCGCCGCTGGATTAGTGTCGTTGCCTTTGTCATTTTTGCCGGGACTGATTGGCTCGATGGTTACTTGGCCCGCAAGCTCAATCAGGTCACCGAGCTAGGCAAGTTTTTAGATCCACTGGTCGATAAGCTGCTGGTGATGGCCCCTTTAATGGCTTTGGTGGGTTTAGGGGAGGTGCCTGCCTGGGGCGTGTTTTTAATTTTGGCTCGCGAGCTAACCATTTCGGGCTGGCGGGTGAACCCCACGTTCCAGCAGGGTAAAGTCCCAGGGGCGGGCATTTGGGGTAAAGCTAAAACGGTGGTGCAAATTATTGCGATCGCCCTTCTTTTGGCTCCGCTTTCTGGCGTTTGGCAAACCGCAGGCATCATTCTCTTTTGGGTTGCCCTTGTCCTTACCTGGGTTTCGGGTCTGCTGTATCTGTTGCCAGCTAAATCTTCCTAAGTAAAATTTTTCTAGTCAGATTCCAGCTGATTCCAGCTAATTCCAGACGGATAACCGCTCATCACATTTTTGCTGTCTATCAGATTTTTTGTCTATCAGATTTTTGCTGTCTATCAGATTTTTTCAGCCCGAGAGAGTGATGTGCGATCCACTCTCGTCTTTATAGACATCGATGCGGGTTTGAAAGGCTTCGCGAAAGTGGGGCATGTGGGTGATGGTCAAAATGCAGGCAAAGTCGGGCGCGATCGCCTCAATGGCCGCAACTAACCTTTCACAGCCCGCTTTATCTTGGGTGCCAAAGCCTTCGTCTACAATCAGCATTTGGAGGGCAGTGCCCGATCTCATGGCCAGCAGCCTGGCGATCGCAAGCCTAATTGCAAAGTTAACCCGAAAGGCCTCGCCGCCTGAATAGGTTTCGTAAGGGCGGGTGCCGCGCGCATCGGCAATTAAAATATCTAACGTGTCTATAAACTTCTGTTGGGTTTTCTTGTTTGATCCGATATTTCTGCTGGCGCTACGGCCCGCTCGCTGGGTGACAAACTGCACATGTAGCTGATGGTCGCTCAGCCTGCCTAAAATTTGATTGGTTTCAGCTTCTAGCTGCGGCAGCAAGTTTTCTATCATCAAAGCCTGAATGCCTTTGCGGCCGAAGGCCTCGGCGAGTGATTTGTAAACTTGGTAGCGATGGCGAATGTCTTCTAGTTTCTGTTGGTTTTGGCTGTGCTGATCCTGCACGGTCTCTAGCTGACAAAGCTGTTGCTGGAGACGGCCTAACTGCGAAAGCTGTTGTTCTCGCTGCTGTTGATGATTAGCTAGCGTTTTCTCTATTTCAGCAATTTCGGCTTTAGGGTCAATGCTTTCGTTGATTTGCTGCTGAAGGGTCGCGATGGTATTGGCTGTGCTAACTGCTGCTGCGGTCTGTGCTTCGTAGCGCTGAGTGAGTGCTATGACGGCTTCTTGCTGCTGGGTTTGGGTGCGTTGCGCTTGCTGTAGGTCGCGCTGCCGCTGCTCCCATATCTGCGCCTGTTTTATCTGGGCTCTGAGGTGGTTGTGCTGCGCTAGGCTGTAGCCAAGTTCGCTGAGCTGTTGCTCAATCTCCCTGAGCTGCTGCCGTTCGGGGGTCGTGGTGCGATCGCCTATCGCGGCTCGCATTGCCTGCAGCTGCGATTCAAGCTCAGGTTGCTGCGATTGAATTTGTTTGAGCCGCCGCTCGGCCTGTTTGATTTCGGCGTATTTGAGTTCGCTCCAGCGCAGTCTATCTACTTGCGATCGCACCAACGCATGATTGCGATCATCATAGGCCATGGCCGCTAGCTGCTGCTGAATCTGTTGCAGTTCGCTTTGCAGCGTTTCGGCATAGTCGTTTTCCTGCAAACAGCGCTCTAGCTGGGCTCGTTCGGCGGTGGTGGCCTGCAATCGATCTTGCAGACTGTCTACTGAGGCTAGCTTTGCCTTGAGCTGGCCGCGCTCTTCTAAAATGGGTGCATACTTGGCCAGTTCTTCTTCCAAGGCGCGATACTCTTGGCGCAGCACCTGAATTTCACTTTCGCTCACGGCGAGCTGTTCGCGAATGGCCCATATTTGATTTTGAACATCATCCCGCTGCTGTAGAGTGCGATCGCGCAAATCTTGCCAGCCTTTGCCATCGAGCGACTGTTCGCATAGCGGGCAGCAAGCCTCATCCGGATCTTCGAGCAGCTGCAATGTCTGCTCAAATCGCGCCAGTTCTACCTCATGGTTGAGCTGGTTGGCCTGCAACCGCTCCATAAAGCGCCGTCGCTCTAGCCCTTTTTGCCGCAGTGCTTCTTGATAGCCTCGCCGCTGTTCCAAATAGGCAATCCGATGGGTCACTTCCACGGCTGCTTGCATGAGCTGAGGCGCTTGGGTTTGTTGGGTCGCCATTTGGCTCTGTCGGCTGCCGAGTTCTTCTATGCGGGTCACCAGCCGCGTATGGGCTTGTTCTATTTGGCCCTCAATCTGGCGCAAGCGTTGCCGTAGCGGCGAGCTTTGGGCTTCCATTTTGTCCAGCCGATGCAAAGTTTTGCGGGCCTCGCGCAGCTGTTGTAGTTTGTTAGTCACCGCTGGCTTTTTTGCCAAAATTGCTTGAAGCTCTTGAGTTTGAGCTTGTAGCTGAGCGAGCTGGCCTTCCAGTTGTGAAACTGTGCTGTGCTGCGCTTGCTGCTGCTGGCCGATAATGTGCTGAAGCTGAAGCCGCTGGCTTTGCGCGGCCTGATAGGTCTGAAATCGTTCGGCTTGTTGCTCTTCTTGCTGACGGAGCTGCGCGAGCTGCGCGCATTGAGCGTTTACTTCGCTCGCTTGGGCAACGATTGCTTCTAGCTGCTGAAGCTGCTGGCGAGCGGATTGGAGTTCTCCCTGACTCGCTTTTAGCGCTGTTTGCTGTTGCTGGTGTTGCTGGTTAGCCAATGCCAGCTGTTGTTGAATATGCGATCGCTGCTGCGCAATTTCCTTGAGCTGCGCCATTTTTTGCAGCTGCTGATTCACGCGGGCTAGCTGTTGCTCAATCTCGTCTTGCAGGGTTTCGTAAGCCTGCTGAGTCTCTTTTTTTTTGTCTATTTGGGCTGCGAGCCTGGCCAAGAGACTTTCTAAGGGCTGAAGCTGAGCTTTGTAGCTACGAGACTGTTCTTTGGCTTGCTCGGCGAGTGCGTCATAGCGGTCAAGTTTGAGCAGGTCTGCGAGTACTTGCTTGCGTTCGCTGGGTCGCTTTAGCATGAACTCATCGGCTCTACCCTGCCGCAGATAGGCCGCATTGACAAAGGTTTCGTAGTCAATTTTGAGCTGGGCGACAATATACTGCTGCGTGGCCCGTATGCTCTTTTGGGTGAGGCTTTTAAAGGTTCGTTTTATCGGGCCGTTCGCGGTTTGATAGGCGTGAGGATCTTTAGAGCGCGGATCTTGAGAATAAGACTCTGTGGAATGACGGCTTGAACCCGCCTTTGCAGATGCTCTCTCAATTTGAAATTCCAGCGCACTGGCCTGATTGCGGCGGCGCGTGCGAATAATTCGGTAGGTCTGCGAGCCATGCTCAAAGCAAAAGCTAACCTGTGCTTCGATGGCGCCTTGGCGAATGATATCATCTTCAATGTTGACGCGGCTTTGGCCCCATATGGCCCAGGCGATCGCCTCTAATAAAGACGATTTACCGGCTCCGTTGGGGCCACAAACGCAGGCCACATGCAGCCCATCAAAATCTAGTGTCACCTCGCGGTAACTCAAAAAGTTTTTGAGGATGAGCAGCTTTGGAACCATCGACTCAACATTTGCCGCTGCCCTTAAAAAACACAGATAAAATCCAAACGGCTTACGCTGGGGGGCTTTGCGGTCAAGATCCTCATTGTATCAATACAAACGATCTTAAGTACGGATGATCTGACTCGATCGGGTTTTTAAATGAGTGCGATCGCAATCGATCCGGTTAGCTTATAAAGCCGGCTGTCGATAGGTGCCCTTATACATGCGTTTAATAGTAAACAAGTTCTACTTGAGTGACGCTATCTGGGCCAACCACCCCCACTGCGGCTTCGCTAAAGTCGGGTGCGCGCATTTGAATAGCTGGGTTTTGCGAAAAACCAAAGCCTTCTGTTGGAATCCCAAAATTGCCTGTATTTAGTTCGCCGTCTTCGTTCTCATCGTGAATGACTGACACCGCATAGGTTCCAAGCGCCAATCCTTCAAAGCTGACAGAAATGCTGGCAGTCGTTAGCGTGTTGGCTGCGACACACTGGGTTTCAAGAATGGCCTCTGCATTATTAGGAAATCCATTGCCATTTTTAAACAGGCTAAAGCAAACCTGACCGTTCGTATTTTTAAGCTCGCCTACTTCTGCTCTCAATCGCCCAGTGCTGGGCAGCTGAGCCTGCGCAGATCCAGCTGCGCTCAATGAAAGCAAGGCCAAAAGCAGCCCAGTCGGAAGCATGAGGGGGCGGGTGAAATGACGTGAGTTTAAGGATAAACGCATGTTGTGAGTTTTAAAGCTAAAGGACGCTCGAAATAGCCAGCATGGATATATCTTGCATGATTTTATCTAGGGCCGAGCTTTTGGCCTGAATCGGCATGGAAAAATCTAAAAAAAGTCCCACAAAAAGGTCCCACAAAAAGGTCCCACAAGAAAGCGGAGCAAACTGCTCCGCTTTCTTCGCTTGATTGTTTGACAAAAGCCTATTTACTCGTCGTCATCTTCGTCATCTTTCGACGGATACTCGAAGCTGTTCGATTGGTTAGTCAGTACAGATTTACCGAGAGAAAGCGCGCGCTGAGCTTGAATAGCTGCCTTGCGATTCCAGGTTGCTCTGCGACTGTCCCGCTTGGATTTTGAGGTTTTCTTCTTAGGAACCGCCATGAGCGTACTTGCTTATAGTATTGAAACAACCTTGTCAGTGTAGTTCATTTTTGAAAGGGGCGAAAGGCGCTATGTCAAAAAATGCCTAAAATACTGCCCAAAATTAAAGTCTCTGGCATTGGTCTATGACTAAAAATGCTGGAAACTTTTATGGACCACCTGTACGCTTGCGGAACTGTTTTGGGCGTCTAACAGCTGTACAACGTTACTGTCATGGGTCGTTGTGCCAATGATGCTAACAACGCCTGCTTTTGCGAGTTCTTTGGCTAGCTCAAACGACAGACACAGCACCAGCTCAAAGTCTTCTCCGCCGTAGAGCGCCCATTCTAGGGCGGTGTCTGCTCCGACAGTCGCTTTAAGGCCAAGCGGCAGCGGAATTTGCGATCGCACAACATCTATCCCAATTTGACTACTGCTGCTGATTTGCAAGAGGGCATTGGCCAGGCCATCGCTACTGTCCATGCCTGCAATTGTTGGATAGGGGGTCTCACTGCGCGACTCAATCAGCTGCCGATCGATCAGCTGCCGGAGTTGGGCGATCGCATCAAACCGAGGCACGGGCTTTTGATGGGCTTGAATCCAATGCGCGTGGTAATCGCTGTTATCCTCTGCGGTTAACTCCCCTAGCAGCACCGCCAATCCCGCCCGCGAACCGCCGTGAGGCCCAGTCACCACCACCGCCATTCCTGCGCTTGCCGAATCGCGCCGAACGGCCTGCTGATCAATAACTTCGCCCAGCGCTGTAATCGACACAGTGCGTTGAGCAGCCCTACAGACATCGCCGCCTAAAATCATGCCGCCATGCTGCTTGAGGCAGTCTGCAACGCCCTGATAAAGCGCTTCTACCCAGTTCCAAGGGGTCTTGGCCGGTAAGCCTAAAGCCAGGGTAATCCCCAGTGGACTCGCGCCCATGGCGGCTAGATCTGACAGGTTCGCTGCGGTGGCCCGCCAGCCGACAGTTTCAGGGGGCGTGGTGCGATCGCTAAAATGAACCCCTTCCGTGAGCATATCGGTAGTGACCACCAGCTGATGCCCCGATCGCACCGTGAGCAGCGCCGCATCATCACCGACCATCCCTGCCGTACAAAAGGCACTCAGCCGCTCAATTAGCGCTAGCTCGCCGAGGTCTGCAACCGTTTCAGCCTTTCCTTCAGGTTCAGCCGCTTCTTCGGAGTCAACCGTTTCCTTGGGTTCAGACGTTTCGTCGGGCGGCAGCACCATCCTATGCCTTAGAACCCTTGGGCTGCTGTAGGTTGTCAAGCCCCTCAATCACTCTAGCCGAGATAATTTTGTCATCTGCGCTGAGTTTTCGCAGCACGTCTTTCCCTTCAATCGTGTAGCCAAACACGGCGTAGCGACCGTCTAGCATATTGCGCCCTGCGGGTGTCAGCTCTGCTTCAAACAGGAAAAAGAAAAACTGCGATGAGCCGCCATTGTTGTCATTACCCGGACGCGCCAGCGCCAAACTGCCAAACGAGTTGAAAGGTAAAATAGGGTCATCCATATAGCGGCCAATTTCCTCTAGGGTGACGCCATAGGTTGGCGCATCGTCACCCTTTACCAAAATCTCCATCGGAATGGCTCGATATTCCTTGGTGTTAGGATCGATATAGCCTTCTTCGGGGCCGTTGGGGTCGCCCGTTTGGAGAACATAAAAATCTTCAGCTCGGATAAACGGTAGGCCGTCATAAAACTTTTTGTTAACCAAGTCTACAAAATTGCCAGCGGTCACCGGGGCGCTATAGCCATCGGCGATGACGGTGATATCACCCTGCGTTGTGGTGAACTCAATAGTGGCACGACCTTTGAGCTGAGGCAGGTTGTCATATTCTTCAGGCACTTCAAAGGGAAAGCCATTGACCATCAGCTCTTCAAGTTCGCCGACTTTATCTAGCAGGTCTTTGCGGGCAACCCACACGCCTTCTTTGTCTTTAATTTCAGCAGCAGCTCGCAATGGCTCAATGCCTGCGGCGATCGCGTCAATGAGCTCCTCGGCCTGCGCCTGTTTCTCAGTAGGAACTGCCCCTAAAATAGCAGCCCGCTTGCGATCTAAAATTCGCTCTACCTTTGTAATGTCTTTTTTGATGGGGCCAAAGCGCTTGCTGCGCAGCCATTCAGACAAGCCTTCTAGTTCCCCTTGAACCTGCCGAATCTCTGGATTGTCAATCGGCAGTGAATAGCGCAGCAGGGCTGCTCCATCGGTGAGGGCATTTCCCGGCGGCAGACCCGCTTCAGCAGGCGCGGCCATGCCAACGAGTCCGACCAGTAAAATGGCCGCTGAAACGGCATAAGATAGCGTCAATCCGAGTGCTATTGTGAAGAATGTTTTTTTGAGCATTGGTGCGTGAGTAACGCGACGCATCAAGGTGGATAGGCGCTGTGTGAGTAGGCCCTGTATGGGTAAGCGTTTTGGGGATAGGCCCTGTGTGGGTAGGCCCTGTGTGGGTAGGAACTGTGTAAGTAGGAGCTTTCGCAAATTCATGGATAAATATATTTAGAGAGGCGTGGAGTGAGCGTTCATGGCATAGATATCTTGATCTTGCCACAATCTGGCTCATACTCCGGGGGGAATATGGTCTAACGTTATCTATCAAGTCCTTTGTCAATGCATAGGCAATTTACCTTCGAGCGGTACAATAAGTGCCGATTGCACTAGCACTTTCTTCGCTGTCACCATGATTTCAAGCAATGATTTTCGCACCGGCACCAGCATTGAGCTAGATGGCTCCGTGTGGCGCGTCATTGAGTTTTTGCACGTAAAACCCGGTAAAGGCTCGGCATTTGTTCGGACGAAGCTAAAAAACGTACAAACTGGCAGCACAGTAGACAAAACCTTCCGAGCAGGGGAGACAATGCCCCAGGCTGTGCTGGAAAAAAATACAATGCAGCACACTTATAAGGAAGGAGACCAGTACGTATTTATGGATATGGAAACATACGAAGAGTCTCGTCTGAGTGAGGCGCAAATTGGCGATCGCGTGAAATACCTCAAAGAGGAAATGGAAGTCACCGTTTTAATGTGGAACGACAAGGTGCTCGAAGTAGAACTACCCAACTCGGTAACCCTAGAAGTGACCCAAACCGATCCGGGCGTTAAAGGCGACACCGCGACCGGTGGAACCAAACCTGCGATTGTAGAAACCGGCGCTCAAGTTATGGTGCCACTATTTATTTCACAGGGCGAAAAAATTAAAATTGACACTCGTAACGATACTTATTTAGGCCGCGAAAACTAAGGTTCCTTTCTTTAATAGCGCGTGTATTTTGCTGCCTGTCAGCGCTTTTGTATTAACACCATGAATTAAAAATCAGGAGCCTTTAATAAGTGAATCTTAGTTTCAACGAACTTCGTGAGTTGGTTGCTGCCCTCAACCAAACCGACATTGCCGAACTGACCCTCAAAAACAATGAGTTTGAGCTGACCCTGCGCAAGCCTTCAGCGCTTCAACCCGATGTGGTTTTGAGTGCTGCCTCAGCTGCGCCAGCTTTACCCGCAGCCGTGCCCATGGCCGCGATGCCCTCTCCGGCCCCCGCCGCTCCAATAGAGTCTGCATCACCACCGCCGCCGACCATTGACACTTCCATGGTCGAAATTACTTCGCCCATGGTGGGCACATTTTATCGGTCGCCTGCCCCCGATGAAGATTCGTTTGTGGAAGTAGGCGATCGCATTTCATCGGGTCAAACGGTCTGTATCATCGAAGCGATGAAGCTAATGAACGAACTAGAGGCCGAAGTCTCTGGCGAAATTGTCGCTATCCTAGTAGAAAATTCAGAACCTGTAGAGTTTGGTCAACCGTTAATGCGGGTACGACTCTCGAAATAAGCGAGCCAGTGATTAGCCCATTAACGGCGAGTCAGTCAATGATAAGTAACAATACGGTCAAATATTAACTAAGCTATATTGAACCTTAGTAATATTTCCCTCTGTTTCTCGCTGCTGGTCGTGAGTCAATAAAAAGGTAAATATCTAATGAATAACAGCAGTGACTGCGACAACTAAGGATAACTTTACATTTAAGGCACGCGCCGGCAAAAGGGACGGACTTTTGCCATTGGGCGTAGCCCACCGTATTTAGGAGGATAACTATGACAGAAGGCATTAAGAAGACAAGCGCCCGTCAAGAGCAAACTCCCAACGCTCGCTCCATACCGCACGCTGCTTCCACCGAGAGCCGACTGTATCACCGACTAGAAGAAGCCCTGCATTCCGGCAGCGAGGTCTGGTTTAGAATGCCTGGTACTCGTTTGGTCGGCATTCCTATCTTTTTAGATACCGACTATGTAGAAGTCGTCGATGTAGACGTTGCTGAAGGGTTTGAAGATGAAGAACTTCCTGATGAACCCTATCAGCGTACGGTGTGGCTCATTCGCCTCGAAGAAATCAGCGCCATTTCCTACGCTACCGACCGCTGGAGCAAAGAACGCTTTGAACGGCTGCTAGAGCAATCTCATAAAGATGACAACATAAGGGATGACAACGGAAGGGAAAGCCTAGACAGTGACGACGACGATGAAGAAGAAGACGCCTTTGCCAGCTAATTAAAGTTCATCAACATATCTAAAAAAACTAAAAAAATCATCAACATATCTAGCGATAGAGCCAGCTCAGGGCCAAGGCGCCGTACTTTGTGATGGTTCCGTTCCGTAAGCAGGTGAGTGGTAAGGCGGGGCTAACCTGACGAATCTTTTGATAAAGCTCTCATCTTTTGATAAGTCTCTAATTCTAATGCTTTTTCTACGCCTGAGGGTTTGGATGAGTGATAGAGGACTTTGGCTCAGAAGATGCATTTAGGCTGCGGAAGTAGCGACCGCCCACACCCACTAAGAAGGCAAGATAAACCACGAGCTGTAGTAAATAAATATGGTCGCGGTAGCCCAAGAGTGTTTTAAACAAAATGCCGGGGAATTGCTTGTCTGGTAAAAAGCTGCTGGCGTCCCATAGCAGTGGGCCTAAAATGCAGGAGCGTGTACTGATGCAAAGATCTATATTGGGCTGGTTAAGAGTGCTGATGGCAGCGAAGGCGGCGTCTATGTTTTTAAATACTGAAACAACCAACCCGGCGACTATGAGCAGCAAAAAAGTGCCCATCACTTGAAAGAATCGTTTGAGATTTATTTTTACCCCAAACTTAAATAGGCCAATCCCAATAGCAAATGCGCCTAGTAAGCCACCACCTACCCCTACAATGCTTGCCGCACTCTGCTGTAGGTTGCTAAACAAAAACAGTACTGTCTCAAAACCTTCTCTCAAGACGGCGATGCACACTAGGCTAAAAATGCTGACGCTAGCGCCTTCAGAGTCTGCTAAAGCATCTTTTAGCGAGCCTTCTACGTTTCCTTTCAGGCTTTTGGCCTGTTGGGTCATCCAAATGAGCATCCAGCTGAGCATGACTACTGCGACACTACCAAACGTAACGCCCAAAAAGGGTTTAACGACTGATTGAATCGTTGGCGCGGCGTACTGCACTCGGCTGAGCAAAATGCTGAAGAACAGCCCGATTAAAACGCTGCCTGCAATACCTGCGGCAACGCCGCCATAAACCCATTTGTTCAGCTCGGTGCGATTAGCCTTGCTCAGGCAGGCTAATACAATGCCAACGACTAACGCTGCTTCGACCCCTTCACGTAGGGTAATCACAAAAGTGGGGATAGCTTGTGAAAAATCCATGGCAGCGCTCGGCAGCGAGGGCAATGTACATATCTAAAGTATAGTCATGCCTATTATCGCTCGAATTACTCGGTTTGTTTCCCTAGCTTGACTTATGTTGCTGAAGCTAGCCCGATTTCTTTTAAACGCTGCTGGAGGTATTGCCCTGCGGTTTGGCTAGGAAACAGCTGAGTGCCGCCTGTTTGGGTTATGCAGGAAGACAGCGGGGTAAGGTCGAAGTCGGGGCGCGGATGGACGAAAAAAGGCATTGAGAACCGGCGATCGCGACTACTATTTGGATTCACCACCCGATGAGTTGTACTCTTCAACAGACCATTGCTGAGCGACTGAAGCATATCGCCTGTATCGACGATGATCTGCCCTGGCAGCGTTTGAATGGGCAGCCATTCGCCCTTAGGACTGAGCAGTTCTAGTCCGGGTGTGGTCGCCTCGCACAACAGCGTAATGAGGTTAATATCTTCGTGAGGAGCGGCCCTTTGACTGGTGGGTGTAGCGTCAGCAGAAACAGGCGGATAGTGAATAATGCGCAAAATAGTGTGGCCTTCGGCAACCTGCTCGGTAAACAGGCGTTGCGGTTGCTGCAAATACTGAGCGCAGGCTTCCATCAAATAGCTAGCACAGGTTTCCAGCTGTTGAAATAGCGTTGACATTACAGGCTGAAACTGCGGAACCTCGCGCGGCCAGACATTATCTGGTTGGCTGCTGGCGATGTGAGTCGTGTTAACTCTACCAACATGCCAAAATTCTTTTAGGTCTGGGGTTTGGCTATCTTTAGCATGTTCTTTGCCAAACCGAGTAAATCCTCTCTGCCCATTTAGCTCAGCGATTTCGTACTGCGTTTTACTGTCCTCTGGCAGGGCAAAAAAGGCTTCGGCTGCGCCATAGGCTGCGTTAATAATACGCTGCTCAATCCCGTGGTTGATCAAGGCAAAAAAGCCAAGCTCACAAAGCGCCGTCCCCATAGATTGGACAAAGACCTTGGAGGTTTGAGCGGTAGCAACGTCGCCGACAAAGTCTTTAAGGTCTAAAACGGGAATGGTTTGAGCTGTCATGGCCATAGCATGTAGGGTGATTCGGAAGGTTGGAAGAGACCTTTTCGGAAAGTCGCTGTTGT
The DNA here is from genome assembly GCA_001314865.1 of Phormidesmis priestleyi Ana. GTDB lineage: Bacteria > Cyanobacteriota > Cyanobacteriia > Phormidesmidales > Phormidesmidaceae > Phormidesmis > Phormidesmis priestleyi_B. The sequence continues at coordinate 118,822 of LJZR01000004.1, read as the reverse complement.
TGAAAATGCCTGTATTTAGGTGAAGTGTGCAGTTTGAGAGTGTGCAGTTTGAAACTAGAGGCTGCAAGTTTTTGAAAAGCTATCAGTTTTTGAAAAGCCATCTTAGCAGCTGCATTCCCAGCGAACTGATAGCTATTACACAGCTATTACACAGCTATTACGCCGAGACAATGTAACAAATATCACATTTTATGGGTTTATCGATACGGATTAGCTCGCTTTTGCTCGCTTTTATACAGTCGTCAGAATGGCAGCCAAAACGATCGCAGAGACGCTCATGCCTCTAGCTGTAGCGGCATCGTGTTCGCGGAAGCGGTAGAATTTACGAAAGTTTGTATGCTTTGTTGCTTAAAGTTTGTATGCTTTGTCGCTTTAAGTGTTGTGAATTTTACTGTTGATTGCTCTGCTAGTTTTTTAGCCCCGCCTTAATGCTTTCTATAAAATCTTTTATTGTCGATAAGTTTTTGTCTGTTTGGTGGGCTGTGGTCATCCTATTGCTGGCGCTTCCTTTTGCGGTGTGGGCCGTGAGCTTTTTTAATCCATCGCCTGAAGCTACTGCTTGCCGGCTGTTTAGCGGTCATGAAGTGTGTGCAATGAGCATTCGGCGCAGCGCAGCGCGCTATTGGGAATATCGGACGGTTGTCAGTATTGATGGGGTTAAGCAGCCGTTAGAGCTTTATAACTGTCGCGATCGCACTCGCACCCTAGCGAGTGACAGCACCCGCGTCCCCTTCCTCACGGGCAAAACGGGCGACTGGATATGCCAACTCACGACTCCAAAGCGGTCTAGTCAGCTTACAGAGCGGGTCAATATCGGCATTCGCTAGAAAAAGGCTTTTTGTGGGGATCACGACTGATTATGACTGATAGCTGATAATTTCTGGCAATTGCATGGCTGATCATGACTGATCATGGCTGATCATGACTGATAACTGTTTAGCAATGCGATCGCATTCTCCAGTGTATCGGCCTCTGCTGCGGGTTTGTCTTCGCGCCAGCGCAAAATGCGAGGAAATCGAACTGCAATGCCCGACTTATGCCGTGTAGACTCAGCAATTCCTTCAAAGCCAATTTCAAAGACATGGAGCGGCTCTACTGACCGCACCGGGCCAAATTTTTCAACCGTGTGACGTCGAATCCAGCGGTCTAGTTTTTCAATTTCTGGGTTATCTAGGCCGGAATAAGCCTTGGTAAAGGGGACGAGAATTTTTTCATCAGCCGTTTCTTTCCAGAGCGCAAAGGTATAGTCCGTAAAAAGATTGGCTCGTTTTCCTGTTCCTGCCTGCGCATAAATTAGAACGGCATCTAGCGTCATGGGATCAACCTTGTGCTTCCACCAATAGCCCCGCTTGCGACCTACCAAATATGGACTGCCCGTGGCTTTTAGCATCAGTCCTTCAGCGCCATACTGGCGAGATTGCGATCGCCAATGCTGGATATCTTCAAAGGTTTGAAAGGGTAGCGGTTTAGCGTAGCTGATACGATTTTTTGTCGCGGCTTGTTCGGGGCTGAGGCGGTCAATGATTTGGGTTAAACGGGCACGGCGCGATCGCAAAGGCTGATCTCTAATATCTTCCCCACCCGCTTCTAGCAGGTCATAGGCTAAAAAATATACCGGATTTTCCACCAGCAGCTTTTTGCTGACCCGTTTGCGCCCGAGCCGCTTTTGCAAATAGTTAAAGTCCAGGGGTCGCATCGTGCCATCTGGGCTCACACGATGGCCATCCCAGCACACCAGTTCACCATCTAGGACGGTGCCTTCAGGCAGCTGTGCGATCGCCGCCTCAATTTCAGGAAACTGGTGAGTTACCAAATCTTCCCCCCGAGACCAAATAAACGCTTGCTGCGATCGCTGAATCAGCTGAGCGCGAATGCCGTCCCACTTCCATTCAGCCTGCCATTCAGCCTGCCCTTGGTCCTGCCCTTGGTCCTGCCCTTGGTCCTGCCCTTGGTCCTGCCCTTGGTCCTGCCCTTGGTCCTGCCATTCGGGCCGGTCTCGCTCGCCAGCTAAGCCCATCAACTCGGTTGAAAACTTCTCAACATCAATCGGCGAAGCCAAAAAGAAAGGATAGGGTTGGCTGGGCTGGGTATCTGCTTTATCTGTGTTGATCAGCGCCTCATAAAAATTTGCGGTGGGTATCATCTCTCCCATCAAGCGATGAGCCAAAACCTCTGGCGATAGCTCATATTCAGCCGCTAGCGCCTTAATGACCAGCTTGTTACTAACTCCTACCCTAAATGCTCCCGTTAAAACTTTATTTAAGACAAATATCTCGCTCTCCGAGAGACTTGCCCACCAGTCAATCACCAAACTTTTTAGCTGATCCTCATGTTCTTTTTGAAGATTTTTTACCTGGGGAATAATCTCTTCCATCCATACATGCAGCGGCGTGTTACTGCCTGCTCCCGATGCCCCCGTGGGCTCAATGGGCATGTCTCGCAGCAGCAGCGCAATTGTTTCAGCCGAGTCGCCCACATGCGCGGCACTCTCTTCAAACAGCCACTCTGGAATATCTGAAATCTGCAAAAAAATCTCTCTTAAGCTCCGCGAGGTTATCAGCCGTTTTCTCGTTTTACCCAGCAGTAAATAAAGCGCCCACACGGCATCTGCGGGATCTTCCTTCGCAAAATATCGCTGTAGGGCTTTAACTTTTTCATTCGTAGAGGTCGTCGCATCTACTGCTTGAAAAAGCTCGGTAAAATGTTTCATAAAAGCTTGAGATTGTTCACTTGCAGCCTTGCCACTAGACGCCGATCTAGGTTGGACTAAAACTTACTCTGATAAGTTTTGTTCGGTATCCTTGTAGCTATTCATTAAATTATTTGCGGATATTTACGAAATATGGGTAGTCACACATTAGGATGTTAAAGTTCGCAACATTCTGATACGTTACTCCATTGAAGACTTCTGACTCCCCATCAAACCAGAAATCTGTAGCTCCAGAGTCTATGGCTCCAGAATCTGCTATGAAAAAAGCCAGTGCCAATACCAGTGTTAATGCCAGTACTAATGCCAGTACTAATGCCAGTAGCAGCGCCACTGATGGTCCCAAAGCCAAAAAAACAGCTAGGACAGAAGTTTCTCAGGAAACAACCAATAGCGACGTCGTTGACCACCCTCAATCTACCGAAGTGGCTAATTCTCCAGAGAGGACGACAGCTACCCCCCACCTTGGTGATGGGCATATGCCGACTGAACCATCTACTACCAGTATTCGACGTCACACCATTAATCGAGCCCCTAGTTTTCAGACCAGCTATCCGCCTGTGAACCTTTCTAGCGATCGCATCGCGATTTTCATCGACGGCTCCAATCTTTTTTATGCGGCATCTCACCTCAACATAGAAGTAGACTACCGCCGCCTGCTGACCACTCTTGTCCGGGGTCGCCGTCTCTTGCGTGCCTACTTTTACACGGGCGTAGATCCTCAAAATGAAAAGCAGCGCGGCTTTTTGCTGTGGCTAAACCGTCATGGCCATCGCGTCGTCAGCAAAGAACTCGCTCTGCTGCCGGATGGCTCTCGCAAGGCTAACATGCATGTCGAAATGGCTGTCGATATGATGCGTATTTCAGAATACTGCTCAACCCTGACGCTGCTCGGCGGCGATGGCAACTTAGCCTATGCCCTCGAAGTACTCTCCCAGCGCGGCACCTCTATCGAAGTGGTTAGCCTCCAGTCTATGACCAGCGATAGCTTAATCGACCTAGCCGATTCGTACACAGACCTAGCTGAGCTACGTGACGAGATCAAGCGCTAAAAGATGCGAAAAGCCCCAATGCTGGAGGCGACAAGATAGGGCAAAAAGATAGAGGCGAGAAGATAGAGACGAGAAAAACTGTGAGAGGTAGGTCAAATCCCATAAAAAATCCCCGGCTCTATTACAGTTGAGCCAGGGATTTTTCTACTCGCTTTCTTTTACCTAATCAAGCTTTTAGCCTAATCAGGCTGAGTCTGATGGGCCTGAGCTTAATAGACCTGAGCCCGACTCGCTCTATTGCTATGCTTTGCGCTGTAAACGGCCAATGCCCACAACGCCAATGCAGGCTGCTGCGATCGCAAGACTTCCAACCGCTACCACGGGCAACGGCGAGCTCGCGTAGTGGATGTCTTCGATTTCAGGGCCTTTGGCTACGGCATTCTCATCAATGCCTGCTGCGGTTACAGGCACCCGCAACATGTCGCTATGTCCGCCCTGTTTAATTTTGACTTCCCACTCGCCAGTAATCGTCTGGTCAGGGTTGAAGCTAAACCGACCCTGGCTGTCGGTTACACCTGTGGTGTGAGGACGAAAAGACTGATCAGGCGCATATACGGTCACCTTGGCGCCTTTTAAGGGCTGATTATTGCTAAAGGCTGAGCGAATTTCTAGAGTTTCTTCGGTTGGGTTGCCGATTTGCGGTTTCAAAATGTAGCTGCTTTGAACTTGATGGGCCAGCGCTTTGGTGGGAATTGCAACCATGCCCACAGCTGCAAGTAAGGGCAAAGTGCTACGCAGGAATTTCCGTTTCATAGGGTTACCTTGTTAGGACAATAACAATAAGGAGACTGTATCAAAAGAGATAAATCTTGCTCTTTGCGAATGTTACAGGCAGTAAGCCAGTAACAGCAGTTAAGCTTGAACAATTATCTCATCTATCCGGTGGGCTCCCTTCCACTCATCTATAGGAATGATCTAAATGATCTAATCTAAATGATCTAATCTAAATGACTTTTAGATCTAAAACGATCTTCAATAATTGATCTCATAGACTTGTGATCTATAGACTTGCCCAAATCTGACTTTGCTGTAACAAGTTATCTCAATATTGAGCTGTCGTGATTGATTGAGCTGTCGTGATTACGCTGTCATAATTGAGCTTTCGTGCGCCTCACCACATTACCTTGACGACTCTTACGCTGCTGACAAGCGCTCATCAGAAGAAATTTAACAGAGGGGCTTTTCTGTGATGATTATTTTTCCTTAGGCAAATCTTCTGTAGGCAAATCGGTTAAGTCTTGTGCCTCCCATTTCAGCACAGAGGCTTCTACACCCTCGGTTTGCTTGCGTTTAGAGTCTGCCTCAAACCAGGCAATAATCTGCTCATTGGTCAATGCCTCGACAGAAATATTTAAATCTTTAGCAATATAAATTAGTAGTTTGCCTGTAGAAATTGTTAGCCGAGTGAGAAACTTTTCAGGCGTCGTCAGCAGGGCGGCGTCCACAGCGGCGGATTCTTCGGCGGTTAAAAACTGGGGTAGCATGGTTCAAGCAGTTAGGATTCAGCGTGTTTTTTGGTTTTTACCAGGTAGCCGCATTGGTGTTCGCCGTTGACCAGCCAGTGAGTGCGTTCTACCGAGCAGTCGGGTAGGGCGATCGCAAACATCGCTAATTCATGACCGCAAACGGTTGGGTAAGACTCGGCAATGTGAGCGATCGCACAGTTATATTCAGTAATCACAAACGCAGGCTGTTCCACCGAATCTTTGGCTGGATAGTACTCGGCCATATAGCCTTCTGCCTGCCGCAGCTTCACGAGCGCCTGCATCCGATCCTTTAGCGGTGCCTCGCCCAGTTTTTCTCTATACTCCTTGGCCTTGAGCTGCCACTGATGCTTCAGCAGCTTACTCACCTGTTCTGGCCCCAAGGTATCGGCCACCGTATTGAGCAGCGAGAGCGCAAACTGGTCGTACTGAGCTGGAAAATGTTCGCGACCTTTACGACTCAGCTGATACATATGATTAGGGCGACCGATCCCCTCCTGACTGCGCTGGTGCTCAATCAGCTCACTGGCTTCTAAATTTTTTAAGTGGCGACGAATGGCCTGCGGCGTCACCTCCAAGTGGTGGGCCATAGAGGCCGCTGTTGCCGTTCCACGCTTTAACAAAAAGCGTAAAATGTCCTCTCTGATAGATGATGTCTGTTGAGAAGTCATTGTGTAACGATGCGTATCTGTATAAGTTTGAGTAGCGATTAAGTAGTGATTGAGTAGCGACGAAAGAATGACAGCAAAGCAGCCAAATAGGAGTAGATGCCTAAGGGTAGAGAGCGCTGTTTGCAACGATTCGTTTACAATACTTTGGAAACACTTTGGTTGCTAAAGTATTGAGATTAAAGTAACCTTTAATTAGTTAAGCAACGCAACGGTTGTTTAACTGGTCTTATCTTAGACCAAAAACACTTTTATAAGTACACCCCCCTTACAAGCACATGAGCACCCCTAACCCTAATCAAGGCTCCGACAAAAGTCTCGAAATCATGCGGAATTTTGCCCAGAGCTACGCGAAGCGTACTGGCACTTATTTCTGTCAAGACTTAGGTGTTACGGCAGTTGTGCTCGAAGGGCTCGCCAAGCATAAAGATGACTTGGGTGCCCCCTTATGTCCCTGTCGCCACTACGAAGACAAAGAAGCAGAGGTCAAGGCCTCCTATTGGAATTGCCCCTGTGTGCCCATGCAAGAACGTCAAGAATGTCACTGCATGCTCTTTCTGACTGAGGACAACCCCTTCTCTGGCACAGAGCAAGCTATCAGTTTTGAGAAAATTCGATCTGAAACCAACGCGGTTAGTAGTTCATAGCTTCCTAAGTGCTGGTTTTGCTCTCATCACAGCATTTCCAGATCTGTTTGGAATCTTTCTACAACTTTTTCCTAAGTTCTTTGCTCAGCGTCGTTAACTGACCCCCTACTCACACCCACTTACTCATACCCATGGTCTCCAGCGTTCAGTCTGTCGTTAGTCAGCCTTACAAGTACGGCTTCGTCACCGATATCGAATCCGACGCGCTTCCTCGTGGTCTTAGCGAGGATGTGGTACGCGCTATCTCAGCCAAAAAGAACGAACCAGAATTCATGCTTGATTTTCGGCTCAAAGCCTACCAGCGTTGGCTTCAGCTAGAAGAGCCTGCTTGGCCAAACGTCAAGTACCCCCCCATTGACTACAACGACATTGTTTACTACTCAGCGCCTAAACAGGCTGAGAAAAAATTAGACAGCCTTGATGAAGTTGATCCTGCCCTGTTAGAGACTTTTGACAAGCTAGGAATCTCATTAAACGAACAAAAGCGGTTGGCCAATGTAGCTGTTGACGTTATTTTTGACAGCGTTTCTATCGCAACTACCTTTAAAGCAGATCTAGCAAAACATGGCATCATTTTTTGCTCGATCTCAGAGGCGATTCAAGAGCATCCAGAGCTAGTTGAAAAGTATATGGGCTCTGTGATTCCAGTGGGTGACAACTACTTCACCGCGCTCAATTCGGCAGTCTTTACCGACGGTTCGTTTGTTTATATTCCCAAGGGTGTGAAATGCCCTATGGATCTATCCACTTACTTTCGAATCAACAACGGTGACTCCGGTCAGTTTGAGCGCACGCTGATTGTGGCTGAAGAAGCCAGTTCCGTGACTTATTTGGAAGGCTGCACCGCACCGATGTATGACAGCAATCAGCTGCATGCTGCTGTTGTAGAGCTAGTCGCGCTAGACAACGCCGAGATTAAATACTCCACAGTACAAAACTGGTATGCCGGTGATGAGAATGGAAAAGGCGGTATTTATAATTTTGTGACTAAGCGCGGCCTGTGCAAAGGCGTCAACTCTAAAATTTCTTGGACTCAGGTAGAAACAGGCTCAGCCATTACTTGGAAATATCCTAGCTGCGTACTGGTTGGCGATAATTCTGTGGGTGAGTTCTATTCGGTTGCCCTAACCAATCACTATCAGCAGGCTGACACCGGTACCAAAATGGTGCATGTGGGCAAAAATACCCGCAGTACGATTATTTCTAAGGGAATTTCAGCAGGAAATTCTAAAAACAGCTATCGCGGATTGGTTCAGGTGAATCCTAAAGCCGACGGTGCTCGCAACTACTCGCAGTGCGACTCTATGCTGTTGGGGGATACCTCGAATGCCAATACTTTCCCCTATATTCAGGTGCAAAATAGCACTGCTCAGGTAGAGCACGAAGCCTCCACATCCAAAATTGGTGAAGATCAGCTATTTTACTTTGCACAGCGCGGAATTTCCCCTGAAGATGCGGTTTCAATGATCATTAGCGGTTTTTGTCGGGATGTATTTAACGAATTGCCCCTAGAGTTTGCTGCTGAGGCTGACAAACTGCTGAGCCTAAAGCTTGAAAATTCTGTGGGTTAGGTTTTCGCTATTGTTGCGCTAATCTTTCTAAATTTTCCCATCTTCAAATTCCCTAGTTCTCAAATTCTCCGGATCTCTTTAAGCTCCTAACTCTGCGGCGGGTGCAGCAATGCTGATGTCCCTACAGCCCCTTTCCTGTTCAGTGAAATGATTAACGAAAACGCAAAAACGATTCTCTCTGTTCGCAATCTTCATGCCAGCGTTGAAGGCACCGAAATTCTCAAAGGTTTGAACTTTGAGGTAAAGGCTGGCGAAATTCACGCCATTATGGGTCTTAATGGTTCTGGCAAAAGTACTTTTTCAAAGGTGCTTGCGGGCCATCCTGACTATACAGTGACCGCTGGTGAGGTGATTTTTCAGGGCCAAGACTTGCTAGCGTTGGAGCCGCATGAGCGGGCAAATTCTGGTGTGTTTTTAGCCTTTCAGTACCCGCTAGAAATTCCGGGTGTGAGCAATCGCGACTTTTTGCGAGTCGCTTACAATGCTCATCGCAAGGCGAGAGATGAGGAAGAAATAGATGTTTTTGACTTTGACGATCTCATAGAAGAACGCTCTGAAATTGTCAAAATGGATGTGAGCTTTTTAGACCGCAGTGTCAATGAAGGATTTTCAGGCGGTGAAAAAAAACGCAATGAGATTCTTCAAATGGCTTTGCTCCAGCCTGATTTGGCAATTTTAGATGAAACCGATTCGGGGCTTGATATTGATGCGCTCAAGACGGTGTCGAGTGGGGTGAATCAGCTCAGTACGCCTGATAATGCAACGGTGCTGATTACCCATTACCAAAGGCTGTTGAACTATATTGTGCCTGACTATGTGCATGTGATGGCTCAGGGCCGCATTGTGAAGACGGGTGGTAAGGAGCTAGCGCTTGAGCTAGAGTCTCGCGGCTATGACTGGATTGTGCCTGAGGAGGCGGTGGTCTGAGATGAGTGCTGATATGAGTACGGGAACAAGCCCGAAAAGCGGAATGGCAACTTCGGTGATCGCAACCCAGCGAGCAACTTATCTTAAGCATTTGCTAACGCAGGCATCTGCCGCTGCTGACGAGTCTGGCTTGGGTCTTAAGCACCTTAGAGAGAAGGCGATCGCTCAGGTCAATGCGCGTTCCTTCCCGGCTGGTCGCGACGAAGAATGGCGCTTTACTGACCTCTCTGACATGCTAAAGTTACCTTTTGAAAGGGCTCATGCTGAGCAGGCTGCAAAAATCAATGAATCTATCAGCGAATCGGCTTCGACGCCTTTAGATCTGACTTCAGTAGATCTGGCCTCAGCCGGGTCAACTCAATCTGGCCTGACTCAATCTGGCCTGACTCAATCTGGCCTGACTCAATCTGGCCTGGCCCAAATAGAAGATAGCTATCGACTCACGACCATCAACGGCCACTATGTCTCAGCACTTTCGATTGAAAGCCGCTCTGACCACGCGCCGGTACGCTCAGATGGCTCAGACGGCTCAGATGGCTCAGACGGCTCAGACGACTCAGCGCAATCAGAAGGTGTTGTAATTGCGCCGCTCTCCCAGCTGATCTCTGATGCTGCCTATGGCCCGCAAATTAGCCAAATAGTGACCGATAAGCTCGCTCAGGTGCAGGGCAGTGGCGAGGTCTTTACTGCGCTTAATACGGCTGGTTTTTCAGATGTGATGGTTATTTGGCTCAAGGCCGACCAAAAAGTGGAACAGCCCATTCATATCGTTCGCACTTCGGTAGGCGAGTCGATCAGCCATCTGCGAACGCTGGTGATTGCTGAGCCCCATTCGAGCTGCACGTTGGTAGAGTCTTTTATTGGAAATAGCGCAGATCACTTGCAGCCTCGCTGTAACAATAGCGTCACCGAAATCGTCCTGGCAGAAGGCGCGCAGATTAATCATATTCGCTTGCAGGATGAAGGTTTGCAGACCTTCCATATTGCCAAAACGGCAGTTTCTCAAGCCGCTAACAGCCGCTACAGCTGTACTGCGATTGACCTGGGCGGGCAGCTGTCACGCCATCATTTGGAGGTTTATCAGGCCGGGCCTCAGACTGATACTCATCTGTATGGGCTTAGCGCTTTGCAAGGTAAGCAGCTAGCAGATACCCACAGCCTGCTCGCGCTCACTTATCCTCACAGCACGGCTACTCAAGTTCAAAAAAATGTCGTTGATGATCGTGCTCATGCGGTGTTCAACGGCAAGGTTTATGTCTCTCAGGCGGCGCAGTTTACCGATGCTGCTCAGCTCAATCGCAACTTAATGCTCTCTAGCAAAGCGCGGATTGATACTAAGCCCGAGCTAGATATTGTGGCTGACAATGTGAAATGCGCTCATGGTGCGACTGTAAGCCAGCTACAGGCTGACGAAGTTTTCTATCTCCAGAGCCGAGGCATTTCGGCAGAGCAAGCCCAAAGGTTGTTGCTGTATGGCTTTGCTATGGAGATAGTCGAAAAGATTTCGGTTGAGCCCTTGCGACAGGTTTTAGGCGATCGCATCACTCACTGGGCCAACTAACACAAGCCAACTAACACAAGCCAACTAACACAAGCCAACTAACACAAGCCAACTAACACAAGCCAGCTAAGACAGGTCAAATAAAACAGGTCAAATAAAACAGGCTTCCTTCCTTACGCCCCTCACCCCCTCATCGCTCGACAATGACGCCAACCACTGCCCCTACTAAGCCTGTTCTCCTAGCAGATATTGTTCGTGGTGATTTTCCTATTCTTCACCAACAAGTCAACGGTCAGCCGCTAGTTTATCTCGACAATGCAGCGACCTCTCAAAAGCCCCAAGTGGTGATTGACGCGATGGTGAATTACTACGCGGCAAATAACGCCAATGTCCATCGAGGCGTTCATGCGCTAAGCGCTCGCGCGACTGATGCCTATGAAGGCGCTCGCGATAAGGTGGCTGCTTTTGTCAATGCGGCTTCTCGGGATGAAATTATTTTTACCCGCAATGCCAGCGAGGCGATTAATTTGGTGGCCTATGCCTGGGGGCTTAGTACGCTGCAACAGGGCGATGAGATAGTGCTATCTGTGATGGAGCATCACAGCAATTTGGTGTCCTGGCAGTTAATTGCTCAGCGCACGGGTGCGGTACTCAAGTACGTACCGCTGACCGATACACAAGAGTTTGATCTGGCTGCTTTTAATCAGCTAGTCACAGATAAAACCAAGCTGGTAGCGGTGAGTCATGTTTCTAACGTGCTGGGCTGTATCAATCCGGTTCAACAGATTGTCGAAACCGCTCACCAGTACGGTGCTCATGTTTTGATTGATGCCTGCCAGAGCGTACCGCATATGCGAGTAGATGTGCAGGCATTGGGCTGTGACTGGCTGGTCGCTTCGGGCCACAAAATGTGCGGGCCAACGGGCGCGGGCTTTTTGTACGGCAAGTTAGATGTGCTTCAGGCGATGCCGCCCTTCTTAGGCGGTGGCGAGATGATTCAAGACGTATTTTTAGATCATTCTACTTACGCTGAACTGCCGCACAAGTTTGAGGCGGGTACGCCTGCGATCGCTGAAGCTATTACATTAGGCGCAGCCGTAGACTACCTAAGCCAAATTGGTATGGATCGTATTGCTGACTACGAGCATCAGCTCACGGCCTATCTATATGAGCAGCTGAGCCAAGTGCCTCAGGTAACCCTGTATGGTCCAAAGCCGAATGCCGATGGGAGTGGCCGCGCGGCGATCGCGACCTTTACCGTAGAAGGCATTCACGCTCAAGATCTCTCCACCTTTTTAGATCAGTCTGGTGTGGCTATTCGCTCAGGGCATCATTGTACCCAGCCACTACATACTGTGCTTGGGGTCAGTTCTACTGCTAGAGCCAGCCTGTACTTTTACAATACGCCATCTGAAATAGATGCTTTTATCAAAGCGCTCAAAGAAACGATTGACTTCTTTAATAGCGTTTACGAGTAGCTTGTGGATCGAAGGGTATTACGAGTGAGTATACAAACCACTGCGGATTTGCGCAGGGGCAGGCCCAAATAAGCCAAACAAAAGATTACCAGATGTTTTTTTACTACCATCAGTCCGACGAGGGTTTCCTCTGTCGGATTGGTCGCTATTGAGCTGTCATACTCATCCTTTGAACGTTTCATCAGGTCTCGGGGCATTCTGAACATAGGAAATTAGCATTGGGCATGGTTGCTTTTAAGTAAATAGAATGTCAATTCTCTCAGAGCAATCTGTTATGCGATCTGCCGCTAAAACATTGCAGGAGCGATCCGATGGGTCGCTTCCAAGTTCTACACATCAGGTGCTTGAGAAATCTGCGTTTAATCAGCAGGCGATGCAGCAGGGCTTATATTTACTTTCTCAGCATCCTTCTATTTACAGCGGCGACTTAGCAACCGCCGCGATGACACTCACAAGCACAGCCGCGACGATGCTATGCGTTGATAGAGTGACCTTGTGGATATATGAGGCCACTGAACGGCAGCTTAAGCAGCTAGATAGCTATAACCGCTCTAAAGATAAGCACTCAGCAGGGATTGTGTTGACGGTGGAAAGCCGTACGGGTGAGATCACGGATGGTCGTTTGACCGACTGTACTGATTACTTGCAAGGGATAGATAATCGCTCTCCTTTAACCCTAGAAAATGTTAGCAAAGCTGAGGCCATCCCCTGGCTAGGCAACTTTATCCAGAACGATTTAATTTTTCACACGCCTGGCGCATTTTTAGAAATGCCCATTAGACGGCAGGGGAAAGTAGCAGGTGTACTGTGGTACGAGTTGGCCGATGCTCATTGCTGGAGCGAGCTAGAGCAATCGACTGCCTTGGCGATTGCTTTACTAGCGGCAACGGCGATTGATTCTCAACAGCAGCAATCGCTATCGGCATTGCTAGCCAATCATAGCCGGCAGCTAAAACGCGAAACGATTGAACGTGAGCAGGCAGAACAGGCTTGGCAAGAAAGCCAGCGATTTATTCAAGGCATTATTGATGCTAGCACCAATATTTTGTATGTAGATAGCTTTGCTGATGGCAGCAACTTTTATATCAGCCGTTGGATAAAAAACGTGTTGGGCTACGAGCCAAGCGAAGTACAAAAGCTCGGTCCTCGGTATTTAGAGCAGTTGGTGCATGCCGATGAGAAAAAATATATGGCCACAGAGCGCAGTAAGCTCGCGGCCATTAACGATGGGGAAGTCGTTGAAAATGAATATCGCTTTCGGCATCGGCAGGGTAACTGGCGCTGGTTATTGTGCCGTGAGACAGTTTTTCAGCGGGATAGCGAGGGCCAGCCGACGCAAGTTTTTGGCACCGCCACGGATATTACCAAGCATAAGCATGCCGAGGTCGCGCTCAAGGAAATTAATCAAGAGCTGTCGCGTTTAGCAAGTATGGATGGCCTGACCAAAGTGGCCAACCGCCGCTCGTTTGATCAGTATTTGGAGAAGGAGTGGGAGAATGTGGGCTCGGGTCGATCGTCTCTATCGCTGATTTTGTGCGATATTGACTACTTTAAAAACTACAATGACACCTACGGACACCAGGCTGGAGACGTGTGCCTGCGTCAGGTCGCTCAAGCAATAGAAAGAGCTGTGAAGCGCAGTACTGACTTGGTCGCTCGCTACGGCGGTGAAGAATTTGCGGTGGTGCTGCCCAATACGAGCGTGGCAGGCGTAGAGCAAGTTGCCCGCGAGATTCAGCGCGAGATTCAGCAGCTAGAAATTCCGCATAGCTGCTCAGAGATTAGCCACTGCATTACTGTGAGCCTGGGCATTGCGGCGGTGAGCTGCACGAAAGGAAGGCATCGTGATATGTTGGTCGCAGCGGCTGATCAGGGCTTGTATCAGGCTAAGTATGAAGGTCGCGATCGCTTTTGCCTTGCCAAGTTAGAAGAGGTTTGATCGATCAAAAACAAGTCTACAAAAACCAACGCTGCTCGGACTTTGGACAGGTTGGGTATTGAGTATACGCTGCTGAGTTACGAGGTGGATGCTGACGACTTGGCGGCAACTTCGACTGCGCAAAAGCTGGGGCTACCGGCAGATCAGGTCTTTAAGACATTGGTTGTTAAGGGCGATCGCCATGGGGTCGCTTTGGCCGTGATTCCGGGCAGCTATCAGCTTGATCTAAAGGCGTTAGCGCAGCTCAGTGGTGATCGCAAAATAGAGACCGTCTCACTTAAGCAAGTGCAGCCGCTAACTGGCTATATTCGGGGCGGCGTTACAGCGTTGGCCTGCAAAAAGCCCTACCCCACCTATTTAGATGAGTGGTCACAACTGTATGATCGCATCGCTGTATCAGCAGGGCTGCGAGGGCAAATGCTAATGCTGCAAACAGCTGATTATGTGAAGGCTACTGGGGCAAGCGTAGGGGCGATTAGCGCTGTACCAAAAACATATAGCCCCGCCCTCGAATAGTCGAAATGAACTCTGGATCGCTAGTGTTGTCATTAAGCTTGATGCGCAGCCGAGAGATATGTACATCGACCGTCTTGGTATCAGCAGCGCTGCTGGCATCGTAGCCCCATAGCGCTGCTAAAATATCGCCTCGTGAAAAAAGATGCCCCGGCTTACTAGCTAGCAGTTCGAGTAGGCGAAACTCAATTTCTGTCAGTTGCAGCGGGTGATCTTTGCGATAAGCTCTGTGAGTGCTTGGATCGAGCCTTAACGGCCCAACTATTAAAACCTGCTGGCGCGGCGGCGCGGTAGCCACAAGGTTGTCAGTGCGATGAGGTAGCGTACGTCGCAGAATAGAACGGATGCGTGCAATGAGTTCTTGGGTTGAGAAGGGCTTAACGATATAGTCAGTGGCGCCCATTTCCAAGCCCACGATGCGATCAGCAGAGTTGCCCAGTACGGTGGCCATAATAATCGGAATATCAGAGGTTTCTCTGAGTATTTGGCACACCTGAAAGCCATCTAAACGAGGCATCATCACGTCGAGAACAACTAGATCAATCTTTTCTGTAGCTTGAAACTGGTCTAACGCTTCTTGCCCATCTATGGCGATGATGACTTTATAGCCAGCGGCTTCTAGGCTGTGAGCCAGGGCTTTACGAGTACGGCTGTCATCTTCAGCAACGAGAATTGTGTAACTTGGATTACTCACTAGGGATCTTGGATAATTATTTTTTAAAAAGGTTTTGAAGAAGAAAATTTTTTGAAAACAGGTGCTTGCAAAGCCTGGTCTCATCACGCTGCTACGAAGTGAGAGGTGAAGTGATAGAGGTGAAGTGATAGAGGTGAAAAGACACCTTTTCCACAGGGCTAAAATTTTCTGCGCTGCTAAAACTGCTGAATAAAAATGATGAAAACAGTGAAATTGATAGCATCTCAGCCGCGCCGTTGCACATCGATACGGCTTTAAGATGCGGGTTGTATTGGGAACTTTTGCTAGGCAGCGCTTTAGCCACCTATACTTGTGCGATCGCTAGAGTCAAAAGCCTGCTCTAAAGGTTGGCTCTCAATGCAGACTCATCTCTTACCACTGCAATTTACGTTTGTAGTTTATACGTCTGTCGTTTATTCGGTGCTAAAGCTCTTTTTAGATTCCTTTAGCAATGTAAATATATAACCGATCATTATTATAAGTATTAGCAAAACTTACTTAAGTAAACTGACGGGCATCTACTTAATTATTATGTCGCGCCGACTTCACGCCAGTGGATGAGTCAGCGGATTTTGGAGATTGAGATAGGCGGAAAAGATTGAGATAGGTAGGGTTTGCCTGTGGCTTGATGCTTTAGACTTGTTTGAGAAATCCGAGTAAGCCCTCGTTGTTTAAGCACCTCGTTGTTAAGGAAGACCCATGCGATTGTCTCAGATGTTATTTGTCACGCTGCGTGAAGATCCAGCGGAGGCTGAAATCCCTAGCCACAAGCTGCTGCTACGAGCGGGCT
The DNA here is from genome assembly GCA_001314865.1 of Phormidesmis priestleyi Ana. Taxonomy (GTDB): domain Bacteria; phylum Cyanobacteriota; class Cyanobacteriia; order Phormidesmidales; family Phormidesmidaceae; genus Phormidesmis; species Phormidesmis priestleyi_B. Next base: position 102,851 of record LJZR01000004.1, on the reverse strand, counting down.
ATATGCGCCGCATTTCTAGCGGACTGTATGCTTATTTGCCGTTGCTATTTCGGGTGCTCAATAAAATATCGGATATTGTGCGCTCTGAAATGGACGCGACGGGGGCACAGGAGTGCTTGCTGCCACAGCTTCAGCCTGCGTCGCTGTGGCAGGAGTCGGGGCGCTGGGATACTTACACCAAAGCTGAGGGGATTATGTTTACGCTGGGCGATCGCCGTCAGCAGGAATTAGCGCTTGGCCCCACTCACGAGGAAGTGATTACAGCGGTTGCCCGCGAGACGATTCGCTCTTATCGTCAGCTGCCAGTTCACTTGTACCAAATTCAGACAAAGTTTCGGGATGAAATTCGGCCACGTTTTGGGCTGCTGCGGGGGCGCGAATTCATTATGAAAGACGGCTATTCGTTTCATGCTGATGCAGCTAGCCTCAAGCAAACCTACGACGATATGTATCAGGCGTACAGCAATATTTTGCGGCGTACTGGGCTCGCGTTTCGGGCTGTTGAGGCTGACTCAGGCGCAATTGGTGGCTCGGGTTCAACTGAGTTTATGGTGCTGGCTGAGGCCGGTGAAGATGAGGTGCTATACACCGAAGATGGTCGGTATGCCGCGAATGTAGAAAAAGCAGTTTCGCTGCCGCCAGAGGCTGAGCCTTCTCCGTTTACCGCTTATCAAAAGCTAGAGACGCCCAATACGGCCACTATTGCCGCTATGGTGGATTTTTTGAAATGTTCGCCGACGCAGGTTGTTAAAGACGTGCTGTATCAGGTGACTTACGACAATGGACGGCAGGTGCTGGTGATTGTGAGCATTCGGGCTGATCAAGATGTGAATGAGACGAAGCTGCAAAACGCGCTGACTAATTTGGCAGGCGAGTATGGCGGGTCTACTGTGCTGGCGTTGGAAGTGCCGGATGAGGAGGCGCAGAGCAAGTGGGCAACTAAGCCGTTGCCGCTGGGCTATATTGCGCCTGATTTGGCGGATGACTATATCGGGAAGGGGGAGAATTTGGCGCCTAAGTTTTTGCGCATTGTCGATGAGACGGCGGTGCCGCTCAAGAATTTTGCGACGGGTTCTAATGAGAGTGGCTTTCATGTGGTGGGGGCGAACTGGGGCAAGGAGTTTGAGTTGCCGCAGATTCGTTTGGATGTGCGGACGGCGGTGGCAGGCGATCGCGCAATTCACGACGCTAGCCAAATTCTGAAAACGGCTAGAGGCATTGAAATTGGCCATATTTTTCAGCTGGGCAATAAATATTCGGCGGCGCTCGGGGCGACCTATACCCAAGAAGACGGCACAGAGGCTCCGCTGGAGATGGGCTGCTATGGGGTAGGTGTTTCGCGGCTAGCGCAGGCGGCGGTGGAGCAGTCTTACGACAAAAACGGGATTATTTGGCCAGTGGCGATCGCGCCCTATCACGCAATTGTGGTAGTGCCCAACATTGGCGATGAAGCCCAAATGGCCGCAGCTGAAAAGCTATATGCTGAGTTGAATGCAGCCGGTGTAGAGACCTTGCTAGATGACCGTAAAGAGCGAGCCGGGGTGAAGTTTAAAGATGCCGAGCTGATTGGGATTCCGTTTCGGGTTGTGACGGGGCGATCGCTTAAAGATGGCAAGGTAGAAGTGGTAAAACGCGCCGATGGTGAGGCGGCTGATATTGCTTTAGCAGATGTTGTGGCAACGCTGAAAGGCTGGGTACAAGAGGCCATTCAGTAGCGCTGTTATGAAATAGCGCCATAGAAGCGCCATAGAAGCGCCATATAAAATAGAGCCTCATGGAGTAGCGCCGGTATGGAATTTCTGACTGTTTTGCTATCGGGTTTGCTGCTGGTGATTTCACCGGTCGGTATTGTGGTCGATCAGGTGGCCGAAGATGCCATTCGCTCTCGACTGGTCAGTGCGGAAAGCTTGGATGTGCGGGTGGATAGTGGGCCGTCTTTTCAGCTGCTGCAAGGACGGATAGATAAAGTGCGAATTGCCGGGCGGGGGATTTACCCAACGGCTGACTTGCGCCTTGAGGTCGCTGAGCTAGAGACTGACCCCATTGATTTGGCGTTTAATCAGCTGCGGCAGGGTAAGGTGGTGCTTGATGCGCCGCTACAAGGCGCGCTGCATTTGGTATTGTCTGAGGCCGATGTGAATGCTTTTTTGCGATCGCCAACGGTCACCAAGCAGCTGAGTGAGCTCAAGATTGGTTCTTTGAATCAGGCTCAAGCTCGGGAGCGGGAACGCTACCAAATCAACAATCCGGCGATTGATTTTTTGGCAGATAACCGCGTGCAGATTTCCTTGGAGCTAGAAGATTTAGTTCAAGAAGGCGCGCTGCAAATTGAAGCGCAGTCGGGGTTAAGTATTTCGGCGGGCGATCGTTTGATGCTGGTCGATCCGGTGATTAAGGTGAATGGCCAGCCAGCGCCTGATCGACTGGTGAATGGGCTGCTAGCTGATGTCAATAACCAGCTGAGCTTACAGCGACTAGAAAATCGCGGCCTAACAGCCAGGGTGATTAACCTAGCGGTGCAGCCAGAAGGATTGGATTTGGCGCTTTGGGTGCGAGTAGACCCCAGTGTGACTGCGCCCGGTACAGCTTCAGCTGAAGTAGAGGCTTTAGAGTCGCCTCTGTTGCTCCTGGCCAATCCATCTTACAGATAGTTCAAATCATCTTACAGATGGCTAGAGAGGCCCGCTTCAATTTGACCTTCTGCTTCATGTGCGATCGCCCTTAACCCATCCACGACTTCCTCACTGGCTCCTTTCCATAGCCCTCGTTGATTGGCTTCCAACAGTCGTTCAGCCATATCTCGTAAGGCCCAAGGATTTGACTGCTCAATAAATTCGCGCACTGTTGGGTCAAATATATAAGCCTTCGCAACGCCTTCGTACATGTGATTTTCTACGCAATGTGTGGTTGCATCGTAGGCAAACAGGTAATCGACGGTGGCTGACATTTCAAATGCGCCTTTGTAGCCATGGCGCATGACCCCTGCTATCCATTTAGGATTGACGACGCGCGAGCGGTAAACGCGGGCAATTTCGGATTTGAGCGATCGCACCTTTGGATTTTCTGGCACTGCATTGTCGCCAAAATAAGTCGTAGGCGCTTCCCCTTTTTGCGACTTCACCGCCGCTGTTAGCCCTCCTTGAAACTGGTAATAGTCGTCAGAATCGAGGAGATCATGTTCGCGGTTATCCTGGTTTTGCAGCACAATTTGCATTTGCGATAGGCGCTGCTTAAACGCTTCGGGCGCACTGTGCCCGTCTGTTTGGCCGCCCGAAGATCCTACAGAAGACCCTACATAGGCGTAGCTGCTCCAGTTTATATACGCACGAGCGAGATCGTCGTCGCTCTCCCAGTTTTGGGCTTCAATGAGCCCTTGTAAGCCAGCGCCGTAGGCTCCTGGTTTGGAGCCAAAAACTCGGTAGCGCGATCGCGCCACACTTTGCGCGCTATCCAATCCCTGCTGCTGCCAATATTCAAAATCTTGTTGGGCTTGGGCTGCCAGCGGATTTTGATCAGCTGGTTCATCTAGGGCTGCGACTGCCGTTACCGCTTGGTTAAACAAAGACACCAAATTGGGAAAGGCATCGCGAAAAAATCCTGATATACGCAGTGTCACATCTACTCGGGGCCGTCCTAATAGCGACAGCGGCAAAATCTCAAAGTCGATTACTCTTCTGCTAGGCCCATCCCAAACTGGACGCACACCCATTAGCGCCAGTGCTTCTGACATATCATCGCCGCCCGTTCGCATGGCCGCCGTGCCCCACATTGAAAGGCCCAGCGTCCGGGGATACTCGCCATGTTGTTGGGTGTAGTTTTCAATTAACACCTCAGCCGCCTTGCGCCCGACATCCCACGCGCTTTCAGTAGGAATCGCTCGAATATCGACCGAATAAAAGTTACGCCCCGTTGGCAAAACCTCCGGTCGGTTGCGAGTGGGTGCGCCGGAAGGCCCTGGCGGAACATAGCGTCCCTCTAAACCATGGAGCAAATTTTTAATTTCATCGGTCGTACTCTCAAGATTCGGCAGCAGCGTGTGCGCAATCCAATCGAGCGTTTGTTGCAGGGGCAAATCTACAGCTGACCCGCTGGGGGCGTTGGCATTGCCATGTTCTTCGGCAGAGATATCAGCAGAGATATCGGCAGGAGAAATTTGGCCCAGCAGATCATCAACGAGCCTAGCTGCGTAAATCTCAATTTGTTCGATCACATCGCCCACGGTGCGACATTGACGCAGCTGTGTTTGATCAGGGCTGGCACTCCAAGGCTGACCAACTTCTGCAATGAGTGGATCAAGGTCTAAACGCCAGGCTTGGGCGATCGCTCTTGAGAGCCCAATATGTTCAGCATTGGGATGCCGGGCGATCGCTACAATCAAATCCCTTAACTGCTGTCCTTGAGGGCACTGACCATAAATATGCAGACCATCTCGAATTTGCGCTTCTTTCAGTTCACATAGGTAGCCATCTATCTGCGGCAGCCAGGTTTGGAGATTTTCAGACGGGTTAGCACCTAAAACAGCTGGAGTAGGCTGGCCATTCAATGACGATCTGACTGGCAAATTGACTGGCAAATTGACTGGCAAATTGACTGGCGAACTGGCTGGCGAACTGGCTGGCGAATTGACTGGCAATAGATTTAAATCTTGCTGGAGCTGAGTGTCTTGAAGCAAAGCCATTATTTTGCTCGCAATAATCGGTAGCCGGGTCGGGTCTAAATTTTGCGCTTCGTAATATTCATCCACCAGGCTTTCGAGCTGCTGCAAAGGGCCGTAGAGTTCGGCGCGGGTCATCGGCGGCGTGAGGTGATCGAGAATGACCGCTTGCGATCGCCTCTTTGCCTGTGCGCCCTCTCCAGGGTCATTCACGATAAAAGGATAAAAATGCGGCATCGGGCCAAATGCCGCTTCGGGATAGCACTGCTCAGAAAGGGCGATGCCTTTGCCCGGAAGCCATTCTAAATTGCCATGCTTGCCCACATGAACCATTGCATGAGCGCCAAAGTGGCTTCGCAGCCAGTGATAAAAGCCCAAATAGGCATGGGTGGGTTCTAAGTCAGGCGCATGGTAGTTCAAGCTAGGGTCAATATCGTAGCCGCGACTCGGCTGGATACCTACAAAGACATTCCCAAACTGCATCCCGGCAATGGGCAGTTCTAAGGGCAGTTCTACGGCTTCAGCCGAGTTCGTCAACGACAGGGGTGAAAAGCGCTGCCATTCATCAGCCGGAGTTCCCCACCGTTGAGTAATGCCCTGCTGAACGGCTGCGGGCAGCGCTGCAAAAAATGTTTGATAGGCTTGCTCACTCAGGTGCTGACGAACCGACCGCAGACCGTAGCCTTCTGGATCATTCGTTGTCCCTCGGGCGAGTCGAGCCATCAGCTCGTCTCCGGTTTGGGGCAGATCGCGAACGGTATATCCGGCTGTTTGTAGTGCCTTTAATATCGCTAGACAGCTGGCAGGCGTGTCTAGCCCTACACCATTGGCCATGCGGCCATCGCGATTGGGATAGTTAGCCAAAATGAGGGCAATTTTACGATCTGGCACTGAGGTGTGTTTGAGCTGAACCCAGTGGGCGGCAAGCTGCGCGACAAAGTGAATGCGATCGCGCAACGGCTCATACATCACCACCGCCGTCTGGAGCCCCTCTGGCGATGCATCTGCTTTGGGCTGCTCCGCCTTAAAAGAGACCGCTCGCGTAATAATTCTGCCATCTACTTCGGGCAACGCCACGTTCATCGCAATGTCTCGGGGCGTGAGCCCTTGTGAGTGCTGCTGCCAGTGTTCTATGGGGCTACCGCTACAAATGGCCTGAAGCACTGGTATATCTAGCGTTTGCCACAGGTTAAAGCTTTCTAAAGACCGTTGCTGGTTTTGCTTGGCAGACGACAGCTGAAGGCTGGCTACGGCAAAGCTCGTTGTATTAATCAACAAATCGACAGGCTGTGCTTCGCCCGTTTCTATATCATGCTGACAATATTTCACCAGCTGCTGCTGAATTTCAGCATCCTTTAAAGAAGAGACGTAAATAGGGACTGGATGCAGGCCATAGTCGGTCAGTGCATCACTCAAAGCATCAATAACTCGGGTATTTCCGGCCAGATAATGCGCTCGGTAAAAAAGAATACCGACTCTGCCAATAATTGGACGATTTTTTGAATTATTTTTTAGCTTATTTTGCGGCTGTTTATTACTTAATAAATGTCGATTTTCCGAATAGTTTGAGCTTTGTTGAGAAGGTCGCAATATTTGTTCATCAACTGATTTGTTAATAGTCTCTTTTCTTAACAGTTGAGGCTGAATATTCGGTGAAGATAACAGTTTGTTTTTAGTTGTTAAGGAAAGCGGAATATTGTTTTTTGAAGTAGCCTCGGCCTGAAGGCTTGATTGGGTTTTCAATTGGCTATTTGATTGGCTATTTGATTGGCTATTTGAAAAGTTTGTTATTTGTGAATTATAGGCATTCGCTTGGGTATATATGCCTATTTTAGGAACGCTTTGCGGTGCGATTGGCTGGTATTGCGTGTTTAGGATGCGATCGCTCACATACAGCATGGCATTGTATAGATTATGAATACCGCCTTGATTAAAGTACTGCCATAGCTGATTGACCACCGCCAAAGGCACGGTAGAGTGGCCCATTAGGTCTAAATCCGGGCGATCGTCACCGGGCATCACAATGAGCGCAGCACCTGTATTTTCAACCGTTTCTTTAACCACCTCTAGCCCATACGACCAGTAAGCTCTACCGCCTAATACCCTCACAATGACTATTTGGGCATAACGCAAAACATCTTCTGCATAGGTATCAATAGTGAGCTGCTGCTGAAGCTGAAGTAAATTAATGCATCGGATAGGGCTAAAGCCTTTAGGGAGCTGCGTAAGGGCCTGATTTAAAGTTGAAATATCGGTATCGGCGGCGGTCAGTAATACGATTGGTGCTGGCGTTTGATCAATAAAAACAACGCCTTCTGTGCTGCTATCCCATCCGCCTGGAGTGGCTGCTAAACGATGCATAAAAAGACCGCAAATATAAAAGAACTATTGGGATAATCGAATATGGAGATAAACAGGCGTTAGGATTTGGACAACTCAAAAATACAACTCAAAAATACAATTCAAAAAACACGCTTCTAAGACATGCACAAGGTGAATAGGATAGCGCCTTTGCAAATCAGAAAGGTTGTCAGAAAAGTTACTAAAAAGGTTACTAAAGAGGTTAAAGCTAATGGCTATTGCCAGATCGCTGCCAGATCGCTGATAGCTTTATATGTTCTCAGTTTTTTGTTTCCTCAATTTTTTCCAGAATTTTTTAAGCAGATTAAATCACTTAATTGTTTAAGCGTTGATAAAGCTTTTTAACGCTCTTTTATAGGATATCGCTAGTCATTGTTGCGCTGCAAAACTGGTAGCACATCTTGCTCACGGCTATGTCCTAAATTGCGTAGGCGAAGTCGTCTTGGCTTTCAATCACCTCTTTGTAATTGCCGATTTGGCTCCAAAACTTAGCTTAAGTTCTCGTTTTTCTGCTGTGCAATACTCCTTCTCTGTGTAACACCAAGAATGCAAACTTCTGAACATCTCATTGCTTATCAAACAGTTTCTTTCGCAGCTTATCAGCGCCTAAGAGAAACTTTGATGCAGCAAACGCATGTGTTTAAGACGGTGATTACCGATGCTCAAACAGTCACTGGCGATGAACTGCTGCAAGAAGGGAGAGATCTGCGCGTAGGTTTTGGTGCGGGTGGAGAAGATGAAGCTTTTGTTTTGATGTCTTCTCCTATGTTAAATGTGCTGCTAACCGCTGTGCCTATCAAGTGCTCAGAGCGTTTAGAACTCCAGAGCCCGGAGAACCAGAGCCGAGAGAACCAGAACCGAGAGAACCAGAGCCCAGAGAACCAGAGCCCAGAGAATCAGGGCATTCAGGCGCGTCTTTCAATGGATGCGCGGCTAACGAGTGAGTATCGAGTCGGGCTGACGTTCGACGATAGAGCGATCGCTGTTTTTGTAGACCGGTTAAACAATACGCCCGATTGCTCTGACAAGCGCGATCGTTTCTTTATGCCTGAGCACCTATCTGAGCATTTATCTGAGCACCTGTCTGGGAACCTCTCTGAAACATCAATCACCCCCCGGTATCCTCAAGATTTGTCTGGACATCAAACCCTGCAAGCCAAAAAGATTAAAGCTGCTGCTAAAAAGTCAAAAGGCAAGGCCAGAGCAAATCCTAAGGCGAAGGGCAATGCTGCTAGTAAAAACATCTCTAATAACGAGAGGCTAATTGCGCAAAAGAAATTTGTCCTTTCTTGGGCCAAAAACCTAGCGACTTCTCCCCAAGGGGAGGCTCAGGCTTCGCCAAAGACCCTGGACAATCAGCTAAAGCAAATTCTCTTGCTCGATCAGGTCATTACCCGCATTCATCATGGCTTTGATCTCTCCGATATTCTTAAAACAACGGTTGCCCAGATTCGCGAGTTCCTCGCTGTGGATCGTTTGGTTCTATACCAGTTTGACAGCTTTAATGCTGCTGAAACGCCGCTGCTAGCGAATCTGCCAGCAGACGATGTGCTCTCTAGCCAATTGGCTGCTGCGCTGAAGTCGCTGTCACTCGACGATCACTCAGCAAATGATGACTCGCCGGTTAATTATTCAGCGGCTCGGCAAATTGAGAGACCGTTACAGCGATCGCCCTCCAGCGGCTTTCATTACAGTTCGCCCATTAGTCCACCGATCAATTTCCCCGTTAATTCACCGGTTATTCCACCCATTAATTCACCCGTTAATTCACGGGCCAGTTCAACCGCTGACGGGGTTGGATTGCGATCGCATATCGGTCATGTCACCTATGAGTCCAAGGCCAGCCAAGAGATTTCTTCGGTGCTTCACTTTTCCGAAGGGGAGTGCTTTGCACCTTCGGTCGCGATGCGATCGCGCTATTTAAACGGTCAGCCCATTGCCATAGACAATGTTGATAAACAGTACGACAGCATCCATTGTCTACTTAAGTTTTTACAGCAAGCAAACATCAAGTCAAAAATTATCGCCCCCATCGTTGTGCAAGGTCAGCTGTGGGGACTGCTGATTGCGCATCAGTGCGATCGCTATCGCCAATGGGAAAAAACCGAAGCCATATTTTTGCAACATATCGCCGATCATCTCTCCGTTGCGATCTCTCAGGCCTCTTTGTATCAGCAGCTGCGGCAGCAGACAGTCAGCCTAGAGAGCTGTGTGATCGAGCGAACCCAAAGCTTGCATGATGCGCTGATTGCCGCCGAGTCAGCCAATATTACCAAAGGCGAATTTCTCTCTACCATGAGTCATGAGCTGCGAACACCGCTCACCTACATTATTGGCATGTCAGCAACGCTGCTGCGATGGTCGTTTGGCGACCTGAACGAACGGCAGCGCAGCTATCTCAACACCATTAACCATAGCGGCGAGCAGCTGCTAAATGTGATTAACGGCATTTTAGAGTTTGCCAGCGTAGAGTCAGGCCGCTCAATCTTAGACCTAAGCGAGATTGCACTGGATCAGCTCGTGACAAGTACCGTTGCTCACCATCAAAAAATGGCTCAAGCCCAAGACATTACGCTGACCCTACATTCAGAAATCAACGCAAATAACAATCGCTTCATAGCCGATGCCAGAAGGCTTCAGCAAATCTTGTCGAACCTGGTTCACAATGCGATTAAGTTCACAGGCGCAGGCGGACAGGTGAATGTGCGCGTATGGCGAGAGTCTCAAACCGCCGTTTTTCAAATAGAAGATACGGGTATCGGCATTCCAGAGTCGCAAAAAGATGCGCTGTTTGAAACCTTCAAGCAGCTAGAGCCCCCCATTCAAAGGCAGTATTCCGGAACTGGGTTAGGCCTCGCCATGACTAAGCGAGTTGTTGATCTCCATGGGGGCTCTATTGAGGTGGACTCTCAGGTGGGCGAAGGGTCTACTTTCATCGTTCGGTTGCCAATGCCCAGCGAGCGAGTTGCGCCTAAGCATGACCTTCCCACCGTTATAGAATCCGCCCCCAAACGCATTGTTTTACTCGAAACCGATGAAGAAAACGCCGCTATTGTCTGTGAAATGCTGACAGCAGCTGGCTATGAAGTTATCTGGTTAGTAGAATCCGATGGGTTAGTCGCTCAGCTTGAACTGCTGCGACCTATGATGCTCATTGCTGATCTTTCTTTAATTGATACTGAGGTCAGCAACATCAAATCCATTCAGCTGGCGGTAACTGGCTTAAGCGCAAAAGTACTCGCACTAACGGCTCCCTCAGAGTCTGCGTCTTCTGCAATGGCTCACCACGACACCTTATGTAAACCCATTGACCCTAAAGTGCTGCTAGAAAAAGTGCGGCAGCTAGCACGCATTAGCTAGCGCGCGTTTTTGAGTGATATTTGAGCGATATCTGGGTGATAACAGCTCTTTTATGAAGGTCTTTTATGAAGGTCTTTTTTATGAAGGTCTTTTTTATGAAGATCTTTTTTGGGAAGATCTTTTTCAGGAAGAAGCCGGAATATCCTCTTTGGTCTCAGTATTTTAATGTAAGTTATTTCAGGTTTTTACTATAAAAAAATACGTCAAGCATATATTTGTAATCGAAATAACAATTTCGACTGTTTTTTGCAATCATTTCTTAATGAATCAAGTTTATTTGAATCAGGAATTCTTATAAGGTGCGGCTTTACCCTAATTGACAAGAGTTTCGGGGTACATTACCTCACATACCTCGCTTGTGTTGAGTTAGCGGGAATCTTATTCGAGCCCAAAAATATGGGACCACGGCTCGGGAAAGAGAACTGATTTCTCAGTAAAAATACTTAGTTTGTTTCCTCACACACTTATTAACTTTCTGTATGAAGCGATTTTTTCCCTTTTCCTCGCTCTGTCGGTCTTTTGCCGTCTCTTTACGGCAGCGGAAGCTTTCCTATCTGGGTTTGCTACTCGCAGGTACTCTAATGTTTGCCGGGCTTAGCGAGATTGTACCTAGCGCGCTGCGGTTGCCTGCAACAGCTCTACCCGCCACAGGCAATGCTCAGCTGGCCCGCGCGAGCGAGCCTTGGCAGGTGGCTTCTTTCCCGGTAGAGGGTTTTCAGGCCTACACTTCACCTTACGGCTATCGCGGTTCGGGGTTTCACTACGGTATTGATATTGCTGCGCCAACGGGTAGCTACATTCGTAACTGGTGGGACGGTCAGATTGTTGAGGTCTCTGATGATAGTGCCTGTGGTACTTCTGTCATTGTAGAGTCTGGCGATTGGACACATATTTACTGTCATATGCAGGGCTATGTCACCAATGACGGGGGTCGGCGGACTTTTGTTGATGATGGCGGTGGTTTGCGTTTGGCTGAAGGACAGACAGTGCTTACAGGCGATCGCATTGGCCGAGTGGGTATGACCGGTCGGACAACCGGGCCTCATCTCCACTGGGGGATGCGCTATCAGGGCGACTGGGTAGATCCAGGGTTAGTGCTTCAGGCCATGGCCGACGGTCAGCGTCAAGCATCTGTACCGGGCCGTTAGTCTTTTTGATAGCCGTTGCCAGATATATTGACACAGCGGCTAACTATTGATCTCGCAGCGCATAACGGCTCTTATCTATCACTTATGGATTAAGCCAGCAGCCAGCTGTAGTAAGGCTTCGGTATAACCATAAACCCCCTACGAATTCCAGTGATTTGTAGGGGGTTTACTTTGTTTTACTTTATATTGATTTGCCTAAAGCTCTGGACCAGCGAGTATTAGCTGCCTATTTTCGCTGGAACTTTCTCCGGTAGCTGAGTGTACTCACTCACGATGTCACGGAATTCATCGCCATCAATGGTTTCTTTTTCAATCAACGTGTCCACCAGTCGATCAACCAACTGGCGGTTGTTGCTGATAATTTCAATGGCTTTATTCAGGCTTGTTTGGGCGATCTCCCTTACTTTTTGATCGATCTTATTGGCAAGCTCATCAGAGTACTCATGGCCGCCGCCCATCAGATTGCTCTGTCCCAAAAAGGGCTGAGAGTTCTCGCTCTCTAAGGCAAATGAGCCTAGCTCAGACATCCCGAACCGAGTCACCATTTGCCTGGCAATTCGGCTCACCTGCTGAATATCGCTGCTGGCCCCTACGGTGACTTCATCATGGCCAAAGATCACTTCTTCGGCGGCCCGCCCGCCTAGGGCAACCACTAGCTGATCAACAATTTCACCGTACGAAACCAGACCGTCATCTACCTGCTCTTCTTTGGGTAAAAAGCTCGCAAAACCACCTACGCCACCGGATCGAGGAATAATGGTCACCTTGTTAAGCGGATTGGCATGTTTGCTCAGCGTTGCGGTGAGCGCATGGCCGACTTCGTGATAGGCGACTAGCCGTTTCTTTTTGCTATCGAGCAGTGGAGTCAGGCTCAGGCCCATGGTCAGTCGGTCAATGGCGTCGTTCACTTCTAGCATGGTGACAGCGTCTTTGCGTCGCCGCGCTGTCATAATGGCCGCTTCATTCAGCAGGTTTGCCAGCTGTGCGCCCGAAAATCCGGGCGTGCGACGGGCGATCGCCTCCATTTTCACTTCTTCGGCAATTTTTTTGTCCCGAGCGTGAACTTCTAGAATGCCTAGCCGACCTTTGTATCCGGGTAGGTCTACCGTGACTTGGCGGTCAAAACGACCGGGACGTAGCAGTGCTGAGTCCAATACGTCCGGGCGGTTGGTGGCGGCAATGACAATAATGCCACTGTTTCCTTCAAAGCCATCCATCTCGGTCAGCAGTTGGTTCAGGGTTTGCTCACGCTCGTCGTTACCGCCGCCAATGCCCGTGCCTCGCTGGCGGCCCACCGCGTCAATCTCATCGATAAAGACAATGCAGGGCGCACTTTCTTTGGCTTTTTTGAACAGGTCGCGAACGCGAGATGCACCGACGCCCACAAACATTTCGACAAATTCGGAGCCGGAAATGCTGAAGAACGGGGTGCCCGCTTCGCCTGCGATCGCCTTAGCCAAAAGCGTCTTACCCGTTCCAGGTGGGCCTACGAGTAGTACCCCTTTAGGAATTCGTGCCCCAATAGCGGTAAATCGCTCAGGATTTTTAAGAAAGGTGACGACTTCCTGTAGTTCTTCTTTGGCTTCATCAATTCCGGCAACATCGTTGAACATCACGCCGGTTTTTGCTTCCATTTGAAAACGGGCCTTGGACTTGCCAAAGCTCATGGCACCGCCGCCCGAAGCCGCCGACTTGCGCAGCAGCATCAGCATTGCAAAAATGATCAGCATGCCGATAAAGGCCGTCGTTACAAAACTGGTGACCGCACTGTTATCAGTTGCCTTTTCAACATCCCAGTCAACGTTGTTGGCTTGCAAACGCTCTTGTAAGTCCAGATTTTTATCGTTGGCAAATATTTTGACTGTTTGAGGATCGGCCTCGCTCGGATCAGCCTTGAGGACAACGCTAGCTACCCCGTTAACCTGATCGAGCGAAACCGTCTCAACTTCACCGTTATCAATTTTTCTTAGCAGCTCGCCGTAGCTGAGGGACTCTTCTTCTGTCTCGTTGGTCTCCGTCGCTGGTGCCTGCGTTTCAGCCTCGCTGGGTTCAGGCGTATCGGCATTCTGTGCAATCAGCTGACTGTTGGTGGAATAGTTGGCTAATTGGTTGGAAATGTTAGCTGTTGCTTGCGCGATCGCTGCTGATTGTCCGAGTATGCCGCCTTGGCTCAGCAGAATTGTTGCGACCAAAGTCCCAACCGAAATCGCACCCAGCCTGGACAGCCGAGAGGCCCGCCTTGGGCGCTGCTGAGGGGAATGCTTCAAATCAGAAGGTTGGCCGATAGACATCTGAGATTTCGGTGAAGTGGGTTTGGTCATCTTACGAGTGGTCGCACGGGTCATTACACTTTATAAGTTATAAGTAGGCGTTAGTTTAGATGGGCGGTATGAATTAAATTTTCAGAAGCAGATATGTCAGAAGCAGACATGGTGAATGTAAGACGTGTGAATTAAGACGTGTGAATTAAGACGCATTATCTAGCCTAGTCTAACCCTCTCGCTCTATAAGTGACGGGCTAAAAACGCATCTTCTTAAACTTCAGATAAAATTTACGGAAATTTACGCAGTATTTGCTGTGAAGTGGTTTCCAAGTACAAAAGCTTAGTTACCTAAGTTGATCTTAGTAAAAGCGCTGTTAGCAGTTCATACGGTATAATGTTGAGCCTGCAAAAATAGTTAGTTGGAGAAATAATGTCTCGATATAGAGGTCCTCGCCTAAGAGTGGTGCGCCGCTTGGGCGACCTGCCGGGTTTAACCCGCAAATCGGCTCGGAAAGCGTATCCCCCTGGACAGCATGGTCAGGCTCGTAAAAAGAAGTCTGAGTACTGCATTCGTCTAGAAGAGAAGCAGAAGCTTCGTTACAACTATGGTGTTACCGAGCGCCAGCTCCTCCGCTACGTGAAAAAAGCACGTCGGGCCGGAGGTTCTACCGGACAAGTGATTTTGCAACAACTGGAGATGCGGTTGGACAATACCTGCTTCCGCTTGGGTATGGGGCCAACGATTCCCGCAGCTCGTCAGGTTGTCAATCATGGTCACATCACGGTTAATGGCCGTGTGGTTAGCATTCCTAGCTATCAGTGTCGTCCTGGTGATGTAATTGGGGTACGCGGTAGAGATGCTTCTAAGAAGCTGGTAGAAGCGAACTTGGAGTTTCCAGGTTTGGCGAACATTCCAGCTCATTTGTCATTTGACAAGTCTAAATTGGAAGCGACCGTCAATGGTGTAATTGAGCGTGAATGGGTTGCCCTGAACGTCAATGAGCTGCTGGTTGTTGAGTATTACTCACGTCAGGCATAAGCCCTGTTTCATCAGGCATAAGCTACGTTTCATAAGTTACGACACTTGAATCAGGTTTGCGTTTTGTAAGCATGTCTTTTTCTACTCAAAAAGCTCTTCGGCCTTTTCGTAGAAGAGCTTTTTGTTGTCTAGTTTTGTTGGTTACTCTTGTTGTCTATTTTTTAAGGTGACTTACACTTCTGTTTATATTGTCTACCGCTACAGCTAGCGGTTTATCCCCCAATTTGTGACATGGTGCGGCTATAAGCGCCAGTAGCGCCGGATTCACGCATTTTGAAGTTGATCTCTGGTTTTTGGTTGACTAACACGCCGACTTGATCGCGCAGGGTTGTCAAAGAAGTGCCGCTACGTAGGCTCGTACGCAGGTCTATTTGGCCGGTTTCGTTAAGCAAGCAAGGGCGTAAGAGGCCATCGGCAGAAAGGCGCATTCGATTGCATCGGTCGCAAAAGCACTCAGACATTTGGCTGATGAAGCCGAGTGTTCCTTTTGCGCCGGGAATGCGAAAGACATCTGCGGGGCCATTGCCTTTGACTTGGCCTTTGCTGAGTCCCCACTTTTCAGAAATTTGAGTTCGGATGGTTTCACTGTCTATCCAGCCTTTGTGGTCAAATAAGTCGCTGTTCCCAATTGGCATGAATTCGATGAAGCGCACATGCCACTCTTGATCGAGGGTGAGGGCGGCTAGGTCGGGCACTTCGTGATCGTTGATGCCGGGGATGACGACAACGTTGAGCTTGAGTGGAGAAAAGCCGACGCGGTGGGCGGATTGAATGCCTTGCCAAACATCTTGCCACTGAGACTGTCCGCGTTTGCCAATGATTTTTTGAAAGGTGTCGGGGTTGAGAGAGTCTAGGCTGATGTTGATGCGGCTTAAGCCTGCATCGTAGAGGGGCTGAGCGAGTTTTTTGAGGCGGAAGCCATTGGTGGTGAGTGCAAGATCCTCGGTTTGCGGGAGGCGAGCGATCGCACTTACCAATTCCACAATCCCTGGCCTTAACAAAGGCTCTCCTCCCGTTAGCCGAAACCGCGTAAAGCCAAGAGGGATAAACACCTCACGTAGCAATAGCAAAATCTCATCATGGGTCAACCAATGCTCACGCAGCGCATACTGAAGGTCAGCGCCTTCTGGCATACAGTACACGCACTGGAAGTTGCAGCGATCAATCAGGCTAATGCGCAGGTAGTCGATACGATTTGCCGACGGTGCGTTGGGGGCGGTCATAAGAAAGGTCTAGAGAAAGTCCTTCTTATAGGGTATGACTTCTACAAGAGAACAACGGTTTTTAACCCGCTAAGCATTAACATGCATCGTGAGCGGATACCGTGAGTGGATACCGTGAGTGAGAAAGCCGCATTTTTGGAGGTGCTCAATGCGTGAAGCCAAAAGTGGCTATACTCTGCCAGTGTTTGCTTGTGCAGGCGCGATCGCAGCCCTTCGCCACCTTAAGCACACACCTGTTACTAGCCCTATTGCCCTCGATCTGATCAATCCTGCTAAAACAGCAGAGATCCCCATAGAGCACTCTGCTCGACTGACTGAAAGTGCAGCCCTGGCCATCACCCGCAGCGATCCGGGCGATAACTTAGACCTAACACGCAACACGCCCATCTGGTCTTTAGTGAGCTGGGCAGACCCAGCGCAGGGTGATCAAATTGTGATTGAGGGAGGTGAAGGTTTGGGGCGTCATGCTGAAGGGCCAGCGATTTATGCCTACGCGCGGCAGCTCATTCAAACGAATCTGTCTGGAGAACTGTCTGCTGATCAAAAAATTAAGGTCACGATTATCTTGCCAGAAGGCCAGCAGCTTGCACTACGAACCTCCAATGCTGCTTTTGGCGTGGTTGACGGTCTCTCGTTGCTAGGGACTAGCGGTGTTGCTCAGCCTTTAAGCGCACCCGATCAGCTAGAAGACTATCGTCAGACGCTCAAGCAAAAAGCTGCTATTTACGACAATTTGGTTTTTTGCCTGGGCGAAAATGGCCTGGACTTAGCGCTGAAGCTAGGCATTGAGCCCGAGCGACGGCTGAAAACGGCTAACTGGATTGGGCCTTTGCTGGTGGAAGCGGGGTTGCTCGGTGTGCGCTCTATTTTGCTGTTTGGCTATCACGGTAAGTTGATTAAGCTGGCGGGTGGAATTTTTCATACCCATCATCATGTGGCCGATGCGCGTCAGGAAATTATGGCGGCTTGCTGCGCTGAGGCCGGGCTAGAGACGCCTATGGTGCAGCAGGTGTTAGCCAGTGCAACTACCGAGGCAGGGCTGGAGATCTTGAGAAAGTTGGATCATGCAGAGGCGAATGATTGGGTCGCGCGGGTATATGGCATTGTGAGCGATCGGATTGATGTGCGATCGCAAGCCTATATCCAAACCCATGGTGCGCCTCAGGTTCAAGTTGGTAGCGTGCTGTTTGACCGGCAGCGCCAAATCATTTTGAAGAGTGAAGCAGGCCAAAAAATGCTGTCCTAGGTTTGCTACTGTATTTGAAAGCAAATAAGTGAAATCACTCTACTGGCTCAGCTGCGTGAAGGCATTCGGTTAGCTAGTGGCTATTTACTTGGCTATTTACCTGGCTATTACCCAGCTGTCTAGCGCGGTTAGTTCTTTAGATCTTGTTTAGACAGATTTTGTTTAGACAGATTTAGACAGATCTTGTTTAATTTCGTTTAAATCTTATTTAGACCTCCTTAGTAAAATTCAGCTAAAATCTTTCAATATCTACAGTCCGTTATCTACAGTCCGTTCATCCATTTGCTGTTTCAGTTCAGCCTCATTCATCCCCCGTTTTATTACCGATATCCGCTAGTAGACGGCATTGTTAGCGGCATTGTTGGCGGCATTGTTGAAAGTCTTCAACAGCAAAGCGTGGCGTTGATTCTGCTTCAGTCATACGGTTTTAATCGCTCCCAAATTCTGAATCCTTTTCTAAGACGTCACTAATCAGCATACGAACGTTCAGCGTAGCGACACTTATACGCTTGCAAACTCGAATATTAAGGATTGATTGTGGCTTCTCCAACCCAAACTTCTCTAGAAACTTCTCAAGGTTCAATGTCAACACCTGCGGCCGCCTTGGCTTCTTCTACTTCTGCTTCCGCTTCTATTAGCCGCCAAATGCTGGCCATTTTAGATTTTGGCTCTCAGTATTCTGAGCTAATTGCCCGACGTATTCGTGAGACCGAGGTTTATTCAGAAGTCCTCTCCTACCGAACGACCGCAGAGCAACTGCGTCAGCTCAATCCGCAGGGCATTATCCTGTCGGGCGGGCCTAACTCCGTCTATGCCGAGGGCGCGCCTATTTGCGATCCCGAAATTTGGAATCTAGGCATTCCGGTGTTGGGTGTGTGTTACGGGATGCAGCTGATGGTGCAGCAGCTAGGCGGACAGGTTGAGCAAGCCGAGCGCGGCGAATATGGTAAGGCAGCGCTTTTAATTGACTCTGCAACGGGCCTGCTGGCCGATGTTGAACATGCCTCGACGATGTGGATGAGCCACGGTGACTCGGTGACTGAGCTGCCCGAAGGCTTTGAGATTTTGGCGCACACTGAAAATACGCCTCAGGCTGCGATCGCCAACCCGATCAAAAATTTCTACGGCGTCCAATTTCACCCCGAAGTCGTCCATTCCAAAGGCGGCAGCGCCCTCATTCGCAATTTTGTATACAGCATCTGCAAATGCGAGCCTACTTGGACCACGGAGGCATTTGTGGAAGAAGCCATTCGCGAAGTGCGCGCTAAGGTCGGCAAAGAGCGCGTTTTGCTGGCGCTTTCGGGCGGTGTTGATTCTTCTACGCTGGCCTTTTTGCTGCATGAGGCCATTGGCGATCAGCTCACCTGCATGTTTATTGACCAAGGGTTTATGCGCAAGCGCGAACCCGAACGGCTGATTGAAATTTTTGAAAATCAGTTTCATATCAACGTTGAGTATATTGATGCGCGCGATCGCTTCCTAGAAAAGATCAAAGGCATCACCGATCCTGAAGAAAAACGAAAGATTATTGGTCACGAGTTCATTAGCGTATTTGAAGAAGAGTCGGCAAGGCTCGGCCCCTTTGACTACCTTGCCCAAGGAACGCTGTATCCCGATGTGATCGAATCGGCTGATACCAATGTCGATCCCCAAACTGGAGAGCGGGTTGCGGTTAAAATCAAAAGCCATCACAACGTCGGTGGTCTGCCGGAAGATCTACGGTTTAAGCTTGTCGAGCCTTTACGCAAGCTCTTTAAAGATGAAGTCCGCAAGGTTGGCCAAGCAGTCAACCTGCCCGATGAAATTGTTCGTCGCCATCCGTTTCCTGGCCCCGGCTTAGCGATCAGAATTTTGGGTGAAGTGACGCCCGAGCGGTTGCATATTCTGCGCGAGGCCGACTACATCATTCGTCAGGAGATTCGTCGCAGCGATAAGTATCACGACTTTTGGCAAGCCTTTGGGGTACTGCTGCCGGTTCGGAGCGTGGGCGTGATGGGCGACCAGCGCACCTATGCCTATCCCATTGTCTTGCGCTTGGTGAGCAGCGAAGACGGCATGACCGCCGACTGGTCACGCGCCCCTTATGAGCTGCTAGAGAGCATTTCTAACCGGGTGGTGAATGAGGTCGAAGGCGTCAACCGGGTCGTGTACGACATTACCTCCAAGCCACCGGGGACAATTGAGTGGGAATAGCTTTCTGTCTACGGATTATGGCCGAGTGGAGGCGTTTGCGGCACAATATAGAACAACAAAATGAGCCAAGCAACCTATGAACACCGACACATTACTCGAACTCTTTCAAAAAGGATATCGCGTCACCCTTGGTGCTGCTTCCTCGGCAGTTGAGGCCGTTCAAGACCCGCAGCGAGCGGCGGATGAATTTTCGGCAGTAGGAACCGATTTTCAGCAACTGGCTGACAAGCTAGAAGTACGCGGCGCTCTGACTGAAAAGGAAGCTCGCGACTTTGTAGAAGGTGTTGCTAGCCAGCTCCCTGAACCGTTCCGCAGTGTTTCGACGAGTTTTGGCCAGGCGTCTAATTCGCCTAAAACGGTGACGACTGTGGCAACGCCTGTGGTGGATGCAAGTCTGCAAGCTGAAGTTGAGTCGCTGACGGCTGAGTTGGTGGCGATGCGCAAAGAAATTGACGAGCTTAAGCAGAAAGATAGCTAAGGTTAAAAAACGCTAGCGTTGCGCTTACCGTATTAGACATCGCGTGCTAAATACTGCCCCGCATATCGCACTAGACGAGGCGTCCGGTGCGATATGCGGCGGCATTTTTTTTAGCAGATAGCTGGGCCGCTGCCTGCTGGCGGTACATCCTGCCACCGTCCTGGCCCTACCGCCCGAATCGCCTCTTTTAAAGAAACATCACCGGTATATAGCGCCTTCCCGACAATCACACCCGAAACGCCAGACGGCACGAGCGTGAGTAGCTTGAGTAAA
Source organism: Phormidesmis priestleyi Ana (assembly GCA_001314865.1). Lineage (GTDB taxonomy): Bacteria > Cyanobacteriota > Cyanobacteriia > Phormidesmidales > Phormidesmidaceae > Phormidesmis > Phormidesmis priestleyi_B. The sequence continues at coordinate 82,612 of LJZR01000004.1, read as the reverse complement.
TCCGAAACGGCACTCACGCCGCCCGATGCAATCACAGGCGTGTCGATAGCGGTCGCTAATTCTCTGAGCGCTTCTATATTTGGCCCCTGCAATGTACCGTCCCGTTTAATATCGGTGTAAATAATTTCTGCTGCGCCCATATCGCCCATCCGTTTGGCGAGGTCAACGGCCATCACTTCAGAGGTTTCTAGCCAGCCACGGGTGGCGACTTTTCCTTCGCGAGCGTCAATGCCCACAATAATTTGACCAGGAAACTGTTTGCACAGTTCGCCAACTAGTTCTGGCTTTTCAACAGCGACTGTGCCCAAAATTGCATAATGCACGCCCAAATCAAACAAGGCGCTCACGCGGTCTGCATCGCGTAGGCCGCCGCCGACTTCAATCGGTAAACTAACCGCTTGGGCGATCGCCTCGATGGCCTTCCAGTTTTCGGGCTTTCCGGCCTTTGCCCCGTCTAAATCGACAAGATGCAGCCGGGTTGCGCCTTCGGCTTCCCACTGCCGCGCGACTTCTACAGGGTTTTCGTTAAATACCTGAGACTGCTCATAGTCACCTTGAAACAGTCGTACGCAGCGCCCTTCGAGCAGGTCAATCGCGGGGATAACATCCATTCGTTTTGTCCATCAAGCAAGGCTTACGATTGTATCAATAAAAAAAGACCCATGCTTAACAGCGCAGGTCTTTGAAAATGTGTATTAAGGCGTAATTCAACATCTAGGGTGTTGAGGTTACTGGTTTTAGGGTTCCCACCTGCAATCAAGCAATGACTGTTAAATGTCTACGGATAGGCATGGGTTTAGCTTAACTTTCATAAATTTACGTGCGTTTATGGGAGGCAGCTTTTAACCTGAGCTAAATAGAGTTTGAGAGTTCGATAGAGCCAAATAGCCAAATAGCCAAAATAGCCAAATAGCTAGAACTGTCATGAAAGATTCACTTGATGCTTCTGTGACCAATGACTCATTTTTAGTGGCTGCTGCTGTTTCTGCTGTGGTGCTGCCGCAGAACGATCCTAACCCTGGCCAACGCCGGGCGGCGTTGGCACAACAGCGACAGCGCTATCAGTACAACCTTAACAAGCTTCCCGGCATTGCTGTGGTTAACGAAGTGCCGCAGTCGGACAAGTCTCTGAACAAATTTGTTTGGTCAAGAGATGTGATTTCTTTGTTGCTGCGGGTTCGCTCTAATCAGAGTTTGCAGGAAATTAACGGGCGGGGGCTGAGCTTAGGGAGGATTTGGCGGCTGCTGACTTCGGTTGGGCTGTACCGGCTTTTGCGCGATCGCCAAGAAGCCGGGTTTTGGCTAAGGCAGCTTAGACGGCTGCTCTCGGTGGTGCAAAAGCTCCAGCGGTTGTTGGGTAGTCAGCCTAAGTCTGAAGATATTGAGACAGATGCCAAAGCGGGCAAAACTGACCTTGTAGAAGGCCGAATCGATAGCCTGGTGACTAAGTTGCAAAAGCCAACGAAGCATCTTGCGAAAATTGAGCGTATCAGGCAGCCCTCTAAGCTGATGCCCCTACAGGCGGCTCGCTCTCCTGAGGTCGAGGTGGGCTCCGTTGATAGCCTGCTCGCTGATGAGCCTATGGTGAGCATGTCTACAGCGAGCATCAGCGACTATCAAGCACTGTTTAAAATTTACGACGATCTTTTTCAGCTGCTCGATTTGCCTTGCATTAGCCAAAATTTCTACCAAGATAAAGCGTTTGCGGCTCAGCGAGTGGCCGGAGCCAATCCTTTAGTAATAGAGAAGGTAGAAACCCTGCCTAGCCACTTTCCGGTGACAGAGGCCCAGTTTCAGGCAGTGATGGGCCAGCAGGATTCGCTTGCTAGGGCAGGTAGTGAAGGGCGGCTATATATGGCTGATTATGCTGTGCTAGACGGTCTTGAAACCAGTGATTTTCCGGGCGGCCAAAAGTATGTGTGTGCGCCTTTGGCTCTGTTTGCCGTGCCGAGTCAAGTTGCTGTGCCGAGTCAAGATGCTAAGCCCCGATACGGCGGCAACAAATCGTCACTGGTGCCGGTGGCCATTCAGTGTCACCAGCAGCCTGGTTCAAACAATCCTATTTTTACCCCGCCGCCAGCCGGGACGCCTCAGTCTTGCAAGTGGTCATGGATGATGGCCAAAACCATTGTGCAAATCGCTGATGGCAACTACCACGAGCTGATTTCGCATTTGGGTCGCACCCATTTACTCATAGAGGCTTTTGCGATCGCGACCGAGCGCCAGCTAGCGCCCAACCACCCGGTGGGCCTACTGCTGCGTCCCCATTTTGAAGGCACGCTGTTTATCAACTCGGCGGCGCTGACCGGACTCATTAACCCAGGGGGAACGGTTGATAAGGTGCTAGGCGGTTCTCTTGCCGAGTCGCTACGCCTGACAGCAAAGGGTGTTCAGGGCTATCCCTTCAGCTTTAATGACTCTATGGTGCCAAAAACCTTTGCTTTAAGAGGCGTTGACAATGTGGATCAGCTGCCGGACTACCCCTACCGGGACGATGCGCTGCTGATTTGGGAGGCGATTCATCAATGGGTAGCCGATTACTTAGCGCTGTATTACGACGGCGGTAATGCCGGTGATAATGCGGTTTTGCGAGATGGCGAGCTGCAAAGCTGGCTGGCCGATTTGACCGCTGCTGACGGGGGCAATATTCAAGGTATTGGAGAATGGATGGCCGGTTCCGCCAAGCCTGCGATCGCAACTCTCGATTACCTCACCGATGCCCTTACGCTGGTCATTTTTACCAGCAGCGCCCAACATGCAGCGGTTAACTTTCCGCAGTCTGCACTGATGACCTATAGCCCCAACATGCCGCTAGCAGGCTATGGCCCCGCGCCTGAAACGGCTACAGATGCAACGGTTCAGGACTATCTCAATTTGCTGCCGCCGCTCGATCAGGCGGAGGTGCAAATGAATATGACCTATCCGTTGGGTTCGCTGTACTACACTCGGTTGGGCGCCTATTGCCAGGATCATTTTGTAGATCCTAATGTGAGCGCGCCGTTGCAAAAGTTTCAGCACCGCTTGGCTGAAATCGAAATCACAATCGATGAGCGAAATGCTGAGCGGCCTACGTTTTACAACTTTCTCCACCCGGATAAAATTCCTCAAAGCATCAATATTTAGCTTGATTTAGCTTGATTTAGCTTGATTTAGCTTGATTGAACTGGGTGATTGAATCGGGCTCATCCTATCGTCCGATTCTTTCTAGAATTTTTTGAATGTTTTGAGAATCGGGGGCTTTGGGATGCGATCGCAAGTACGCCTTCAAATCCTGCTGGGCCAAATCGTAATTTTTGAGCTCGTAGTGTAAAAGGCCGCGATCGCGCAACTGCTGAGGCTCTCCCGGCATCAACAGCAGCAGTTTGTCCAAGGTCAAAACCGTGTTTTTAAAATCTTCCAAACTCAAATAAACCGCCTTTAGGTTCATTAGCATCCGGCCCAACAAAGCTTTCGGCGTGACGGCGTTTAAAAAATCATCTTGCCAAACGGTATCTGCGCCGTACTGGCGATAAAATCTTTCCTGGCAGTCCTCTAAAAACATCACCTCGCCCTGCTGAAACGGATCGACGAATATCGCCATATCGTCTACCACTGGACGGATTAAAAAATGACCCGGAATGCCCACGCCCACCATGGGGAAATTAATCCGCGCGGCAATCTCTAAATACACCAGCGATAGGGTAATGGGAATGCCCAGCCTTCTATCAATCACGCAGTTTAAGTGGCTATTGTCGGGTTCGTAGTAGTTCTGACGATTGCCCGCAAACTGTAGCTCTTCAAACAAATACTGATTCATGACTTGAATCACTTTAAGCGGGTAGCGGCGCGCAGGTAGGCGCGATCGCACTGCTGCCGCCATTTTATCTAGCTTCTCTAAGTATCCTGCTGGCTCCATGTCCCAGTATTCTTCCTGGGCAATGTATAGCGCCGCTAGCGCCAAATTAATCCGTCCATCCGCCTTTTGAACCTCTTGATAAAAGCGCTGACCGGCAGGAGAAAGTCTCATAGAAGAACGGTAAAAAGGAGAACAAAAAAACGACGAACTCCCATCCTATCGTTTTGGTTGAGACCCTTTATGATACCGAGGCTACAATTAGCGATCGCTCTTTATCTACCGCTAGATTAGATTTTCTCTTCTATATGCACTTCTTTGAGTCCTTCTGCGTGGCTTTGATTAATCGCTGCATTGGCACTGCTGCTAAGGCCGCCAAGGCCGTTAATAGCCCCTGCTAAGTCAACGCCGGATGTCTGCTTAAGCTGAGCCATAAAGGCCGCTGCCTGAGTGCCCAAATTACCCGACTGCGTGTCAATGACTGTGACGTTTTTAACCGAAACCTCTGGGACGGTAGAGGCGAGCGTTTTCAGCAGCCCCTCTAGCTTTTGTAATAGGAAGATATCGCGAGCGCTATCGCCTGCGGCAACCCATGACTCGGCAAGACGCAACGTTCCTTCTGCTTGGGCTTTGCCGTCTTCTAAAATAGTCGAGGCATTTCCTTTGGCTTGGGCGATCGCCCGCTTACAGTCGGCCTCAGCCGGAGCAATCACATCGGCCTGTAGCTGCTGTGCTACCTGCTTAATCCGCTCCTCTTGCACGGGCACATCCGCCTGAATTCTGGCTAGCTCAGCGGCAATTTCAGCTTCTGCTTCGGCAATGACGGCCGCTCGCGCGGTTAGGGCATCTTGCGTTCGCTGTTCGGCAGCGGCTTGGGCAATCCCAATATCACGTTCTAGGCGACGAACGGCTGTAATCTTTTTGTTCTCAGCGGTTTGCACTGCCGACTCAGCATTGGCCTCGGCCTCAGCAATCCGCGCGTCTCGCTGCAAATCGGCCTGCTGCTTGCGACCGAGCGAATCCAGATAGCGCACATCGTCAGAAATGTTTTGAATCTGGAGGGTGTCTAGCACCAAGCCGAGCTTTTCGAGGTCTTCTTCGGCTTCATCTAGCAAGCTTTTGGCAAAAGCAATTTTGTCCTGGTTTACCTGCTCAGGCGTTAGGCTAGCGAGCACACCGCGCAGATTGCCTTCTAGGGTTTCCTTCGCAATTTTTTCAATTTCTTTACGAGGCTTGCCGAGCAACCGCTCAATGGCGTTGTGAATGGTTGGCTCTTCGCCCGCAATTTTAATATTGGCAACGCCTTCTACCTGGAGTGGAATGCCGCCTTTAGAGTAGGAATTAGAAACCTTCAGCTCAATAATCATATTGGTTAGGTTCATGCGCATGACTTTTTCTAGCAGGGGCGTGCGAATGCTGTTGCCGCCTTTAATCAATCGGTAGCCTAGTTCGCGATCGCCCGATCGCTGCTTACTACCCGCAAAAATCAAAATCTCGTTAGGCTGACAAACGTAGTACAGGTTTTTGATAATAAAAGAACCCAATCCCGCAGCAGATCCCAAAATGGCCAGCAGGACAATTAAAAAAGGCATCGTCAAATACTCCTAAATGAGCGTTCTAAACAACAATCAATCACGGGAAAATCCATAAGACTTGTCGGGGCCATAACCAGCCATAGCCGGGCCATAGCCAGCCAGAGCCACGCTATGCCGCCGGAGGTAATGAAGTCGGTATGGCCTGCACGGCGGTACCAACTGAGCCATTAACTGCTGCACTTCGCTGGCTCAGCGTTCCTGCCACATCAATTCCTAATATTTGTTCTATCTGCAATAAGAACTGCCGCACCACCTCGGGATACATGTTCGCAAGGCTCGCAATCGACTTGCCATCGCCGTTATCAATCACATTGATATTCTGCAAATGCATCTTGTGAGGAATGGTGGCCGCTTCTTTAAGCACCATGTCAATTTGCTGAAGCAAAAAGATCTGAGTCGCATCGCGGCCAGTCTTTTTCCACACCTGGGCCAGCATTTCATTCACTTCAGCCGCAGCCTTCGCATTTTCGGCAACTTCGGCAGCGGCTCCCTTAGCGTACAAAGCCTGGGCTTCTCGGGCCGCTTCTGCCGGCAGCACCTGCTCGGCTTCTAACCGCAAACGCTCTAGCTTAGCCCGCACCGTTTGCAGCTGTTGCTCGGCTCTAGCACTGGCTTCTTTCGCCGCTGCTGCTGTGCGCTCCTCTTCAGATTTAGATCGCTGATCTAGCTCGGCTTTAATTTTACGTAGCTGGTTTTGTTTCTCTTGAATAATCGTCAGCGCCTGCGATTTAAACACCTCTGCTCGCCGCTGACAGTCAGATTCTATGCGTTCTGCTTCGCCCAATGCTACGGCTTCAGCAATCTCGGCATCGCGGATAATGTTCGCAATTTGGCGGCGACCAATGGAGCTTAGGTAGTCTACATCGTCGGTTACACTCTGAACTTTTAGCGTGTCCAAGTGAAGCCCTAGCTTGTTGAGGTCGCGGGCCACATCGTCGGCAATGCGCTCGGCAAAGTTTAGCCGGTCTTCGTTAACTTGCTCAGGTGTGAGGTTAGCCACCACGCCGCGTAGATTTCCTTCTAAGGTTTCGCGTACTACCCGTTCAATTTCTGAACGATTGCGGCCCAAAAAGCGCTCAATGGCATTGCCGACAATGTTGCGCTGGCTAGAGATTTTGACGGTCGCGATCGCCTGAATATTCAGCGGCGTGCCCCCTTTTGCGTAAGAGTTTTTCACCTCTACCGGAATCGGCATGGTGGTCATATCCATTTTCTCCACCTGCTCAATAATGGGCATCACAAAAGCTCTGCCGCCAAAAATCACCCGATAGCCCACCTCTTTGCCATTTTCCTGTTTGTACTTACGCCCCGAAACAATCAAAATCTCATTGGGCTGACAAATTCTCAAAGAGGACTTAATCAGAGCAAATGCAGACCCCAGCACAATCAGGCTAACGGTGACTGCACCTACGGTTCCTAGGCCAATTGAGGCCGTCGCATTCATTGGCTGCAAAACGGTAACAGCATCCACAATTTGCTCTGTTTGCGTTACGGGCAGAGAAGCTATCTGCTGGTTGTTGAGCTGGCTGGGCTGGTTAAACTCCAGATCAGGACGGCTCTCAAAAATAGGTTGACTCATCGTATATCTATCCTTTTGCGGCTAATTGCGTATGTAAAAAGCATGATTGAGGCTGCGAGCAAATTGGATGACTCGCTTGTGGGTGTATCAGGTATTGCCCGAGGTATTGCCCGAGGTATTGCCCGAGGTATTGCCAGAGGTATGGTCAGAATCAAAGCTGCCTTCGGATGAAACCACCCAAAGCCGGTTGTTCGTACGGCCTACTACCAAAACAGACTCGCCAACTCCAAAGGCTTTTTTCTCATCGGTTTGGGCTACTAGGTGCAGCGTGCTGCCGCCAACTTCTAAAATCACTTTCCCTTTGCTGTTCTCGTCAAATGGCAGCTCCACTTTGCCCACGAGTCCGGCAAAATCTTCGTTGCGCACCAGGCTACTGACCTGGCGACCCTTGAGGCTACGTAGGGCGCTGACCAATGCGCCACCACAAACCAAGCCCATCGCGATCGCGATCGCCAATACTATCCCCGCTGGCAATGCTGGCTCAGTGGCGCTAATCACCAAGCCCGTAAGCCCAAAAAAGCAGCCCCCAAACGTCCAGAATTTGAAGCTAGTCAGAATAGAGATCCAGCCGGGTATTCGCCTTCGCCGATTATTTCGTAGCAGATCCACATCGGTGTCTATCTGCATATCTGTGCTGCTATCAGCGTCGATATCAGCGTCCAAGTCGGCGTCCAGATCCGCATCTAGATCTATCTCTAGATCCGCATCTAGATCCACGCTTAGATCCGCGTCAAAATCGCTATCGGCATCGAGTAAGTCGCTACCGCCGAAGACGGACAGGGCTACAAAAATGCTGCCAATAATGAAACAAAACCAATAAACTGACTGCACAAGGTTGCTCTCAAGAGTTGAACGAGTAGCACGATTGAGAGATGTTCTAAGAGATGTTCTGAAAGATGCTCTAGATGTTCTTAAGGGTCTTCAAACCCTTTAAGATTTGCTGTTGATATCAAAAAATCTCACTCTATCGTGTAAGCAGATACCGCAAAGATTGGCCTAATTCCTGAAAAATTTATAAGAAGAAGGCAAAAAGGGGAACGCCCTCCTGTAGAGCATTCCCCTTCCCGTTCTTCAAATTAATCTAACTTGTTGGATTGTTATATTCTGGAATTTTCGGATTTTCTGCCCTTACTTAATTGCACTGCGCATCTATCACGTATCTATCCCGAACCTATCGTGCATTCGGCGTTTTCTCTGGCATCAGGCATTTGTCAGAATCACAGCCTGCGGGGCCTGCTTCCATTAGCTCGCCCGCATCATGCTTTTCTAGCGCTGCATGGAAGTTTTCAGTCACTCTGCGCGATCGCACCTCTTCTAACATTTCCTCATACCGCGCTTTCGTAATTGGCTCAAACGGCAGTCTAGGAAAGGTCTGCACATCGTCAAACCGCGCCAGCAGCGCCGCCGAAATGTAGCCCTCATCATTTTCAATGGCCGCATAAATGCGCTCAGCGAGAGGCTCTACCTCATGCTCGCGTAGCTCCACTGTGGCAGAGGTATTGTGAGCGGTGTAGTGCTTCTGCACCTGCATATAAAAGTCAAACTGAGCCAGAGCCGAGAACTTTTCAATGGCGACTTCATCGGCGCCGGGTAGGTTGGCCCAGTCTACCTCTACCGGCAGCTCTACTAGCCATTCCGTACAGCGTGGATCAAATGGATCATTGAGCAAATTGCCCTTTTCATCCTTATCGGCCTGAGAGGGAATCACTGAATAGCCGTAGTCAATGCAGGCGAGTGCTACCGGATCATCCTTACGGAAGGTAATGCGGCGGATAAATCGCTGCGCCTTGGGCGGGTGCCAGCCAGACGATGCGCCCGTAAGTAAGCTTTTGGTTCCAGCTGGTTGCACGGTGGTGCAGCGGTTGGGGCGATGGATGCCGTGGCGATCGCAATACTCCCAAACGGTTTCGTGCACAACCTGCTTCCACCGGCTTAAATAAGCCGCTTCCTGTTCTTTAAATTCCAAACCTTGCATTGTATTCGGGCGACCTGCCTCAAACCATTGCAGCCATTCCACCCCAAACGCTTTTACACAGAAGTCAAAAAAGCCGGTGAAAGACACCCCAACGATTGGATCTTCTTCGCGAGACTGCTGGTAGCGCGGCTCTTGAAATTGGTGGTTTAAAAGAGCGGCTACTGCGATCGCGCCAGCCTTAAACGCATCATGCTGCGCCTGCTCATCCTTGGGTGAAATCCGGTTCAAATGAATCTCAGCCAAATTACAGTGAAAATCTTGACCAATGATCTCCCCACAAGGATTCAAACCATAGCGGCCCTTACCCTGTGCCCGGCGCTCAGCTTCGCCCGCCCATTGAATCGCCCCTTCACCCGAGTGAAACTGCTTCCGCACCGCCATCAGCACATCTTCTTTAGCAGGCTTCTGGTGATACACCCGAGTATGGTTTGCCATCCGCAATGCATCGCGCGTAGGGTCAATGCGCCAATTCCCCGCTTCATCTTGCTGCCATAGGTTTTCCTTGGCACCTGTCGCCACATCATCCTGACTGTCAAACTGACGCATGCCCGCACTGCGCCTAATATTTCCGGCCACCACACAAGCCGCCGCCTCGTCAATGAGCAAACAGCATTCGATAGAATTTAGCCGCCGCCCAATTGCGTTGTTCAAAATATTGGCGCAGCGCTCATACAGCTCAGGTAGCTTCACCGGGTTTGCCATGCCGCCAAACCCATTGAGCCGCTCACCCGCCGGGCGCACATCGCTCAAATCCACAATCACTTCTACTTCGCCATCAAATCGCTCATCGCTAGAAACCTCCAGCAGCGTCTGATACGACTTCACCCAGCCCTGACGGCTGTCACCGGCAATAATTTCGACCCGATTTTGGTCAGCATCAATTTTTACCTCAGCCTCTTCTCGGCGCTGGCTAGCAATGGTCATTCCCACATCGCCGCGCATCGTCACCGTAATTTTGTTCCGAATCTCAGGCAGCTGATTAATGTACTTGGGTTCAAGCACTGCGCCCGTGCCGCAGCCCATCATCGCCAAGTCCATCATCAGGCCAAAGGCACGCCAGTCCACCACGTTTGTACTGGTGCAGTTGTAGGCCCCCGAAAAGTTCTGAGGCTTTTTGCTCCATTCGGTGCCGCCCACCCACAGCCAGCGACCTGATGGCATGGCCTTGAGGTTGCGCTGCATTTTAGAAACTAAGGCATGCTCTTCGTCGGTGAGTTTGCCAAGTTCTACTAAGCCTTTGAGAGTGCGATCGCACACTTCCTGCCAAGCCTCTCTGCGCCCCCCTTCAAACCGACGGCTATAAGTACGATAAAACACCGGATAAGCCGCAGGCGCGGTTTCAGGAAAAGGACTTTTCAACCGAGTACGTTCGAGTTCTTGAACCATGGCTTTAGGAAAACCGCTAGGAGTAATTAGGGCGAGAAAATTTGGTTGATGAATTTTGTTGGCGTAGTGTTTCTAGTGCTGAATCACACCTTGAAAACGCTACATGTAGTCTTCATAGTGATAGAGCCTAGCATTTTAATCCGTATATTTCCACCCTTCTCACGGGTTTAAACTTTTTAGAATGCATTTGGGCACAACTAGCCCAGTGCATTAAAGTGATGAATTGTCGTGATCTTTCTCAACAGCCGCTATGCCTAGCTTTGGCATCACTCTGCCAGTTCGTAATCGCAAAGCCTTTACGACCGCGATTTTGCAGCAGCTTACCGATCAGGTTGCTCAGCAGGTTCCGACTCACAGCGTGCAGCCTGCCGATATTCAAATCATTGTGGTAGACGACGGCTCTCATGACGGCACACCAGAGCTGATTCAGCAGCGATTTCCTAAGGTGCATCTGCTGCGCGGCGATGGCAACTTGTGGTGGACAGGTGCGATCGCCCAAGCCATGACCTACGCTGCTAGCGAGCTTCATACCGACTACATCATCTGGCTTAATGATGACATCACCCTAGCCGACGACTTTATCGCTCAAGTCATTCAGCACTGTCTATCGCTCAATGGTCAACCCAATGGTCAACTCAATGATCAACCCAATGATCAACCCAATAATAAAACCCTCATCGGTGGCATTGTCTGCGACCAGCAGCATCCTCACTGGATTGTCTTTGGCGGCGTGATTGCTGGCCAGCTCATTAATGACATTAAGCAGTTTGAGCAGCCGGTTTTAGGGGTCGATACGCTCAACGGCAACATCGCCATCTTGCCAACTCAGATCATTACCGATATTGGCCTACCAGATGTTCAGCGCTTTCGTCATTACGGCGGCGACTTTGAATATATCTGCCGCGCTAAGCGCAATGGCTACCGCGTTCAGCTCTCTAAAGCTTTGCATGCAACCACTGAGTATCGCCCAACCGATGTCATTCGCTATATGCCCCTTTGGATTCAGTGGGCAATCAGCCCGCGGCTGGTAGATAAATGGCGCGTTTTGCAGAACCTTTCTTGTCGGCGATCGCCCCACAACGTTGAGCACATGGTCAACAGCATCCACCGCGCCAAACCGACCGTGCCAAAATGGAAATACCTCAGCTTTTACTGCCGTAAACTCGTCAAAATCATTGGCAGCGAATTCATCCCGTGGCCTATAAAGCAGCGTCGCATTCAAGCCTATTTTCAGCGACAAAACATTCCTGACGACATCATTCAAGCCGTTTGGAACCAGCCATGAAAGTACTGCATATCAGCACCGCAGATGCTAATGGCGGCGCTGCTCGCGGCGCCTACTCGATGCATAAAGCTCTGCGCCAATCGGGCATAGATTCTTGGATGCTCGTCGCCGAAAAATACACCACTGACCCTACTGTCATTGGCCCTACTGGCATCACCGGCTCCGAAAAAATATTCAGAGGTCTTCGCCAAACCGTAGAATACTGGCCCCTCAAACGCTATAAAAATAAGCCATCCGGCGCGTTTTCCCCGGCTATCTACCCCAGCAAAATCGTTGCCCAGGTTGAAGCTATTGACCCAGATATTATCAATTTGCACTGGGTCGCAGGCGGCATGCTCAGACCCGCCGACATTCCCAAATTGGCCGGAAAACGGCGGCGGCCTATCGTATGGACCTTGCGTGATATGTGGCCTTTTACAGGCGGCTGCCACTACGCAGGCGAGTGCCAGGCATATCAAACGGTTTGCGGCCAATGTCCGGCGTTAGGCTCCACAAAAGCCCGCGACCTGGCCTACCAAGGCTGGCGAAACAAGCAATCTGCTTTACGCAACATCAGCCTGACCAACATCAGCCTGACCATTGTGCCGCTCAGCCATTGGCTGGCCGACTGCGCTCGGCAAAGTAGCCTGTTTGCCCATCAGTCTATTCAAGTGATTCCGAATGCTGTGGATACAGCAGTTTATCGACCAATTGATCAGGCGATCGCTCGCGACCTTCTCAACCTGCCAAAGGCCAAAAAGCTCATTCTCTTTGGTGCCCTGAGCCCCACTGCCGATCGTCGCAAAGGGTTCCGCTACCTTCGCGAGGCGCTGCATCAGCTGGCCTCACATCCCAATCATGCTCACTTTGAAGTCGTCATTTTCGGTGCCGACAAACCCACCAAAGACCCTGATATGGGCCTTCCTGCGACCTTTCTGGGCCGCTTGCACGACGATACGACGCTTGCTCTGGCCTATGCCGCCGCCGATGTGATGGTCATGCCCTCCATTCAGGATAATTTTGCCAAAACAACGATTGAAGCCATGGCTTGCGGCACGCCTGTGGTCGGATTCAACAGTACAGGCTTTAAAGACTGCGTTGTCCATAAACACAACGGCTACGCGGCCACCAGTTTTGATGCCGCCGACTTAGCAAAAGGGATTGCCTGGGTTTTATCCGAAGGTGTTGGTGACGCTGCTGTAGACTGTAATCGTCAAGAGCGCCTATCTCAAAACGCTCGTCAAACGGTCGAAGCAAAATTTTCAGTTACTCACCAAGCCAAGCAGTACAAACGGCTTTATCAACAATTAATAACCGCTTAATAGCCGCTTCTGCCCAGTGTTCTGCCCAGTGTTCTGCCCAGTGTTCTGTCCAGTGAGTGAGTGAGTGGCTAACCAGCAGTCTCTACTAAACTCAGCCACAACTCAGCTACAGATACACCCGAACTTTGCCCTGCGGTAGGGAAAGCCGAACTCACGGTGATTAGCTTTCCTCTATTGCAGTTGTCCCAAAATCAAACAAAATAAGTCTTAAGAAGTGCAAATTTTTGCAGCGTACTTTTTTTAGCGTACTTACTCTTTGTTTAGCGTACTTAGTGACGGAGCATATTTCTATGACAGCAACGGTTTTGGAAAAAGGCAACATCAGTATCCATACCGAGAATATTTTCCCCATTATTAAAAAGTGGCTATATTCTGACCATGAAATTTTTATCCGTGAGTTGGTATCCAACGGTGTAGATGCCATTAGTAAGCTGAGTATGATCTCTCGCTCGGGTGAGTATCAAGGCGAAGTCACCTCAGAAATTACAATTGCCATCGACAAAGAGGCAAAAACGCTCAGCATCACTGATAGCGGTATCGGCATGACCGCTGATGAAATTAAAAAATACATTAATCAGGTGGCTTTTTCTAGCGCCGAAGAATTTATTACCAAGTTCAAAGACAATGACGACCAGCAGATCATTGGTCACTTTGGTTTGGGCTTTTATTCGTCTTTTATGGTGGCTGACCGAGTTGATATCGACACGCTTTCTTGGCAAGAAGGTGCTGAGGCGGTGCATTGGTCTTGTGATGGCAGCACTTCGTTTGAGCTCAGTCAAAGCGATCGCACCACGCGCGGCACAACTGTAACCCTGCACCTCAACGACGACGAGCAGGAGTACCTCGAAGAAGCCCGCATTAAGCAGCTAGTAAAAACCTACTGCGACTTCATGCCCGTGCCGATTAAGCTAGGCGATGATGCCATCAACAAGCAGGAAGCCCTGTGGAAAAAGTCGCCCAGTGACCTCACCGACGAGGACTATCTCAACCTATATCGCTATTTATATCCCTTTGAGGAAGAGCCTCTGCTGTGGGTACATCTCAACACCGACTACCCCTTTGTAGTAAATGGCATTCTTTACTTCCCTAAACTCAAGCCAGATGTAGAGCTCAACAAGGGGCAAATCAAGCTCTTCTGCAACCAGGTCTTCGTAAGCGATAACTGCGAAGAAATCATTCCTAAGTTTTTAACGCCTTTGCGCGGTGTCATTGATAGCACCGACATCCCGTTGAATGTATCGCGCAGCTTTTTGCAGGCAGATCGTACGGTTAAGCGAATTGCCGACTATGTTGCGAAAAAGGTGGGCGATCGCCTCAAAGAGCTATACCGTGACGACCTCTCCGAATATGTTCGCATCTGGCAAGATCTCGGCACCTTCGCCAAATTTGGCTCACTCAACGACGACAAATTCAAAAAGCAAATTCAGGACTACGTCATTTTCCGTAGCACTTCAGACCTCGCCAAGTCTGACGAGCCCACGGTAGAAGTTCAAACCGAAGAGAGCGACGAATGGGCAGATGTTAACAAAAAATCCGCAGTCGATGCCAACGGCGCGTCTTACACCACTATTAAAGAGTATCTAGAGCGCAACAAAGAAAAGCACGAAAACCGAATTTACTACGCGACCGACGAGGTTTCTCAATCAACTTACATCAGCCTGCTCAAAAACCAAGATCTCGAAGTGCTGTTCATGGACTCCTTCATCGACACCCACTTCGTTTCCTTCTTAGAGCAAGAATACTCAGATGTAAAATTTTCTCGTGTAGATGCCGACCTTGACGACACCCTAATAGACAGTGATAAAGAAGCCGAAATTGTAGATGCTACGACCAACAAAACTCGCAGCGAACAAATCAAAGACGTCTTTACCAAGTCGCTCAACCGTCCGCAAATCACCATTCGTACTGAGGCCCTAAAGTCAGTTGACCAGTCAGCACCACCTGCGATGGTACTGGTGCCCGAAGAGCTTCGTCGCATGCAAGAAATGAGCGCATTTTTGCAGCAGCAGGGCGTCCAGTTCCCTGAATCACACACGCTGCTAGTCAACACCGCCCACCCGCTCATTCAAAACCTGGCCAAGCTAGACCAAGGCAGCATTGTCCAGCCCGACGGTAGCCCATCTCCTGCCGAACAGCTCGCCTCGCTCATTTGCGAGCAGGTATATGACCTGGCCCTCATGGCTCAAAAAGGCTTCGACGCCGACGGTATGAAAGCCTTTACCGAGCGTTCTACCAACCTGCTCACCAAGCTCACCGAGCGTTAAGACGAAACCTGATTGCTTTGACTATTTCTGCCGATAGCGCAGCCTTTGCGGCAGAAATAGTCCAAAGCCCACTCGTTTCAATGATCTTTGTCCTTATGACCATTGCTGTCTATAATAGATAGCTCTGTTAGCGTAAAACACCCATGTCTAAAACCTGCGACCTCACCGGCAAAAAGGCCAATAACGCTTTTGCCGTATCTCACTCTCACCGCCGCACCAAGCGCCTGCAAGAAGCTAACCTTCAGGACAAGCGCATTTGGTGGCCTCAAGGCAACCGATTTGTTAAGCTCCGGGTTTCTACCAAAGCTTTAAAAACGCTTGAAAAGAAAGGCTTAGCAGCTATGGCTCGTGAAGCTGGCATCGACCTAAACAAGTACTAAAAACAAGCGCTGATAAAGCTCTTAACTTGAATTAAAAAATCTCTCTGTGTTATCACGGAGGGATTTTTTTATGGCTGTTCATAGGTTTCACAAGGAATTATGCTCTACGGCTGAAAGCTTTATGATTCATTGTTTCTAGATGGGTAGGCCTACGGATTATCTCTGTTAGTTCTCTTGGGTAATCTGGTTACGTAACATCGCTAAAAGTATTGGGAAAAGCCAGTTACTTCACGCACTTAGCCTCTCAGCCCTATTAAGCGCTGAGCGTGCAAGCACCCCGCGCACTTTTGCATCTCCTTACCCCGTTAGGAATCTAGCCATGTCCGCCAACAAGCAGACTCGCAATCAAAATCTTCGTAAGCCACCTTCAGACTTTCAGCGGCTTAGCCGTCGCTTTATGAGCAGTGCGCTAAGAAGCTTATTTTTGCTCAACAGATCTACTCGCTATAGCCGCGCAGGCTTTGTTCTGCCGACAACCGTACTGTTGCTGTTGGTGATGACCCTAACGGTCGGGGCTTTAACTTTTCGCTCAGTTAGCCGTACCCAATCGGCCATATTAGATCGCGAGCAGCAGTTAATTGAAAACATGGCAGCGCCCGCAGCCGATAGGGGCAAGGCAAAACTAGAGTACCTGTTTTCTAAAGATACGCGAATGCCGGGTACTAGCACGCCCGCTAGTGATGTGCTCGCGACTCTCATGCTAAATATAGACAACAATGCAAGTACTGGTGGCAACTTAGGCATTACCGCGCTAGGAACAGATCCCTACACCCTGCCTGACGAAACGCGGCTTGATATTAATAATGATGGCACTGTTGATAATGCTTGGTCATTCTCTTTCGACCTCAACGGAGATGGCATAAATGCTCCTGACGAAGTCATTGCTTACTCACTGCTCATGGATGATTCAGTTGATCAAAATGCTGTCCCAACACCCACTAGAGACGACGATATCACAATCGAAAATTCCAGCAATGTTGACAAAGCCAATGCTTTAGTCACTCGTAACGGCCCCATCAACACCAACAACTTAATTTCTAACTGCGGCGGGTCACGAGTCCCTGCGCAAGGCTGGCTTACGGTTAATAACGCAACTTTAGAGAAAAATTTTCAGCTCACTGCATTTGTAAAAAATGGCAATAGCGCCGCCCGTGCTAACAGCGCCTTTGAGCTACAGCAGGTGCGCATTGCGCAAAGAGGAAATACCTGGGGCGCTTGGTTTAAGTACGATATGGAAGTGCATCCAGGCCCTGAGTTCAACTGGAATGGTGCTATTCATACTGATGGCAACCTGATGGTTACCAACAACTTGAGAGCGCATATGATTAGCTCGCACAATTCTTGCCTCTACACCCGAAATGCGTCTGAGGTGACGATGGCTCAAGTAGATGGTAACGACGATGGTGTTATTAACGTCACAGCTGCTGGCAGTCCCGATTTTCAGGGTCAGCTGATCGCTGGAGCGCCTACTTATGGAGACCTAAATGCTCGGGGTAATCCTGACTTTCACATTTTTACCAACCTAAATAATGCCCCCACTATCGGCACTGGCTTAACAACGGCCAATGACTCTGTACAAGGAACCACTTACAACCATTTATTAGATCTCGCCTTAGATCCTGTAGCATTGTTTACTCGCAACATTTCACGCCACCGTCGCACAGGAACTTGGCAACGAGCGACCAACTGGGCTACGAATCCTTTTAACGCGGGCGGAAGAGTTTTTAACCAAAACCAAAATCAGCCGTTCTTAGACGACTTTTATCGGGCTGATAATCGCTATGGTCCTAGCCCTAACTACGCAACTTATAACTGGGTAACTGATACAGATAGGGATGACAGCCCTTCTGGTGGCCCCGGTGCTGGCATTAATACAACTCGTAATGATCCTGCTTATGACAAACGCCTAGGAGACGAGATTATTGAGAGTGATCCACGGGCTGACGGGCTGACTAATAACACTGATGGCTTAGATGGCTATTGGGAGCGTAAGGCCATTGCTAACGGAATGCGTGTGGTGGTTGGTCAGCGCTTGGAGCTAGGCAATCACCTAGGGTGGAACACTACGATCAGCGGCACAAGCGATCCACTATACCCGCCCCAGCCCAGCGATACGATGACTCATAGGCAAAAACAGCGGGTTACCTTACGAGATAATTTAGCTGCGGTGCAAGGCATGGTGGTGTACCACTATCAATCTAATAATGGCATGAGCCCACGCGCTTGCATTGCCACGACTGCTCACCCAGGCACCCTGCAAACCATCAGGAATAGTCGTACATTTAATCACTACACCGAAACTGGCGCTGTAAAAACAGACTTTTTGACGGGACAAGGCACTAACGGTTGGGAGTTTTCTTTCCCAACTGCGTTTGATACCGAAGCAGAGTTTGGAGCCCAGCTAGAAAGTAACCAGCCATTGGGCACTGCTTTGCGCAATTTAGCCTATTTTGCTGGTGACCCTAATGGCGGCTCACCTTCATTCACACCCGTACAAGACAACACAGTGCATCCTTTTCCTCATCAAGCGATGTGGGGCGATTTTTCTGTGCTAAGACGGATCTTTGATGAACGCTTAGATGCAATTTTTGCGACTGCCGCAACAACCAACAGATCGGCGATTCCAGCATGGCGACCAGCGCAGACTAATATGGCTGCCCGCTATGCTGCCTTAAGCCCAGCTGACAAGTCTTCTTTACACTCAGCGGCTTGTACCTTGGGGCTATTAGCTTATAACCTAAATGCAAATGCAGCTGAATATGCAGCCGTTCCAACCACTGGTACTGCTGGGTTGAATGCACTGGGAGTACAGCTTGCTAAACTAATGGATGGCAACATTCCCAATGGTGAGATTGGAACTAACCCAACCACTAACTTATGTACAGGTAGCGCAGGTTCTGCGGGCTGTCCCCCTGTCACTTATAGTCCTGGCTATTACCAGCAGTTTACTGCGGCGCAGTGGCTCAACGCTTTAGAAAATGATGGTGCGTTGGGTGCGAATTTACCTATTGCTATCTACCGTGCTCAAGTTATCTCAGAAGCTCAACAAATAGCGCGAGATAGAACACTAGGGTTTTTGCCAGCAGGGACATTGGTTGGGTTACCAGGTGCAGGTGTAGGGTACACCGCTGCGACGGCGACCTATGCTTATCAGGGATCAGGCGGTTCTT
This sequence comes from Phormidesmis priestleyi Ana, assembly GCA_001314865.1. Classification (GTDB taxonomy): domain Bacteria; phylum Cyanobacteriota; class Cyanobacteriia; order Phormidesmidales; family Phormidesmidaceae; genus Phormidesmis; species Phormidesmis priestleyi_B. The sequence goes on along the minus strand of LJZR01000004.1, from coordinate 63,845 downwards.
TTGCCAGCCAAAGTTTTCGAGTGGCTTGTGACCCTACGAGTTTTGCAGCATCCGGGGGTAACTCAGAGGAGGCGCAGTTAGGGCTGGCAATGGCCTTTTGCTCAGTGACTCAAGGCCCCAGGTATCCCTCTTTACATTATCTGTTTCCCACAAGAACTCATGATCAGTTAGGTGTTGCTCCTTACTTACAGCCAACCGCTGAAGAGTACATTAATCAGAATTACCTGACAGATGCGACTAACGGCGTCAATCAATTGGTTGCATACGGTGTTGTCGGTGACAATGCTGCACCTGCCGATATAGAAGATGAAAATGATTTGGGCATTGCTGCGATCGCTTTTGCGCCTCGTGCTAGCAATCCGACTGCGACCGGAACCGACCGGTGGGCGCTACCAGCGACAATCTCGGCGGCTTCTCCGGCTGGCGCTTTGAACCCTGAGTCAATGGATATTAAGGTCATTAATGGTGCTAGCAACGTTAATGTGGCGCTCGCCTTGCTAGATAAGGTGATGTACAACGGTCGCGAAGAAATGGCCGTGCGCGTGTTAGATGTTGATTTAGAGAAGCTCACTCGTAATAGAGCTGGCACCGACTACTGGATTTCTGACAACAGAGACACCAATAACGGCATTTTTTATGCGGTTCGTGAGGATGCCGCCCGAGAAGACAGCATTACCCGTCCGGCTTCCACCGCAAATTGGACTAGCTGCGACTCCTTTGATGAACTCCTCACCAATGCTTGCTGGATGCGCGCCAACCGCACAGCTGCAAGTGGCGGCCCTACCGATCCACCTTTGAGCCGACGCGGTGACAATGGTGCGGGCGCTGGCAGCTTTGTGGGCATTAGCGTAAAGCCAGTGGACTTTCTCCCAGATCCTGATCGTCGGCCTTATGGGTTTCGACTGAATGCGGCATTAAATGGCAATAACGGTGACTTAAGCGATCGCACCAATCGCGAGCGAGGCCTCACTTTTGTTACTGACAACCTCGCCTATATCAAAGGTGAGTTTAATCCACACACTTCTAACGGTACCAATACCCTAGAAGAATTTACACAAACACTATTCGATAATACCGTTGCCTTTGGCGCGCGGTTTTACAACAATCGTACCACTCCAAACTTAGGTGCGTTTGCGACTACCAGTGGTGACCGCTGGCGTGTTGCGGAAGTTCTGGCAGATGCTGTATACCTTCTTTCTGACAATTTTGTCGATGGAGCTGTTCAAGAGGGCTTTATCAGAAACCGCTCCGCTAACTCTACAGAATTCCGAAATGCAGCGGGTGCTCTTTCTCGGACTTCGTTCCACAATCAGCAAAAACCTGCTCAAAATGGTGGTGACGCCTGGGGTGGGGCTAACGATTGGTTTAGAATAGACGGTGGACTGGGTAGCAGTGGTGGCGATTCTACAATTCCTATTTGGGTTGGTCGTAATGGAGAGTCTAGAGTACGCCGCCCAGACGGCAGCAATCGCGATTTTATTGAGGCTTCAGATGATAACAACTTTGATTTACCCGATGAACGCGGCGGCGGGCAAATCACCGCTCTCGTACCAGAGCGCATGAATGCTACCATCATTTCTGGTTTAGTGCCTTCACGAAATAGGCAGGGCTATGGCGGCTTACATAACTTTCCTAGATTTTTAGAAAATTGGAATGGTAATCTCTTTATTCAAGGTGCCTTTTTACAGCTGAACTTCAGCACATCTGGAACAGGCCCGTTTGACCTTGACGCTTGGGAGCCTGGTGACGTCCCAGCGGCTGCGGAACGTATTGGCTACTATGGTCCGCCAGGTCGGCGATGGGGTTATGATGTCGGGCTTCAGTTTGCTCCGGTTGGGCCTATTGCAGAAAGATTTGTTTCTATCGGTCGGCCACGTAGTGAGCATTATCGTGAGCTGCCAATAGAAGATCCTTACGTGACTAACCTGCGCTGTTCAAGAGTGAGACAAAATCCTGACGATCCTAGCAGTCCCCTAATTGCCCGATTCGATCAAGAGATTTGCCCTCCCTAACGATTGGTCGACACAAAAATCCAACACTTGTTTGAAAGGAATGTACCAATGCAACCCAGTCCGATGAAAGCAAAGTTTATCAAACGGAAACAGAAGCATGGGCGTTCTGCTAATGCCGGCCTAACCTTAATTGAATGCCTAGTAGCAATTGTTGTGATTGCCGCAACTGCCGCTAGCATCGGCCCTATGATGGTGTTTTCGGTTGCCACAAGGGTGCAAAACCAAAGAACAGAACAGGCTCTGCAAATAGCGCAAGCCGAAGTCGATAAAGTGCGCTTGGTGGTAGAGCAAGGTGGTGACTATGGAGATCGGTTAAATAATTTAAAACTGTTTAGGGTAAATGCGGCTAGCATTGCCGAGGTTCCAGCGCCTAATGCTTTTATTGATAGTACCGCCAGCGTCACTAGCGAAAGACAAGCGAGAAGAATAGATATTGATGGCGATGGAACTAGTGACTTTGCAATTCAATTATTTAGAACACCAGGGATAGAACTGCCATCGCAAACGGCGGGTGTTACTGCTAGCACGCCAGTGGTGTTTGACTATGGAGTGCGCGTTTATGATGATGCTGCCGCTGAACAAAATATCACCTCACTGACAGCATCAACAACCAGTCTTGGTTTCACCAGTGGTGAAGGTGATAGAGGCCGTCAACCACTAGCTGTTTTATACGGCCAAATGGGCCAAGGCGATCGCGATGCTAGCCTCTGTCAATATTGGCAATACGCAGGCTCTACCCCGACTACTTTACAGTGCAACTAAGCGCTTAAACCGTGCCTTCAAGCAGTGATCCTCAACGATCTTCAACCGTAATTTTTAACAGTCCATTTAATAAACAATTTTCCTTTACTTGTTACGGCATCTAACTAAGTTATTCTCCTTTCTTTAGCTATGCGACCTTTCGTTCTATTCTTTTATCGGTGGCTATCTGTAGCCAAAAGCTCACGAGCTAATAGCCTGCGACAGCCCTCAAAAAGTTGGAACTCAAAGGGCTTTACACTGTTAGAGCTATTGATATCGCTATTTATTGCCTCCCTTATTATCTCTGGCTTGCTGTATTTAGTTGTGGAGCTAACCAAGGCTGACAAGCGAGAGTCTAACCTAGACCAAGTGCAGCGCGATATCAGTCGCGCTATGGAATACATTGTTAATGATTTACAAGAAGCCGTTTATGTTTATCCAAATCCAGAAACTGTTACAGATTACCTCATAGGAGATCCTAGTTTCCCGATTGATTCAGATCCAGATCCAGATACGGTTCCGGTTTTAGCCTTTTGGCGAATTGACCCAATTGAAGATGGTGATTTACCAAGCTGTGATTCATCAATGACCACAGATGTTTTGCAGGAGTGCGAACTTCTGAGGATTCGGCAGGCGGCCTACACGCTGGTGGTATATGCGCAAAGAATAAACGATGAAACCGATAGCACTTGGTCAGGCCAATCGCGAATTATTCGCTATGAGCTGACAAAGTACAACTCAACTATTCCAGCAGATCTAACCACAAGAGATGGGTATCGAGATCCCACAAATCCAACAGATCCGCTCGCCTCATTTGAGACCTGGCAGCCGGATCCAGTGGGGACGGCTCCGAGAGGATCTTCAGCAGTATTAACAGATTATGTGCAGGCTCCCAGTTTTTTGCCACCAGTTGCCTTAAATCGGCAACCTTTATCTGATGGATGTCTTGGCTATGGAACTGATGGGACTAATCCGCTGTATTTGATAACGCCATCTACAGCAACTACAACAGAAAACAACAGCTTTTTTGCCTGTGTGCGCAACCCAGAAATAGGTGCGGCCGTCACTCGCGCTAACCAAGATGTGTATGTTTTTTTGCGGGGTAATGTGCAGTCGGTTAGTGGGGGAGGGGTTCGAGGATTTAGCGATAGAACTTCTTTACCTATTTTAGAAACGCAGGTAGCGGTTAAAGGCGTTATTAATAAAGGGTTTAATGAGTAATGCAATTCTTTTTATGTTTGAACACGAAGCTGAATAAAAAGATAAGAACGCTGTACGGGCAGAGTCTGAATACGGAACCGACAGCAGGCTTTACGCTCCTTGAATTTATGGTTGTGGTTATTATGGTAGGCACGCTTGTGGCGATCGCTGCCCCTACCTGGCAAAGCCTTTTAGATCGCCAACGTATGAATGCAGCTCGTGGTGACCTTATGAGCGTGCTAAAAACTGCTCAAGACGAGGCCCAGTCTCGGCAGCAAAAAAAACAAGTGACGTTTTTGCCTGCTACGGCCACTACGCCCCTTTCTGTCGCGGTACGCAACTTAGACTTGCAGTCTTCTACTACTTCGTTCGTAAATTCGCCCAGTACGGTGACTGTGCTAGGCAATGGCGAGGTGGGTCTAAACTTTACGATTGTGACCTCGGACTCAGACCCGATTGTTTTTAATAGTAAAGGTGAAGTGGAAGATGTGAATATTATGCCCTACGTGATCAGTATTAGAAATACTCAGCTACCCGCACCGCCTGCTGGTCAATCGCCGACCCAGAGCTGCGTTATTATCACCACATTGTTAGGGGGGCTAAAGCCAGCAAATGACGACCTATGCGACAGTTTTATGCCCTAAGCTTTTGTTCAGCGCTATTCCTCTATAGCGCTGGTTTTGTGTTTAACTTATTGTCGATTTAGAGAAAAGTAATGCTCCAATCTCAGAGAGGTTTTACCCTGCTGGAAATGCTTGTTGTGATCTTTATGGTGGGAGTAGTGATGGCAGTTGCTGCACCTAAATGGTTGCAATTTATTGAAGGAAATCGACTCACTGTTTCGCGAGACAAGCTGTATGTTGGTATTCGCGATGCCCAATCTAAGGCGCAGCGGCAAAGAATGGCTTGGCAATTTAGCATTAGAGAAAGAAATGGATTGGTAGAGTGGGCAAGTCATCCAAGGTCTGTATTGCCTGCCGCTGCTCAGTGGGAAGCGTTTGAATCACGCTCTGTGCGGATTGATGCAGAAACAACTTTTGCCTCCTCAGCTGATATTTACTATGTGCGTTTTACCGAAAAGGGAGATGTACAACATCGGCTAGGACGGCTGACGCTTTCTAGCGATAATGCCCCGACTATTAAGCGCTGCGTTATTGTCTCAACGATTATTGGCGCAATGCGTAAATCTAAAGAGCAAAGCGTTCCCCGAAGTGGCAGAACTTGCTACTAATGATTGGTGTGATTTGATTAGTGTAATTGGTGGCTGTGTTGCGCCTAATATTTTATTGCTAAAAAAAGCTGGTTAATCGCTGGTTAATCGTTAGTGCCGTTGATGCCGTCAAAGAGGAGGAAAAGGCCGCCGAGGAAGATGGCGATCGCAATTAATCCTAAAAGCCAGTCGTAAGAGGCTGCGGTTTCCATGGGGTGAGGCTCCAGGTAGGCTATTCAGTGATTATAGGGCTTTGCGGGCAGAGACAAATCTTTGGATGCCGGATAGATCCAGATGGATGGCGATGTTTTCGTAGTGGTGCTGGGTGAGCAGGTCAACAACTGAGGGGGCTTGGCCCTGCATGAGTTCTATGAGCCATAGGCCGCCGGTGTGAAGGTAGGCTTGACTAGTGGTGATAAGGGTACGGATGCTATGCAGACCATCGGGGCCACCGTCTAGGGCAAGGTGAGGTTCATGCTGGGCAACTTCGGGTTGAAGGGTGGGGATGATTTGGGTGGGGATGTAGGGCGGATTCGCAACGATGGCAGAAAGCTGTCCTTGTAGATGGGTAAGCGGGGTTAGCCAGCTGCCTTGATGACAGGTGATGCGATCAGCGAGTCGATTTTTTTTGGCATTGAGTCGGACGATTTCAAGTGCTTTTTCACTAATATCGACTGCATGAATGGTGGCGTTGTTGAACTGGTGCGCTAGGCCAAGTGCAATCGCGCCGCTGCCGCTGCCCAGATCTGCCCAGTGGCCTGACATGATTTGATTTGAACAGGGGCTCTCGGCTGCTAGTTTTTGGGCTATGTCGATAATGAGTTCTGTTTCAGGGCGGGGGATAAGGACATGCGGGGAGACGGCGATCGCGAAGTTGCGCCAGGGCGTTTCCCCAATTAAATACTGAACAGGCGTGCGGTTGGTGACGCGCTGCTGCCATTTTTCGGTCAGATGGGTGAGAGGCAGTTCTAAGGGAATCTCAAATTCAGAACGGTAAAGATCTAGATTGAGAGAAAGGGTGCTGAGTGACGTGACGCTTTGCAAAAACCAGTCAATTTCTTCTAGGTCGATGCCGTTTGCTAGGGCCAGATCAATGGCCCATTGCCGCCATTGATACAGTGCCTGACCAGAGGTTGTTTCAGTCATAGAGCTAGTTATGGAGCTAAAGGCTAAAGCACATGTAAAAGGCTAGGTATTTCAATGACTTCTGGAAACTGGCGAATTTCAGCCAGGGCTTTTTGGAAAGATCCTTCAGGAACTTCATGGGTGACCACCACCAGCTCTACGAGGTCATTTTGGATGCCGATTTGAACGATGGATTCTAAGCTGACGTTGTGATTGCCAAAGCAAGTGCCTAGTTTGCCGATAACGCCGGAGGTGTCTTTCACCATGAGTCGAACATATAGTCGGGTAACGACTTCGGCGTTGGGAACAATGCTCAGTGTATGGTTGTGAGAACAAACGAGTAAAGGATTGGTTTGTTCTGGTTGGGTTGGGCTAGCCGCAATTTGTAGCAAATCGGAGACGACGGCACTCGCGGTGGGGCCTTCGCCCGCGCCGGGGCCATAGAGCATGACTTGGCCAATGGGATCGCCTTCAACGAGTACAGCGTTGTTAACACCGTTAACGCTGGCGAGTGGATGGCTGATGGGGACTAGCGTGGGATGGACTCTCACCTGAATGTCATTGAGGTTTTGGTTGAGGTTTTGGTTGAGATCTGGCTCGTTGGGAAGCTTGGCAATGGCCAGTAGCTTGATCACAAAGCCCAGGTTTTTGGCGTAGGTAATGTCGGCAGCGCTGATATTGCGGATGCCTTCGCAGTAAATATCGTCGCGATTGATGCGCCCGCCAAAGGCAAGTGCCCCTAGGATCGCAATTTTGTCGGCGGCGTCAAGGCCGTCTACGTCGGCGGTGGGGTCGGCTTCGGCATAGCCGAGTTGCTGCGCGTCGGTAAGGATAGAATCAAAGTCGCCGCCCTCGGTTTGCATGCGGGTGAGGATATAGTTGGTGGTGCCGTTGATAATGCCCATGACGGCCTGGATGCGGTTGACGCTGAGGGCCTGCTTGAGTGGGGTAATGACTGGGATGCCGCCGCCTACTGCCGCTTCGATCATGACGTATACGCCTGCGGCGGTGGCGGCTTCGTAAATTTCTTCACCGTAGCGGGAGATCACGGCTTTGTTGGCGGTGACGATATGTTTGCCGTGATCGATGGCTTGCAGAATGAGCGATCGCGCGGGTTCTAACCCGCCCATAACTTCAATCACAATATCGATATCTGGATCAGTGGTGATGCTCTCAAGGTCGGTTGTGTAGAGAGCATCCGGGAGGCTAACGGAGCGGGGCTTGAGCGATCGCACTCCCACCTTGGCAATTTCTAGTTCATTGAGCAGCGAATGGCGGCCCTGAGTATCTAACAGCATTTTGGCAACGCCCGTGCCAACCGTGCCTAATCCCAGTATTCCTACCTTTAAAGCCAATTTTCCATCTCCAAAATAACCTTCCAATTGTATAGCAAGTGTAGAGATGGACGCTTAAACACAAAAAGGGCACCCATCACAGGTACCCCTCTTTAAAAAACGATGCGTTTAGCCAGATATATTTGGCCAGATACGTTTAGTAGGTTTCTACGTTCCAACGATGTGCTTTCTTAAGCGTACGACGGTATTCGCTCCACTCGATACCTTCCTTAGACGCTTCCGCTGCCATCGCTTCGTCGATACCATCTTCCATGCCTTTAAGGCCACAGATGTACACGTAGGTATTATCTTGCTGCACCATCTGCCAGAGTCTCTCAGCATTTTCGGCAATGCGGTGCTGAATATACATCCGGCCGCCTTCGGAATTCTTCTGCTCGCGGCTGATAGCGTAGGTTAGCTCAAAGTTATCCGGATACTTAGCTTGAATTTCCTCTAGCTCTTCTTTGTAGAGAATGTTTGGCGTGGTGGGTATGCCAAAGATGAGCCAAGCTTTGCCGTTGAACTGGTAGTCGGGGTTAGCGGCGCGCTCTTGGTCTTTGAACATACGCCATAGGTAGGCTCTGAACGGAGCAATACCCGTGCCGGTACCCATCATGACGATGTTGGCATTGGGATCGTCCGCAAGGAGCATTTCCTTACCAACGGGGCCAGTGATTTGTACTTTTTGGCCAACACCCAAGTTGCAAAGGAAAGTGGAGCAAACACCCTTAACGGTTTCGCCATTTTCCGGGTCTTTGTACTCTAGCTGGCGGACACAAAGCGAGACAGTTTTGTCATCTACATCGTCGCCATGTTGGGTAGAAGCGATGGAATAGAGTCGAATTTTGTGGGGCTTACCATTGTCATCTTCGCCATCGGGAATGATGCCAATGCTTTGGCCTTCTAGGTAATGCAGGTCACCTTCGGAAAGATCAAATTTAAGGTGTTTGACGGTGCCAATCCCGCCTTCGCCAACCAGCTCATCGTTAGATAGGCAGGTGCCTAAATAGGGATTTTTGGGCTTGTAAATGTTAACAGGGACTTTTTTCTTTTCGGTGGTTGGAGTCATTGGCTTCTGGTTAGATTTGACAGAGGAGGCCTGAACTGAAGAGGCGTCGCCAGTAGAGCTGCCGTTGGCTTGGCTAGATATGCTGGCTTCACTTGCGGGGCGAATGTTAACGATTTTGCCGCCGAGCTTCATGATGCGCTTGGTTTCTTGCTGCATACGGCCATAGGGTACCGTAAACAAAACGGTGCCGCTGCGGCGAACAGGGGCGTTTATATTGCTTGCTTGGCCGCTTTGGCCGAGTCCTTCTACCTCGTAGACGTAGACTCTATTCGCGAAGCTACTAACTGTGTTGCCAGTGGTGCTGGAGTTGTACATCCTTAATAATGGCCTTGGGTGGCTTGATATTTCGATTCTATAAAAACCAGATTATCATTCTGAGCTGATTGATTTTATTGTTAGCTGTTTTAATGGCAGTTAGCAGTAGGCTATTTTACGTCTTATGGAAGGGATCACTTCATAAAGCGCCTTCCTTTTAGCTGATTTTACTTAAAATTTAATAGATTGCTACATACTGGGGTCATGGCTAGCTGACCTTGCAATAGCACGGTCAATGGCCCGGTGAATGTTTTTGCTAGCGTCAACTAAAGCAAAAATAGATCCAAGATCCGCTGAAGTAGCTGCTTGTTTGGGAGTCGTGGTCTCTGATAATATTCAGTATACGTAACCAAAAATTTCAAATCATAAAATTTTGTGATTTGCGAAGGATTGTCATTAGTCAGTTACTTTTCGTAAGGGCTTTTGAGGGATCTTTTCTTGTTGTGAGTCGCTGCTGGTTAATTCGGCAGGGGTGACAGTGCTGGTAAGAGCCTTGGGTAAGGACTGACAGCGGGCTAATTGGGTATAGGGCGGCTTTGCTTACCTGCCTGAGGCGCTTTTTAAAAATAATAATTTTGACTTTGTTGTAGAGGACCCTATGACCAGTAAAGAAGGCCAAGTAGTTTTGATCGGTGTGGCTGGAGACTCTGGATGTGGCAAATCCACTTTTTTGCGGCGCTTGACGGATCTCTTTGGTGAAGAACTGATGACAGTTATCTGTTTGGATGACTATCACAGTTTGGATCGCAAGCAGCGCAAGGAGCAGAAGATTACTGCCCTGAATCCAAAGGCGAATAATTTTGATCTGATGTATGAGCAGATTAAGTCGCTTAAAGACGGCAACACCATCGATAAGCCTATTTACAACCATGAAACGGGTGAGCTAGATCCACCGGAAAAAGTAGCGCCCAATAAAATTGTGGTGATAGAAGGTCTGCATCCGCTGTATGACGAACGGGTTCGCGGCCTGCTGGACTTCAGCGTGTATTTAGATATTAGCGATGAGGTGAAGATTAACTGGAAAATCCAGCGAGATATGGCGGAGCGCGGGCATACCTATGAAGATGTGCTAGCTGCTGTTAATTCTCGTAAGCCTGATTTTGAGGCTTATGTTGACGTGCAGAAGCAGTATGCCGATGTCGTGATCCAGATTTTGCCGACGAATCTGATTCCAGATGACAAGGAGAATAAGATTCTTCGCGTTCGATTGATTCAGCGTGAGGGTATTGCTGGGTTTGATCCTGTGTATTTGTTTGACCAGGGCTCGACGATTGACTGGATTCCCTGTGGTCGTAAGCTGACTTGCTCTTATCCTGGGCTGCGGATGCACTATGGTCCTGACAGCTACTACGGTCACGAGGTCTCTGTATTGGAGCTAGACGGTGAGTTTGATCGTTTGGAAGAGGTTATTTATGTAGAGAGTCATTTGAGCAATACCTCGACTAAGCACTATGGAGAGATGACTGAGCTGTTGCTAAAGCACAGTGAGTATCCAGGCTCTAAGAACGGTAGCGGCTTATTTCAGGTGCTTGTTGGCCTTAAGATGAGAGCGACTTACGACTCGCTGATGTCTTCTGATAAGGTGTTGGCTAATTCGGCTGCTCGCTAGGGCGATCACTGGATTGATTGATGCGCGATCGCTCAATTGCTATTGCTCAATTACTATCACTTAATGCCATCAGTAATGCTATGAGTGAATGTTGACATAGCCAATGTAAAAGCAGTTAGTGCAAAAACAGTCAATGTAAAAACAGTCAATGTAAAAAAGGGTGACCCTCAGGTCATCCTTTTTTTTTTGCGAACTGTCATACCAACCTGAATTGTTGATAAAAGAGTTGTAAAGTATTCTTGATTAGTCGGGCAACCTCAAATTAACTCACGTTTTTATAGCCCGTTTGCTTACTCTACGGCAGCACTATATTATGTCTTCGTCTTCAGATTCTCGGCTTACCAGCATTTTAATCGTAGAAGATAGCCAGGGAAGGCGTGAGATTTCTCTGGATAGCTCTGTTTATTCAATCGGTCGAGATCCGAAGTGTGATATTCGGCTGGCCTCTCAGTTTGTGTCGCGTCATCATGCGACTTTGGTGCAGCTGCCCAAGGATAATCAGACCGACTACTACCGCATTGTAGATGGCAATTTGAAGGGCAAGCCCAGTGCTAATGGCATGTTGATTAATGGGCGTAAGGTGCAGGCCCATGATCTGGCGAATGAAGATGAAATAGTGTTTGGGCCGCAGGCAAGGGCGATTTTTTACCAGCTAGAGCGAGATACTTTTTCGGGAGTGGCTCCAGATGAGTTTGATATTACGCTGATTAGCCCCAATATGGTGGATGAGGAATGAGGCATTTTCGGGCCTTATTAAGTTTTTTTTAGCGTAGCTCCAGGGCGGCTTCAGTAACGGTGTCGAATAGGTGAATTTTGTCAGTTGGAAAGCTGACTTGCAGCGTGCTGCCGGGTTCGATGGGCTGATCGGCACCGATGCGGATTTGAAGGGATGTGACGGGGGCGGCTAGAGACTGGCTGATGACTGGCTGGTCGGCTACGATCTGGGCCATTACGAAGGTTTCGCTGCCTAGTGCTTCGATTTGGGTGACTGTAGCGGCAAATGAGCCAGGGCACTGGCCGATGCTGATATGTTCGGGGCGAATGCCAAGCAGTAAGGTGCTGCCATCCCGGTAGGGGGCGATCGCCGATTGCCAATGAGTGGGAAGGGCAATGGAAAAGGCCGCATGCGTGAGTTGATTAGCGCGAACGGTCACGGGCAAAAAGTTCATGGGGGGTGACCCAATGAAGGCGGCGACGAAGCGGTTGGCAGGGTTTCGGTAAATTTCGAGTGGAGGGGCGACTTGCTGAATGCGACCCTGATGCATGATGGCAATGCGATCGCCCATGGTCATGGCTTCAGTTTGATCGTGGGTGACGTAAATAGTCGTGGTGGCTAGCTTTTTTTGCAAGCCAACAATTTGAGCGCGAGTTTCGTTGCGCAGTTTGGCGTCAAGATTAGAAAGGGGTTCGTCCATCAAAAAGACTTGAGGATTGCGAGCCATAGCCCGACCTAGCGCCACTCGCTGTTTTTGCCCGCCGGAAAGCTGTTTGGGAAGACGGCTCAGCAGGTCTTCAATTTGGAGCATTTTGGCGACGGTGTAAACGCGCTGAGCGATGCTGCGTTCGGCGGCAGACTGATAGCGCAGCTTGGGGGATAGGCCTCGGGTAAGGCCGACGAGCATACTCTCGAGCCATGCTGGGCGGCGTGGGCTGTGGGGAGGCTGTTCAGGATCTTTTAGGATGAGATTTTGAGCAAGATTTGGAGTGAGATCTTGAGTGAAATTTTGAGTGAGCGGTGTACGAGTGCGGCGCAGCCCAAAGGCCAGATTATCGTAAACACTCAGATGCGGATAGAGCGCGTAGCTTTGAAACACCATGGCGATGTCGCGCTGCTTGGGGGGGAGGTGGGTGATGGTGCGATCGCCCACCAAAATCGCGCCATTTGTTAGCGTCTCTAGCCCAGAAATAAGCCGTAGCAAAGTGCTTTTACCACAGCCTGATGGCCCGACTAACACCATAAATTCGCCGTCATTTACTGTCAGATCGATATTGCTAAGGACGGGCCGCGTATTTGACGCCTTTGGCGTATCTGAGGTATCTGATGCATCTGACGTATCTGGCGTGTTAGCTGTATGGCTACCACCTGCAAAGGTTTTGGTGATGTTTTTAAGGACGACTCTGGCCAAGGCAATAGGGGGGAGGGATGAGGGATGAGGGCAACAAGATGAAGCGTGAGAGATGAAACCGGCGTTAGGTTTCTAGCATTTCTTCGGGAATGTCGGTGATGCGGGCTTCAATGACGGTTTCGCTGCGACCGGGTGTGAATAACCTAGCGCAGGGTTGGCTTCTGCCCTGTAGGGGGACTTTGGCGACTGCCATTTTGGCAAAGCGGTTTTCGTCGGTAAGGATGGTGAAGGTCGATTCCGGTTCGGCTGTTAGCAGCGCAATCAGGGCGTCGCTTTTGAGACTGAACTTGAAGGACTGGGAGCCAATACCGCCTCGATTGGAGGCTTTGAAGTTGCTAACTAGCATACGCTTGCCGTAGCCCTTTTCGGAAATGAGTAACAGGCTGTCGCTGGAGCGAACGGGGACACAGCCAACCAAGCGCTCGGTGCGGGTGAGACGAATGCCTTTGGTGCCTTGGGAGGCGCGGCTCATTTCGGGAAGCTGTTCATCGTTGATTTGAAAGCGTAGCAATCGGCCTCCGGAAGAGGCAAGCACCAAGTCGGTGCCGATGTCGGCGGTGAAGGCAAATAGCAGTGTATCGTCGTCTTTGATCTTGAGGACGGTGAGGCCGCGTCCGCTAATATTGGTGAGTTCGGCGGCAGGAAGCCGCTTGATGCGTCCCTGCGAGGAGACGACGATGAGCTGCTGCGCGAGCCGTTCTTCGGTGAGGACGATGTGGGTGACGATGCTGTCAGGAACGCTGCCGACGGCAGGGGGGAGCAGGTTAATTAAGGGGACGCCTTTGTTTTGGCGTTGGGCCATGGGGACATTGTTTGTGTTGACGCTGTAGGCTTTGCCGTCTTTGGTGAGAACGAGGATTTCTTGGTTGGGATTGGTGATTTCGGCTTGGATGGTGACATCGTCAAATTCGTCTAGTTGCTTAGTTGGCTGTTCTTCTTTGGCCTTACGACGGCTGTAGGCTTTGACGGCAGATCGGCGGATGTAGCCTTTGCGGGTGATTTCGAGCACGAATTCGACTTCGTTTTCTTCGGCGACAATGTCGGCGAGCCGCTTTTCTTCTTTGTTGCGCTCGGCGATGGTTTGAATCCGGGTGCGACGAGGGTCGTTAAATTTCTTTTTGAGGGTGCGCAGCTCTTTTTTGAGCGATTTCATCAGCACAGGGCGATCTTCGAGCAGGGTCTGCAATTCTGAAATGCGATGGGCGAGTTCTTGGGCTTCGTCGCGGAGTTTTTGTTGCTCTAGGCCGGTCAGCCGACGCAGTGGCATTGCAAGAATACTGTCGGACTGGCGATCGCTCAGGTCAAAGTGTTCTTTAAGCTCAACTTTGGCTGTGGTGCCGTCAGGGGCGTTGCGCAATATATCAATGACGTCATCAAGATTGTTAAGGGCGGCAATGAGGCCTTCTACAAGGTGGGCGCGATCGCGCTTTTGACCCAGCTCATGGCTGTACTGTCGTACCAGGGTCTCTTCGCGGAAATTAAGAAAGGCCTCTAAAATTTCGCGGAGAGAAAGCTGCCGGGGCTGACCCTCTTCGATTGCGAGCATGAGCGCCCCGAAGTTGGTTTGCAGCGGCGTCATTTTATACAGCTCGTTTAAAATGAGGTGAGGCTGGGCCTCTCGCTTGATTTCGATGACGACGCGCATGCCTTCGCGATCACTTTCGTCCCGAATGTCGGTAATGCCCTCGATTCTGCCCTGGTTAACTAGGCTGGCAACTTTGGTGATCCAGCTGGCCTTGTTGACCTGATAGGGAAGCTCGGTAACGACGATGGCCTGACGCGATCGCTTTCCTTTCCCCGGCTGAATTTCTTCAAAATGGGCAATTCCTCGAATGGGAATTCCCCCCCGCCCTGTCCGATAGGCATCGTGAATGCCCTTGGTTTCAATAATCTCTGCGCCAGTGGGAAAATCTGGCCCTGGAATCAGTTCAAAGAGCTTTTCGTTAGAGAGATTGGGGCGGTCGATCAGGGCAATGAGGCCGTCAATGACTTCTCCTAAGTTGTGCGGTGGAATGTTAGTCGCCATGCCGACGGCAATCCCTGAGCTGCCGTTTAGCAGGAGGTTGGGGAGCTGAGCAGGCAGCACGACGGGCTCTTGTTGAGAGCTGTCAAAGTTATCGGCAAAATCTACCGTGGCTTCACTGACTTCACCAATGAGCGCACTGTGCCCGATCTCAGCCAGGCGCGTTTCGGTATAGCGCATGGCTGCGGGCGGATCGTTATCGATTGAGCCAAAGTTGCCGTGACCGGCCAGCAAAGGATAGCGACTAGAAAAATCTTGCACCATGCGTACTAGCGCATCGTATACAGCCTGGTCGCCGTGAGGGTGGTATTTGCCCAGCACATCGCCCACGACACGCGCGCATTTGCGAAAGGGCCGATCGGGCGTTAGACCTAGCTCATGCATGGCGTAAAGAATGCGCCGATGAACCGGTTTTAGCCCATCGCGAACGTCGGGCAGGGCACGCCCGACAATGACACTCATGGCATATTCCAAATATGATCGCTGCACCTCGGTGTGGAGGGCAGTGGTTACGATCTGTTCTTTGGAAAAGTCCAACTGTTTCGCCATGAAAGGATCCTTAGCTAAATACGCTAGATAGGTATGCGGTTAAAAGAAAGCGCCGCTCGTAAAGAAATGTGTGAACAGCGATGAAAGATAAAAGGGCCTGACTGAACAAACCTTGGTTAGACACTTTTGTGACCCTAACAATGCTGTACGTTACACGGAAGCGCCCAAAAACTGCAATACTCTATGCTGTAGTTCTGGAAAATTTAGAGTAGCTGTAGCGTCAAAATAGTGCCATGGTTTGGCCGCAGTAGATCTATTAGATAGATCTATTTAATAGATTTATCCAGTAGTAAGAGGGTGGCCAGACTTAATTCATCAAAAAGTTTTGAATTCACTTAGGGTAAGCTGTTTCTATACAATCCATCTATAAAGACATGAAGACCGTTTTGATTGTGGAAGACGATATGGTGAACGCCCGCGTTTTCTCAAAAATATTGACGAAGCGAGGCGGTCTAAACGTCAAGCACACGGAGAATGTTGAAGAGGTGATGACCATCGCTCAGAAAAAAGAAGCGGACGTTATTTTGATGGATGTGTCGCTTTCGCATAGCGTGTATGAAGGGAAACCGGTCGATGGCATTGAAATTACTCAGATGCTCAAAGGAAATCCTGAGACGGCGGGCGTGCCAGTGATTTTGGTGACGGCTCATGCTATGGATGGCGACCGGGAGACCTTTTTGAACCAGAGTGGCGCAAATGGATATATCTCTAAACCGGTGGTTGATCACCAAAAATTTGTAGATGATATTGCGGCGCTGATTCCGGATTAGTCGCTGTAGGATTGGCGGCTGTAGGATTAGCTGCTGCAAAGGGCATGGTTCGTTTGTACCATATTGCTGGCTTAAAAAAAGGACGGTAGGCTAATTTTATGTGGCCTACCGTCCTTTTTTTGTTTTTGTTTTTTAGGGCTTGATATTACTTGAGTGGGCCTACAGCTGCGCTAGAAGCTCTTGTAAGGGAGGTGTGCTAAAGAACTTTTGGGTGTCTAAAATGAGCTGATCGCCCCATAGGTTTTCTTTGAGGAAGTCTATATCGGCGTAGCGAGGGTCCCGCTCTAGGGCCACAATCGCCATATTGCTGCTAGAAATTGTTTGAGTGCCATGGCTGTACTGGGCAACTGCGATCGCTAGCTGAGGCTCAGTTTCTTCGCTTTCGGCCATTTCGAGGGCTTCTTGCCACATGGCGATCGCACCGTCAACATCGCCTGCTTCGTATTTGACCAGTCCAATATTGTTTGTTGCAGGCCAAAAGCTCGCATCGCTGCTGACGGCTTTTTCATACTGGGCGATCGCCTGGTCATAGCGCTCAAGTTTGTAGTAGGCATTGCCTAAGTCAAACAAGGCACCCGGATTTTCGGGATCTATGCTCAATCCTGCCTCGATCGATTTTGCCGCTTGGTCGTACTGCTCCTGGCTAAAGTAGGCGCTGCCTAATGCAAACATCACCAGCGCGTTGTCAGGCTGGAGGTTCTTGGCTCTGCTGAGCGCCTCAATTGCCTGGGCAGGTTGCGGCTCGCTCGCCTGTAAATAAAGGCTACCAAGCAAGGTCAAAATATCAGGATCACTAGGCAGTAGCTGGGCGGCAAGCTGAGCACGCGCGAGGGCTTCATCGTACTGCTGAAACTGTGCTAATTGAGCAGCATCTCTAGCCAAGCTTTCACCATCGGCTTGCAAGCCAGCTTCATCTAATGGCAGTGTGTAGGGCAGTAATGCCTGCGACATTGCCGGTTTGGCTTGGCTGAGTGCGCCTATGAGTAGCAATAGCGAGAGGGTAATTCTTTTGAGCACGGTTATTTAGGTATAAAGAAACAACTGTAAGGAATTTAGGCTGAGGAAATCAAGGATTAGCAGATATTTTGAGCGGCTCTAGAAGATTGATCAAGAGCGTTTTAACCGCATGAGCGCTGGTGGGTGACTATCATTGCTTTCAGCTAGTATTACTCTTTTTCAGCATACGCTTCAATGATCTTATGAGATGTCTGAGTAATTTAGCCGTGGTATGTGTCGATTTTCTAGGCTGTAACGACTTAAAACCTAATTTGATACTCCAATAAAAACTGATTGATGTCTTCAAAGTTGGTTGCGCCTCGAATTGTAAGCGCGTCGGTGAGACGATAGCTGGCACCAAACTCAGGATTGCTGGTGTCGGTGAGAATTTTGGTGACCGTTAGCGTGGTTGAATCGGTGATGTCAAAACCTGCGGATGCGGCGATATCAAGCCCGGTATCGTTGGTTTCTTCGCCGAGCGCGCGGCTGGCAGAGGTGACGGGAAATAGGCTGAACTCGCTGAGGCTAAGCGCGTCACCCACTAAGTCTTGAATCCGAGTTAAAACGGTGCTCCCGACGATATTGAGTAGTCCTTCAAAGCTATCGCCGCTGCCAGAGAGACTGTCAACGGTAGATTCTATCGCGGTGACAAAGCCACCGCCGATCAGTCCAATCAGCTCATCTTCGTTGCGAGACGGTGTGCTAGAAAGTTCTAAATTTTCGAAAATAGCGTTGGCCGGGCCGACCACATCGGCCTGAACTCGAATTGTGCGAAGTGAGCCCAAAGAGGTGAATCCATTATTGCTGGTGTCGGCAGTTTCGGCGATCGCAAACGGGCTGCTGGCAATTGGGCCAGTACCGCTAACTTCGGGCACTGAAGCGCGTAAGGAAACATTGAGAAACGGGTTAGTGAGGCCAGTGTCAGGTGTGAACTCGGCAGTATTACTGTTTCCTCTGAGTCGGAAAAGCGTGGTAAAGAGGTTCACACTGCCCGACTTGAGACTGATGATTCCAAAGGGGCGAAGATCATCCGGTGGCCCATTGAGAAACAGCGTACCATCGGCTGTGAAATTGAGCAGGTTGCCCTGCACGACTCGAATTGATTGGCCTAGCGTGAGTTTTAAATCTCGAAAGGTCGGGGTAATGCCACTGGCTGAAGACGAAGATGGGCCTGACTCTAACACGATAGAGTCATTGTTCAAGATGTTGCCATCGCTGGCCGCAGGGCTGCTAGCTGTGCCATTGCCGTTTGATAAGAGGATTTGGCCATTCGAGAGAACGACCTGCCCGCCAATTTGAGGGCCGCTGAGCAGCGCACTGCCACCGACCACAATTTGACCGTTTACCCCACCTGAGTAGAGGTCTTGTAGATCTAGATCAATATCTTTGAAGTTGACAGTAAGCGGTAGATTAGCTGCTAAAGGCTGAGGAAATAGGGGATCTAAGGGCGCTGGTTCATCTGGCAGTTCATCTGGTAGTTCATCTGGCAGTTCATCTGGCAGTTGTCCGGGGGATAGGGCGCTCAGTCGGGGGCCTGTGATAATGGGATACAGCAGCGGAAAGGTGCCAGCAGCGGTCAGTTGGCCATCGCTAAACTGGCCTTGTAAGCCTTCGACAATAATTTGCTCTCCTTTGAAAATGGCTCTACCGGTGACATTTGTGAGGGGCTCAGGCAAAATTTTAGCGTTGATGACGGCTTCCTCTAAGGTGGCGACGCCATTGATGGATGGATTGTTGAGGGTGCCGCCGATGTTGAGCTGAACTTGGCCATTGCCCGATTCCCACGCAACTTGCTGTGTGAATATATTGAGTAATGCTAAGCCTTCGTCTTGAACTTTAATTTCAACTGAAATGTCGTCGTTTTGTGGCTGCGCCTCCATAAAGTTGAAGGCGTAGGGAATTTGGGCAGAGAGCGTCAGGGGATGTTCTGGCGCGGTGGCGATCAGTTCGCTCAGGAGGCTGAGTCTGGCGTTTTGGTAGAGAAAGTCGGCCTCTGCCGATTGGATGGGCGTATCGTTAATGGTGGCGGCTTCGAGTTCGGCCAAACCTCGTAGCTGAGGATTAGAGAGGGTGCCACTGAGCGTTGCAGTGGCGTTGGCATAGCCGTCAATATCGAACGGCAGTTCAAGGACATTGCTTAGCGTATCAATATTTAGATTTTGAGCAGTGGCTTGCAAGTTGGAGTTGAGCTGGGTGTCGCGACCAAAAACTAATTGGCCTGACAGGTTGACAGCTGCAAGTGCTGTTTGAGCCTCTAGATCAAGGACTTCATCAATGTCGTCGAGAGCGGCTAGGTTAAGGGTCGCTGCGTCAGAGGTTACTGCGTCAGGAGTTTCTGTATCTGCTGGCTTAACGACAGCTAGATCGTTTGGCACTGGAATCACAGAGGCAAAGCGAACGGGTTCTAGGGTGAGCACATTGGGCGTGAGTAACCCTTTGGCGATGACTTCTTGAGCGCTGTAGGCTTCGCCCCAAGTCCAATTTTGCCCCGTTAGGTCGAAGGCGAGCTGAAAGTCGCTGCCGCTGCCAGTGAGCTGTAGGCTACCTGCAAACGGGCCGTTGAGGTCTTGCAGGGGAGGCAAGGGTTGGTTGTCTGCGGCGATCGCCTCTGCTGTCTGAATAGCCTGAATTTCTGCTAAGCGGCGCAGCTGTTGAATCAGCGCAGCATCTGCTCTGCCCGTGGGGCTGGTGGCCAAAATGCTATCTAATAGCTGCTCAGAAGGTGGATTTTCTAGCCAATCGGGAGCGGTGAGCCCGCGACGAAAATCTGCGAGGCGATAGATAGAAAGGGCGGTCAGAAGATTTTGGATATTGCCTTCTTCAGTATTGAGGCTAGCGCGGTAAGTCGGGATGGGATCGGCCAAATCGAGACTGCCGCTGAGCCTGTAGAGGTTGTCGTTAAGGATCAGTTCGCCGCTGGTGAGGGTCGCTAGCTGGTTCGCGTAACGAACCTGACCTACCAGCCGCCCTGCACCGATGTAGCCGAGTCCCAGCTGATCGATAACAATGTCGCCCTCGACGGTTTGGCGATTGAGATTGATGTCTAAATCGGCTGTGGTGAGGGTTCCTCGCAGCTGGCCAATATCGCCTGCGCCGTTGGGTGGGAAGTTGAGGGTAGAGAGAGGAAAGTTACCCGCTTCTACGCTGAGCACGTCGCCCTGAGTTTGGCCTCTAGCGAAGGCGCTGCGCCAGCCTACATTGAAGTTGAGATCAGGGGTGGCGATCGCAACATCGTCCCGCAGCGCTGTAGGGCCAACATTGAGGGCAATATTGTCGGTTTCACCCGTCAAATTAAGATCGAGTCCACTATTGGCTGCATAGTCAACAGATCCACTCAAGAATGGGTTAAACGGCAGACGGTTAGCGACCAAATCAGTGACTTGCACATCGCCGCTGATGGTGGGCGAAAGCGGATTGCCGGTAATTGAACCGACAAAATTGGCGCGGCCAGTAAGGTCTAGCGCGTCGGGGATCGTAACGAAGGGAATTTCGTTGATGCTGTAGTCTTGCGCGACGACGTTGAGATTGAGCCTTTCGAGCCCTTCAAAGCCTCTATCAAAAATAGGCGTGAGGGTGCCGCTTGCGGTGATGCGGTCAGTATTCGCTTCAGTAATTTGCAGTTGTTGGCCGTTCCAGCTGACCTGCGCCGTGAGGCGATCGCTCAAACTGGCAAATTGCGGGCTGAAGGTGGCAAGCCCATTAGAAAAGGCGACGTTGCCGCTGCCTCGGATTGCACCAATTCTAGTGTCGGCAGTATTGCCGCTGACCTGAAACTGGCCGCTGATATCACCTATGAGATCGTCTGAGAAGGCGCTGAGCTGCACGTTTTGCAGATCAACATCGCCGTTCCATACGCCGTCTAGCAAGTTGCCGGAGCCGGTCACGATGCCGCCCCCCAGCTGAAAGGTGGTGTCTCGAAAGGCGATCGCCCTGCCGTCGATATCAATCGTGCCCGAGCCGGGATACTGGGCCGCAGGCGCATCCCAGTTAATCGTTGTGGTAACGCCGTTGCTGCCGCCGACCACCGTCGCATTTGCCGAAACCAAGCCCAGTCTAAAACCGGGCTCAAGGTTGTAGATCTGAGCCACTTCAGTGGCCGGAATACTGCTCGCGTCAGCTTGAAACGTAAAGGGCGATCCCTGGCCCAAAAAGACTTCCCCCGACCCTCTGAGCGTGCCTCCAAAGCTAGGCGTTGCGGCAATATTACTGAGAGATAGCCGCTGGCCCTGAAGTAAAAAGTCGGTTGATGCGTCAGTGAAGGTGATTTTATCGACATCAACCGGGGAGCGTGCGGTTGCGGTGCCTGTAATCTCTGGCTTGTTAATCGGCCCTTGAACGGAGGCGACGGCATCAAACGTGCCCTCGGTAGGAACCGGCAGATCAAGGTCAATCGTTTCGGTGAATTCTTCGACGGTGACCTCTTCAGCCGTTAAGGCCAAATCAAGCCCTTCGTCAAAATCGATTAGGCCTTCGGCATTGATTTCAATTTCGCCATATTCGCTGGTTAAGCTATCGACCACCCACTCATTGCCTTCAAAGCGCGCCTGACCCTCTAACTCAGTCAGCGGTAGGGGCACAATTGTAGTTTCTACCTGCGCATCTTCTACCACCAGCACGCCGGAATAATCGACGGGTTGTTGGGGTCGAAAGCCTAGATTTGTGGTGCCGCTAACGGTGCCGACAGGAACAACGACCTGATCGGTCGCATAGCCAATGCTAGAGAGCGTAAAACTCAGAACATCAGCTACCGGCGCTTGGTCAGCTTGAATCGCTAAGTTCGTCGCGTACTGAACTTTAATCGGGTCGTCATCTAGGTTCGTTTCTAGATCTTCTAGTGAATCGCTTTGGGGGGCGTCCTCTTCGGCTTCGGCTGCTACCGCTTCTATCGGCTGCACTTCTCCTTTTAATGCGATTTCGCCTCCTTTTGCGGGATCGCCAGTGACTTCAAAGCGCGATCGCGTTGTATCTTCCCCGGCTACAGTAACTCGATCAAACGCTGCCTCCGCGCGAACTTCGTTAATTAAAATAGGTTCAGGTTCTCTATCTGAGGGCGGTATTGGTACAAGCGTGAGCTGAGAATCGCGCACATGAATCTCCTCTACCCGCACGTCAAACCGCCTATCCTTCTCTTCTTCATCCTGCTCAGGAACGGTGACGTTGAGCCAGCCTCTATCTTCGTCCTGTTCTAGATAGCCTTCAGCGCCTTCTATGGTGAGACCTAGCCCTAGCTCTCTCGTCAGGAGCGTCTCGATTAGATTGAAATCAACCGTGACAGCATCGGCTCTGAGTGTGGTCGGGTCATTGTCAGAAACGCCTACCTGAGAGGGGCCAAGCCGCAGGCTGCTGAAAGTGACCTGTTCCACCTCGCCGAGCTCTACCGGACGCCCTAGCGATTCGGTGAGTGTTCTAGAAATGAGAGGGGAGAGTTCTTCGTTAATAAAGAACCAAGCCCAAGCAGCAAACCCTAACCCGGCCGCGCTAAGCAGGGTGCCTGTAAATATCCCAAACCAGAACCAACGAAACTTACCTCGACCCCGCCGATTACCCCGCCGATTATTGGAGGGCGGGGTTGGCTCAGGTGTCGGTGAAATATTCTCAGCTGCGGAATCGGCTACGGAATCTGATGCTTCTGAAGGATTAGGCGGCGGCACTGAAGAATTAGAGGGCGGCACTATTATTGGGCTAAAGCCTGACTACCCAGATACTTTAGCAACTTTGCATGGGCATTGAATTAAGATGTTGAAGATGTGGCACTTTGGATTGGCACTTTGGATTGGCACTTTGGATTACTAGGCAGCGCTACGTTACATGCTTTAGGTCAAAGCTTTCTATAATGAGCAGTGAAATAAAAATAAGCGGAAGCCTAAAATAGCGATCGCCTACCGATACCGAATGGACAGGCTCATCTCCTCACCTCCCAACCCGTTTCTTACCCTTCGCAGTCGCTATCTAGTGTTAGGAACATTCTTGGTGGCTAGCCTGTTAATGGGTATTGTGTATTCGCTCCTCGCAGAGTGGCGTGTATTGCCTAGCGCAGGTAGCGACCCTATTTTGACCCCGATCTCAACGATTTCCATCCTCACTATTATGGTCGTTGTGATCCTGTGGGTAGGTCAGCTTCAGGGTTTAAAAATCAATCGTTTATTCGGACGAAGAGCACCTAGATTCTCTATTTTTTACGCCGTGTTACTGGTGGCTAGCCTGCTACTATTTTCGCTGGGAATCCCTGCCATTATTTTTTATTTTCTTTCTTTATTTTCTCCAGGCTATGTCGCTCAGCTGTTAGAGATATCTGTCACGCTCAGCGGTACAGATAGCATGTATCCGCAGCTCTATGAGCGGCTAATGCTGTTTTTGCTGCTGATATATGCGCCCGTAGTCGAAGAGCTAATATTTCGGGGGATTTTGCTTCAGCGCTGGAGCACTAAATGGGGGTTGCGGTGGGGACTCATCGCTTCTTCGGTGCTGTTTGGCTTGCTGCATCCCGATAATCCGCCGGGGCTAATGCTGTTTGGGTTGGTGATGGGGCTGCTGTATGTACGCACTGGCAGCCTGTGGGTGCCCATTGCCTGCCATTCGCTGAATAATTTGGCGGCAGTTGGGATAGATCGTCTGCATCAGATGACCTCCGGCGGGCAAGTACCCACCGTGGGTGATATTCAGCAGCTGTGGTGGATTAGCTTGATTTTAGTGGGCGTTTCGCTGCCGCTACTGGTGCGGTTTATTTGGCAAAGCTGGCCACCGGCAAGCGCACCCATTCCTTACTTAGCTGGTAGTGAACGGGCTAGTCAAAGGGTAAACAGGTGCTAGCACATAACTTGTGCATCACGCATAGCCAGTGAATAGCCAGTGAATAGCCAGTGAATAGCCAGTGAATAGCCAGTGAATAGCTAGTTAACCAGAGAGTTGGCTTCGGGCTGTAAGCTGGATAATTCTGATTACTTTAGTGTTTTCTATGCCGCCTATTCGTCGCGTTCGTCAGCATGTAAATCCGCTGAGCAGTAAATATGCCAATCCGGCAGAGGTGCCAGACTGGTCTGAGGTGTTTGCCAATTCTCGACTGCCACTGCATTTGGATATTGGCTGCGGGAAGGGTGATTTTGTGCGGGAGATGGCGGCGCGACTGCCAGCGTGGAATTTTTTGGGTTTAGAGATTCGAGAGCCGCTAGTTGATCGGGCTTTGATTCGGCGAGATCAGGCATTGCAAAAGAATTTGCATTTTGTTTTTTGCAATGCGAATAATTCGCTCAGGCCCCTGCTTGCTGATTGGCCGGGAGGATGCCCTTTACAGTGTGTGAGCATTCAGTTTCCGGACCCTTGGTTTAAAAAGCGGCATCAAAAGCGGCGAGTGGTGCAGCCGGAACTGGTTGATGTGCTGGCTGAGCAAATGCCGTCAGGTGGGATGGTTTGGCTACAGTCAGATATTGAGGAGGTATGTGCGGAAATGTGCGATCGCTTCGATGAAAACTCAGCTTTTGTCCGTGAGGGCGCTAGCTGGCTCAGCGAAAGTCCGTTCCCGGCGCAGACCGATCGGGAGCGCGTGACGCAGGAAAAAGGGTTGCCGGTATACCGGGCAAAGTATATTCGCGATCGCTAAGGGTTTGGCACTATTATGAGAGTAATGTAAACTTTTAGTTACATTTGATCAACGCCACGAGTGAACGATATGTCTGAGCCAGTTGGTTTTGGGAATAAGACCCCGAAAAAGCCCAAGTCGGAGCGTACCAAGAAGCGCGAAAAGGCCTCCCAGCAGTACGACAAAATGAAGACCGATGGCCTGCCGGAGTATGAGGTGTATGTCCGTGGCAATGGCACGAAGCAGTGGTATCCAATTGGGGCCATTGCCGTGCGTCGCTCTAGCCAGATTAGTCGAGCGATTTATCACAGCGAGGCAGATTTGCTCCAAGGCGCGTTCCGGGCTTTTCCGGTGCTGAAAAAGTATCGGGACAATTTGGAGTATGGCTATCGACTCAAGGGTGAGAAGGATGATGATATTGAGCCAGCGGTGAAGCCGCGCGATCGCTCTGAACGAGGACTCATGGGTGCCATCAATGGCATTAAAAACCTCTTTGGGGGGAAGAAATCGGCTGAATAGTCCGGCTAAAATCTTTCCTATCCGACTATTTGCTTCCTTCAGATTGCGTGTGGATTTCTTTGACCATGACCTCTTCTCCTGCCGAAAAGCCCCAGCTTACTTACTGGCATGTCTGGACAGATGAGAATGGCGTCAGCCATCAGACCCAGTGCAAGCTAACGAACTACAAAAAAGAGAGCATGGGCGGCGATGCCGATCCGCAGTGGAACGACCGACTCATGAGCGGCGCTGCTGAAGTGCTGTTTTCTATTTTACCGGTAGGCTGGGTGGGTGAATGGCACGAAAATCCTAGACCCCAGTGGGTTGTGCCGCTATCGGGCGTTTGGTATGTAGAGACGATGGATGGCCTGCGCGTAGAGATGGGGCCTGGAGATCTGTCGTTTGGCGGTGACCAAAACACGCGCCCAGATGCGTCAGGCCATCAGAGCCATCAGTCAGGCTGTGTGGGCGATGAACCGGCCAAACTGATGGTTATCCAACTAAAAGACGATCAGTATTTGGCGGCAAAGCCAGGAGACTTCGAGTAGCCATTTTTGAGTAGCTATTAAGGGCTTGTGCGCCTCATCATTGCTTGACTCGTTTTATACATAAGTGCTGTTATCCATAAGAAAACTGATGAAAGAAAAGCATTTAGATGAAGCCACAATTGATCGCGTGATTGAAATGGCTTGGGAAGATCGAACGACTTTTGAGGTGATTGAACAACAGTTTGGCCTTAAAGAGCAAGATGTGATTGCTGTGATGCGACGCTATATGAAGCGCTCTAGCTTTGAGATGTGGCGCAAGCGGGTAACGGCTCGTAAGACGAAGCATGCGAAAAAACGGGGCTTTGAAGTTGGCCGCTTCAAGTCAAGCAATCAAAAGAATTACTAACCCTCTTTATATGTGGCTATCTTTTTCCCACGAGATAGCTGTTTTATTTTATTAACTGAACCAAGTAAATATGCTGTAAATATGGCTTTGCAAGTACTGTATTTGACGTTTTCTAATGTTAGTGCAGTTCAGCGTTTTAAGTCCCTTGCAATCGGCTTGCTGTATTTGGCTTGCTTTATAGAGTCCTCATGCTACTGTGCAAAATTCTATTGAAACTGCATATGTGAGTTTCTGATGGGGGAAGGTATATCAGTAAAATTATGTGGGAAAGCGAGGAATTGAGACCCTCGTCCGGTACTTTAAAATTTCTGCAAGCCTCTGGAGAAGGAAAATTGAGAATTATGAAAAGCGTAATTTAGGTGGCTATTAGACGGCTATTAGATGGTTCATTCATGAACAAATCTGCAAATCTATTTGGCCCAACTGTTTGGCCCAAACAGTTGGGCCAAACAGTTGGGCCAAACAGCTCTAGCTGACTCTGCAAAGGCTCTCGTCGTGATTCATCCAAGCTGCTCAAAAATAGGTAGCCGCCTATCAGCACAGCAACAAACTTTTGAGCGTTAGCCAAATAATTTTAATTGAGCTTCTTTCATCTTTTGTGGATAACAACGGCTACGGCGACTGATTAAATATTTTTCCTAGAGCGGTTTTTAGTTCAGTTTCATATTGATTCTCACGCCAGCATCGCAGTTGTTAAACGCAGTTAAAACACCATTTCTCACGGTTACTTTTATATAAATATGGATGCTATTGTTTTAGTGGGTAGCTCAGACACCCCATTAAGAGAAGTCGTTACAGAAGTCCCTAAGCCAATGGCTCCTGTGGGCGATGTCCCCTTTTTGGATATTTTGCTAGAAAGATTATTGCGTCACTCTGTGGTTGAGCGAGTGGTGCTAGCCGTAGGTTATGAGCATGAGGTTGTGCAAGCTTACTTTGGCGATCTTGCCTACAATCGCAAAATTGTTTATGCCATTGCCAAAAAGTCGCTGGGTACGGGTGGCAGCATTTTAAATGCGCTGGCTCATACGCGATCGCCCGAAGTGTTGGTAGTTAATGGCGATACCCTGTTTGAAGTTGATATTGCGGCGATGGTCGAAAGCCATCGGCGGCGGCAGGCCGACCTTACTTTGGCACTTAAGCCCATGCAAAACTTTAGCCGCTACGGCACCGTCCGGCAGCAGGGAGCGCGCATCGTCGGTTTTGAAAAAAAGCAGTATCAGGCCGAAGGACTGATCAATGGCGGCATCTATTTGCTCAACCAAACCCTATTTGACGGCATCCAAAAATTCCTTCCTCCTCAATTTTCCTTTGAAAACGATTTCATAGCGGTGTATCTTCAGCAGCTTCAAGTCTATGGTTTTGTCTCCACTGGCTCCTTTTTAGATGTCGGTGTTCCTGAAGACTACCAGCGAGCCCAAAAGGAGATAACCAAATCCTCTGTATATGCCAAATCCTCTGTATATTCTGTGTCTGTTTAGAGGGTTGCTTGGAGGGTTGTTTAGAGGAACTCCACATAGTCCTTCTCAAATTTTCATTTGACATGCAGTTTTACGGTATACAGCTTTGGGCGGTTTAGTCCAAAATTCGTTACGCTGTGATCGTCTGCAGCATTGATTGCTGTAGCTTTCGTCCTGCTGTCGTAACTGTTATGGATTTTGCTGAAAGCCTGCGAATGGCGACCAGAACGCTGAGCGCGAACAAGCTGCGCAGTGGTCTGACAATGCTAGGCATTATTATCGGCAATGCCTCTGTGATTGCCATGATCGGGATTGGGGAGGGCGCGCAAAAGTATGTTAATGGTCAGCTGCAAAGTTTGGGGCCGAATGTATTGTTTATTGTGCCCGGAAATCGTGAAGCCCGGCAGCTGGGTGATTTAGATACGCCGCGTACGCTGGTGGTTGCTGATGCGGAGGCGATCGCGACACAGGTGCCTTCTGTCACTGCTGTCGCGGCTGAAAAAACCACCCAGGGGATTGTGAGCTATCGCAATCGCAACACCAGCAGCAGCATCGTAGGGACCACCGAAGGCTTTCTTCCCGTGCGCAGTTTTGAAGTCGCTCAGGGCCGCTTTTTCAACGATCTCGATCAGCGCTCTAACCGCCTTGTTGCTGTGATTGGCGATACCCTGGCCGATCGCCTGTTTGATGATCAAAGTCCGCTCGGCAAGCAAATTCGCATCAAGGGCATTACCTTTGAGATTGTCGGTGTTTTAGAACGAAAAGGCTCTAACTTAGGCTTGGACTACGACGACGCGGTGATGATACCAATTACCACGCTGGCCAGTCGGATTGTGGGGCGGACATCTCCCTATGGAATTGATGTGAGTTTTATCTCAGTTTCGGCCAATGATCCAGACGTAATGGAAACTGCCGAGTTTCAAATCACTAACCTGCTGCGACTGCGCCATCGCATTACAGAAGGTGATGACTTTTCGATATCTAGCCAAGACACCCTGTTAGATATTGCCAATACGGTAACGGGGGCGCTTACCCTAATGCTTGCTGCGATCGCCTCTATCTCTCTTTTTGTGGGCGGCATCGGTATTATGAACATTATGCTGGTCTCGGTTCGTGAGCGCACTCAAGAAATTGGCCTCCGTAAAGCCATCGGCGCAACCCAAAAAGATATTCTGACGCAGTTTTTGATCGAAGCGGTCATTCTCTCTGCCCTCGGTGGTCTCGTTGGTACGGGCCTGGGCGTCAGCGGCATTTTTATCATCGCGGCCCTTTCTCCTTTTGAAGCAGGCGTCTCACTCTCGGCTGTTGTGGTTGCAGTCGGTGTCTCTGGCAGCATTGGCCTGTTTTTTGGCGTTGTTCCTGCTCGCCAAGCCGCCAAGCTAGATCCTATCGTCGCGCTACGTAGCGCGTAATCCATGTCTTCTTCTGTCATCTTGCCGCTGATTGAGTTCAAGCATGTCACCAAAATTTACGGCGCAGGCAACACCGAAGTCCGCGCTCTGTGGGACGTTAATATGATGATTCATCCGGGTGAATACTGCTCAATTATGGGGCCTTCGGGGTCAGGTAAATCGACCGCGATGAATATGGTGGGTTGCCTTGACCAGCCGACTAGCGGCGAGTATCTGTTTGATGGGCAAAATGTCGCCCAACTCCAGCAAGACGAACTCGCCCATATTCGCAATCGTAAAATTGGCTTTGTCTTTCAGCAGTTTCATTTGCTCACTCATCTCACCGCGCTAGAGAATGTCGAGCAGCCGATGATGTACGCAGGCGTGCTCGGAAAAGAGAGAAAGGAACGCGCTGCCGACGCGCTGGCTCAGGTGGGCTTAAGCGATCGCCTTAACAATCGGCCCAACCAGCTATCGGGTGGGCAGCAGCAAAGGGTTGCGATCGCCCGTGCCATCGTCAACCAGCCTCTGTTGCTATTGGCTGATGAACCAACGGGCGCACTCGACACCCAAACCACTCAAGATGTCATCGACATTTTTTCAAAGCTGAACGACAGCGGTATTACCGTGGTGATGGTCACTCACGAGCCCGATGTGGCGCGTTTGACCAACCGAGTCATTTGGTTTCGCGATGGCGCAGTGGTCAATCACAATCTCAACCCAGCCGATCTTGCCAGTGTCACCGCTGGATCTGCGACATCTGTTGCATAGCGCTGACAGCGGCTGAAAAAATCGTGAGTAGTTTTAAAGTCGTGAATAGATCACTTTTAAACATGTGTTTTACGCATGTATCAAGTGGCACAGATGTGGT
Source organism: Phormidesmis priestleyi Ana (assembly GCA_001314865.1). Classification (GTDB taxonomy): domain Bacteria; phylum Cyanobacteriota; class Cyanobacteriia; order Phormidesmidales; family Phormidesmidaceae; genus Phormidesmis; species Phormidesmis priestleyi_B. The sequence goes on along the minus strand of LJZR01000004.1, from coordinate 34,079 downwards.
TAGTGGTTGTCCCCTATCGCCCTAGATTAGGGAAAACACACTAGAAACGCTGAAAATAAAAATGGCTGCTCGAAAACGGCTCAATCGCTATCAGGCTTGTTTAGTCCTTTTTCCCGCTATGGTTTTTACCTCCATAGGTATCAGTACTGGCTTGTCTGAAGCGATCGCTGCTAGCCCATCAGAAAGGGGATCAGAAAGGGGATCAGAGAGCGGATTAGAGGAAGAAGGCTTAACAATCCGCGCATCACTCAAACCGCTCGGTATTGCTCCAGATGGATTTGATTTGCTAGCTCAGACCACCGCAGTTGAGGATGCGCTAGCAGAAGGAATTGCATTTATTCAGCAAGGTGAGCTTGAATTGGCGATCGCCTCCTTCCGACAAGCAGTTTCTTTAGCTCCTGACTCGGCAGCCGCTCACTATAACTTAGGACTAGCCCTAAGACAAAACAATCAAATGCAGGCAGCCGCGACCTCATTTTGGCAGGCCACCCAGGCTGATCCGGCTTTTGCCCTAGCCTACGTTAACGTGGGTGCGACCCTGCTAGAAGGTGGCAACCTAGATCAGGCCGAGAGCTACCTAAATCGGGCGCTTGCTCTCGAACCGACACTGGGCCTAGCCCATTACAATGTGGGTCTTCTCCATCGCCAAAAAGGTAACTCAGCCGCTGCCTTTGACGCCTTTCAAAAAGCGGTGGCCTATGGTCCCAACGCGCCTGAACCGCACTATCATCTGGGCATGATACACCAGAGTCGGGGAGAACATGCCCAGGCTCTGGCCGTGTTTGAGCAGGCTTTAGCGCTGTCTCCCGACTACGCCAAAGCTCACTATGGACGGGGCGTATCGCTTACTCAGCAAGGTGAGCTAGAAACTGCTATTGCCGCCTTTGAAACGGCTTCTACCTACCTACCTGACTTTGGCCATGCCCGCTATGCTCAAGGGCTAGCACTCGCCAACCTAGCGCGCTACGACGAAGCCAGAGCGCAGCTCCAGGTGGCTATTAATCTCTATGTATCGCAAGGCAACCCAGAATGGGCAACCGCTGCGCAGCAGCAGCTAAACCGATTGGAGAATCTATAGGTTGGAAAGTTGAAGTATCTGGAGATGGTCACCAGATGGGCGCTGCGATGATTCTGTGATGCTTAATTGTATGAATGCTTAAAAGCCATCCAACTCAAAAGCGCGCGTATTCCCACTTTCTAGTATCGCCAAATTTTTTCGCAGCTGAACCCAAACGAGAACTGCGCTCAGCAGTACCAATGGCGTTGCCATCCCATAGGCGATTAACGGCGTAAATCCAAAAATACACATCCCGGAAGCCAAAAATATACAGCTTCCTAAACAAATACCGGCAAACGGAAGCTGCAAGTCAAAGCCTTGAAGTTTAGAAATTGATCGGGTTGATTTGTTTTTGTACCAGTCGCCCACCGTCTCCTTTAACACAGCAGAGAACGCAGTCCCCGATGCTATGGAAATTAGCAAACCCGCCACTAGCATGAAATAAGGAGGCGTCTGGGGATAGTACATAGGGCTTTAAGAAGGCTTTTGTAAACGAATATTAAATCAATTGTACATCAAACGCTATGACGAATTGTTTGCATCAAAGTGCTATCAAGTCGCGTTATGAAGTCTGGTTACTAGGGCGTCGATGCTTTTTGAAAAGCGCCGACTAGCTCAGCAGGTACTAATGCGGCGGCTTGCTCTTTAGAAAAATCAACAATTCGCTGCTGAATTGGCCCTGCTAACGCACCCCAGGCAGCGCCCAATAGCCTATCGGGCTGTAAGTCATCTTTTACTAACGCCCATAGCCGCTGAACCTCTTCAGTATGCAATCGATTATCTTCGGTGAGGGCGAGTAAAATTTGCTGTCTGAGGTACTGGCCTTCTTCTGACACTAAAAACTGAAGGCCTAGGCCTGCCGTTGGAATGATGTCAAAGCTATTATCGGCGCGGGCGATCATCAGCAGATTTTCGAGCCGTGCCCACTGCAAGTGACCGTCTTTGAAGAGCACATCAATGAGCCGTCTTCTGAGCGCTGGTGTTTCAGCGGTGAGCAAACGTCTAGCGACGTAAGGATAAGCTATCTCAACTATTTTGAAGTTAGGATCTAAGCTCAGAGCCAAGCCTTCTTGCGTCACTAAAGACCGGATAATGAGGGCAAATTTTGCAGGTACACGGAATGGATATTCATACATGACCTCCGAAAATTTATCGGTAATAGATTTAAAGTTAAAGTCGCCTACGCTAGCCCCAATCGCATCTGCGAATACTGCTTCTAAGGCAGGGACAATTGGCCTGACGTCTATATCTGGGGTAAGAAAGCCCAGCTTGACAAAGTCATTAGCCAAATCTACGTAGTCTTTGTTAATGAGGTGAACTACCGAATCTACGAGCGTTTCTTTGGTGTTTTGATCGAGCTGGTCGGTCATGCCAAAGTCAATGTAGGCCATGCGGCCATCGGGCATGGCAAATAAGTTGCCAGGGTGAGGATCAGCGTGGAAAAAGCCAAATTCTAGTAGTTGTCTAAGACCCGAGGAAACGCCGATTTCAACCAGATCATTGCTGGCTAATCCCGCCTGCTTAACCTTTTCGGTGTCTGTGAGTTTGAAGCCGTTAATCCATTCCATGGTGAGCACATGGGTACTGGTATAGCGCCAGTAGATGGCGGGTACTTTAACCAGTGGCTCATCTTGAAAGTTCGCGGCAAACCTCTCTGCATTACGCCCTTCGTTGATGTAGTCGACTTCTTCGAAAAGCTTGCTGCCAAACTCATCGACAATCAAGGTTAAGTCATGCCCTAAGTTGAGTGGTAGCCAGGGCGCAATCCAGCCAGCGGCCCACCGCATAATGTAAAGATCGCGGCAGATGATGGGCATTAGGTTAGGTCGTTGCACTTTGACAGCGACTTCTTCACCGCTGTATAACCGAGCTTTGTATACCTGTCCTAGGCTGGCAGCGGCGATGGGCTCGGCCGAAAAAGTACTGTAGATTTCTTCTGGTGTGCGATCTAAATCGTTGTAGATAATCTGCCGGGCAATGTCGGTCGGGAAAGGCGGCAGCTGATCTTGCAGTTTGATGAGCTCATCTAAAAAGCTGGGCTTGATCAGGTCGGGACGGGTTGAGAGTGCTTGGCCTACTTTGATGAATGTGGGCCCCAGCTGAGTGAGAATTTGCCGTAAACGAATGGCCCGCTTGTTTTGATTGATAACGGCTCGTTTGAAAATATGATCAGACAGGAGGTTTAAGGCAAAGGCGCCTAGCATCCAGGAAACGGTTAGTGTGCGCCATATGATGACTAACGGACGCCATCGGTAGTACCGGGCGATCGCCTGCCAGTCGTAGTGATGCATATAACGGGGGTCGGTGTCGGAGGCGTTTTGGTGGGCGTTTTGGTGGGCTCTCCAAGTGGCGCTTTCGGGCGCGACGTTTCCAAAGGAAGGCTCTGTCGAACCGTTGAGGTCTGTCATAGTGGCAAAGACATAGAAGCAAAGCTTGTATTAGCACTATTTCCAACAGCGAATGTCCTCGCTTAGAAAGCGTGCTGTATCAGCTTCTTCATCTTAGTATACAAAAATACAAAACCCTTCAGACTTGTTGGAGAGATTTCCGTAGTGCCTGTATGACTTGTTCTTGCTGTTGCTCGGTGAGCTCGGGGAACATGGGTAGTGCCAGTACTTCAGCAGCCGCTTGATCGCTCACTGGCAGGGCGTTTTCACCATAGCCTAAGTTTTGGTACACGGGCTGACGGTGCAAGGGAATAGGGTAGTACACCATGGTAGAAACGCTGTGATCTTGCATGGCACTGCGCAGGCGATCGCGCCGATTAGCCGTAAACCCTTCTAGCAAAATGCTGTATTGGTTCCATACGCTGGTGCCTGCTTTAATTTCGCTGGGGGCTAGGACATTGGGTATGGATGCTAGTAGCTGCCGATATCGTTCGGCTACGGCCATCCGCTGAGCGTTCCACTGGGCTAAGTGCTGTAGCTTAACTTGCAAAATAGCGGCCTGTACGGCATCTAGGCGGCTGTTAATGCCGATTGCTTCATGGTGGTAGCGCACTTTGCTGCCATGTTCGCGCAGCAGGCGAGCCGTCGCGGCAATATCAGGATGGTTGGTGGTGAGCGCACCGCCGTCTCCACAGCCGCCTAAATTTTTGGTGGGGAAAAAGCTAAAGCAGCCCATATGACCGATGCTGCCTACCTTTTGGCCTCTCCATTCTGCCCCGGTTGCCTGAGCGCAGTCTTCAATGACCCATAGAGAATGCTGCTGTGCGATCGCCATGACCGCATCCATATCGACTGGCTTACCAAAAATATGAACCGGCATAATTGCCTTGGTTCGTTCGGTAATGGCGGCCTCAATGAGGGTTGGGTTTAGGTTTAGCGTCGTGCGCTCAATATCGATAAAAACCGGCTTTGCCCCAACGGCGCTAATGGCTTCGGCGGTGGCAATAAAGGTAAAGGGTGAGGTAATGACCTCATCACCGGGGCCGATATTGAGCGATCGCAATGCCAAATACAGCGCATCGGTGCCCGAATTACACACGACGCATTCCTCCGTTCCAATGTAGTGACCAAAGGCGGTCGCGAACGATTCCACTACTGGGCCGTTAATGTATTGCCCAGACGCCAGTACTTTTAAGACAGCTGTACTGATGTCGCTTTCGATGGTGGCGTACTGACCAGTCAGATCCAGCGGCGGAACGGGAGTGATGATTTTATTCACGAGGGGTATTGCTTAGAGGAGGAGGCTAGTAGGCCAGTTTTAGAGGCCGGGTTTTTAGGCCGGTTTTTTTTACTAAGGCGAAAGCGGCAAGGAAAATCTATTTCTGTTCTAGGGTGCATTTTACAGTGCTTTTGCAGGATGATTAAGACGCAAGGTGAAAACGCATCCGGAAGAAAGCATGATTGAGCCTAACTTAGTTGGGATGTTGTGGGCCACAGGGATGATGGCGATCGCCATTGCTCTGGCGAGCTGGCAGGGGTTGGGTCTTGCTAAACTGCTGGCGATCGCGACAGGACGCACCATTATTCAGCTGCTGGGCGTAGGCATTTTTCTGGCCTTTGTGTTTGAAACCCGCAATCCGCTCATTATTTTGGCCCTTTTAGCGCTAATGGTCACTATCGCTGCGACCGTTGCACGCAGCCGCATAGACCGAGACTTGCCAGGGCTCTTGAAGTGGGTGTGGCTGGCCATATTTCTCAGCGGCCTCGTTACCATGAGCTATGTTAGCCTGCTGGTGATTCATCCTGACCCCTGGTACGACCCCCGGTATTTGATCCCGCTCAGCGGCATTGTTCTAGGCAATGCCATGACAGCGGCTTCGATTGCGGGTGAGCGTTTGGTCAATGCCCTCCGCAATAACCGAGTTGAAATAGAAACCCATCTAAGCCTAGGCGCAACGCCGATTCAGGCCGTTCAAAAATACCGCCAGGCGGCGATTAAAGCAGGCCTGATTCCCACGATTAACGCCATGATGGTGGTTGGCCTCGTCACTTTGCCAGGGATAATAACGGGCCAAATTTTGGCCGGAGCCAATCCGCTAACAGCCGCTGTGTATCAAATTTTGATTATGTTTATGCTGGCCTTAGCGACCCTCATCGCGTCGCTATTGGTGACCTATGGCATTTTGAAGCAATTTTTTACCCCGGCGATGCAGCTAATAGATCCCCGTTAGCGAGTGAAACCCTTGAGGTCAGGTCGATACATCGCTAAAAATTCGCCTTTAGCATCGTATAGCCTAACAGGTACTTGAGCCTGTGTGCTCAGTTCAGAAATGTCTTGAAGCAGCTGATTAGATTGCTCGCTAAGCTGCGGAAAAGAGGGGTCAGATGCGAGCTGAGCCATTCGCTGATCGGGCGGTGTGATGGTCTGGTCGATCAGCATGTCGTAGCCTTCGAACAGGTCTAGCCGGATGTTGCCCCTGGTCACGGCGTAGGTGCATTTTTGGTTGCCGGTAACGCCACAGGCTGCAAAAAAGCTAGGTTCAAAGGGCTGAAACCGCAGTGCGACCTGAAGGTTGTTTTCCGATTTGCTGACTTCATTTGTATAGAGCCCGTACAGGGCCTGAGCTTCGGCATGAACCATGGTCCCATGAGGAATCCCTTGGAGCTGGCTAGCTGCCGATTTCCAGGTTTGTACCGACTGGCTCCACTGCTCTTCAACTTCTGCTTTTTGAGCATCGGCTGCGAGCTGCTTGGCCTGCGATAATAGCTCGCTGGCACTGCGCTCTCGTTCAGTGCGGTTGCGTACCTCATCTAGCTTTTTTAAATATTCGGGCAGCAGTTTTTGCGCCTCTGCATGGGCGTTGGTGCCCTGTGGGATTTGGCTTAGATTATCGACAACCTGTTCCCACGATGCCAATGCCGTCTCCCAAGCTTCTACAGAAGTGGCATTTTCGGCCTGTTGAGTCCCTAAGCTCGCAGCCTGCATCGCCTGCCTCAAACTGACTTCAGCCTTAGATTCAGCATCAATCCGCACCAAGATGGTGGCGCGATTGGCTCGGTACTCAATGAGCTTATTGTCGGCTAATTCACGTACGGCGCTATCATTGGGCACCTTCTCTAACATTTCGGCTGCCTTGAGCCAGTCATCGGCGATTTTTTGCCAAGTTGAAACGGGATGCGGCGGATCTTGGGAGCTGACGGCAGCACTATAGGCTGTCTCTTGGGCGGTGGCCACGTAGGTTAGCGCTTGAACCTGATTTTCGTATTCAGGCAACATAGACTGGGCCTGATCGTAGTAAGGAGACCAAAAGGGAATCGGTGAGAGCAATCCGATGGAGCGCTTGAGCTGTTGCTTAGATTCAGTGACGTTGATTAAAGAAGAGTCTGTGCGTAGGCTATTGATGGCTTCTGTGCTGGTTGTTTGAGCGGTTTGCAGGCGATCGCACTGACCAACTGTACAGGGGCGTGTAACCACAAATCCTAATAGACCCACTACGACAAATCCTATTGCCCCCGCAAATATCCACGGATTGTGTGGCTGAGACTGATTCTGCCACTGCTCGCGCTGCCGTTGAACCTCTTCTTCATCAACGAGCGCAACCTCCTTGTAAGGTTCGTCCTCTGCGGCTTCGCCTTCTAAGTAATAGTCTGGATCATCTTCGTAGTCCTCTTCGTAGTCTCCTTCGTAGTCCTCTTCATCGGCCAATTCATCTTCGTAGTCCTCTTCATCGGCCAATCCATCGGCCAATTCATCGAGCGAGATACCTACGCCTGTTAAGCCCTCTGGCTCTTCATTCCAGGAATAGTCTGCGACATTGGCCTCAGATGGGCTAAATGCATCTGGCTCAGTAAGTGTGTCATCTCGCTCTGGGGCGTCGTCAGCTTCAGTTTCTTCAGTTTCTTCAGTTTCTTGAGTGGCAGACTGCTCAAACGCATCTTGAAGCAAATCAGCCGTATTCGCAGACGCTAGGTCAGACCTCAAATCAGATGTCTGAGGAGTGTCGTCAGCGGAGACAGGCGCGGGGGTACTGACTTCATCAAGATTGAAAAAATCGGCATCGGCAGGTGGAATCTCAGGTACGCTAGCACCCGGCAGTTCTAGCGTTGGCAGATTGAATTCATCAGAGGCCAAGTTGCGTGGCTCGCTCGGTAAATCTAGCGTTGGCAGATCAAACTCATCAGAGGCTAAGTTGCTTGGCTCGCCGGGCAGTTCTAGCGTTGGCAGATTGAACTCATCAAAGGTTAAGTTGCGTGGCTCGCCTGGTAAATCTAGCGTTGGATAAGATTCCGTTGAAAAGGGAGCAGCGGATAAACCCATTGCCAAGTCGGCATCCAAAGAGGTTTCGGTGTACAGTGATAGCTCATCTTCTAACGGCAGGTTTTCTAGCGATAAGTCTTCTAACGGATGCTCTGCAAACGAGTTCTTTTCTAACAGGTAGTCTTCTGTAGGCAGGTAGTCTTTTGTAGGCAGATAGTCTTCTGTAGGCAGATAGTCTTCTGTAGGCAGATAGTCTTCTGTAGGCAGATAGTCTTCTGTAGGCAGATAGTCTTCTGTAGGCAGATAGTCTTCTGTAGGTGCAAGGTCTTCTGCAAACGAGTAGTCTTCCGCAGGGGTGTAATCTTTTGCAAACGAGTGGTCTTCTGTAGATGCGTAGTCTTCTCTGGAATAGCTTTCTATTGAAGACAGTCCGCTCATTTCTAAGTCGGGTTCTAGCTCTAGGTGCAGGTGCTCATCATCCAATTCAGGCGGAACCAATTCTTCTGTCTGAAAGTAGGGCTTAGGCAGTTCTTTAATTAAGCCAGTGCTGTTTTCTGACGGGTTAGCGTCTGCAATGTCTTGACTCTTGCCACTAGGAAAAAAGGATGTGGCATAGCTTTGGTTTCCTCCGTGGATAGAGGCTCTGCTAGATGCATTTTGAGATGAGGATGCGCCTAAGTCGATGGCCCATCCTTCAACCGATGTAACTTGTTCGCTGTATTGTCTGTTTTCGGTGGCAGATATTTCAGTGGCAGATACGCCAAACAGATCATCGAACCCATCGGCGACCTTCCAAATAAAAGACCGCATTGTAAACGGTTTAGACTCATTGAAGTGCTTTAAAAACAGCTGTACTGGAATTTCTGAACCGGCCTCTGAAAAATTCGCTAAATCAGCGGCTTCTTCGGGTAGCCCAGCGATATCAAACTGGTCGCGAAGCTGCTGTTCTAACCAGTCGAGCGTGGGGGCTGCAAGCGGTTCTGTTTTGAGGTTTTGTAGTGGATACTCTACCAGTACCATCACTTTATCTCGCCCCAATGTGCAGCGAACGGTTGTTTCAGGGGGCGTATTGGTTTGGCTAGCCAGCGCTTGGGTGAGCGCTACTGACAAGGTTTCAAATGTAAGAGCAGTCATAGCGTGGAGCATTCACCAAAGAACGCTGACGAACGTTAAAAATAATGATAGAGACAAAATAGGGCGCCAAACTTAGCGCTAGCTCTGCTCAGCGCTCGAAGTGCAAATTGATAGAAGATACACTACCTTTTAGAGAGATTAGGCTACAGACTCATTAAGGGCAAGTTTTAAGGGCAAGATCATCAATGGACATTTTGATTGTGGAAGATGAGATTGAAATTGCCGAACTCATTCAGCTCTATTTATCTAAGGAAGGGTTTGACTGTCATAGTTGCCGGGATGGTAACACTGCGTTGGCACAGGTTGAAAAAATTCAGCCAGATTTGATCATTTTGGATTTGATGCTGCCTCAGCTAGACGGGCTAGAAGTTTGTACCCGGATTCGCCAGCAAAAAGGAGCCAAAGACCCTTATATTATGATGCTGACGGCCAAGGGCGAAGAAATAGACCGGATTATTGGCCTATCGACCGGAGCCGATGACTATATGGTGAAGCCCTTTAGCCCTCGTGAACTTGTAGCCAGAGTTCGCGCGTTGCTAAGGCGCAGCCTCAGACAGGGCGGTGGACAGGGCAGTGGACAGCCTGCTAGCCAAACCTATCAAACCTCTCACTTTATCGTTGACATTGATCAGCGAACGGCAAGTCAGAAAGCAGAAGGCAAGCAACCCAAGCAACTTGGGGCAGAGGGTGCCCAGCTTGGCCAAGAAAACACGCAAAGCCCATCACCTGACCCGCAACTTAGTCACCTATTAGAGCTGACGCCGTTAGAGTTTGACCTGCTAGCGACTTTCATGAGCTATCCAGGGCGGGTGTGGAATCGTACACAGCTGATTGAAAAGCTGTGGGGTAATGATTTTTTTGGGGATGAGCGGGTGGTTGATGCTCATATTGCTCGTTTGCGTAAAAAAATAGAACCTAATCCATCGGCTCCATCCTATATAAAAACAGTGGTGGGTGTGGGCTATCGCTTTGAGGATGGCTAGTTGAAAATGCCTCAAAAACTGAGTCTACGGAGTCGCCTTTTAATTTCGCAGCTTGCCGTCTTGGCAGTAACCGTGATAGCACTAGCGACCGTGAGTCGCCTTTATACGCCTCGTTATTTTGTGGTGACGCTAGAGCGGATGGAACTAAGAGGCATTCGGGTTCGGCAAGAGGTGAGAGGGCAGCTACTGCGTGGTTTTGAAGATGCCTGGATACGAGGCGTAATGGGGTCGGTGCTGCTAGGTGGTTCTACTGCGGGCGCGCTGAGCTACTGGCTTTCTCAACGGATTTCGAAACCGCTGTTGCGGATGGAGCAGGTAACGCAGCAGTTTGCGGTAGGTGATTTTTCATCACGGGTGCCGCCGCTCGATATCCCTGAGTTTGACCGTTTGGGCCATGGGTTTAATCGGATGGCTGATGACTTAGAAGGGGTAGAGCACAGGCGGCGAGAGCTGGTGGGCGACTTGACGCATGAGCTGCGAACGCCGCTGACGATTGTGAAGGGCTATTTGGAAGGGCTAGCCGATGGCACAGTGGAACCTTCGGCTAAAAACTACGACCGACTGGTGCGAGAAACTGAGCGGCTTCAGCGGCTGGTGGATGATTTGCAAGAACTTTCTAAGCTAGAAGCGGGCTATTTGCCGGTGACGATGCGATCGCTCTCCCTTGCTCCCTTAATTCAGCAGGTGCGCGATCGCTTTGCCGATCAGCTGCTGGGCAACGAAACCCTGACGCTAGAAATTGATATGCTTCAGCCGCTACCTGCCGTGCTGGGCGATCCGGCTCGAATTGAGCAGGTGCTGGTGAACTTACTGAGCAATGCGCTGCGTCATACCCCGACTGGACAGGTGAGTATCCGAGCATACGCTCAGCAGGGCTTTGTGTGGGTAGAAGTGGTAGATACCGGGGTGGGAATTTCGGCGGAGAATTTGCCCCATGTGTTTGAGCGGTTTTGGCGAGCAGATAGATCGCGCGATCGCGCATCGGGCGGATCGGGCATTGGTTTGGCCATTTGTCGGCGGTTGGTAGCACTTCAGGGTGGAACGATTGAGGCTAAAAGTCAGCTAGGCATTGGCAGTACCTTTAGCTTCTCCTTACCCATTGACCCCGCTATTTAAAGAATAGAACAATCCTGCAATAACACTGAGGGCGACTCAGTAATTGCGCGGTCATTATCAGTTTAAGAGAGGTGTTTTATACGCAGCTCTTAAGCAGTTTTACAGACGACCGCACCTGAAAGTCGCACCAACAGCCATGAATTCTTCTTCTTTGATTGACCCTGTTAATTCTATAGATATTGATCCGGTTGAACTGCCCACAGTTCCCTGGTCACACGTATCGCCAGGCGAAGACATCACGAGCTTTCAGGACGCGGCAGGCAATGTACAGCCCCCTAAGCGCCTGCTTAAAAATCGCTTTGAAATTATTCGCAGGCTAGGTAAAGGCGGATTTGGCACCACATATCTGGCTCAAGATATTTCGGCTCAAGGCATCTCGGCTCAAGGCATCTCGGCTCTTCAGCCTCTCCCCTGTGTCATTAAGCAGCTGAAATACAAGCTTCAGTCGCCGGAAAATAGCCTCAACCCGATGGGTCAGGTTGTGCCCACTCAGGCTCAGATAGCGCTTTTGGAAGAGCGCCTGAAGCGACGTTTTCAGCGAGAAGCGCGTATGATGGCTCGACTCGGCAGGCATACTCAGCTCCCTTGTTTGCTCGATCATTTTGCTGAAGATGGCCAGTTTTATTTGGTGCAGGAGCATGTTCCGGGCCATACGCTGAGCCGAGAAATCAGCCTTAGCGGCCCGCAAAGTGAGCAGCAGGTCAAGCAGTTTTTGCGGGAAATGATTCCAATTATTGGCTACATTCACCGCCAAAACCTTCTGCATCTCGATATTAAGCCTTCTAATGTGATGCGTCGCAGTAGCGACCAAAAGCTGGTTTTGATTGATTTTGGCGCGGTTCGTCGATATCCCAACGACGGTCTCTATGGTGAGCGCGATCGCGCGACTGGCACGTTGGGCTTTGCCCCGGCTGAACAGCTCGCTGGCAAGCCCACTTACGCGAGCGATATTTATGCTTTGGGCGTTACCTGCCTGTATATGCTCACAAAAATATCGCCACTGGATTTGGCTACCTCTGCTCAAGGCCAAAACCTGCATTGGCAAGGCTCGGTACGCATTAGCGACCATTTCACTCGCATTTTAACCAAAATGCTGCATCCCGAAGCGGCCCGTCGGTTTCAAGATACGCTTGAGCTAGAACGCGCGATGAACTTAGAAAATCACTATCAAGATCTCAAAGACTGCCTGACTACGGAGCCTTTAATGGATAAAACCTTTGCACAGCCTAAGAGCTGCCAGATTGACAACAACCGCTCAGAAGTTGCCGAGTCTCACGCGCAGCAACAGGCAGCCTCTATTCGTCGCTGGCAGCAGCGGCGGCGGCAGTTCAAAACCTTTATGCCTAAGTAGGCTAGGGGTATGCTTGTCGCCCATTCATTACTACTAGTGTTCACCCGTAGGTAGCTGCCCGGCTAGCCACTGGTCAATCAAGCTGTGCAAATCGTCTGCGCGTTCGTCATAAAAGAAATGGCCAGCGTCTTCAACTTCTACAAACGTGAGTTGGTCGCTAAGGGTGTTGACATATTGGCCCCAAGCAATGGGAATGACGCGATCGCGCTTTCCCCATAGCAGCAGCGTAGGGATATGCAGCAGTGGAATGAGATCTCGCGTGGTGGGGCTGAAGTTATCGGAGGTGCGTGACTTTACCAAGTAGCAAAACGTCCGCGCTGCGCCCCGATCTTGGGTGGGTCGCACGAAGCCTGCTAACAGGGCGTCATCTACCCGCTCAGGCTGCTGATAGAGTTTGGTGAGTACAGAGCGAATCAGCTTTGGCCGCTTGATGAGGGTGAAGAGCGATCGCATCAGCAAAGGCGAGGTAAACCAGCCTTCTACCACTGCCCCAATTTTGGCAGCAGCGTTGCCAATTTCTTGTCTGGCTGCGGGCAAAGTGAGCATCACCAGTCGGGCCACCTGATCGGGATGGGTGGTGGCGGCCTGTAAAGCGACGGAGGCACCGAGTGAATGGCCCATTAAAATCATTGGGCGGCGCAAATAGGCTTGCCAAAAGGCGGCGACTTGGGCCACCCATAGGTCGGTATTGAGGGCGATCGCAGGCTTTTGCGATCCGCCAAAACCCAGCAGATCCAAGGCATAAACAGGCCGCTCTTGAGCCAAGGCCGTTAAATTTTCGCGCCATTGCTCCAGGCTAGAGCCCGCGCCATGCAGCAACAGCAGGGGCGCCTGATGGGGTGCCGTAGAGGCTGTAATACAGCCTGTGGTTAGGTGGGTGTAACGAATTCGCCAGCCCCGCCAGTACCAAAGGCGCTGTTCCCCCAATGCGGTGGCCGGTGCAGTACTTAGTAATGAGGTCGCCGGTGAGGGGCTTGGTGACATATCTAATGAGGCGCTTAAGATGAGGCGCTTAAGAGAAGCTTTTGTTTTATACCCTGCGAGCGAGACCCTGTCTGATTCATGGGTTGTTTACTGTTGTTTACTTATGTTATTCACTTTACTCGCTGCTCGCTTTCCCTCATGCTATTAGTCATAGAAAAGTTTTGATCACTTTTGATGATCACTTAAGGAGATAGCAGCAATGGATCCTGTCAAGCTGATGAAGCAAGAAGTCGGTCGCGCGGCGGCGGCGATGGTTAAGTCAGGCACGGTTGTTGGACTTGGAACAGGCTCTACAACAGCCTTTGCCATTCAATTTATTGGCGAGCGGATTGCCTCGGGTGAACTCAAAGACATCGTAGGCATCCCCACTTCTTTTCAAGCCTCGGTACTGGCTAAGCAGCATGGTATTCCGCTGACGACGCTTGACGACGCGGATCATATCGATATTGCGATCGACGGTGCCGACGAAGTTGATCCGCAGATGAACCTAATTAAGGGCGGCGGCGCAGCGCATACGCGCGAAAAAGTCGTTGATGGTCTTGCAGATCAGTTTGTTGTTGTTGTGGATAGCTCTAAGCTCAGCGACAAAATTGGCACTATTTTTGCACTGCCTGTAGAAGTGCTGCCAATGGCTGTCGCGCCAGTTACGCGCGCGCTAGAAAAGCTCGGCGGTAAGGTAGAAATGCGGATGGGTATCGCTAAGGATGGCCCTGTGATTACCGATCAGGGCAATATGGTGCTAGATGTTACCTTTGATGGCATTGATAATCCGGCTGAGATGGAAAAGACTATCAATAACATTCCGGGCGTGTTAGAAAATGGCCTTTTTGTGGGGCTTGCCACTGAAGTACTAATTGGTGAAGTAAAAGACGGTAAAGCAACCGTACGGAGGATGTAAGTCGCTCAGTTTAGAGGCACTTGACAAAGAATCTCCAGAAGAGGCCCCAAAAGAGGCCCCAGAAGAGGCTCAAAAGAGGCTCAACAAGCAGGTGCGGAGCGTTAAGCGGGCAAACTAAAGGCATTCAAAACCTGACAGGGCCGGTATATGAATGCCTCGATAACACCTTCTTCAAAGGAGACTGTTCAACTACAAGGTTACAGCTTTAGCGAAAAACTGTACGAGGGATCTCGTACAGTGGTGTATCGAGGATTACGCCAGCGAGATCAGCGCCCGGTTGTTGTCAAATTTCTAAAAGACGAATTCCCAAGTTTTAACGAGCTAGTACAGTTTAGCAATCAATACACGATTGCTAAAGATCTTGACTTGACTACTATTGTCAAACCCCTGGCCCTAGTCCCTTGCGGTAAGGCTAGCGCCTTGGTCATGGAGGATTTTGGCGGCTGCGATCTGAGGCAGTTTTTAATCTTAAGAAGCGATCGCAGCGTCTCTGAAAAGGCAAATAGGACAAATAAGGCAGCGAAGCCGGATCTTGCCTGCGGTCACAGTGCTAAACCCAAAATGGGTGACAGCCTGTCAGAAATTATTCTCTTTTTACAAATTGCTATTCAAGTAGCAGAAGCACTCGAAGGTTTGTTTGATGCCCGCATTATCCACAAAGATATCAAACCGGCCAACATTCTCATTCATCCTCAGAGCCATCGGGTCAAACTGATTGACTTTAGTATTGCTTCTGCGCTGCCTCGCGAAATGCGAGAAACACGAGATCTCGCCGCCCTAGAAGGGACTATTGCCTATCTTTCTCCCGAGCAAACTGGCCGGATGAATCGGGGTATTGACTATCGCAGCGACTTTTATTCTTTTGGTGTGACCTGCTATGAACTTCTGACGGGTCAGCTGCCTTTTGCCGCTGATGATCCTATGGAGGTGGTGCATGGGCACTTGGCTAGGCAGGCGGTGCCACCCACTCAGCTGTGCAACGGAACGCTGCCTGCAATGGTTTCTAGCATTGTGCTAAAGCTGATGGCTAAAAATGCTGAAAATCGCTATCAAAGCGCGTTTGGCCTTAAACATGACCTCACAGAATGCTTAGATCAGCTTAAAGCGACGGGCGAGATTAAGTCGTTTACCCTGGGTCAACGGGATGTGAGCGATTACTTTTTACTCCCCGAAAAACTGTATGGTCGCCAGCAAGAAGTGACTCAACTGCTGGCAGCTTTTCATCGAGTGAGCCAGGGCAACACAGAGCTAATGTTGATTGCCGGTAGTTCTGGTGCTGGCAAAACAGCGATTGTTAATGAGGTTCAAAAGCCAATTACCTGTCAGCGGGGCTATTTTATTAATGGCAAGTACGACCAGTTGCAGCGGAACGTATCTCTATCGGCATTTATTCGAGCTTTTCGTGAACTGGTGAGACTGTTGCTAAGTGAGAGCGACAGTCAGATAGAACAGCGCCGAGAGCAAATATTGGCGGCCCTTGGTCGCAATGCACAAGTTTTAATTGAGGTGATTCCTGAGCTAGAAGGGATTGTGGGCCGGCAACCGCCTGCGACAGTGCTGAGTCCGCAAGCCGCCGAGAATCGTTTTAACCTGCTGCTGCAAAAGTTTGTGCAGGTATTTACCAACGACCATCACCCGTTGGTGATTTTTTTAGACGATATGCAGTGGGCTGATAGTGCCTCACTTAATTTGCTACAGCTGTTGTTGCAAGATGATGGTCACCTGCTGATTATCGGCGCTTACCGCGATAACGAAGTCTGCGATAGCCATCCATTGATGCTAACGCTAGAGGATATTCGTGCTGCCCATAGTGCTAAACAACAGATGAATCAACAGGCTCAACGGGAGATATTAGCAGAAAGAGAGCCTGAAACAGAACCTGAAACAGAATCTGAAAGAGAAAATGAAAGAGAAAATAAAAGAGAAAATGAAAAGACGAAGTCGGCGGTGATGCTTGATCGCAGCGCCAACGTTAATCTGTTGGTACTTTCGCCTCTAAGCTTGCCAGATGTTAACCAGTTGGTTGCCGATACGCTGCGGAGTACGCTCAGCTTTGCTCAACCGCTGGCTGAATTTATCTATCAAAAAACCCATGGCAATCCGTTCTTTTCAGCCCAGTATTTAATCGCGCTTCAGGCCGAAGACAAAATTACCTTTGATGAAAACGCCCGGCATTGGCAGTATGACTTGGCTCTAATTAAGGCTATTTTCCTTGGCAGTGACAATGTGCAAACGCTGATGCATCAGCGCTTACAGAAACTGACGGCCAGCACTCAAGCAGTTTTGCGAACAGCAGCTTGTATTGGTGCGCAGTTCGATTTGGCGACGCTGATGGTTGTGACTGAAAGGCCAATAGAGGCGATCATTACAGATTTGGGATGTGCGCTGCAAGAGGGCTTGATTGTACAGGTCGGCGATGTGCCTACGGAAGGGCTTCGCCATTGCTGCCAATCTTTGACCCTCACCAACTCGGCCACCTTAGAAGCGATTAATCCTCACTATCGGTTTGTTCATGACCGAATTCAGCAGGCTGCTTACGGGCTGATAGATGCGGGCCAACAGGCTGCTGCCCATCGGGTGATTGGTCAGCGGCTAGCCCAACAAAGCTATCAAGAGCGTGGTGAAAGCGGCGGTGAAAGCGGCGGTGAAAACGATAGTGAAAATGGCGGTGAAAACAGGCTTTTCGATATTGTGAACCACTTGAATCAGGCTATTGAGCTGATAGAGAGTGACGCGGAGCGCGATCGCTTAATTACTCTAAACTTTAGCGCTGCGCAAAGAGCCAAAGCTGCCACGGCCTATACCAGCGCATTTGAGTATTTGACGGTGGGCATTCGCCTGTTGCCTGCCAACAGCTGGCAAACTCACTATGACCTCACGCTCAAAATGCATCACGAAACCGCTGAAATTGCCTACCTCACCGGCCAGCTGGTTGCTATGCAACAGTCTATTGATCAGGTGCTCCAGCAGGCTAATACTCTGTTGGATAAAACATCTGCTTACGAAACTCAGATTCAGGCTACGATTGCTCAAAATCAGTTTCTTCACGGGATAGAGATTACGCTTCAGCTACTGGCTCAGTTGGGTGTATTTGTCCCCCGTCAGCCTGAGCCTGCCGAGGTTCAAGTCGCGCTCAGAGGGATTGCCGTACAGCTCAGCTATCAGCCTATCGAAACTTTGATAGATCTGCCGGAAATGGAAGATCCTGAATCTTTAATCATTATTCGCTTGCTTACTAAAGCGGTGTCAGCGGCCTATATCGCTCATCCTGAAGTGTTGCCTCTGCTGGTATGCATGGGTATTGACCGCTGTCTAAAATTTGGCAACAGCCCGCTGTCGGCTTTTTTGTATGGGTGGTATGGCGCTATTTTATGTGGGCCTTGTGAGGATATTCATCAGGGCTACAAAATGGGAAATTTGGCTTTAAAACTGCTGGAGAAAATTCCGGCCAGAGAGATTCAAACCCGTGTGGTTGCTTTGGTACATTCTCTCATTTATCCCTGGAGAACGCATATTAAAGATTCTTTGCGCCCGCTCAAGGAGAACTATCAAGTTGCTTTGGAGAGCGGGGATATTGAGTATGCTGCCTGGAGCATTTCTGGGCGGTGCCATTATGCTTATTTAGCTGGACAAAATTTGGAAAAGTTGACTCACACCTTAGCACGCGATCGCAACAGCGTGAGTAGGCTCCATCAGGATGCGGCTTTTAACTACTTGGATATTTATCAGCAGGTGGTGCTTAACCTGTTGGGTCAGGGGGCTACGCCGACTCAGTTAGAGGGCGAGGCCTATCGGCAGACGACAATGCGGCCTATTCACCTAGCGGCCAACGATATGATGGGGCTGGCCTATTTGCATATTAACCAAGGGATATTGGCTTATTTATTTGCAAAGCCGCTAGAGGCTCAAAAGAATTTTGACGATTCGCTGAAATACTTGCAGGGCATCATGGGTTCTCAGTGGTTGCCAGCTTTGTTTTTTTACGACTCGCTTGCTTGCTTGGCGATCGCAGATGATGCCCAGAACCAGATGTCGCGAGTCGTGGTTAATCAGGAAAAAATGAGAACCTGGGCTCGGCTATCGCCTGAGAACCATCTGCATCGCTGGCATTTGGTTGAAGCGGAGCGCTGTCGCTTAACGAGTAATAAGGCAGAGGCGGTTAATCATTATGATCAGGCGATCGCGCTGGCAACTGCTAGTGGATTTGTTCAAGAAGAAGCGATCGCCTGCGAACTCGCTGCTCAATTTTATTTGCTGTGGGGCAAGGGCCGCATTGCTCAAAGCTACATGCTAGATGCTTACTATGCCTATGGCCGGTGGGGGGCTCGTGCTAAAGTAGCCGATCTCGAATCGCGCTATGCTCTGTTGCTAGAACCTGCCCTACGAAAAAAACAACAGAATCTCTCCTCTACCGACACTATTTTGGCTTATGCCAATAACCTGTCGATAACCACAAGTAACGCAGGTATTTCAGAGGTGATTGATCTAACGACGCTGAGAAACACGGCTCAAATTCTCTCTAGCGAAATTGAGTTAGAAAAACTGTTGGCGGCCCTTTTAGATGCGGTGATTCAAAATGCGGGCGCTGATAAGTGTGTGCTAATTATGCCGAAAGAAGAGGCCCAAGCGGAAAAACAGTGGGTGATTGAAGCCTTTTGCGATTTGAGTGGGCCGCCTATTTTACTGCAATCGAAAGCGCTAAAGCCGGGTGAACTGTTGCCTGTGTCGTTGGTGAATCAGGTTCGGCATACTGGTGAGCCTGCGGTTATTTTTAATGCTGCCGTTCACGCTACGCTGACGGTAGATCCTTATGTGTTGCGTCATCGTCCTAAGAGTGTTTTATGCGCGCCCCTGCTTAATCAAGGTAAGCTCATTGCCATTTTGTATTTAGAGAATAATCTGACGATTGGCGCGTTTACCGATCACCGGGTGGAAGTGCTGAACTTGATTTGTACGCAAGCGGCTATTTCATTAGAGAATGCAAGGCTCTACCATCAGGCTCAGCGAGCGTTGGCAGAACTGCAAACTTCTCATATGCAGCTGGTACAGAGTGAAAAAATGTCAGCACTAGGCAACTTGGTTGCAGGGGTTGCCCATGAAATCAACAATCCGGTGAATTTTTTGAAGGGAAATCTTCAACCCGCGCTTAGTTATGTGAAAGATTTGTTTTATCTGTTGGATATGGTGATAGACAATGAGCCTAGAGAAACTATTTTAGAAGAAATAGAAGAGATTAATCTTGAATTTATTCGAGAAGATTTGCCGAACCTTTTGCATTCTATGACCTTTGGTATTAGTCGTATTCAAGATATTAGTACGAGCTTGCGAACATTTTCGCGGGCTGATAAAGCGTACAAAACTGCGTTTGATATTCACGAGGGGCTAGACAGTACGCTGCTGATTTTGCAGCATCGTCTTTTATCAGGACCTCAGCATTTACCCATTCAGGTTGTTAAAAACTACGCCAATCTGCCTGAGGTATGTTGCTTTGCCGGACAGCTTAATCAGGTGTTTATGAACCTAATTGCCAACGCGATTGAAGCGATTGATGAGCATGTTGAGACTGCGCCAGCTATGTCAGCAGAAGCTGCTGCTACCGCTCAGCCTCTGAGTTCGGGTGTGATTACGATTACGACTGCGCTGGTGGATGCGCAGACGGTGCAGATTGCGATCGCAGATAACGGCCCTGGTATGACCGAGGAGGTAAAAGCCCGCGTTTTTGATCATTTGTTTACGACTAAGCCGGTTGGGAAGGGCACTGGCTTAGGGCTGGCGATTTCTTATGACATTGTGACGGCACAACATAACGGTACATTGACTGTGAGTTCTGAGGTAGGCGTAGGGACAGAGTTTGTAATTACGTTGCCGATAGAAGAGACTTGTTGAAGAGACGGGCACTTTCGATTGCGGCTTATTTATGCGACTTATTTATTAGGTGTTTTTTTGATCGATAGCTAAAGCCTGTTCGAGGGCTGCTTTTTCTTTGGCTCGGCGGGCATAAGCGTCTAGTTCTGGCAGACTCATGCCGGATAGAATGCTCAAATGCTCTAGGCTGATGCCTTTGATCAAAAGCTCAATGCACCAGGTTTGGCGAGCGTGAAAGGGCGTAGCCGGTGAGCCAATGTAGGTGATGATTTCAGCTTCGTTCTCAGCGGTAATTGCTTTCCACAGGGCTATGATGCCTGCTTCGCCCAAGGGTTGACCGGCAGGGTCAATAAAGACGGCTAGCTGGTCATCCTGACGGCTTTTTAGCCATTGCGTGAGCGGATTTTTGGAATAAGTGCCGTAGCGGTTGCCCAGAATCCACCGATTGAGCGGGACTTGCCGAGGTGACGCGCCGGTAATGGTCAGCAGGTGCTGATTTTTACTACTTAAGGATTGCGATCGCAGCAATCCTGCCACCTCATTAACCCGCAGCCCTGCGCCAAACAAAACATAGACCAGCGCATATTCTTGAGCCCCTAGCCTTCTGGCTTTTTGAAAGAGGGATCGCACCATGTCTACTGGTAGGTCAGCGACGACAACAGCTGTTTTATCCTGGTGTTCACTCGTGTTGGGCGCTGCTAAACCTTCTTCTGCGGCCAAAAACAGCGCATTCCCCGCCGCCAAAAAATCCTCCCGACTTTGCCACAGGCCGCTATCTTGATTGCCCTGACTCGTGGATTCGATGACTGCACGGCCCAATATCAGCGTATTCAAAAGGCTTGCTGCGGCCTCTACCGAAAGACCCGGTGAAAATTGTATTTGCGCGCCGAGTAAGTAGGCAACCGTTTGCTGATTGGCCTGACGAGCGGCCTGCCCTAGCGCTTGCAAATTTTCGGGCGGTGACTGACCGGCTTCACCAATGAGCGATCGCACCAGCTCTGGCACTCGCCCTAATAAATCCAACCCTGAAGCCCCATAGGCGGCCAGCGGATCGTTTGCGCCCGAAATACTAGCGAGTGCCACTTGCATTTTTTCTAAAATGGGTGCTTCCTTCAGCACGGCTAAAAGCAAGCCCTGCTTGCTGCCAAACTGGCGAAATAAAGTCACCTCATTAACGTCGGCCTGTTCGGCAATTTGCTTGGTGGTGGTGGCCGTAATGCCTTGTTGCGCAAACAGGGAAAGCGCTGATCCTACTATTCGCTCTCGGCTTGACATTTTTTTATTGGACATTTTTACCGTTAAAAGGATGAGAAAAAGAAGGGGTGCGATCGCAGAACCTTGGCTGCTCGAAGGGGCGAAATAGGGATAGTAATCCTAAAGGAATAGTTTAGAAGATATATTTTGCAAGTATCACTTGCTTTTTTTAAATACGTGAGCTAAGCTTCTAAATGTAAGCGGTACTTGCAATAGCTTAACTCAGGCGGCAGGCACTCGTCCAAAAGAGTTTCAAGAAAATTTGAAAAGGAAGTTCAAAGGTCAGAAAATGAACACTCGCACACCCCACCAAAACCTTACGCGCCCTACCGCAGTATCGCCAGCAGAGAGAGAACATAGAGAGATAGCGCACAGAGAGAAAGAATATATTGCTCCTGTTGCTAAAATTGCTCAAAACAGTTCTACAGATCGCTCTCAAGGCGTTTCTAAAAGCAGCTTAAACAGCAGCCTAAATAATGGTGGCGACACTCAACAGCCCACCAAAATTAGCTGGGCGACTGTCGGCTTTTTTGCTGCTCTTCACGGAATTGCTTTACTGGCTCCCTGGTTCTTTTCTTGGTCTGCTTTAGGCGTTGCTATCCTCTTACATTGGGTTTGTGGCAGCATCGGCATTTGCATGGGCTATCATCGCATGCTCTCCCACCGCAGTTTTCAGGTGCCTAAATGGCTGGAGTATATGATTGCAACTTGTGGGGCTCTTGCCCTACAAGGGGGGCCGACCTTTTGGGTAGCGGGTCATCGTCAGCACCACGCCTTTACCGAGCATATTGAAAAAGACCCCTACTCGGCCAAAAAGGGCTTCCTTTGGAGCCATATGGTCTGGATGTTTTACCTAAAGCCGGAAGTGTTTGACCGGAAGATTTATGCCAAATACGCACCCGATATCGCTCGCGATCCTTACTATGCTTTTTTAGATAAGTATTTTCTTGCGCTGCAAGTGCCGGTTGCACTGCTTCTATATGCTATCGGTGGCTGGTCGTTTGTAATTTATGGTGTGTTTGTGCGGGCTGTAGTGCTATGGCACTGTACTTGGTTGATTAACTCTGCTAACCATATGTGGGGCTACCGCAACTTTGACGACAGTGACGACAATGCTCGCAACCTATGGTGGGTTGCACTACTCACCTACGGCGAAGGCTGGCACAACAATCACCATGCTTTTCCTAAAATGGCGAAAGCTGGCCTCACAAAGTGGGAAGTTGATCCAACCTGGTGGCTCATCAAAGGCCTTAAATCTGCTGGCCTTGCTACAAAAGTCGTGATGCCACCGGCTAAAGCCAAGCTCTCATAGAAAATGGTAGAAGTTTGTAGCATTTCAATTTTGCTCAAATTTCTCTCATTCAAATTCCTCGTTCAAATTTAAGGAGCAGGCGTATCTCATGATGCCTGCTCTTTTTTGTTGGATTGCTCGGTTGGATTGTTCGGTTGGATTGTTCGGTTGGATTGCTCGGTTAGATTGCTCGGTTGGATTGCTCGGTTGGATGGGTCGAGAGCTTAGCTCATGAGTTCACTCATGGTTAAACTCGTGATTTTATCAATGGCAATATCCCCTCCCCCAGGATTGTGTCGGCTGATTAAAGGCGATACAGTTTGCTGTGGTTTAAGGTTATTGGCCTCATGGGCTCCGACTATTTAATATGCAGATCAACATGCAGATCATGAAACGAGATCGTCTCATTAGACTATTCAGCGCTTTGGTGGCTGGCTTGGCGATCGCAAGCTGCGCACCTGCCTCAACAGATTCCACCATAAACAACACCGCAGCTGAAGGCTTACCGGCTCAGTCGGGATCTGCGGATCAAATCGTGCTGGCCATCGGCGGTGAAAGTGAAGAGGGCTACGACCCGACCTTAGGCTGGGGTCGCTACGGCGCACCGCTGTTTCAAAGCACATTGCTCAAGCGTGATGAAAACTTGAACATTGTCAACGACCTAGCAACCGACTACAGCGTCAGTGAAGATGGCAAGACTTGGACAGTCACCATTCGAGAAGATGCGATATTTTCTGACGGCGAGCCCCTGACAGCGGCGGATGTGGCCTACACCTTTAACAAAGCAGCCGAAAGCGGCGGCCTCACCGATGTCACTCAGCTAGAGACAGCAACGGCCATTGACGAAAAAACGGTAGAACTGAGGCTAAAAGAGCCCCAAAGTACCTTTGTCAATCGCCTCATTACGCTGGGAATTGTGCCAGAACATGCCCACGGAGAAGACTATGCTCGCAATCCTATTGGCTCTGGCCCTTACAAAATGGTGCAGTGGGATGAAGGCCAACAGCTCATTGTAGAGGCCAATCCTGATTACTACGGGGAGGCTCCTGGCATTGCCCGACTGGTGTTTTTGTTTATTGAAGAAGACGGGGCTTTTGCTGCGGCTAAAGCAGGGCAGGCGCAGGTGGCTGCTGTGCCCCAGTCATTGGCAGTACAAACAATTGAAGGCATGACCTTACGGGATGTGGTCAGCGTTGATAACCGAGGGCTGATGTTTCCTTATTTGCCTGCTAACAGCAAAACAACGCCCGATGGTGACCCCGTGGGCAATGATGTGACTGCTGATGTCGCAATTCGGCAGGCAGTGAACTACGCGGTAGATCGGCAGGCTTTGGTTGATGGCATTTTAGAAGGGTATGGTTCGCCTGCTTATGGGCCGGTGAGTGGTTTGGCTTGGGAAGAACCCGAAGCCAGCATTGAAGATGCTCAGCCGGAGAAAGCAAAAGAGATTTTGGCGGCAGGCGGCTGGGCCGACAGTGACAATGACGGCATTGTTGAAAAAGATGGGTTAAAAGCTGAGTTTACAATTTTGTATAAAGCGGATGATAGCATTCGGCAGGCGCTGGCACTGGCGACCGCAGAGATGCTGAAGCCGGTGGGTATTCAGGCCAATGTGGAAGGAAAAAGCTGGGATGATATTGAGCCGTTGATGCACAGCAACGTGGTGGTGTTTGGTTGGGGCAGCCATGACCAAACCGAAATGTACAACCTGTATCATTCGCAGTCAGCCCAAGGCGACTATTACAACGCGGGCTACTACGCTAATTCGGTGATTGACACGAGGCTGGACTTAGCGATGGGCGCGCCTTCGGAGGCAGAGGCTATTACTTACTGGAAAGCGGCGCAGTGGGATGGCAATCAGGGTGTGACCGCCAAAGGCGACGCGACTTGGGCTTGGTTGGTGAACTTAGATCACACCTACTTTGTGGATAATTGCTTGGACGTTGGGGAGCTACAGGTAGAGCCCCATGGCCATGGCTGGCCGATTACGGCGAATATTGCTGACTGGCAGTGGACATGCGAATAAAAGCTCTGTTGATAGGGGCGACGATATTTGCGGCCCAAAAGCTGTTGCGACTAGGGTTGTTGTTGATAGCGGTTGCTGTTTTTACGTTTGTATTGCTGAGTTTGTCACCGATTGATCCGGTGAAGGCTTATATTGGCGCTGATATGATGCAAATTAGCCCGGAGCAACAAGCGCTGATCGCCGAGCGCTGGGGCCTAGACCAGCCAATATGGAGCCGTTTTCTCGACTGGCTAGGGCAACTGTTGCAAGGGAATATGGGCACTTCGCTGGTGTTTAATCAGCCGGTGAGTCAGGTGATTGCGCTGCGGTTTCAGGCGTCTTTGCAAATGCTGGCGATCGCATGGTTTCTGTCTGGCCTACTAGGCTTAGGGCTGGGCATTATTGCAGGTGCCCTGCAAGGACGTTGGATAGACCGGCTAATTCGGCTGTATGCCTATACCCTGGCTTCTTCGCCTACGTTTTGGGTGGCGCTGTTGTTGCTGATTGTGTTTGCGGTTTCTTTTAAAGTGGCGCCTATTTGCTGCGCTGCGCCGCCGGGTGTGCTCTCTGGAAATGTCACCTTTTGGCAGCATTTACATCACTTGCTATTACCGGCTGTGGCGCTTAGCATTATCGGCATTGCCAATATTACTTTGCACACTCGTCAAAAGCTGATTGATGTGCTTCATAGCGACTATGTTTTGTTTGCGCAAGCTCAGGGAGAAAGCCTGTGGAACATTATTCGCTACCACGGATTTCGCAATATTCTTTTACCGGCGATTACGCTACAGTTTGCGTCTTTGAGTGAGCTGTTTGGCGGTTCGGTGCTGGTAGAGCAGGTATTTGCTTATCCCGGATTGGGAGAAGCGACGGTTCAGGCGGCTTTGCGCAGCGATATTCCGCTGTTGGTCGGCATTGTGTTTTTTAGTGCGCTGTTTGTTTATACCGGCAATACCCTGGCTGATTTGGCCTATCCGCTGATTGATCCGCGCATTCAATTGGGAGGCCAAAGATCACTATGATACTTATGACACTCATTGCAAACGCGCCTAATCGATCCCCCAAAGGTTCTCCGAACGGATCACCGAAAAGCTCACCAAAAAGCTCACTTAAGGCTTGGCGGCAAAACAACCGACGGCAACAGACGATTACCGCGATCGCTATAGGCAGTATTTTTTTATTAGGCATTATTGTGAGCCCTTGGTTTTTGGGCGAGTCGGGGCTGACCACGGTGCTAACCGATCGCAATCAGCCGCCTTCGTGGGCGCATTTGTTTGGGACTGACTGGCTGGGCCGCGATATGCTGAGGCGATCGCTCCACGGCCTATCATTGAGCCTACGGGTCGGACTTTTGGCTGCTAGCATCAGTGCGGTGATTGGCACGGGTTTAGGGTTGGCTGCGGGCACATTTGGCGGTTGGGTAGATGCGGTGATCATCTGGATTGTGGATGTCTTTTTTAGCTTGCCTCACTTGGTACTGTTGATTTTGATTGCCTTTGCGGTGGGCGGTGGCACCCAGGGTGTGATTATCGCGGTGGCCCTCACCCATTGGACTAGCTTAGCGCGGGTGATTCGAGCTGAAGTGTTGCAGCTTAGCAATGCTGACTATGTGCAATTGTCTCGCCATTTGGGGAAACCATCGCTTTGGATTGCCCGTCACCATATGGTGCCGCATATCGTGCCGCAGCTGTTGGTCGGGCTTATTTTGTTGTTTCCACATGCCATTTTGCACGAGGCGGCGTTGTCTTTTGTGGGTATTGGTTTGTCGCCTCATTTACCGGCTATTGGCATTATTTTGGCCGAGTCGATGCGTCATTTATCTACCGGCTATTGGTGGCTAGGCGTGATGCCGGGCGTGCTTTTGTTGATTTCAGTAAAAGCGTTTGACTGGTTAGGTGAGAATGTGCGATCGCTCCTCGATCCTAAAACCAGTCAGGAATAATCACTATGCTATCTATCTCTAACCTAGGGGTGACCTTTACCCAATACGATCAGGGGCTACGCCGTAAGCAGCTCGCTGTAATCACTGATTTAGACCTGGATGTAAAAGCCGGAGAAGTCGTGGCCGTGGTCGGCGCGAGCGGATCGGGTAAAAGTCTCTTAGCCCATGCGCTGTTAGGAATTTTGCCGGAGAATGCTGCGCTCAGCGGCACCATGCGATTTAAAGGAGAGATTTTGACGCCTGAGCGCTGTCGGGCACTGCGCGGTAAAACCATTGCGCTAATTCCACAGTCTATTGGCTATTTAGATCCGCTGATGACGGTCGGTGGGCAGGTGCAGCGAGTGGCTCAGCTCGCCGGACGCGCTAAAGCAGAGGCCAGCGCGAGTGTGAGTAAAACCTTTGCTCGCTACAACCTCTCGGAGACCGTGCGCGATCGCTATCCTTTTCAGCTTTCGGGGGGCATGGCCAGACGTGTCCTGGTTTCAACAGCGGTGGTGACTCAGGCGCAGTTGGTAATTGCCGATGAACCCACACCCGGCCTCCATCCGGATGTCGTGGTCGAAACGCTTAATCATCTGCGAGAGCTGGCGGTAGAAGGACGGGGCGTGATTTTAATTACGCATGATATTGAGGCTGCTTTACAAATTGCGGATCGGGTGGCGGTATTTTATGCCGGTACAACGGTTGAAATTGCCGCCGCAAAAGACTTTTTGAGTGGTAACTTGCGACATCCTTATACGCAAGCGCTATGGCGATCGCTCCCGCAAAATGAGTTTATCCCGGTTCCTGGCAATCAGCCGAGTCCTGAGCAGTTGCCGGTGGGCTGTTTGTTTAGCGATCGCTGTGACTGGGTCAGCGAGACTTGCACTGCCGAGCGACCCCAGTTAAGAGAACTTCGTAGTGGATGGGTGAGGTGTGTTCATGCTAAAGGGTAGTCGCTTATGGTTTCGCTATGGCAACCGACAGCCGTGGGTGGTTGAAGATAGAACTGTGGCCGTGGCTCCGGGGGAAGTGCTGGGGCTAATGGCCCCTTCGGGCTATGGCAAAACGACCTTAGGCAAGTTGCTGGCAGGCTATTTGGCCCCGACTCGGGGCAGTGTGACCGTCGATGAGCGATCGCTACCTAAAAAGCGCTATAACCCTGTGCAGCTGGTTTTTCAAAACCCCGAACTATCGGTTAATCCTCGCTGGCGCATTCGTCAGATTCTCGCAGAAGGCTGTCCTCCCGACCCAGCGTGTTTAGAAGCCCTGGGCATTCATTCTGGCTGGCTGAACCGCTATCCTCACGAGCTGAGTGGCGGCGAGTTGCAGCGAATTGCGATCGCCCGCATTCTCAATCCATCAACGCAGTACTTAATTGCCGATGAAATGACTGCCATGCTCGATGCCAACACCCAAGCGCTCATTTGGCAGGGGGTATTGGCGTTTGTGGCGCAGCAGCAAATTGGGTTGATTGTCATTAGTCATGACGATCCGCTGCTGCAAAGACTGTGCGATCGGATTTTGCTGCTAGCGGATGACGCCGTGAGCAAAGTGGATGGCCCGGCAAAGGTTTTTGCTAAAACGGCCTAAAAAGGCGGCAAAACGATAGCAGCTGTTGACTAAGCGCTGTTGGCTAGGAGCTGTTGACTAGGAGCTGTTAACTAGGAGCTGTTGACTAGGCGCTGTTGACTAAGCGCTGATAACTAATTGTTAAGGATGAGTGATCCAATGACGATTAGTTTGGGGATCAGAACAGGGAGGATGCTGTAGCCCAGGCAGTAGGCCACTACCTGACCAAAAGCTTAGTTTTATAGGGTAGTGCTGCGAAACACTGCGAGCTTGAGGAAGAGGGTGCTACCTTGGCTGTGACATTTCGACTTGGCAGACCCCACAACTTATTTTGTGGGGTTTTTTATGGGATTTTTACGATTATTGGTGAATATTGCTGCATTGGCTTAGAAGCGGCGGGGGAGGATCAGGTGCGGTTTCATGCTCAGCTATAGCTGCAATTACGTAGCGTTGGGGGCTTGGAATCAGACCCCACGAGTTCATTTTCCGTAGAGGCGTCAGCTGGTTCTCCTAATTGGTTGATAGTGCTCCACTGGCTGCGAGTGTTATTGGTATTGGTGACTCGGGCCATCCTTTGCCAAAAGGCTTCTACTGCTTGAAATTGAGGTGCGATCGCCCACTCCCCGCTTGCGTTTAAATACCCCCACTTTCCTGAAGATTGTAGCCTTGCACCCACTAGGTTTTCCTGAAACATTTCGTGAGTGGCTTCGTACTGAATCGGGATGATCACCTGCCCCGATTTGTTGATAAAACCGAATCGGCCATTTTTCTGAACCCTTGCCAAACCGTTTGCAAAAGGCTGAGCATCAGAAAACTGAGGAGCAATCGCAACCTCTCCTGTTTTCTTTAAAAATCCCCACTGCCCGTCAGCCGTAGAAAACGCGGCGAGTCCCTCAGAGAAGTCTCTAATGTGGCCCTCAATGGGCCGAGAAAACGCAATCTGTCCTTGTTGATCGATCAAGCTGTAGGATTGCGGATAGTACTCAAAAGGCGGCGGAAAGCCCAGCGCCAGTCCGTCCGAAAACGGATGCAATTCGCCGTATATGGGCGGAATTATCCAGCGTCCGCTACGATCTTGCATACCTGATCTGCCATACCCAAATTCATCAGCGCCCCCAAAAACAACGGCAAACCCGTCAGCATCGTATGCAGGACTACTCACCGGACAAAACTGAACCTGAACAATCGTCTCATCTGGGACATTGCGACGGTCGTAGCCGTCTCGGTAAGCCTGACATAGCACTGCGGCCACCTCTCCTCTTTTCATCCCGTCGTTAGGGCGAAACTGATCAACGGCAGGATAGTTGACTACCAGATTTGCTTTAGCCGCAGCGGCGATCGCCCCTCTTGCATACCCCGGAATTTCACTTTGATCGCTAAAGTATTGGTTTAATATATTATCGGTATCGCCTGTGCTGCTCAAACGGCGTACCCTGGCGAAAATTGTCATAGCCTGCGCCCGAGAAATTTCTTGATAGGGCCGAAACTGACTGTTCGGATAGCCTTCTAAAAAGCCGCGCTCATAAGCTTGTTTAATAACATCGGCAGCCCAAAATGAAGCGGGTACATCTGTAAACGCGAGTGCATCGCGGACTTTAGTACTCTCGCCAAACGCACGCATCATCAGCGCAGCAAATTCGGCGCGGCTAATATTGTTGTTGGGTAAAAAGCGGCGATCGCCATATCCTTTCATCACTCCAGAACTCCCCATTTGATCGACGCAAGCCGCCGCCCAATAGCCCTGAGTATCACTAAATTCAAGCAGCGGAATAGCTTCAGGCCCTGATGGGGCAAGAGACTCAGCCGCCGAGCCATCGGGCGTTGATAATTCGGCTGCGAATGCATGGGGCATGATCGTCAGCAGCATAGCTGATAAACCCGTGAACAACCGTACCGATAAGAACATCCCAAAGGGGCGCGGCAAACACTGAACAGGATTCTTCAAAGAATTGGGAGGCATCATAATTATTGCTTGCTAGATTTGAGAAAAATAAACTTGATCGGAAATAGTAAGTAACCCAGTGTAATTAAATTAAAGATGAAACAGAATCACTGCATTGCCCCCTCTAGAAATATAAGATTTATCCCTTGAGCCAATAATGGGTTTCCCCAAGCTTGGGGGCTCTGAGTCCGGTTCCCCCCAAATTTGGGGGGTTAGGGGGGCGTCGGGATTTAGGTAATTAACGAAGGGGGCATGAGACGGCCCATGAGAAGACGTCTGAGACGGCCCATGAGAGGACGGAATTGGGCGGAAAGGGCAAAAATGCGGGTGAAGGTTTAGGATGAATAAAATTTAAGTTTGTTAGGGTCTATTTAGCTGGCGCTGTCTTCCATTGCCTTCAATTATCTTCAATATTATTAGAGATTTGTTATGAACATCATTACGATTCGCGAGGGGCGGCAGACGGCTGAGGGTTTTACGGCGACGGTGAGTATTGATGGGCAAACGCAGTATCCGATTACGGTGAGTGATCCGTTTAGCGGACAGCAGGAAAGGGATTTAGAGTTTTATTTTGAAGAGTGGATTCGCTTTCCGTTTGATCAGCAGGTGAAGGCGCAGCGGGCGGCGGCGAGTGTAAAGGACTATGGCGAGCGGTTGTTTGGTGAGGTGTTTGCCGATGCCGATGCCTATAGCGACTATAAGCTGGCTTGCCGCGATGGGCTGGCTAATTTGCGGATTGAAATTGAGGGGGAGTCGCCGGAGTTTCAGGCGTTGCATTGGGAGGCGCTGCGCGACCCGAAGCAGCCGAGGCCGTTTGCGGTGGATGCGGTGTTTACGCGCAAGCGTTTTCAGCGGGGGATAATGCAGATAAATTTGCAGCCTTCGCCGGTGATTAATTTGTTGGTGGTGACGGCGCGGCCTGATGAAGAAAAAGATGTGGGCTATCGAACCATTTCGCGGCCTTTGATTGATGCGATTGAGCAGGGGCGGCTGCGGGTGAATGTGGAGTTGCTGAGGCCCGGAACGTTTGAGGCGCTGAGTGCGCATTTGGAGCGGCGAGCGGGTTTTTATCACATTGTTCATTTTGATGCGCATGGCGGGTTGATGATCTATGACCAGTTTGTGGCGGGGGCAAAGCAGAGTCGTTATTTGTTTGGGTCGCGGTATGGGCGAGGTGATATTGCGCCCTATGAGGGGGTAAAGGCGTTTTTGTTTTTGGAGGGGGCGAGTCAGGGGCAGGCTGATCCGGTGGAGGCGCAGGAGCTGGCGGATTTGCTCACCAGTCAGGGGATTCCGATTTGCATTTTGAATGCGTGTCAGTCGGGGAAGCAGGTGAGGGCGGATGCCGGGACGAATGCTGGAGCGGATGCCGGGACGGATGCGGGGACGAATGCTGGGACGGATGCGGATGCGGCGAACCGGATGGCTATTGAAACTCGTGAAACTAGCTTGGGCTCTCGGCTGATGACGGCGGGGGTGCAGATGGTGGTGGCGATGGGCTATAGCGTGACGGTGAGTGCGGCGGCGCTGATGATGAAAAAGCTGTATGGGGAGCTGTTTGCGGCGCAGGGTATCCCGGAGGCGATACGGCTGGGGCGTAAGGCGCTGTATAACGATAAAAATCGGCAGGTGTATTTTAATCAGGTGGTGGAGCTAGAGGATTGGCTGCTGCCGGTGGTGTATGCCAATAAGGCGGTGGATTTGCGATTGCAGCCGTTTACGCCGGAGCAGGAAGCGGCCTATTACGATGCGCAGGATACGCGGTATCGGTTTGCGCAGCCGACTTATAGTTTTGTGGGGCGCGACCTGGAGATACTAAAAATAGAGAAGGCGTTGCTGCGGCATAATGTGTTGCTGTTGCAGGGGATGGGCGGCACAGGGAAAACGACGCTGCTGAACTATTTGCGGGATTGGTGGCAAACGACGAATTTTGCCGGGGAGGTGTTTTATTTTGGGTACGACGAAAAGGCGCATACGC
This sequence comes from Phormidesmis priestleyi Ana, assembly GCA_001314865.1. Classification (GTDB taxonomy): domain Bacteria; phylum Cyanobacteriota; class Cyanobacteriia; order Phormidesmidales; family Phormidesmidaceae; genus Phormidesmis; species Phormidesmis priestleyi_B. Next base: position 2,083 of record LJZR01000004.1, on the reverse strand, counting down.
TGCAACAGATTTTGCAGGCGATAGGGAAGCGGGTGCTTGGCAAGTTTGAGTTTGCGACCTTTCAGGCGATGGGGTTGGGGGCGCAGCGGCGCAAGCTGGCGGATGTGTTGAAGGCGCAGCCTTATGGCATTGTGTTGGATAATTTGGAGTCGGTGACGGGGGAGGCGTTGGCGATTGCCAATACGCTGAATGAGGCGGAGCGAGAAGAGATTAAGCTGTTTTTGCAGGCGCTGGTGGGCGGGCAAACGAAGGTGGTGCTGGGCTCGCGCAGTGATGAGGCTTGGCTACAGGATGTGTTTAGCCATGCTGGAAAGGTGAATCGGTATCAGCTGGGGGGGCTAGATGCGGAGGCGCGGACGGTGCTGGCGGAGAAGATATTGGATGTGGCGGTGGGCAATGCGCAACAGATTGCGGCGCTGCGGCAAGAGGGCGACTTTAAGCGGTTGATGAATTTGTTGGCGGGGTATCCGCTGGCGATGGAGGTGGTGCTGGCGAACTTGGGGCGGCAGAGTGCGGCGGCGGTGCTGGCGGGGTTGGATGCGGCGGATGTGAATTTGGATAGTGGGGCGGCGGATAGAACTAAGAGTATTTTGAAATGTGTGGAGTATTCGCACAGCAATTTGTCGGCGGCGGCGCAGAAGTTGTTGTTGTGTTTGGCTCCGTTTAAGGGGTTTATTAACCGGGCGGATTTGGCGAACTATGCGCAGCAGTTGCAGCAGCTGGAGCCGTTTGCAGATTGGGAATTTGATGGGTTTGATGAGGCGGTGAATGAGGCGATGCGGTGGGGGCTGCTGTCGCCGTATTTTGAGGGGGATGATGGGCGGCTGTTGCGGATTCAGCCGGTGTTTCCGTATTTTTTGCGGGCGAAGCTGGCGGCAGTGGATGAGGCGGTGAGAGAAGGGCTGGCGACGGGGTTTAAGGCGCATTATCAGGGCTTGGCGGCGCAGTATCAGCAAATGATGGCCTCGAAGGAGCCGGAGCAGCGGAAGCTGGGATTGTTCTTTTGTGGGTTGGAGTATGAGAATCTCTATAGCGCATTAGAGAATTGTCTCGAAGCTAGAGAAGAGATGAGCATTCTGTTTTGCTTAACTGATTACTTTCAGAAAACTCAGAACTATCCTGCTCAGATTGCTCTTGTCGAATCTGTATGCAGTGCGTTGGAGAACTATCCGCAACAGTTTATAAAAAGCGAGTCGGGTTATCAAATAGCATTTGCGTTTCATAGATTGGCTAATGGCTACTTAGAAACGAAACAATTGCCATCGGCAAGAGAGTTCTATCAGAAGGCGGTCGATACATACGCGCAGCTAGAAAAATTTGAAGACAGACAGGTAGCGTTATGGTGTGCTACTGGTGAGCATCAGTTGGGCATTGTGGCACAGAAACTCAGAGAGTACGAGCAGGCGCGATCGCACTACCAACAAGCCCTCGATATCTTCATTGAGTACAACGACCGCTACAGCCAAGCGCGCACCTACCATCAGTTGGGCAGGGTGGCAGAGGCACTCAGAGAGTACGAGCAGGCGCGATCGCACTACCAACAAGCCCTAAATATCTGCATTGAGTACAACGACCGCTACAGCCAAGCAACCGTCTACCATCAGTTGGGCATGTTGGCACAGAAACTCAGAGAGTACGAGCAGGCGCGATCGCACTACCAACAAGCCCTAAATATCTGCATTGAGTACAACGACCGCTACAGGCAAGCGAACACCTACCATCAGTTGGGCAGGGTGGCACAGGAACTCAGAGAGTACGAGCAGGCGCGATCGCACTACCAACAAGCCCTCGATATCAAAATTGAGTATAACGACCGCTACAGCCAAGCGAGCACCTACCATCAGTTGGGCAGTGTGGCAGAGGAACTCAGAGAGTACGAGCAGGCGCGATCGCACTACCAACAAGCTCTCGATATCTGCATTGAGTACAACGACCGCTACAGCCAAGCTCGCACCTACCATCAGTTGGGCAGTGTGGCACAGGAACTCAGAGAGTACGAGCAGGCGCGATCGCACTACCAACAAGCCCTCGATATCAAAATTGAGTACAACGACCGCTACAGCCAAGCGAGCACCTACCATCA
>LJZR01000118.1:1099-4817 GCA_001314865.1 Phormidesmis priestleyi Ana | reverse complement strand
GGGGTATGGCACCGACTATTGCAAAATTAGGCCGTAGTCTGAAAGCGCTGTGAATGCTAGGTTACAGCCACCGAAAATCGAGCCTCTCAGAAAAGTACTAACTAACGGACATTTTTAGGTAGGTGGATAGTACATTTGGTCTTAGCCATATTTTGCTGAAGCAGAGTACCCTTGATACTCTGTATACTTTAGAAAAGTAGAGGACAAGACTCGAAAGTAAAGCAATCTAATTTGCTAGCTTTTTGAGAGCGCTTTGAGCCACGGTTTCAGCTCTCGCTGAGGTGACCTTTTGATATCTCAGCGTGGTCAGAATGGATTCGTGGCCCATCAACGCCCTCAGCTCCTCAATCCCCATTAGGCCAACGCGTTCAGTCGCGAAAGTATGACGCAGATCGTGGAGTCTAGCCCCTTCTAGCTCAGGAATATCTGTAATCAACCGCCGCCAGTTCTGATGCACCGTACGGTAGCTGAGGCGACCGACACTGCCCGCTATCGGCTGCTGAGCAGTGAATAGCGCAGGGCAACGATGATGCCGATAGTGCTTGAGATAAGTATTGAGCAGCTGGGCTGCATCATCACTGTAAAAGCACCAGCGCTGCTTATTGCCTTTACCAAGCACTTGAAACTTCTGTTGTTCCAGATTTATCCCGTCGAAATTGAGCGCCAGTAGCTCAGAAATTCGCGCTCCACTACGATGCAACAATCTGACAATCGTATGAATACGACAATCTATTTCAACCACTCGATACATCAGCCTAATCTGGTCTTGTGTGAGGTAGCGAATGGCTTCATCAGAACCGTGCTCACCTTTGTTGGCATCGGGTTTACGTCGCTTCAGTTTGGCAATCGGGTTCGCTTTAATATGTTGTTGCTCAACAGCGTAGTTGAACAAAGCTTGAATGGTTGCCTGGTGCCGATGATGAGTTGTATAAGCCAAATGCGAGAGACTGTCGAGATACTCGGTTAGGAGGGTACGATCGCAAATTTCAATCGGCCAGCTGCCGTACTGAGCGAGAAGGGGCATCAGCGTAAGCTCATAAGATTTCACCGTCTTCTTGGCGAGCCCCGGTCGGTCTAAAAACTGCGTCGCTACCAGCGCTAAAGAAATCGGCATGACCCTGAAATAAACGTAAACGTCAGCAACAAACGCTAGCCTTCACTCTATCGTTTAGACAAACCGTTAATTAAATAGTTTATTAAAGCTTTGAAATCCTCAACCCTCCCAAAGCCCGGAGAATCGCTGGCTGATTACGTCCACCGGCTACGCTCAGCCCTCGGCATGAGTCAGCAAGCCGTGGCCGAGAAGTCCAGCATCCATGCCCAGAGCATCGGCAAGATTGAGCGCGGCCACACAACGGTGCTCAAGGCCAAGACCAAACGCGGGCTAGCCTACGCCCTCGACGTTCCCGAAGCCCACTTGGAGGCAGCGGCCAAAGGGATCGCCGTTGAGGAAACCGGCGCACTCAAGTTTTGCCCGCAGTGCTGGCAACCAGGCAACGCACCTGACCCGATGTGGCTGCATGTTCACGCTCACTACTGCTTTCGCTGTGGCAGCAGCCTGCGCCACCGCTGCGTTCAATGCGATTCGCCTATTACCTCTCTAAAGCATCGCTTTTGCCCCTACTGCGGCACAGCCTACACCACGCCCGAAAAAACAGAGTAAAGGACGATCTATTGCGAGGAATCTACCCGTGCCCAGCGTTGAAGAGACTGCCTATCCCAGGCTGAAAAGTAATCCTAGCCCGGAAGCCTTGGGGACCCTCTACACGCCCACCGATAAAGAGATCGCCTTGGCGAAGCAAACTGTGCGAGGCGACTTGCCCACCGTCAGTTTCCTAGTTCTCCTCAAGACCTTTCAAACGGTCGGCTACCCCATGCAGCTATCCGAGGTGCCGACCAGCATCATTCGCCGCGTTGCCAGCAGTGTGGATAGCCAGCTCACCCCGGAAGAGATCGCGCTAACGACACCGCTAGAACCCGCCTGCGTCATGTGAAGACGATTCGTCAACATCTGGAGGTGCGGCCCTTTGCCAAAGCCGCTCGCCAAGTGATGGTGGCCGCGATGGAAACGGCCATAGAAACACAGCATGAGCTGGTCGATTTGATTAATGTCGCACTAGAAGAGTTGGTCAAGGAACGGTTTCAACTGCCTGCCTTTTCGGCACTAGAGAGAGCTGCTAGAGATGTTCGCGCTGCCCACAACAACACACTCTATCAAAGCGTGAGTGACGCTCTAGATGGTGGGGAACAGATGCAGCTTTCGCAGTTGTTTTACTGCGCGGTTGGTGAAACAACAACCCTCTGGCATGAGGTGAAGCAGGAGCCGGGGAGTCCAAAACTGGGTGAATTGAAAAGTCTCATAGAACGTCTGCGCTGGCTACAGCCTTTGCAGCTGGCAGGTGCAGCCCTCTCAGCGCTGCCTGAAGTTAAGCGGCTCAACTTTGCGGCCCAAGCCCAGGTGCTAAACGCCAATCAAATGAAGGAGCTACCAGACGCCAAGCGACAGACGCTGGCAGTGGCACTCCTGCAACGACGCTATGCTCAGACGCTTGATGACATTGCGGATGTGTTTATCAAACGCATGCGGCGGATGCATTACAAGGCAAAGGAAGCACTGGAAAACTATCGGATAGAAAGTCAGCAGCGCACTGACGAGCTCATTTCTAAGCTACGACAGGTCGCGATTGCCCACAGCACCGATGGCGAGCTCCCAGCTCGCTTCGCCGCTATCGGTTGCGTCCTTGGTGACGATCCACAGGAGCTGATCGCGCAGTGTGACGATCACTTGGCCTATGCCGGTAACAATTACCTGCCCTTTCTACCGAAGTTTTATCGTTCTCATCGGGCGGTGCTGTTTCGCTTTCTGTCGGTCGTACCGCTCTATCCCAGCACTCAGGATGACTCACTGGCAGCGGCGATTGCGTTCATCCGAGTTCATCGAGGCTCCCGGAAAACTTGGCTACCGTTGACTAGCGAAAATTCGTCAGACGAAGCGGATGTCGCCCCTGCCCCTCAGATGAGTCTGAGCTGGGTGCCGACCAAGTGGTGGACGCTGGTAACGGGTGAGAAAAATAGAGCCACGGTGCCCACCCAGGTGCATCGTCAGTACTTTGAACTCTGCGTGTTCTCTCATATTCTGCTGGGCCTCAAGTCTGGCGACCTCTACATTGAGGGTAGTTCAGCCTTTGGGGACTATCTCGCACAGCTGATCTCGTGGGATGAAATGCAAGATTACCTCGCTGACTATGCCGAACAGCTCTTTCCCACTGAAGGCGCAGCCTTTGTGGAACACGTCAAAGCATGGCTAACAGACAAAATTGAGGAAACCGATGAGGGTTTTCCCGCCAACACGGACGTTTACTTCAAGTCTGACCGTTTGGTGATTCGCAAGGCTAAGGCAAAAGATAGAAAAGGGGCCAAGAAGCTCAAAAAGCAGATCGCCCAGCGGATGAAGCCGGTCAATCTGCTCGATGTGCTGGTCGATACGGAGCAATGGCTGACGTGGACGAAGCATTTCAAGCCGGTCTCAGGCTACGAAGCCAAAATGGAAAAGCCGGTTGCTCGCTATTTGGCCACGACGTTTTGCTATGGCTGCAACATTGGCCCCTCGCAGCTGGAGCAATCACTCTCGCTCTTTGACCGCAAGCAGATTTCATGGGTGAACCAGCGTCATATCAGCGATACGCAGCTGCACTATGCGGTTGAGTCTGTGGTCAAT
>LJZR01000118.1:0-1086 GCA_001314865.1 Phormidesmis priestleyi Ana | reverse complement strand
TTGCCTAAGTTCTGGGGGGTGGGCAAAAGCGCGTCGGTCGATGGTACCAAGTGGGATATCTACGAGAATAATTTGTTGGCTGAGTATCACATCCGCTATGGCGGCTACGGTGGTCTTGGCTACTACCATGTGGCCGACAACTACATCGCGCTCTTTAGCCATTTCATTCCCTGCGGTGTTTATGAGGCGCTCTATCTCTTTGACGGGCTATTGAATAATCACTCGGATATTCAGCCCGATACGCTGCACGGTGATACGCATTCTCAAAGTCTGACGGTCTTCGGATTAGCCTATCTGCTGGGTATCAAGCTGATGCCGCGTATTCGTAATTTGAGAGATTTGACCTTTTTTCGAGCAGGCACAGAAGCCCCTTGCCAACACATAGACATGTTGTTTTCTGACACGGTGGATTGGGATCTTATCGAGACGCACTTGCCGGATATGCTCAGGGTGGTGCTCTCGATTATGGCGGGGAAAATCAGTGCCTCTACGATTCTCAGGAAGCTAAGTACTAACAGCAGAAAGAACAAACTGTTCAAGGCTTTTCATGCCCTGGGTTCGGCGGTCAGAACGGGCTTTTTGATGGAGTACATTCACAGTGCCAAGCTCAGAGCTAGGGTGCAGGGGGCGACGAACAAGAGTGAATCATTCAACGCTTTTGTTCAGTGGTTAGCCTTTGGCAATATGGGACGACTGAGAACGAACGACCGGGAAGAGCTACGCAAGCGCATCAAGTACAACCATCTGGTCGCTAACTGCGTCGTTCTCTACAACGTCTTTGAGATGAGTCGCATTCTCAATCAGTTAGACCAGGAAGGTCATCACATTGATCCAGATGCCGTTGCTGGCATTAATCCCTACGGCACTGATCACCTCATCCTGCTGGGGCAGTATCATATCGATGACGCGCGTCAGCCACCGCCGCTGCACTACGAGTTAGCGATCCAGCCACCACCAGAAACAGCCTGATTTTATGTCCGTTAGTTAGTACTTTTCTGAGAGGCTCAATTTTCGGTGGCTGTAACCTAGCATTCACAGCGCTTTCAGACTATGGCCTAATTTTGCAATAGTCGGTGCCATACCCCA
>LJZR01000136.1 GCA_001314865.1 Phormidesmis priestleyi Ana | reverse complement strand
GATTACCTCTCGCAAGGAGAATTTCCTACTATTGCGGCGCTCGGTCAAACCTTAGATAGTCTCCCCGGCAAAGCCGGGGGCTTACCTCTATTTAGTTAGATCCCATTCAACTCTACAGGGCATACCGCGCTAGGTTCCAAATCGAGATGTGCCAGCCTCAATGCCCCCATAGGCATCTAGCTGCTGCTGCTGAGGGTGTTTCTCTAGAGGCTGTTTTCTGTGCATTTACCTTCTCCTACAAAGTTCTAAACCGTTTGCTTTCATTCGTTCTGGGGTGTTTCAGGTGGAACCGTAATATCCAGAACCTCCCCCTGCCAACGCAATCGCAGTACTTCACCAGCGGGGCGTTGTCGATGCGCACGGAGTCGTCCTAGCTCTGCTTCATCTGCCCAGATGACCCAATGCTTAGGCGGTTCAAGTAGCTGTCGTGCATTGACCCAGCCCCGTTGCACCCAATTATAGAGGGTCACCTCCGGCATCTCTAAAGCGATTGCTAAATCAGGCAACCACCACTCATGCGTCGCTAGGGCTTCTCTGGGTTTTGGGCTACGGTGAGTGCCCAGTCCGAGGCGACGCATTAATGACCGCAGCACCTCCCGGTTAAACGTTTTGCGCCGCTTCGGCGGGTGAAAGCCTTCTTGATGGAGCAGCTCAATCATTTCATCGGTGCTCAGCTTTGCGCCAGCCATTTGCTCAAGACGCTCACAAAGCTGTGAGTAGTTGCTGAGCTGAGTCCATTTGGCTACAGGTCGAATGACAATCGCTTTTCCAATAAAACCACCATTCCACTCAATAGTAATCTGAACTTGTTCACTTTCTCCTTCAACATTTACAATAATCTTCTGAATTACTTGACGGACAATCTCTTTTCGTTGTGCACAAGTTGTTGTTTCGGCGAACCACAAGGCAGGTAGCTGTTTTGCGAGTTGTCGAATTTCTTGTTTCTCTCCCTCCGTGAGCTGTTTAGGCTGTTCATGAGAGAGCCTTTCATATTCTTCTTTGAGCTGTTGCTCAGCCTGTAAGGCATTCTCCCATTCCTGGGCCAACTGCCTAGCAACGAGACGATTTTCGGGCTCTACGAGATGATAATGCCGACCCGCGCGCTCCGACTCAAAGCTGGCACGTTCTAACCGCTGACGCCATAGCTTATCTAATTCAGCGCGGTCTTGTTCGATGTGGGTCGTAGCGGTCAGTAATAGCTCTAATGCCACTGGTTCTAACGCTCGCAGGACTTGTTCAGTGATAGATTCATCTAAACAAGCTCCTGCCAACTGCTGACAGAGTTCTCCGCCGTAGTCCGCCATCTCACGGTTGCAGACATAGTGATGGGAGGACTGTCCTCGATGGTAGCGAACCGTCATGCGAGCACCACATCGACCGCAGGTCAGCAGCCCTGATAGCAAGGCTACGCCTGAGCGCGCGTGGCCACATTCATCAGCTCTGGCTCGATTTGATTTGAGCTGGCCCAGATGTTGTTAATATTGCGCCCAGGAAATGTAGGCAGGATGATGGTCTTTCATCAGCACTAGCCACTCGTCCATCGGTTTTACGACTAAGCCGCTATGAGGATGTTCGACCTTTTTTCGTCTCGCATCCATCTGTTTGCGACCATAGGCGTAAGCACCTGCATAGACTGGACTTTTTAGCAGGTTTTGCAGGGTGGGCCGATTCGGCCGATGCCACTCTAAATCTCCTTTGTTGAGACCCGATAAAACCCTGACTCCCACTTGGATATGATTTTTAACGAGATAGCGCAGTACCGCGTTCAGCGTACCTAGCTCCTCAAACTTACGAAAGATTAGCTTGACCACTTGCTGGGCCTGTTCGTCTGGATCAAAACGAATCTCGCCTGAGGGGCGGCGAACGTAGCCAATCGGAACGCTGAAGCCCAGTTCGCCTCGTTTGGCTTTGTTGCGCTTACCTTGAACCATTCGCTGTTTGAGGATGTGTAGCTCAGCCTCGCTCATCGTGCCTTTTAGAACATGAATATAAAGCACCTCATAGTGCATTTTTAGGACATACCATTAGAGTAATCGACGGTACTAGTCCGTATGCTGGTACCACAGGCAA
>LJZR01000135.1 GCA_001314865.1 Phormidesmis priestleyi Ana | reverse complement strand
AGAAGCAGGCTGACCAGTTAAACAATTGCTGAGCTGTTGATGGAGCTGTAGCGGGTTGAGCTGACGACCAATCAGCACCAGCTGGTTTTGGGTAGGGCGCTTCTGAGTATCAGGCGTGAGGTTACATCGTTTGCCCGATAGCTGAAAGATGTATCGCTGCGGTTGCCCCTCAAACCAGAGAATTCCTTTTGCGCGAAAAACGTTGGTGGGAAGCTGATGCATTAGAAAATGCTCGAACTTAGTCGAATCGAAGGGGCGATCGCTACGAAACGGTATAGAAACAAAGCGATCGCTCACTATATGCTCAGAAAGCATGGGCTCTGAAAGAAGATAGGTTTCAGCATCGGCTAACCCCACATCTAAAATGGCCGAGAGTGGCAAGGCAGCAGAGGTTTCTAAACTACATCGCAACAGCCGTGCCCCTTCCTTTAAGCTACGAATCTCAGCTTCTATCGCCGAAGCACGTACGCCACTTACCAGATCTGTTTTATTGAGCAAAATAACGTCGCTGTAGATGAGCTGATTGGCATACACCGAACTGTTAAATAGATCTGCACCAAAATTATCAGCATCCACCACGCCGATGACAGAATCGAGCCGGGTTAAGTCTTGTAAGCTGGTGCCGACAAACGTCATAATGATCGGCAGCGGATCGGCCAGCCCAGTGGTTTCTATCACCAGATAATCCATCCGCTCTTCGCGCTCTAGCACCTGATAAACCGCATCGACTAGGCTGTCGTTGATTGTGCAGCAAATGCAGCCATTACTCAGCTCTACCATATTGCTCTTTGCAGAGACAATTAGCTGAGCGTCGATGTTGATATCTCCAAATTCATTCACCAACACGGCCACTTTAAGCCCCTGAGCGTTATTCAAAATATGGTTGAGCAGCGTAGTTTTACCACTGCCCAAAAAGCCGGTAATCACTGTGACAGGCATGCCTTGCTTGGGAAGTGCGATCGCAGAACAGTCTTCAGCTTGCTCGCCTTTAGATATTAACACCATAAAATAATAATGATTATCATTCTCAAAATATTACACCTTAAATGGGTTGCGTAGAAATAATCTGCTAAGCTTTTCTTATAATTCGATAATGATTATCATTTCCATAATATGCTAGCGGTTCAAAATCTATCGGTTAACTATCGAGGAATCGAGGCATTGTCGGCAGTTACGCTGACTTTGCAAGCAGGTGAATGGGTGGGCCTAATTGGCCCTAACGGTGCGGGGAAAAGCACCTTGGTCAAAGCTATTTTGGGCTTGATGCCTTACCAGGGAAAGATTCTGCTAAACGGAACTTCGCTGAAGCGACAGCGGCGACAGGTCGCCTATGTCCCGCAGCGATCGCAAATTGATTGGGACTACCCCATTACAGCCTGGAACGTGGTGATGATGGCACAAACAAGGTCGCTCGGCTGGGGACGCTCTCCCGACATCAAAACCAAAAAGTTGGTCAGCGCAGCGCTTGACCGGGTAGAAATGTTGTCGCTTAAACATCGCCCCATTGGTCAGCTCTCAGGCGGGCAGCAGCAGCGAATCTTTTTAGCTCGTGCCTTGGCTCAACAGCCTAATTTATTTTTATTAGATGAGCCTTTTAGCGGTATTGATAAAAAAACTGAAGCCATGATGCTGAGCATTTTCGCCGATCTCAGTCAGCAGGGTAAAACGCTTCTCGTTTGCAGCCATGAATGGGGCGAAGCGCTCAATCGCTATCATCGACTGCTATTGCTCAATCGTCGTGTTTTGGCCAACGACACACCTCAAGCAGTGATGACGATGGAAAATATTCAACAGGCTTATGGGGAGAATATCCAAGCGGCCTTACATCATCAAAATGTTATCCCTTTTGTTTGTTAGCAGTTTGTTTCTGTAGCCCAAAATTTTCTGTATTTTCTGTAGCCCAAAATTTTCTGTAGCCCAAACTACAAACAGCCAATAGCCCTAGAGAGAGCTGCCAGCCTAGATTCAACGGTTCTAGGCTGGCAGCTCTTGCCAGTTGCGTAGAGGTTGGCTATGCTACAGACAATCAATCTTGGTAAGCTTCATGAACAATCAGCAGACTTTGTTAACGGCCTTAGGTTGTGCAGGTTCTTTGGCCACAAT
>LJZR01000044.1 GCA_001314865.1 Phormidesmis priestleyi Ana | reverse complement strand
CTTAGAGAACAAGAAGAATAGACTATCGATGCTGTCAGAATCTGCCCGGTTGTGCTCCGATACGCTTAGACATAGAAAACGTTAGTGTCAGGAATTTTCAAATGGTGAGGTCAAGCAATATAGCATTCACCCTTTACTAGAAAGGCCAATGTTTGCTTTGTTGAAGCATCCTGCTTTTTTTAAGAGCTTCAAAATTGAACCAGGCGGATATGCGCTCACTTGGAGTGCAGAGATTGATATTAGCGAATATGAACTATGGAAAAACGGGACGGCGGTGACGAGCCGCTATCAAGACGCCCTTACTTTTGCTGAGTAATCGCATCGCTACCTGAAAAACTACCCATCGCGAAGGGTTACAGTATGAGACGGCTAGCTTGGCTGAACGGTTAGCTGCATCTCCTTCTGTATTGTAAGTAATAGCGAAAATCCTGAGGAGCGATCGCACTATGTCTGACGACAATCAAATCTACTTCATCGTTGAAGCGCCAGTAACCGAAGAGGTCGTCACCATCGAGGGCGAACGCGATGGTCGGCGAGACATGGGCGGTGGTTGGGGAGCTGAGCCTCGACGGAGCCGGGTGGATGCGATCGCCCAATACGTCACCCGTCAGCGTGTCAGCGTCGATGCAAACCAGCTCAAAAGCCAATTGCAAGCCCTCGTAACAACGGTCAACGCCTTATTTGATCCCGCTGAGCCCAACTCCATTGCTCAGCCTGCTCACGGACTACAGCTCGACGAAATCACCTTGGCAGTGCAGGTGAATGCCAAAGGCCAACTCAGTATCCTTGGCACAGGCGGAGAACTCAGCGGTTCTGGTGGCATTACCCTAAAGTTTGTGCGGCCAAAGCCATAAATTGGCCTTTTACGCTTGCCCTTTTTCCGTCTTAGCTTCAGAATTTAAGCGTTCCTGTGGATAAACGCCTGCCCTATGGCCAGAAACTGGGCCATTACGATTGGTATCAACGGCTACCGCTATCTTCAACGGCTAAACTATGCCGTGAAAGATGCTGATGCGGTGCGCCAATTTTTCAGTAAGGAGTTGGGCTTTGAGCAGGTGTATCACTTCACTGACAACAGTGAGCCGATCCCTCAAGAACGCGGGCCAGACTTGGTTTCTCAACCAATGACGACGACCTTGAGACGGTTTTTGCGTACCCGTTTTGAGGAGGAGTTTCTGCGGGCAGGCGATAATCTATGGTTTTTCTTTGCGGGGCATGGTATTCGTCATGAGAATCGCGATTATTTGATGCCGATGGATGGCGATCGCGGGGATCTAGAAAACTCAGCCATTCCTCTTCACTACATCAGCGAACGACTGCGCCGCAGTGGAGCGGACAATGTGATCTTGCTAATCGATGCGTGTCGTAGCGACAAAGAAGGGCGTCGGGATGGCTTTGGGTTTGGCACCGAGAAGCAGCAGGGCGTGATCACGATATTTTCATGTAGTCCGGAGGAACCGGCCTATGAAATTGAGGAGTTACAGCAAGGCGCGTTTACCCATGCGCTGTTAGAAAGTCTGCGGCTAGAGGGTGAGGGAAACTGCGCGACGGTGGAGCGGCTGTATAGTCGCTTGCGCTATACCGTGCCTCAGCTCACGCTTCAGTATAAGCGAGTGTCGCAAACGCCCTATGGAATGATTGAGCCGCCGTCTAAGAATCATTTAATATTGCTGCCCCGGCAGGCGACGCTGACCGATGTTTTGGCGCTAAGATACGATGCGCTCTCGGCTGAGTCGCGCGATTCGGCTCTGGCAAAGCAGCTTTGGATTCGGGTGTTGATGGTGTCACCGGGTGATCCGGAGGCGATTTCAGGTATTGAGCGCTTATCTCGAACCAATGCAGCACCGCCGCCAGTTTCCCCTAGCCCCACGCCACCGACTGCACCTGCGGCCTCGCCTTCTCCAGTAGATACCTCTGGTAGTCGGCGTGTGGATGTGCCCGTTGCTAAGCCAGAGCCTGTTCCTCAGTCGCCCCCATTGGTGCAGCCAGTGGTCGAGCGAGCGGCGCGTTCAAATCCGACCGCTGTACCCCCGAAGACAGTCGTCCCTGTTTCCTCCCCCGTACCCCCTTTTCAGCCTCTAAGGCCCCAGTCTAGTCAATCGACCAGAAGACCTACAAACGCAGCAGCACAATCTTCGCCCTCGGTTCGCCCGTCTTCTCGAACTGCCTCATCACCGCAGCCTGTTGTTTCTCCTAGTGCTCCAACTGCACCCTCGCTTACTCCTTTGATTGATCGCATCAGTCGCCGCCGTGCTATCCAAATTCTAGGATTTGCGGGTGGTGGACTGGGTTCAATTTTGTTGGGAAGAGCTGTTTTTCAATCTAGTGACTGGAAATTGCCTGATCTTGAGCCAGCGACTACCGAAGGTTCGATTTCAACATTTAACGTAGCCACAGTAAATGTTTCAGCTAAAACGATTGACGTAGAACGTAAACAAGCCGAGTTTTACACGGAGTCGTTGGGTGGTGACAGCACACTTAATATGATGTTGATTCCTGGTGGAAGATTTCAAATGGGATCGCCTGAAGGTGAGGGCAGTGATGATGAGAAACCACAGCGCGAGGTGACGATCTCGCCCTTTCTGATGGGTCAGCATCAAGTAACCCAAGCTCAGTGGAGAGCAGTTGCAGCATTAGCAAAAGTCGAACGAGACCTAGAGGCAGATCCTTCTAGGTTCAAAGGGGATAACCTCCCTGTTGAGAATGTTTCTTGGGATGACGCTGTAGAGTTTTGCAAGCGATTGTCGGTACATAGTGGACGAGCGTATCGGCTGCCAAGTGAAGCAGAATGGGAATATGCCTGTAGGGCAAGCACAACAACGCCCTTCCATTTTGGTGAGACGTTAACATCAGAGCTTGCAAACTATCGTGCCACTGATACTTACGGCTCTGGCCCAAAAGGTGAATATCGAGAGCAAACAACAGAAGTGGGTAGTTTTCCTGCGAATGCGTTTGGACTATATGACATGCATGGAAATGTGTGGGAATGGTGTCAAGATCACTATGATAGTTACGATAAAACGCCGATTGATGGCAGTGCCTGGGTGACCTCTGATGACAAATCAAGCCGTGTAAGACGTGGCGGTTCCTGGTACAACTATCCGAGGTATTGCCGCTCCGCGTATCGCTACGTCAGTTCGCCCGACTACCGCAACTACGAAGTCGGTTTTCGAGTTAGTTGTTCAGCCCCCAGGACTTAGTTGCACTTTACACTTCTTTCGCTTTTGCGCTCTTTCTTCTCTTATCTTCTTTTTCTTATCCCGCGTAGCGGGTTGGCGAAGCCTGCCCGGAGGGCTTTCAATTTAAAATGCGTTTTTTCTCGGTTTCTCCTACAGTTCTAGCCCCGCTTTCACCGCAGTCTGTTTCACCCTAACCGCTTGATTAAGCTGAGTCGGTGACATGCTGGCATATCGCGCAAATGTCGTCTTGTCGCTTTTCAATAACCCCTGGCTCTTTTGGGGCTCTCCATTCACAGCATAAATCAATCCACTGGTTCGATGGCAAAGCACCTTTAATTCTTGCTTATCGGCATTCTCTCGACAGCGCACAGAATAATTTTGTCCTTCAAAAGCCGTCACTCGTCCTTTGTCGGTACTGCTAGAGCGCGTCAGCCCAGCCCTGTTGGCATTCTCTAACAACAGCTGCGCCATCGGCAGAATCTCAGCGGCAAACTCCGACTGCTGCTTGTTCCGCGCTAGGCCAATTGCCGTTTGCATCTGCGCTTGCAGCGGCGCTGGAATCTCTATCTCCGTCAGACTGCTTTGCGTACTCAAAACGGCTGCAAGGGTATAGCCGAGTTCAGTATTGCCAATATAGCCTGCGGCCTTTTGCGCCTTCTCCACTAGCTCCCTGGGCGTGCAGACCTGGGCCACCTCCACATCCTTATGCCCCGGCGTAGGCGCTTCTGCTAGCTGCGGCAGGCTATCTGTCGTCTCCCCTACCGCAGCTGTCTGTGTGGATTGTGTTGCCGGTTCTACATTCTCCTGTGTCTGCACTTCAGCCGCCTGCTGCTTCACTGCCTCAAGCGCAAAGCCCTGCTCTAGAATATTCCTAGAAAAAATATCGGCAAACTCGCGGTCGTAGTCTCGCATCTCGCCGCCCGTCAGCGCATTTTGCACGGCGACTTCTTGAAAGCGAAGGTGGCCACTTTCTTTAATCCCAAACACCATCTCACCATCGTGAATGAGATCGCCATTTTGCTCGCGATAATGTGTGAGGTACAACTGTCTATCACCTCCAACCGTATGCGCCTCAACGACCAGGGGAAGATAGGGCTCATTCTCAATCCTCAAATGGAAGGACTCAGTGCCCATGACCTGCTGCGCTAAACCAGCCTCATGTAAAAACTGAGCCACCTGCCGCTCTGCCTTAAACCTCAGCCGATGTGCCTCAGGCTGTTGCACTGTCGGCTGTCCCTCGGCCTGCTCTTCTGCTGCTACAGGGATGCCTGCTATGGCCTCTGTGGGTGTTTCTGTGGGCATTGCCCCCAGCCCTTCATCAGGCGTTGCTTCTGTGCCCCTGGTCTCATCCTCAATAGCCTGTTCCCTGCTGTCCGGCAGTGGCTCATCAGTGCTGGCATTAAACGCCTCAGTCAGCTGCTGACGCACCGCATTTAAATCCGTCACATCGACAATAGGTGGCAATCCCTCGCGTCCCACAACCGTCTCTACAGTGTCTGCCCACTTCAGCTCAGGAATCGTTAGGCCCAACAGCTCACGCGCCGTCGATTGCTCTGTGAAGGCAGCCAGCCGCTTCCCTTTGCCCTTCATCAGATAGCTCACGACATCCTCTAGTCGGCTTGGTTCAAACTTTGCCTGCATCCGGTCGCTGACGCTAGTAAATTCACCCCCGAGCGCCCCCTGAAGATTGAGGTCTAAATAAACATCCTTGCGCGTCTTGCCCGTCTGAATGAAGAACTCGCCCGCTGGGTTCTGCTTGAGCGTGATGGACTCGTCTGTCGTTTTGACAATCCCTCTGCCGCCAGTCGCTGCGATAAACGCTTCAACCTTCTCGGCATTCGGCAGGATAACAGGCGCAGCCTCCATCTCTTGCTGTGGATTAAAGCCCTTATCCATCAGCATGACCGGCTCCATCTGACCATTGCTCATGCTGGCCAGAATCAGCTTCCCCTGATCCTGATAGGGCGTGTCAGCAGCGCGTAGTAAGTTGCCCTTGAGGATAGTTCGCACCTCGCGCTCGCCCATTTGTCTTTGATCAAAGAGCTGATAAATATCGGTGCCTTTGCTGTAGTGCTTGGCGAGGGTAACGGTAAAAGAATCAGCGGTTTCAACCTGTGGGTTGAGCTTAGAGAGTGGGAGCGCAATCTGGCGTTGTTCGTCCGAGATCGCGATGACCACTTCCCATCGTGAGGGGATCGCCACATTCTCCTTAATCGGGACGCTCGAATCGCCAAACGTATCAAGCGCCTTCCCGCGCTTACGCACATTAGAAATCACACCATAGAAGATGCGCCCATTATTTGCGGTCATCCGCACCGACTGCCCTGGCCTGAAGCGCTTAATTTTGCTCAGGGTTGCGAGCTGTTTATCCGAGCGTTCTAGAAGTTTGTCTATCTTGCCTTGAAGTTTCTCAGGGTCAGGCTCTTGCTGAGTATATTGCAGCTTCTTTTCAGCCAGATAGCGCTCCGTAATCTGTTCTGTTTGCTGACAAAGCCGATTGACCAACGCAGTCGCCGCTACATCTGCCGCGCTTTGGTCGTGATCTTCAACCAGGCGAACGGGCTTCATCTCCAGTGACTGCCTAACATCGTTGATGACCTCTAGCTGAGACTTTGGCTTACTTTGCACAAGGACATCAACGACTTCAGCCGTGATGCCTCTAGCAAAAGCAGAGTCCACGCCTACAGCTTCAGCGACCACTTCCACACTCGCCAGCGTTCTGGCATCTAAGTTAATGCCAGTGGCCTCAAGCGGATTCTCACCCATCGCCTTGTACCGATCCAGTGTGGCCTGATACTCCATGTCCAGCTGCTGGTAAAACTCCTCCTGCTCGGCCACTGGCAGAATAGGCAAACAGCCTGTGACTTTAGCGGCAGCATTATCAACGGGCTCTGTTGCATATTCAGAAACACTGATGGGATTAAACAGTCGCTCGCTCAAGTCCGGATCGTCCCGCATGATGTCAGTCACGATCTGATTGCCGATTTCATTGAAGTAGTCAGGAATGCCTTCAAAATCGACACCGCCTTTGACCGCTGCTGTGGTGTTGGCATTGAGTGTGGTCAGCTTCTTTGCCAACACCGCCGCAGGCCGTTTCTCATCGGGCGTATCACCGACAATCAGGGAAATCTTAGGCGCGTTGACTTGGCCAGTGCGATGAAATCTACCTAAAAACTGTTTGAAAACATTAATATCGCGCTCGGGCTGCGCGATCAAGAAGTGCCGACGCTGTTGATTTTCAAACTTTGTAGACGAGTGCATGGAGTAACCAGTCGAAGCACTGCGGTTACCCAGGCCAATATCTACAGCGCCGCTGTTGAAGCCTGCAATGATCCCAATCTTTGCCGCTTTCGAGGTTTCTTGGGTAGTGCGCTGCTCAAACGTTGCGCTCCCGTCAGCGGCATAGTTTAGCTGCACTTCGCGCCCTGTCAGCTCACCAAAGGAATAGCCTGCCGATTCGACCCGATGCCGTATCCAATCAATCGGGCTAACGGGCATATTGGTGAAGTCAGCATGGTCAATCAGCTTAGTGGCTGCGGCATACTGGCGAACGGCCTTTTCTCCAAGCTCGGTATCGGTCATCGGACGACGATAGCCTTCGCCGGAATAGTCTTTGATCGTAATATCACGGCTACGCTCTAGGTAGCGCCACAGCACATCTTGAAAGGTAATATCAATCGAGTCACCGGCCTTGATGTTCATATCCTTGGCGTAGTTTTTAATAAAGCTCCCCATCGTATTGCTCAGGCCAATGAAGGGGCGCTCGCCTGCTTCTAAAGAAGATATGGCAAGATCAGCGACCGCATCGGCCTTACGGGCTAGCCCAGCTTGGTCAACAACGTTCCACATGATGGAACTAAAGTTAGTGCTTTGGGCTCCGGCAAAGCCAATGGCCGTATCTCCGCCAATGCGTTTGGCCTGTGCTCTAGCCTCTTCATTGAGATCAGCAACAGCGGCTTTTTTCAGCATGTCGAACTCTAGGATAGAGCGCATGATGCTACTGAGCTGGTCGGCATCTTCGTGAGCTGTTGGCACCACGGTTGAGCTGACATCGACCCCGGCATAGGTACGTGCCCTGCGAATGTACTGGCCATCTTCAGCCATCATGGAGGTGGCCACCTGCTGTAGCGGCGTCCCGCCTTGCTCTAGCGTGGACTGGAGGCCAGACATTGAGGTGACTTCTGCTATGTTCATGCGAGTGCCATAGAGATCCATGACATCGGGGCGCTTGGTGGCGGTAGCCGAAGCAAAGAACACGCCATCTGCTGCTTGAACCATGTTGCGCGTGAACTGTGCCCTATCGGGTAGTGCATCTGCCTTGTCCCACTGTTTTGCAGTCCCGCCCGCCTCATGGGCTTCATCGAGGATAAGAATCGACTGAGGTGCGATCTGCTCTAAAAACTGGCGGCGATCCGGGCTCTTCTTTTGGAAAGTTTGCACCTGAGAATAGGTACTGAAAACCATGTTGTATTTTGAAGAGAGTTCACCTTCTTTGAGCATGGCATTTAGCTCACGCTGGTGAGGTGTTTTCTCAGTTTTCAGTTTGCGACCATTGGGTAGTGGAATGTCTAACTTACTGTTAGTCACAAAAGGTCGAATATCGCGTACCCCTATATCCATCAAGTCTCGAACAATATCGGCGTATAATCCAGGCGTTTTTGTAATAAAAATGGGAACGCGATCTGTCTCCATTGCGTATTTGATGGCAGCGGCCATCTGTCGACCTTTACCGAGTCCGGTATCATCTCCGATTAGTGCAGCTTTGCCATCTTGCAAACTCTTGAGTGCTAGGGCCACACCGTCCACCTGCTCAGCCGCCAGAGCTTTGTGCAGATTTTCTACTGAGCCAAAGTTGAGCGCATCCGCAACAAACTCATCTACGTTACCTACTTTTGCCTCTAAAGCATCAAGCGCCTTTTGAATAGGTGATTCTAAGTTTTGAGGAACATAACTATCTAGCCGCGTTCCCGAACTTTTTGGCTGGTAAGGCACCTGTGTTGATAAGTTTTTAGAATCGTTGCCTTGACTAGGTTCTAGAGACATTTCATGTATTGTTTCTAAAGGGTTAGCTCGATCAGCCACTCTTCGAGACTGGTTTCGACCGCTATTGAGATCGCGCCGTTTTCTGCTTCGCTCGCTTCTGGCGGTAGGGTCTGCGGAAAGGTGGCTACCTCGCCCAGCTTCATCGAGACCAGAGCGCTGTGAGCCATAGCGTGAATTATTTCGTCGTCGTTCATCGTCGCTGGCAGAAACAGCGCTGCGTTGGTCAGTGCCGAGCATCTGGATCTCACCATCTGCTGCCATGTTTGACTCTGGCCCGGTTCGTATTCTTGCACCATCGCCTTCAGCCGAAGTTCCAGTAGCTCCTGATACTGTTCGAGATTCTGAATTTCCTTCATCTCCGGTGGCACCAGTATCGCGAATAGGTACTGGTAATCGTGCTCCTCCGGTTCCCAGGCTCTCGGATTGGGGATGTAAAGTGGGCGCTCTAGGTAGCTGATCAATTCTAGATTCATGGGATTGCAGGGGTAGGATTTCTTTGAGCTGTTCATAGCTGGAGTATATCCGAGGTGGATCAGCGCCCGGCAGCTTTCGTATATCTTTTTTGGGATCTAAAAAGGGCTGTTGCTTTCGTCCTTCAATGGCAATGATATCTACGGGATACCCACCGCCTTGACGATTGTACAAACTGCCTTCTACGGTGAAGTGCTCAATGACATGATATTGGCGGTAGAGATTAAAGAAGTACTTCCGAACGCGCAGGCTGTTATATCTTTTTTGTCTTTCCTCATCGTTGCCGCGTTCACTGCCAATAATCAGCACGGCTGTGCCATTGTCCTTCATGGCTTCGAGTGCTTTCCATGAGATCGCCTGGTCGAGTTCAGCGGTAGTAATTGGCGTATCAGCAGCGCCAATCAAAAATTTGTCCGTGCCGTTCTCGCCCTTACGTCTGCCAAAAGGCGGGTTGGAGATCACCACATCTACTTGCTGTTCAGGTCGGTAGCGAGTGGCATCGTGATTTGTCGTTCGGTAGCCCTGGCTGAGCAAATCAGCAGCCCGTTTGGGATCTAGCTCATTAGAAAGTACGTTAGCCGGAGTGCTCAACATGAGCAATGCCCCGCGCCCTGCGGTTGGTTCATAGACCGTTTTGCTAGGGTCAATGCCAGCGAGCTTGCCCGCCAGATAGGCCAAAGGCGCAGGGGTACTGTACTGTTGCAATTCGATGCTAGAGCTAGTGCGCGTGCCCAACGTCGGTTGCCTATGGTATAAATCGACCAGCCGATCATAGATGTCGTCAGTGCGCTCTTCGCCGGTCTCAACGATGTGCTTTGCCGCCAGGAGCATCCCTTGTTCAATGGCTTCTTCTACCGCCTTAGTCAGTGGCTCACCAGGACGGACAGCCTCATCTAATATCCCTGCGGCCAGCTGCCGAGCTTGAGTGATCGTCGCGAAGCTGCCCCCTTCTATGAATCGTTCATAGAAAGCTTCAATCAGCCGTTGCCTATTCTGTTCAAAATTAGATGAGGGCATAGGTGAAGCGTTTTCACATGAGCGATGCGTCTTTTAGTTCTCAGTCAGTTCTGGATGGATATTGCGCCTAGCGTTTAAGCATTCTTCAATCATCTTCTCGATGTCTTGTTTGGTCATTTCTTGGGTGTCTTGTGGAATATTAAACGTGGTGCGAATAAGGTCTATGTGCTGTTGCAGTTCAGTGATGGAGGTAAGCGCGAGCCTCCTGACTTCGAGATCGCTTAGCCCCAGCACTGAATGAGCGCTAAAAGGTTTCCAAAAAGCTGAGATTGCCTCAAGACCCATCTGTTTACCCTTTCGGGCCGAGTGTGCTTTGTTCCTAAGCAGGTAGCGAAACACATCACCCATTGGGCCAGCGATATAGGCATAGTAGGTAAATTGAATTCGAGCGCTGTCTTTGGCGCGAATAGAAAGTGGCATGATAAATTTCTCCATTAGAGGAGCTGTGGTTTAAGAGCGCTTAGAGTTCAACACCTTGACTGCTTTTGTGTTTAACGGATGCGAGACCTTTGCCTGTCGCCATCTGCTTTGTGGCTAAGTGCGTTTTCGCCCTAGAGACCACGCCATCGGCATAGTTTGCCATCGCCGTAGACCCCTGGTGCTGGCTAATTTGAGCAGCGACAGGGCTGTTCCATCGGATCATGGCTCTGGCGCTTTTAGGCGAAACGCCGCCTCGGATGGCAGCTGCGGCAATCAGCTGATCTCGCTGGTTGGGATCTCTCTGGATGACATGGCGGCTATACTGGCTCCAATTTTGCCGGTGTGGATCTAGGCCAGATTTAGCCAGTTCGCGGTTGAGAATCTTGTCATGCGCTGCTCGAATATGCTCAGAAGATTGTGCGCCTTTGCCCGCAGCCAAATCCTTTGATGCCAATTCCGTCAGCTCAGGGCTAACGACCTTTTGCTTTGCCAGAATGTCGTAGTACATCTGCTGAAGCGGCGATCTATCCGGCTGAGGCTTTTGGATTTGCGCATGCGCCTGAGCAATGGCAGGACTGCTGCTGGCGTCTTTGCCGGTTACTAGGTCACGCGCTGCGCTAGCTGCGGTTGTATTCTCTACCTGCTCGGCCTCTAATCCATTTCTGTACGATTCCTCTAGCCCGGAGACCGCGAGCGTTTGTGTGAGCGCTGTTCTCTCTTGATTTTGTTCATCCCAGTACTTCTCAACAAACTGCTGGACATCAACTTTTTTATTGCTAGCAGGCTTTTTCTGGGTTTCTTGCTTAATCTGGCTGGCGACTTTCTGTAGATCCTGCCATGTCATTTTTGAGGGCGATTGCTCGAAAGCAACTCGTTTGCTCATTCCTGGGTCAATGGCTTGAGAATCTGCTGCCTGAGAATCTGTCACCTGAAAATTCGATAGCACTGGTGAGGCCGAGCGCTCAATGCGTTCAACTAGCTTAGGCGGCTCTGCCATTGCAGTCGCCATAGCCTGTTTGCTTTCTGCCCTATTCTCTACCCTGGGCTGTGCCCCGTCATTGCTTTGCGTATTCTCCTGAGAAATATTTGGAGAAATATTTGGAGAAATATTTGGAGAAATGTTTTGCAAGGTGCCCTGACTGACGATTCTATTGGCAGTTGAGATCGCCTCATTATTCTGGGCACTTTCGTTTTGAACAAGGCCCGCTGCGGCTTCTGCGGCAATTTCCTCCGGCACCCCATGGCTAATGAAGGCATCGCGATAGGTGTTGTATAAATTTCCCCGCAGCTCAGGGGCAGTGGCAAGATGCTCCTGCCTTTTTCGCAACGCTTCTTTGACCTTGCCAACGCCTGCTCGAACCGCTGCTCCCCCGATTGCGGTTGCCGTTTGCGCCAGCCGAGCGGTGGCTTCAGCGGCTCGAATTTCGGTTTCTTCTGCGCCCGATTGCTCACTGCCGTGAATTGCGGATGTTTTAAGCGCCATAATGTGTCATTTCCTGATTGAATGGAATCTGTTTTTAGTACTGCTCGTCATTGTCGAAGTCAGGCGCTGAGCCAGCAAAGACGGGCAATGACAAAAACTCATCGGCGGCCCTTGCTCTAATCTGACTGGCCTTATCGAGATCTCCTAGCGGATTTGCGCCTTTCTCCCGCGCTACCAATCGGTCTTTGACCGTCGAAGTCCAGGCCGCTAAGCTCTTCTCGTGAATGTCAATTTCAGACTGACTGATTTTGACCTGACACCGCACCGGCACAGACGCCGCCCCATTCTTGGAGCGGTGGCCAGGGTTCACATACACGCACTCTCCCTTTCTAAACTTCAAGTACTCGTCAGGCGAGACCAGCGGCACCTTTTGAACTTGCTGGTTGCGACTACGGCTACGGTTTTTCCCGTAGCTCCTAGACTTGGTGTAGTGCGTGATTTCTTTTTCTCCTAAGTATTGAGAGAATTCCTTTGCCGTCTCAAAATCCCGAGGATTGAAAAAGAACTGCGTACCACAAGCGGCAATCATGGCCTTTGCGCCGTCTGGGCCATACCGTTTCCTGAGCTGCGAAAAGTTCTGGTAGCCAATGAGCGCGATCAGTCCGGCAGAGCGCAGCTCGTTGAGATAGCTTTCAAAAGCGGGTAAATAGAGTGAGGGAAACTCATCCACCGATACCATCAAAGGTATCTTTCTCGGTTGTGAGAAATTGCGCGAAACGATCAGCTGAAGCACGGCTGCGAGCAGAGGTGTGACCGCATCTTTTTTCTCGATATCTGTTTGCAAAAATAGGATTTGCTGACCGGTTAGATCTAGCGGGATGGTAGTCTCTCCACAGAAGCTGGGCAACAGGTCTTTCGAGATAAATCGTTTGAATACGTTTTGAGCCGTCACGATCATCCCAGCAACCTGCTTTTCAGCGTCCTCACTGCTTAATAGCTGTGAGAAAGACTCAATTACCCAGTTGGATACGGTGTGCTGCTCTCGCAGTGTTTTGATGCGCTCAATGAGCAGCGGCAGGTTGAGAATTTTACCGACTGTCAGCAGGTCGGGATAATCAGTTAGTTTCGCCAGCAGAATGGCCGCTTCCACTAGGTTCACGCCCGTTCGTTCAAAAAAGTCCTTGCCGCCGCTGGCTTGACCAGGGTTTGCACCAGCCGAGTTCTTTTCTAGGATGTATGACAGCTGATAGGCCATCAATGAGTCAGTTTCGCTTTTGACAAAATCAAGCAGGTTGCAGGTGCCCGTGTAGGGTTTTCCCGGTGCAAAAACGCTGACATGATAGCCGAGAGAAGCGGCATAGGCGGCATGGGTTTCGGTCTGTGTTCCCTTAGAGTCATAGACGATGATGGGATAGCCATTACGCAGCGCCGAACGAATGGCAGGGTCGATGACGCTGAAGGTCTTTCCAGAGCCTGGAGCGCCTGCGACAGAGCCGCCTTCGTTGGCGTAGGGAAGGTTGATCTGCCCGACCTTAAGCGCTGCGGTGAGTCCTTTGCTGTCCCGCTGCTGTTGCCATAAGCGCTCAGCGGTTTTAATCTCTCTACGATTGGCAAAGCGTCCGGTCGTGAACTGACCACCGAGCCCATTTTGCAGGCGCTGGTTAAGGACTTGCATAACGACCAGCAGCGCAATTAGAAAGACAATCTCTTTGTTCTCCCAGAGCATGGTCTGTAGATTTGCCGCTGCTAAAACAGGCATGTAGATAGTTTGTACGGTAGATACAATCATGTGATTTCCCATGAATCTTCTATTCCTCCGTCATCCATGCGCCATTGCGATAGCAGAGAGTGCTTCGCGTCAGCGCTGGTTGTGTTAGCGTGTCGCCTGAATCGGCTATCAGCAGACAAGGCAACTCAGCTCCCGAGGGTTGAGCGAGTTCTACAATCGGTTGACCGGCAGGCTGCAAGGCGTAAGTGAACAAAAGCTGCTCGCCTGTGGATACTCTGTAGGCAGCGATGGCGCAACCGCCTATTCCACAGAGGGTAGCGGTTTCAAAATCAACGACTAGCAGATCGCCCTTTTGCAAACCCACTGCCGCGCTAGCAATTTCAGCTCTGTTTGCGCCAGGTGCTGTATTGTCAGCAATAATCTGCATCAGTTGCTGCGAACTCACCAGTTTAGATAGCGGTTGCCATTCTGCTTGCGCGGAGCCTTCAGCCCGTGAACCACGGCTGATAAATAGACCTAAAACAACCAAGAGAATGCTGATGAAGGAAAAAACAATGGTTGTTTTAGCGACGGTCGGGAGTTTCATCATCGCCTTACCTCATAGCTGGTGTATTTAGAAAAACAGCGTAAAGTTTCTTGTTCATAAAACTACTCGCTAAAAATCTCCGCGCTGTTAACCATTTCCAAAACATCTGTTTTGTCGGCCATATAAATGCTGAAGCTATAGAGGTAATTGCCTACCTGTATAAAGACAGATGCTGGCGTGTAGAGTCCTTCTATAGCCGGGCTAAATACGGCTGGTGTACCATCACTAAGAACAATGTTCTCATTCCTGGGTTGGGCTGAAAGTTGCTGAAAGCTGGTTGGGCTATTAGCAGCGAGCGCTCCTTCTACAACTGCAAAGCTGCACTCCTCAACATTTTCACAGTTTTCTGCCCTATCAAAACTGATGATGTACCTATCAGCCCTTGGCGCAATGCTAGAAGCCCAATATTCAGCTGGTACTGCTGGCGATGTTAAAGGAATAACCGAGGGTACTCGAAGCGGAACTTCTGTGACTGCTGCTGTTGAGCGATAAACAGTTTCTACTCTAGCTGGGACGGCCTGAGCCGTACTTTCTCTAGGTGAGAGCAAGATTATTGCTATCGCCATGATAATGGCTGTTGTTACTAATTTCACGTATTTCTTCATTGAATTGCTCCTATTTGGGTTGTCCCTTTTGCGCCTGTTCTAACGTTGATGGTGGTTAAGGTTCCGCCGCCATCAATGACAGCTTGCATGAACTCATCTGGATCAACATATACGCCGTTTACTTTCACCTTGTAGTCCAAGTGCGCTCCTCGCGAAACAGTATCTTCTCCGCCTACCGCACCGAGCGATTGCCCTGACCCAATCGATTCGCCAACTTGTACTGCGTTGAGAACAGAGCTATTTGAGAGATGCGTGTATATTTGTGTGATTTCTCTGCCTTCTGAATCGGTGGACTTGAGTACGACTGACATAGAATCTTCTCCAGTCACTCTGTTTTTTGCGATGGGGTAGATGCTGGTAACCTCACCGCCTACCAATGCAACAACTTCGCCGCCTTCCCCAGCTCCAAACCTGTAGTCAAAGTCTATGCCTGCGTGATACCCGCCGCGATAGGCTCTATAAGCATCAAAGTCTTGAAAGCCAGCCTGTTCATATGCAATGGCTTCTTCGATAGACTTTCCGGCAATGAGACCACCTTCTTTACACTTAGCCTCAGAAGCGCTGTTGACCTTATGATAATTTTCAGCCAGTTCCTCGCCATAGGTTTTAAGCGTCAGCCTGCCATGTACATCAGCCCAGTTGCCATCGATGGGCGCAGCAGCACCGCCGTAGTGAATTTGGCCAATGCGCTCAACGATACGACTGCCGGTAAACCCTTCGCTGATTGCCTGCTCAATATTACGAGTCTGATCCGCTTTGAACAAACTGTCTTGGTCAGCGGGCGTAAAAAACTGTTCTAATTCCGCACTAGATATGGCTGCTCCAATGTCAGCTCTTTTCAAAAACGCAGCGCCGCCAGGTTTGGCTTGAATAATCTGTCTGACATCAGCTCTATAGCTCATGTACTGATACTTGCCTAGACCATAGCCTTTCTCGTTTCCGCCTAGATCGACATAGCTGCCCACAGAACTGTAGTCCCCTTCGATATATCCATAGGCTTCTGAGAGCGCCTGAAAATTAATCCCACCTGGCCCCTCCCCACAGAGCCCAAACCCGCCTCGTCTGCGGCCTGACCGACTGCGGCCAATCGCGCTTTGCACTTCAGGGGGCGTGTCGGGTCTGAGGTTTTCCCATTCCGGGGGTGCCCTGACAGGTTGAGAGCGTCCGCCCATGCCATCTTTAATGCCTGTCAAAATGGTGTCTTTTTCATAGGTGGTGATGCCTAAAGGCACCTCAAGCGCGTAAGCCGTACAGCCTAAATCGACAAAGAACCCAGAGGCGCAAACCCTAAAGGCAAGGCCCCATTCAGCCGCGCCCGTCTTTTCATCGGTTGAGCGAATCTGTAGGGCAAATGCTTTACCAAAGGGAAGCCGGTAGGCCCCTGCCTCATCCATGCCTGGAATAGCGCCAAGTAATCCATGGCCATCGGCAACTCTGTGGTCTTTTGTCATCCACTGATCGCCCTGCCAGCCAGGGCCAGCTAGCTCAATGTGAGGGCATCCGCCGATGCAGGGCACCTGAAAGCCCGCTTCAATTGAGCCAGAGACAGGTTTTGGCGTTGGCTTATCGCCCGAGTATTCTTTAGGGCCAAAGGCAATATCTTGTTGCGCAGTAAAGTTCAACAGCGACAAAGGATCGGGAAAATCTCCGAGCGCCACATCTTTGAGCCCTGGGATGCTAGAAATCGATTGTTCTTGAAAGCCTTCAAAATCAGAAATTTGGGCGAATTCAATATTCGGAACCGTCATCAGCGGCAGCTCGCCGAAGATATCTCCAGTCAGTTGCTCCCCTAATCCAGCCTGTTTTGAAATAATTTGATTGAGCGTTTCGTCTGGTTCTGAGATCAGCCCTAGCGTTTGTGTCAGTGCCTCTGCGACACCGGGCAATCGCTCCAGCGGCCAGTCACCTGAGAACGGCACCGCCTGCAATAGTGAAGCGAGGGGCAAGTTAGCGATCAATGGAACATCTGCGATCAATAGCGCCTCTAGGGAGGCTAGATCCGAAAGTTTAAATGCTTCAGGATGCAAGCCATCAAGGATATCTCCTACTTTCAAAACATCGACTGGGTAGTCTCCAGCCACCCAGTCGCGAGCGGTCTCGTAGCCAATGTCTGCGGCCAAGTCTCCCACACTGGGCCAGCTGCCAGACTGCTCAAAAGGAGGCATCTGTCCAAAAGAGATCGTTTCTACTGCCGACAAATCTGCTGATATCGCATCGGGCGCGAAGCAGAAAAAGAGCAGGCAAGCGAGGCATAAAAGTAGCAGGCGCTGTTGTTTCAAATGTCGGCAGCTCCATCTGTGAGAATCTGATTTCTGCCAATGTCTTCTAACCGCTCTAGCAGCCGCCAATCTAGAGCAACATCCTGCGCTGCGCCCTGCTGGTTCTGTCCGTCGTCAACGGCTTCTAACCAGGCGTTGACTCTGGAGACGACCGGATTATCAGCGCCGAGGTTAAAGGTCGCTAGGCCTGCGGCAACGGCAGTGGGCTGTAGGAGAGCGCTGCGCAGCCTTTCGCTGGCCAATTCTCTTGCTAATGAATCGGCCAGCTCATTGTCCAGCGCACTCTGAGGCACCAACCGGGTCAGGCTATCGCCTGTGCTGCTGTAGTCAATGGAGAACTCATAGATGTGGGTGTCCCCGGCAGGCGAGAGCGTCACCAACGTCAGCGTTGTTTCATCTACGTCCGGCAGGCCGCTGATCTGCTGACAGGGGCTGATTCGCCGCAGGTAGATGATGCTCGCGCCATTCTCTAGCGGGGAGCTGGGCGATAGCAAGAGGCATCGGCCCCCGTCGCCAATCCAGGCTCTAAACACCTGCTGCCCCGTCTGGGAAAAGTCGATAGTATGGCCCGCGCCGATCTCGACTGCAATCGGCGTTTTTTGTTGAGCTGCGCCTTGAGCCGCGATGTCTTTGGCGTTAGCCGGTAAAGACATCGCTATGAGCGCAAACGGTATGAAGGTAAACGATATGAGCAGTGCTTGCCATAATTTCATAGTTCAATTTCCTGAGTAACAAAAAGCTGTAGCCGTCTGCCTGACTCAATCGACCAGAGGGTAGGCCGAGCTGCGAGGTTTTCAGCTTCCGCATCGAGGCGAGTGTTACGGCTACGCAGCATCTCATTAGCCGCTCCTGAGAGCAACGAGCCCCAGAGGGAGCCCGTGCCATATTCACGACTGGTAGAAGAGCCGCCGATGCCAAACAGATTGGTCTCTCGCTGGGGACGGTTGAGATAATCACCCGCAGCGCCCATTGCCCCGAGAAGCGCCTGCTGTCGGTCAATGGCCTGTAACTGTTGCTCAGAACTTTGCTCGGCCCTAGCGACGGGATAGCCGCCATCGATAGCAAGAATGGCCAGTGCGCCTGCGGGAATGTTGAGGTTGGCCATTTCACCGCTGCTAGGGAGCACCATTTCCATCACGTTGAGTGAAACGGCCCCTGATTCGGAGAGTTCACCGATTTGAACAATGAGTTCTGTGCCTTGCGGCAGCACCTCTGAGCCGTCACTGACGAGCGGCTTCATCAGCGTTACTGAGCCCAGCGCCCTCGGTAGATCAGAGGCCCAGGTGAGGGCAGTCGTGACCTCCAATTCGGCAGTGCTGCCGGGCAGGATCATAGAGGATGATGTGCGAGAGAATGATGGTTCAGAAGACGATGCGCCAAAGTGATTGGGTATTTCTGTCGGCCCCATAATGAGATCTCTGTGTGCTTCGTAGGAGTCGGCCTCGTCTAGCGCTATCTCTTCTAAAGAGACGACCTCTAATGCTTCCGGCACCGCTGAAACATTTGCAGAAGCATTCTCTTTCATCACGGTTGGAATAGGCCGCAGGTTCTCCTTAGCGCTGTGGGTACTCGCCTGAGGGGCAGGCGGTAGCGCCTTGCTGCGAGTGCTCACTGGAATTGAGCTGGCGCGAGCGAATGCAGCATCTCGATTAGGGCTTCTGTTGACGCTAGGATTGCTATTTGCCCAGAATCCGGCTTGTTCAGTCTGCGCCGAAGGTAGCGCCGAGATTGGGCCACTGGGCAATTGCCCATAGTTTCCAGCATCTGCAATTTCTGCAAGACTCATAGGCGCACTTTGCTCTTTGGGTGCTTGGGCCAATGCTTGGGCCAATGCTTGGGGCAGTATGCTTGTAACTGGTGTTGTCGGTCTAGCTGTCGTTGGTGGGGGAAAGGGTGCTCTTGAAACTGACGTTCGAGTTGGCGTGGATCGGGGTTGAACTGGCCGCGACGCCACAGCAGAGACAGGCCTAGATGCAGGGACAGGTTGCTGGGGTGAGCTTGACGCGATTGGCTTCTGTGTCGGATCTGTTGTTGTGCCTGTCGTGCCTGTTGCAGTACTATCGATTTCTTGAGCCGTAAAAGACTGATTTTGCAGCGCTAGCTTGCGTTTGAGATCGGCATTTTCTTCTGCGACCAGGCGCTGCGCTTTTTCCTCCTCCGTTTCGGTTGCGTCAACCGCTTCTGTGCCTGCTACCTGGGTGGGCTTATTTGCGCCTGAGAATAGGTTGCCTGAGAACAGTCCTATGGCCCCTACGATAATGATGAAAACAGGGACACCCGCCAGGGCAAACTTAAGCGGAATGCTTTTGTAAATAGGTTGGTCAGGCTGCTTCTCGTCAAAGACATTTGGGTCAATTAAGGGCTGTTCGTCTTCTGGAGGTGCTTTGAGTATTTCTCGGACATCTTCACCCGTGACCTCTTCGCTGCTTTTGTTGGCTATCTGTTCATCGACTGGCATGGGGTAATTCCTCAACTTTTGTAATACGGATTCCAGATTCAAAGAGTTGGTAGACGGCTTTAACAGAGGCACTCGCGTCTTCTTCCAAAGGGGATTGAGGGATTTCAGCCGCTATCATCTCAACTCGAAAGTTGGCGGGCGCCATTTTCCCGGCAGGGTTTTGAGGGGTTGAGATATAGCGACTGCCGAGCACCTCAACCTCCCATCGCCCAGTGCTAATCTCCTTGGGCGGCAACACCTGAAGCGGTACATAGAGACTCGATAGGGCACCTTGAGCAGCTTCTGGGGTGAAGATCTCTGATGTGTACGTGCTCAAAAAGCGATCTCTAAAGTCATCGCTCAGGAGCATGGAGGCTTTGTAGGCAGAGAGCGGAATCTTGCCGCTTTCATGGTCGGTCAGATCGATGCTGCCGGAGACCACGTTGCTGGCAGTTTCCCCCCAAGAGAACATGAGCACGGCCCAGTCTCGTGCGGTATTTTGGAGCAGCTGCGGGCTGCGATAGTCGTAGGCTTGAGGGAGTGCAATAAACGCTTTTCCGGCAGAGGATTGCACTAATGTGGGATGCTCGTTATTGGCGATTCTAGCTAGCTTTGCGCCCTGCCAGAGAAAGCCCAAGGCGAGCATCATCGTCGAGCAAGCCATAATCATCATCGAGAGTGGCAGCAGGTTATCCCCGCCGATTTTGGGCAGGATGGGTTCTCGGGCTCTGTTTCCTTTTAAAAGCATGTGTTGATTCCTATTTCTTTGATTGCGACGCTGATTTCAGCCGCTAATTTCAAGTGAGCTTACCGACGAGTCGGCATCGCCCCTGCTGCGGCTGAACCAGCCATCGGAATGATGGTGGCAACCATGGCAGTGGTTCTGCCGAGGGCGAAGAAAATAGCAGCGCCGCCGCCGCCCGCAACGGCAATCGATATAAGCGGAGCGCCCATACTCATCATCAGCAAAAAGCCAGATGAGCCTAAGTCCTGCATTTGCGACTTGGAGGCATAGACAGCAGCAAAGCCGATCAGCAGGTTGTAGGAGAGTTTGAGAATCCCGATACTAAAGAATGCGATCGCCCAAGAGACCAAGGCTCTAGGCTGCTTTGGAATCAAGGAAGCTGCGACAGCCAGTGGGCCAAGCAATCCGGTGAGGAGCATGGCGAATTCAAAGCCAAAGGTAAACCAGTTTTGAAAAGACTTTAAGAATTCTCGGCTACTGGAATTGGTCGCGCTCTGCCAAATCAAACTCGACACGTCAGAATCCCACTGACCAAACGCTTCAGCGCTGCTGTTTAACTCGCCGCTAGCTCTAGCTGCCTTCACATCGCGGCTAATCGTATTGACGTTACCAGCAAACCGCCTGAGCCCCGCTGGCCAAAAGCCATTATCTTCATACTCTTTAACGATGGCAGCGGCTTCTTCTGCGCCTGTTTCTAAGCAGGCAAGCTGAGCATCCCCTTCTTTTGCTTCGCAGTCGCTAAAGGCTTGTTTTACGCGCTCACGCGCCTGGTCAGTGAGGATGACATCTTGCAAGGCATCTTGAATGGTGAGAGTGCCGATTTGGACTAATAGAACAGACTTTGTTCTGTCGTTAATGAAGTCACGAGCCGTCACTGTTGCTTTCTTGAGTACAGCCCCTTGTCCCTGAAGAAAAATGCTGATAATGACACCCCAAATGAGGATGTCCATAATCTTATCAAGGTCATTTGCCTTCATCGCCCGAGCGAAGGAGAGCATAAAGAAAAAGAACCCAACAATTAAGATAACCGTTGCGAGCCTGACGACCTGATTGTACAGCTCGCCATCGGTGGCAAATATCTCTATCCACATCTCATCCATCGCAGCGGTTGAGACTTTAGTGGCATCAATAGACTCTTGGAGAATTTTGCCGCCTTGCACCTGCTGCGCCCATACCGGAGTGGCGATTAAGGCCAGTCCACAGCTGACAATAGCAGCGCTGATTAGGGTATAAATTCTGGTGTATGTTCGAGTGTAAAAAAGCTGTTTTGTTTTCATCACGATGCGCTCGTTAATGCTGTGCAGTTTTAGACCCTACTCAAAAACATTGGGAACATAGATAAACTCACTGGCACTTTGCTTAAGAGCGTTAGAGCGCTCCGCCCGCTCCCTTCGATTTGCTTCGTCAATGCCTTCGCTGTTGTTGGCAGAGAGCTGAATGGCTGAAGAGGTGAGCTGCTGTAGCTGCAATAGGGAGGCCTGATTTTGTGCCTGCATCTGCAAAATAGCAGCGCTAAGGGCCGCATTTTGGCCGCCCTGCTGTGCGACTGCTTTAGCCACGTCTTGGGTGCTGGTAAGCGCTTGAGAATCTTGGGCTATCTGGATCGCAGTGGTGGCACTTTGCAGACCACCCCCCAGCACAGCCATCGCATCTTGAGCTTCTGTTGCCATCCATTGCTCTCCCGATTCGCCCAGCTGCGGTTCTGCCATCATGCGGGCAATTTCTTGATCGAACAAGTTGGCCTGATCCCGTTCTTTGACGACTTGATTTCTGGTAAAAAAGCCAAAGCTTGAGCCGCCTAATACCCCTCTGATGCGCTTGCCCCATGAGCCCATTACTTTGGCAAGTGGTGTTTTCTGTAGCCAGCTGGATACATGCCTAAACGGATTGAAACCGCCCGCTGATTCGCGATTTTCTAGACTGCCCGGAGCCATGTTTGAGAAGGCAGAGATTCCCCAGTTGTCGCGATTGACAATGCTGCTGAAGTCAGACGGATTACTGCCTCCTGAGAAAATCTGTTGTATGCCGTCTAAGCCCGAATTGCCGAAGGTTTCAGGGAAGCCAACTTGAGATTGCATGACATTCCAGACCTCTGATGGAATAGAGCCGGGTGCGCCGTTACTGCGGTTGGAAAAGATTTGCCCGACCGATTCAGGCAACCCTATTTGTGTTTGGGCAATGCTCCAGATGTTCTCTGGCAGGTGGCTGCCTCTAAAAATATCTCCATAGCTGCCCAGAGTATCGCTGCCCAGAGTATCGCCTAGCAGGTTACCGGTTTGAGACTGCATGACTCCCCACACTTCGGGCGGAATAGAGCCAGTCCTAGACCCAGGCTGACCCCAGGTAATGCCGCTGTTCGCATCACCGGCTATAACCGATAGCGCTGCATTCGAAGGCAGGTCTGGGGCGAATGGCTCAGCGATCGCAGGCAGTCCGCCTAAAGCGATGATGAAAGGGGTCAGCGCTAGCTTTGCAATGCGCTTTGGCTTATGAGGCATGGGCATGTCTTAGCTCCACAACATTGTCTATAGCTGTTGGATTATGGGTTGGGTTATGGGTTATCTCAGGTGTTATTTCAGGTGTTATTTCAGCTGCTTGCGCCAGGCTGGTTTGACTATCCCGAGTGAAGTGCCCTGATTGCAGTGCAGGCACATAGGCTTCGCAGGCTTTGACGACACCGACATATTTATTCGCGTGCTGCGCCAAAATCGGATCTCTAAAGGCTCTTTCCGCTGGGTTGTTCGCAACAATGGTCAGTAGCTCAGGGCTCGGGTAGTGATGGCACTCGATTAAGGTCGAGTCAATGTCTACAAGCCAAGAAGAGCGCATCTCCTGTGGGTCAACATAGAAAGACTTTTCCGCATTTGCCGCGAGTGCCTCAGGGCTGTAGCCTAACAGCTGCGAAAAGCTGTTGATTGAAGACTGCGTAATGCAGCCGATCAGCCTAACTTTTAAGTTGTTGGTAATTTGACTGGAAATCACTGAGTCAGTGATCGCCTCAACGGTTTGACTGATGATCACAGGCTTAATGCCCGTCTTTTGACCATTGCTACAGAACTCACCCACGATTTCGGCTAAGCCTTTGTACTTCAACAGAATGGGCGCTTCTTCAATGGCAACCAAACAATCTCTGAGCTGCAAAGCTTTCCTGAGCGCGAGCGATTGCGCCGATAGCGCCAACACAGCGGCCTCTGTATCGTCTGAGATATTCGATAGGGCAAAGACCGTAAAGCGCGAAGCATCAAAGTCCAACGTACTCGGTGAGTTAATGGCTCGGCCAATCCGGCTGCTGAGCCAGCCGCGTAGCTCCAGGAGAATGGTTTCTCTAGCCTCCCCGATGAGGACGCTTTCACCTGAGATCTTAAAGTCTACGCTCGTAAAAAATTCAACAAAGTCACTCAAGGTAGGCATATTTTCCCAAGCGCTCGACCGTAGACCTGCGCTGAATGCTTCGCGATACCTGGCTTTAATCGCCTCATCTGCAAAGAACGGCATAATCGATTGAATCAACAGCGTTCTGACTCGTTTGGTTAACGCGCCCGTTTCTTCACCCATCACCATGACCGTCAGGGCTTTAACAAGAAACTCTTGATAGCTCTCAATGCGCTGGGCGATGACAGCAGGCGATAGATCGGTTCGGTGTGAAAAGTCAGGGGGTTGGAATAGATTATTGGCCTGCGAGCCCACGTCGAAATAGGCCCCTTCTTTGCCATAGAACTTGACGAGTTGTGTGTAGGTCGACGCGCCATCTTCTCGGGTGGCATCAATGACAATCACGTTCATCCCGCGCGAAATCCCCTTCACTGCCATATCGGCCATGACGATACTCTTGGCGCTGCGCGTCTCGCCAAAGATCAACACGCCAATCGTGCGAGCATAGATATCAACGTGAACAGGCCGTTGCCCTCTGCGGGTAATAAATTCAAGCCCTTGCGCGTCAGCGGCGTAGGGACAAACCAACGGCATGATGCCCGCTACCTCGTCAGATAGATACTGCATCCTGCGCCCGTCCGGCAGCAGATGGGCTTCTACGACCGGGAGCGATCTGCGCCAAATATCGAGAGCAATGCTCTTATCGCGAACGAAGTGTCCTTGGATGAAGTTGCTCGATAGGTCTTCGCAGGCTTTGGCCAATTCCTCTTGCGTGTCGCGATGGATCAGCGAGATCGCAGAGAAGAAAACAGGACTGACGCCTGCATTGATTCTGTGCTGCGCTGACGTGGCTTCTACAATATTGGCACTGGCTTTGGTATTGAGGTTTTTGCCTGCCGCGCTTTGGAGGCTTTTGATGCC
Organism: Phormidesmis priestleyi Ana; assembly: GCA_001314865.1. Taxonomy (GTDB): domain Bacteria; phylum Cyanobacteriota; class Cyanobacteriia; order Phormidesmidales; family Phormidesmidaceae; genus Phormidesmis; species Phormidesmis priestleyi_B. The sequence continues at coordinate 4,372 of LJZR01000044.1, read as the reverse complement.
CGCTTTGCCGGTTCGATTGAGCAAATGATAGGCTCGCCTACGATCTCCCGGAGAGATTTCACAGATAAACTCGCAGTCGGGAATATCTGCAATGACGTTCCAGACCGAGAACAGCTGGTGCTCAGCAGAGAGCCAGGCACTGGGCTTTTCTTCCAGGGCCAGCGCAGCTATCAACTTGTTCTTGACGATGGCAAACTCGCGTCCACCCTGAGGATGACCCGCCTTCCCATTCTCACCTCTAATAGCGACGCTCAATGGCTCCAGCGGACTGTTAATCTCCTCTTCAATTTCTAGATGGCCCGATTTATCGGAGAGCGTCAGACAGTGCGGCACTTGTGCGGGTGGGCTATGCCCAAAGCGATTGGCTAGATTCAGCCACAGGTCTTCAGCACTCATGGGCTCGGGTCGCATACCCATGCCAGAGAGCCGCGATAGCCATGGCCGAAACCCAGAGCGATAGCCTTCAGCCAAAAGCTTTTGGTAAAACGCCTGTTGCCGACCATCGACCTTTCCGCCGAACTTAGCCGCCGCATTGGCTAAGAGCCCGACGCCCTTTTCGAGCAGTCCTCTGGCATCGCTGCCGAAGCTGCCGACCGCATACGTTGCAAACAAGACAATCTTTTTTTCCTGCCGCCTGCCGCGCACCGTGAGATCTCGAATATGCTTGCGGTTGGCTTCGATAAAAAACTGGCTCTCCGTTGAGCAATGGCGCTTGAGCAGGGCAGATAGCTCCTGCTGTGCGGCGAGATCCTGAGCAAAGCTGCTGAAGTGAACCCTGAGCTTTTGGTTCGGCTGCATCTTCCTTAAGCCTACATCCAACCGCTGCAAAAACCGGTTGGCCATGCCGGACTCTAGGAGCGTATGAATGCCAGGGAAATGGAAGCCGAAGACAAAGGAATAGTGAGAGACGCCGAGCTGTTTTGTTTCTAGGAGGTATGCCCCAACGTTGCTGCCCTGTAGGTTGAATCGAGAGATGGCGAGCAGATCACAATGGTCTTCAAAGGGGAGATCTGAAAGGCCCGGAAGCTTTCTTTTGGATTTAATCATGGTCTTCTAGGAGCGGTTTGACCGCATAGAGTCCTCTGCGATATCTGGGTATCCAGGCAAGCTGATTTTTGATGCGCCAGGGCTGATCGCCGACAACGGTGTAGTAAGTGACGGACAGCCAAAAGAACATTCCAATTGTCCAGAAGTACGAAGTGGCTTTGAATAGAACAGCCCAGAATACTTGTGTGAATAAGTAAGCAATAAACAAACAAAGTACAACAGGCCCAATCAGACCGACTGGCAACAGACCGACCATGAACGGCTCGGACATGGCCTTGTTGACTTCTACGTAAGGATGATTCTCCATGGGTTAAAGCGTTAAATCAATATGAATCTATGGCGCTGTCGTTGCACCGCCGCTAAAGAACAGCTGTGAAAAGACTTCTCCGCCGACAAAGATGACAGTGCCGACAATAAAGGCCGTCATGGGCACAGCGGCATCTTCATTCCGAAAAGCTTTGTAACCCCAGGTCATGAGGCCACCGATAATCAAAAAGAACAACAGCAGAAAGACAACGGTGAACAGAAGCGTGACGACATCTGCGCCGATGTAGCTGCCTAGCGCGGTATTGGCTGCCGTCTGAGCCCCTTGCCACTGGGCTGAGGCGGCGCTGTTGGTGACCAGATTGGCGAGTATCGACAAAATGCCAACAAAAACATACAACTTGAACGGCTTAAAGCGTCGAAACCAGTGTTCAATTCCACGAACAGATTGTTTGCTGAATATAGCCGATATTGCCAGCAGTCCGAGATAGGCGACTTGGGGATGCGCGAAGGCAAATAGCAAGCTGCTGCAAACGGTGAAACCTAAAATCATTCTGAAGTAGACCTGCTCAAATGAGATCTGTTGCTTAGTCATCCTGAAACTCCTTGTATTACCTGGATTGAACGGTATTAATTGACCTTCAAAGATCCGTATATACACGGATATGCGAAGCGAAAAAAACGATATCCCAAGATGCTAGTGAATAGTGCAAATGCTTTCAAGTCTGCCACTTTTCCAAAAAGTGACAGACTTTTGTTAGAAAGTGACAGACTTTTTTCGAAAAGTCTGTCACTTTTTAGGTTTCATGCTAAAAAAAAGGAATAAGTGTGCCATTTTTTCGAAAAGTGACAGACTTTTGAGAAAAACAAGGGTGTTATCTCACAGCAAAAACTTTACATTTGTTATAACGAATGACTCATGATGAACAACAAGATTTTTGCTGGTTCGTAATCACTTCTTACATCAGGGAGATGCTTTGTGGTAGTTTCCGAAACCGCAGCAAAAACCAAAACCGCATCAAGAAACAGATTAAGCCTACAGTTCTCTTATTCCGATTCGACCTTGCCCATCAAACTAGCTGACGATATCAAGCGCTCATCTTTCTCTTCTCGGAACAGGTATTTTAATGCGCTGCTAGAAAGGCTATTGTCTTTACCGACAAGAAATCCTTCCGCTTCCCATCTTGACGAGTTCTTTAGCTGGATGACGCTGTTTGAATCGCTGCCAACCGAGCGTATTTTGCAGCTAGCACCCTCACACAATCGGAATTTTGACCAGATGGTCAAACACCTGCTCGAAACCGCACTGATCTATTACCCTGAAAATCCTCACCTGTTCATGCCACCAAGAGAGGCTCAGGCTAGCGCTGAACCTCATCCACCTGATGTGGCAGATCCTAGAAGGTATCCAACGAACTCTAAACCGCCTGCTATCAACGATTGTTCGTCTTGAGCCCGAGCGTTAGCTGGATGAGCCTATGGCCTCTAGCTAGCATCCAGCTAACGCTTAACTGTCTTATCGATTCGATTGTTGTCTGCTGTCACGCTGGGCGCTAGAGAGCCTTTAGCAAACGCGGTGTATCCCACGAGAAATCTCTTTTAAGACCTGTGCCATTTTATCGGTTGTCAGCGTCTTGATTAGTCTGTGAAGGAGATAGCCTTTCTCTGGAACGGAGAGTGTTTGGATTCTTGCGTAGATGCCTTCTACTTCTAGGGGTGTTTCTACTTCTGGCTCATAGCCTCGCTGAAACAACCCTTCAGTGTTGTTTTCCATCTGAATTAATGACAAAATTTATGTAGGTGTACTCTGAGAGCAGATGCTTGCATGTGCTTATCTATACACTGCTTACTTAAAATTTCTTGATGAAAAAAGAAGAATATATTTCCGAATTTAGTTTTTGGCCGAAGATTTCAGCGGTGGGCTTTCCCGAAGCCTATCGGCAATTGCTCCGAGCAGTGCAGCTGCACCCTGGTTGTCTAGCTTATGAACAAAGCTGTTCAAAGCAATCGGACTTTCGACGAATTCTTCTAAGTGACGGTTATGGGTGACCTGCGATAGCCAGAGTGCAAAGGCTTCGTCCGGTAGGACGGCTAATAGTTTCTCTAGGCTGTCTGTGGTGATCGCGTGTGCGTCGTTTCTAAAGTGAGAGATTATTCCTGTCGATACACCCGCTTTTTCCGCAAGGTAGAGTCCTTTGTTATCGAATTCCTTAAGGGTGGTTTCGAAAGCGTGACAGAACAGTTTCACAATTGCTTAAGTTTCCAGTTGAAATTACGTCTTAGAATTAGGATACAAAATGCTGCACCCCACGCTACGTACTTTCACGGTGATGATTTTTAAATCTATTAAAATGGAAACGTAGAAAAGCTATATTTTCTAGCTAAAGGGCTATGTAGCAACCAACTCTCTCTTCCTACTGTTTTGAGCTGTACCACTTTTCTTGATTTTTTCTGCCAGCGCATTGAGCAGTTCAGCAGTTTCTGCCTCGTCCAGACGTTCTACCAAGTCAGATAAGGCTGGTTGCTCTTCTACTAATAGATGCAGCCCTCTAGCTGAGATTAGTTTCTCAATCATAAACCTGAAAGCATCGTCATCTAATGCATCTATTAATTTATCTAGACCATCGGTTTTTATTGCTGTTCCATTAAGAAATCGAGACAGACGGCTATTTGTTATGCCAGCAGCCGTTACTAGGTCTGTGCCTGTTAATCCGAACTCATCCATAGTGGCCATGAGGGCTGCGCTTATTTTCATAATTGAAAAAGCCTAGATCTCTTTTGCGCTTATACTATACAATACACCTGCACCAGATTCGTGTGAGGAGCGTTATATCGAAGTAATTCCTTCATAAATAAGCGAAAACCCCAGTTGCTCCAACAACCAGGGCTTTCTAATTAATCGAGATAGGCGGGACTCTAATTGCTTTGGACAGGCGGTTTTTGAGTGACCCTTCGTGCTGTCAACATATTAGCAGCTATTAGCGCATAGTTGCAAGAATTGCGATCGCAATTTTTGGAAATGACAGTCGCCTATCTCTCTAGCCCCCCATACGAGAGATAG
>LJZR01000043.1 GCA_001314865.1 Phormidesmis priestleyi Ana | reverse complement strand
GGACCAGCCTACGAATACGAATCGGTCGCGCTTTAGCCAGTCATCGACGACGTCAAACCGTCCTCTGGCTGCGGGCGCTTGGCCCATTGCAATTGTCATAAGTAATAAATCCTCGTCTTGGCGCTTAATATTGGATTAAGTCCTTTGCCTCTTGAAATGCTTCTATGTCTGGCCGTTTACCCTAATTTTAGATAAGGCAAAACTCACCAGAGATCTCAAAAGTTCAATAGACTGAAAGTACGAATAATCCGCAGAGAATGATCTACAGAAAATATCGGGCCAGTCCATGAGCCGATAGCTAAATGCAGCTAACGTTAAGGATTTTGGCATGTACCTATCATAAAGACAGATCCCTTTTTTTACAATCTGTCACGTAAATTCTCAGATTACCTTCAAGCGAAAAATATCTATATTCGGCAGTATTTTGCGGCTGGTTACGCCTTATAGTGAGCCCTCGTTTAGCCCATTCGAATCGACTAAAGCCGCTTACTGCTTGGGATGTATCTCATAAAACAATACAGAGTATTTCTTAACAATATTTTTCGTAGTAGATATTTCTTAATAATTCTCAGAATCTTCTCGAAATCTTCGTGGAATCTATGAGCTCGCCTGTTTATCTCTTTCTATGCCACGCAATTTTTCGCTGAGCGCAAAAATATAAATAGGTCTGATAGGTCGCATAGCGCTATTTAGCGAACAGATGGCTAGCCGAACAGATATTATCTATGTATCTTCATATGTATCTGTAGATGCGACCGGCTAAACATGACTGCCTCAAACACGACCGCTTCTCCCCCTTCTCCTATGGCGACTGCTAAAACTTCTGAGCAAAACATTCTGCGTCGAGAAATTATTGGTGCTCGCCGCCCTAGCAACTATTTTTGGGCAGCTGTCACAGCGATTGGTGGCGTAGGGTTCTTTCTCTCTGGACTCTCTAGCTTTTTGCACACTAATTTGCTGCCTTTTTCAGATTTGCCTGCTCAGCTGGTGTTTATTCCGCAGGGAATTGCGATGGGCTTTTATGGCACGGTGGCCATTTTGCTTTGCCTATATCTCTGTTTGATTATTGTTTGGAATATTGGCGGCGGTTACAACGAATTTGATAAAGAAGACGGTGAGGCACGTATCTTTAGATGGGGTTTTCCAGGTGAAAACCGCAAAATTGATCTGCGCTACCCGCTTTCAGATTTGCTGGCCGTTCGCGCTGAGATTAAGGAAGGGCTCAATCCTAAGCGAGCGCTCTTTTTGAGAATTAAGGGCAAAGGTGATATTCCTTTAACGCGTGTGGGTCAGCCAATTTCTATTTCTGATCTGGAAAATCAAGGCGCTGAGCTTGCTCGCTTTTTGCAGGTGCCGCTAGAAGGTTTGTAAGTCGTGAGTTGTGTAATTTGTGAGTATCTACGATTCGTGAGTATTTGTACGGCTATGTCCTAGTCAGAAAAATACGAGGCGTCTGGGTTAATTCGCGAATTGAACGAGTTGTTGTCGCATGAAACAATAGGCTACATTTGGCCGACTGTCTTCACTGAGAGGCGGCATGGGCCTGTGCGGTTGCTTGTAGCGCAGACGCAGGAAGCATGAGGGTGACTGAAGACAACTAAGGTACGAAGATGATGGAAGCACGAAGATGACTTTTGGAATGACGTTGGGAATGAGGTTTAACGCATTGATTAGAGGGTGGAGTAGAGACTTGGGCAGAGGGCGTCGAGGGTTGAGTAAAGGGCTAAATGCAGGATTGAGTAAAGGGCCTTCTGGCTGGGTTGCACTCCTTGCGATCGCGCTATTGATTGGCGGCTGTAGCCAGCCAGATACACCTGTTGCTAATAACCTGCCAGAGCCAGAAGTAGCTGTTGCAGTGACTCCGTCTGTAGATGAGCTAACCGCAGGGCTCCCCAAGCTAAATGGGAAAGCAACTGTAGAAATATTGGTAGGCAACAAGCCCATTGTGGTGGAGCTAGATGGCGATAAAGCGCCTTACACCGCAGGTAATTTCGTCGATTTGGCGATGAAGGGTGTGTATGACGGGACTGTATTTCATCGCGTGGTGAGATCTCCCGATCCGTTTGTTATTCAAGGCGGTGACCCTCAGAGCGCTGACCCCAACTTTCCAGTAGAGCAGCTGGGCACGGGTGGCTACAGAGATGAGAATGGTGTGGAGCGGGCGATTCCTTTGGAAATTTTGCCTGAGGATGCTGATGAGCCGCTGTATGGTCGCACGTTTCCAGAAGCGGGGCTGGAGTCAGCTCCGGCGCTGCCTCACCGCAAGGGCGCGATCGCAATGGCTCGGTCAGGCGTTAACACTGCGTCTGCGCAGTTTTACATCACGCTGGCCGATGTTGACTTTTTAAATGGCAACTATGCTGTTTTTGGCTACACCACGAGTGGAATGGATGTGGTTGATAAAATTCAGCTCGGGGATGTTATTCAGTCGGTGAAGGTCACGTCTGGGGCCGAGAATTTGGTGCAAGCAGACGGTAGCAGTGAAGCAGCCTCGGAATGATGTTGTTAATGATGTTGTTGTTACGGGCATTGGTCTGACAACGGCGCTAGGGGCTACGGCTACGGCCACTTGGCATCACTTAAGGGCTGGCGAGAGTGCGATCGCGCTTCGTCAGCCCTTTGCTGATTTGGCCGCTGGGCCGCTGGCCATGGCCGGTAAGCAGCCCAGCCAATTAGATGACATTGTACGGCAGACTGTACAAGAGGCTTGGCAGGATGCGAGTCTGGAAAAATATAGCGCTACAGCCAATCAAGGCGCTGCTGAACACTGCGGCGTTGTGATGGGATCGAGCCGGAGCTACTTGCAGCGCTGGGAAGCGATGACTGTTCAGCCGCAAGACAGTCGAACTCCAGCAGACTGGCTAGCGACATTGCCTCATGGGCCAGCGCTGGTAGCGGCGCGGCTAATCGGTAGTCAGGGGCCGCTGTTGGCTCCAATGGCGGCCTGTGCGACTGGGATTTGGGCGATCGCGCAGGCCGCCGATTTGATTCGGCAGGGGCACTGCGACCGGGTGCTAGCAGGCGCGGTAGAATCGCCGATTACGCCGCTAACTTTGGCCGGTTTTCAAAAAATGGGCGCACTGGCGACGACCGGCTGTTACCCCTTTGACCAAGGCAGAGAAGGCTTTGTGCTAGGTGAAGGGGGCGCCGCTTTGGTGCTAGAATCCGCAGCGATCGCCGCAGAGCGAAATGCGCGGGTATATGGTCGCATTTTGTCGACGGGGATGACTAACGATAGTCATCATGTCAGTTCGTTTGATCCCAGCTATGCCATGGGAAGGCGTGCCTTAGCGCACTGCTTACAGCGAAATGGGCTAAGGCCACAGGATATAGATGCGGTGCATATGCATGGTACAAGCACCGCCCAGAATGACCAGATGGAAGCGGCCTTAATTGAGCGATCGCTCGGGCGGCAGGTTCCTATCATGGCAAGCAAAGGCGCAACCGGGCATACGCTAGGGGCTTCAGGTGCGCTGACCGTCGCGCTGAGCTTACTGAGCTTGCAGCAGCAGGAACTCATTCCCTGCGTAGGCTTAAAACAACCTGATTTTAATCTGAACTTTGTCCACCATTGGCAAGTGGCAAAGCTGTCCAACATATTGTGCCTTAGCTTTGGTTTTGGGGGGCAAAACGCAGCGATCGCAATCAGCCGCGCAGTTTCTTAACTCCCCTCTAATTGTCTTTCTGTCTTTGCTGTCTTTGCCTAATGGTCTTTGCCTAATGGTCTTGGAGTTAATTGCCTTAGAGTTAATTGCCTTGAGCTAATTGCCTTTACTTGGAGCTAATTGTCTTTCATTCTCTTTGCTTTAATTCTCCTTAATAGAGGGTGCAGATGCCAAAGTCAAAGCGCCTTGCTGCATCTGTGTAATGTCGGTTTCGGTCCATTGCTTAAGGCTTTGACAGTGATGAGCAACCAATAGGCCCCACAGCCCCTTTGCCGTCAAAATGGGAACAACCAGGTTGGCGCGAACCTGAATGTCCCGCAAAAAATCACGATGGCAAGGTGCGATTAGTTCGGTTTCAATGTCGGCAATAGCTCGTACTCTGCCCTCCAAATACATGGCTGCATACTCACCGTTAAAGCACTCGTCTGGCCCAGTAGAGCCCAGGATAGAAAACTTTTGGTTGCTCAGCGATTCAAAAGTGACTCGACCTTTCCACTGTTGATAAAAGTAATAGAGTACAACCCGATCTACCTGTAAAAAATTCCTCAAACTATCTGTCGTATTTTGCACGGTTGCATCGCGCTGCATTTTTTCATGCAATCGTCGCACAATAGTCTGAATTTGAGAAACTTCCGAGATGTCTTGCTTAAGATGAAGATCGGGATCGAAGGGAGTAGTCATGAAACGTGAGGTCGGAAAGTGAGGGTCATGGTTTTGACAATTCTATCGCTGGTCATTGGCTATCTTACGATTAGCATTAGCACGGCCTTGCTTTACGCTACTTGGCTAAGCGGTGCTGGTAACGAAATTACGCCCCAATTTCTGGCCTTTGCTTCGGTCTGTAGTCTGGGCTTTGCTACCCTTAGTGGCTGGCTGGCTGCCCTTGTTGCACAGCGGGCTCCGATAACTCACGCGATCGCCCTCGCCCTCATGCTGGCTATCATCTGGGGGCTTTATACATTTACGGGTGAAACTAAAGAGCCGCTGTCACTGTCGCTGCTGAATCTGGCTATTGGCACCACAGGGGTGATGGCGGGAGGCTGGATACGCCTGAGCCAAATGAAAACCCGTGACCGTGCTAGGGAAGCTACCCTAGAATCCTAGCGGTAGGGAAATCCTAGCGATAGGTAAATATAAAGGATAGAGAGGTCGGCAGAGCTATCCAGGGATATCAAGAGATATCAAGAGATATCAAGAGGCATCAAGAGATATCAATCAAAATTTCGAAACTTAAACCTTCAAGCCAAAATAAGTAAGCACCAATTCTTCTTTACCTGTGTTGGTTACCTCATGCATTTCACCCGGTGTCACGGCGATGCACACCCCCTGAGTCAGCGCATGGGTTTCTCCATCAATGACCATTATCCCCTCACCCGACGCTACCAAAAATACCTCGCACATGTCAGCATGGGCATGGGCTTGAGCGATCTGACCGGGCTGAAAGCTTGCCTGAGAAAAATTAGTCAGATGAGGCAAATCGCCCGAGCGCAGCATCACCTGCTTTTTAATCGCTGGGTTGTGAGAAACCGGTTCTATAGCCAGCTGGCCTAAAGTAACTTTTTTCATGCGTTTATTTTCATGCCTTGATCTGTGAGACGATGCGGTCGATAAAGCTTGCTGGTCAGTAAGTACCCCAAACCGTTAGGCTTAACTTTAAGGGTATTTATGCCCTTTCCTACGCCTGGCTCTTTAGCGATTTTCAGTACCTGATTTATATGCGACATCTCATTACTAGCGCCCTTCCTTACATCAACGGTATTAAGCATCTTGGTAACTTGGTGGGATCTATGTTGCCGGCAGATGTGTATGCGCGTTTCTTAAGGCAAGAGGGCGAAGAGGTTCTCTATATTTGTGGCACAGATGAGCATGGCACACCTGCTGAGATTGCGGCACTAGAGGAAGGGCTGGATGTAGCTGAGTTTTGCACAAGGCAGTATGAGCGGCAGGCGGAGGTTTATCGCAAGTTTGGCTTATCGTTTGACTATTTTGGGCGGACGTCTTCGGCTGAGCATCGTGAGCTAACGCAAGACTTTTTCCGTAGCCTTGATGAGCACGGCTTTATTGAAGAGCGAGAAATTAGCCAGGTTTATTCTGTAGCTGATGAACGCTTTTTGCCTGATCGCTATGTCGAAGGTACCTGCCCAAACTGTGGCTACGATCGGGCGCGGGGCGATCAGTGTGAAAACTGTACAAAAATGCTGAACCCGACGGACCTCATCAATCCTCGCTCGGCAGTGTCTGGATCTACGGATGTAGAGGTGCGCACGAGTCGTCATTTGTTTTTGCGGTTAGATAAACTCAGCGGCGAGGTGCGCGAATGGGTTGATCAGCAGACTGACTGGCCTAACCTAACGCGGTCAATTGCTAATAAGTGGCTAGATGAAGGCTTACAAAGTAGAGGCATTACGCGCGATTTAAAGTGGGGTGTGCCAGTACCTAAGGAATGCTTTGAAGACAAGGTTTTTTATGTATGGTTTGATGCGCCGATTGGCTATGTGTCGGCGACTAAAAGCTGGGGAGATAAGGTTGGCAAGGACTGGAAGAGCTGGTGGTACAACGCTGACGATGTGCGCTACACGCAGTTTATGGCGAAGGACAATTTACCCTTTCATACCATTATGTGGCCAGCGACGATTTTGGGAACGCGTGAGCCTTGGAAGATGGCGGACTATATTAAGGGCTTTAACTGGCTGAATTATTATGGTGGCAAGTTTTCGACAAGCTCTAAGCGTGGTGTGTTTTTAGACCAAGCGCTGGAGATTGCACCGCCTGACTACTGGCGCTACATGCTGATGGCTTCTGCGCCGGAGTCGGCTGATTCGGCTTTTACTTGGGAGCAATTTCAAACCAAAATCAACAAAGAGCTGGCCGATAACTTTGGTAATTTTATCAATCGAATTCTAAAGTTTACGGCATCTCGCTTTGGCAATGAATTGCCTGCCGGGGGTGAACCGGGAGAAGCTGAGATTGAACTGGAACGGCGCTGTATGGAGTTGGTGGAAGGGCTGCGATCGCATCTTCAAAGCATGGAATTTCGTAAGGCCACTGAAACACTCAATGCCCTGTGGTCAGCAGGGAATCAGTACATTGATGTTCGGGCTCCCTGGACATTGTTTAAGCAGGACAAAAACGAAGCGGCCGTAGTGATTCGTACCTGCATTAATTTGATTCGGCTGTATGCCATTACCGCTGCACCATTTATTCCAACCACGGTTGAGCAATTATTTAATGCGCTACAGCTTACCGATGATGAACGACAAAGCTCAATGACCGCTGCGGCAGATTTGACTATTTTGGCGGCGGGCCGACCGTTTGAAGTGCCGCCTGTGCTTATTCAAAAAATAGACGATGACCGAGTGGCTGAACTCAAGGCTCAGTACGGGGGTGATTGAGAATAACGAAGCAATCACCCAGCAATCACAAAACAATCACAAAACAATCACAAAACAATCACAAAGCAAGGAAATGGCAATGCCGTCATTACGAAGCGTCTATCACGAAGCTGTGTCTATCACGAAGCTGTTGTCTTTAGGATTTCAGCAGGCTGGAACCCTAAAGACTCAATAAAGCAGGCTTTGTTTTTGGGTGAGACTAAGAGAGAACGAGATTGACCGTAGTCGATTTTGAGCCGGTTGAAAGAAAGTGCGGGTGAGGATCGAAAAGATCGGCTAGGTGTGATGGCGCGAATTTGATCGAGTGGAACGCGCCAAAAGAAAGGACCGGCTTGGACTAGAAGCGTGGTGGAGTCTACTCGGTAGTAGGTGAAGAGAAGAAGTGAGAGGGAAATGATCGCGATTAGAACCGCCGCGGCTACCGTTAGCATGGCAATGGTCGAGTGCGCCTTTGGCAGATGCGCGATCGCACCCCAAATGCTCACCACTGGCAAGCTCACAGTGAATGCATACACCCAAGAATCAACGGCGGATCTGAAGAACATATGGCCTAACACAAGAGTCAATCACAACCGAGCAGCCCATAAAATAGAGACTTTACAGAGACGCTTAGAAGGTCTGCTTGGATTAGCTTACCCATCAAAAAAAATTGGTATCTACCGCCTTCAAATCTCCCAACAAACTTAGCAAGCGACCTTTGGCCATTCAGCAAAACAAGCCAGCAAAACAGGCCAGCGAAACAAGCCAGCGAAACAAGTCAGCGAAACAAGCCAGCGTAAGACACTGAGTGAATTGACAACATGATTGATAGCATTCTTCCACGCACTTCACTTGCACTCGCCGTAACGCTCACGGTAGCGGTGTTCAGCTCGGCGCTAGCAGGCTGCTCAGACAATGCACCAACAGTGGGCGGCGCTGATCCGGCGCTGTTTGTAGCGGTTACGCAGTTTGTGAAACAGCCTTCGTTAGATGCGGTGCAAAGGGGCCTAAAAGATTCGCTGGCTGAGGCAGGTTATGTAGAAGGCGATACCCTGCGATGGGAGATGATAAACGCTAAGGGTAACCCGGTGAGAGCGGCGCAAATTGCCACTAAATACGTTAGGGCAAACCCAGATGTCATTGTCGCGATCGCAACGCCTAGCGCTCAGGCCGTGGCGATCGCGACCCAAAACAAAAACATTCCGGTCATCTTTTCAGCCGTTTTGAACCCGGTTGAAACCAAGCTGGTCGAAAGCCTAGATAAACCCGGCAGCACAATCAGCGGCGTGAGCGATCTTTCTCCTGTCAGTCAAGATCTGATGCTGATCAAAGAAGTGTTGCCAGAGGCCAATACCCTGGGCGTGATTTACACCGCTGGCGAAGCCGACTCGGCGATCTTGGTGAGTCGGGTTAAATCGCAAGCACCCGATCAAGGATTTATAGAAGTAAAAGAAGTCACCGTTACTGATTCGAGCGAAGTCGCTGAGGCAGCGCGTAGCCTAGTGGGGTCTGTCGATGCGATTTATATGGTGACCGACAATACCGTAACAACGGCCCTAAAGTCGGTGATTGAGGTAGGGCAAGACAATGATTTGCCTGTGTTTGCAGATGATACTGATGCCGTGGAAAAAGGGGCGATCGCAAGCATTGGCTTTCATTACTACGACCTCGGTCGCCAAACGGGAGATATGGTGGCCAAAGTGCTCAAAGGGAGCAGACCCGCCGAGCTACCTGTTGAATTTGTCAACGCCGTCCAGCTATTCGTAAATCCAGCCTCCGCTGAAGAAATGGGCGTTACGGTTCCTCAGTCGGTCATCAGCCGCGCGGATAAAGTCGTTGAGTAAATGTGATGGATTGGATATCGTTGAGTAGGCGTGGTTGAGGTGGTAACAGATTTACCACACTAGCAGCAAAGTCGAATAGCCTGCCGCACCCAGAAAAAACGTCCAAAAGCGGCTTTCTCTCGCCTGGGGCAGCTCTTCCTTAAGCACATTGAGAATAATGCTACCTGCCAAAAATGAAAATAAAATTGCCGTTGCTGCTTTACTAATTTCAGTTTGAGAACCAACGACCCAACCAAAAATAATAGACGATGACAGAATCCACCGTCCTTTATGTTCATAAGCATGCTTATGGTCTTCGCTCAGGCCGTAATCATTAACCACAAAATGTAGCGCCATCGCAAACAAATATGTGATCAAGCTGACTAATCCTGCCTCCTCACGATGCATTAGTAAGTAACCAATCAGTGAGTTGTACAGGGAAAAAGAAACCATGTGCAGCCAAAACACACCTGACTGAGTAGCATCTCCTTCACCCTGCGCAACGCTTTGTTTGCGAGATACCTTTGCCGCCCGCTCCAATCCATAAAATGCCAGCATACCGATTAAAGACACCAAATATATGTGGTGTTCAATCGCTGATAAAAACTGCACACTTGCTTGAAAGTCAGCTTGAGCCGCGCTTAAATCAGGCAGAATATGCATAAACACATAAGCCACTGAAACCCCACTACCGAGAGAAAGCCAGCGGCTACGGGGTGTTTTTCTTAAAAAATTTAGTCGGCCAGCGTAAATGTGAACCAGAGACAGCAAGCAGGCTGCTAGCCCTGTCATCCACCAGAGTGAGCTGTGAGGGATAGGCATCAGTAAAATTCATAGGCAACAGAAAAGTTGATTAAATAATTAAAAAACTACTGGGGCGTAACCACTTTGCCATTTTGAGAATTGCTGTGGACATTGTTCTGGCGCAGAAGGGATTCACCCTGCTGAGACAAAACATCCTCATCAATAGCCTGATCACTCATATTGCCTTGAGCCCTTTGTACATCTGCCTGGGATGCCTCATGAATAGACATACTGGCCCTAGTATCTGGCTGACAAGCTGTTGTACTTAGCATCAACAGCCCTATAACAGTCACCAGCATCACCTTGCGAAGCCGCCCGACTAGCTGAACCCTGTACTGATCCACATAGGATTTAAATTGCATAAACCAAACTCCCTAAACTAAAAAAACAAATGTTGAATAGGCATGCTAATGCGAAGCATAAAGGTTTGATGACAATGAGTCGTCAGGCTGAAGACAGACATTCCAGTCAACCGCTATTGTTTAATCATGCTTAAACAGTTGTGTTTAAACAGTTGGAAACAACCTGAATAATTCAGGCTATACCCCTATGAATAACGATTTTGTTCGACTCGCGATTTTACTATCTGTGCTGTTGCTGATTGTTTTTCCTTTTGCAGGGCTAGCGCCGCTGGCGCTCCTGCTTTTTGTGGCGCTTTGCGGATGGGCTTTTCAACTGGTGAGTACTATCATTGGTGCAACTGAGGGTGCGACTGAGCCGTCAGAGGCTGATTAGCCGAAAAGGTCACTAGAAACAACATTAAATACAAATACATTCGATCGGGTTGTTGTGTGTGCCCTAAGATTTCACGCTGATGATTCTTAGGGCGTAGGTGAAGGTGCGATCGCCTGGGTTCGAGTTCTACTAATAGGCAGTTTTTAATAAAAGGCGATCGCGCTTTCATAAAGAGGAATAACCTTATTGAGGAACCTAACTGTTATGGTCATTTCTCCTAATCAGATTCCAGCACAGTCGCAAGATCGTCAACCTGCTCTTGAATCTGAAATGACGCCCTCACCTATTTATGACCGCGATAGCTATAAAGGCAGCGACAAGCTAAAGGGCAAAGTAGCCCTAATTACTGGCGGCGATAGTGGCATTGGCCGCGCAGTTGCGGTTCTATATGCGAAAGAAGGCGCAGATGTTGCAATTTCGTATTTAGATGAGCACGAAGACGCCGAAAAAACAAAAACCGAAGTCGAAGCACAGGGGCAAAAATGTATTTTGCTGCCGGGAGACATCAGCAACGAGCAGTTCTGTCAAGAAGTGGTGCAAAAGACCCTCGATACTTTCGGCCAGCTCGACATTTTGGTAAGTAATGCCGCTGAGCAGTATATGGAACCTGATTGGGACGAGATTGACGCAGCTCGGCTAGGCAGCATATTCAGCACAAATGTGTTCCCTATGTTTTACTTCACTAAAGCGGCGCTTCCCCACCTTAAGGAAGGTAGTAGCATTATCATCACGACTTCCATTAATGCTTACAAAGGGAATGCGTCGCTACTGAGCTACTCAACAACCAAAGGTGCTAATTTGGCCTTTTTGCGATCGCTCTCTCAGCGTGTTCTAGAAAAAGGCATCCGTGTCAATGGCGTGGCCCCTGGCCCCATTTGGACGCCGTTTATTCCAGATGCCATGCCCGCTGATATGGTCAAAGGGTTTGGTAAGCAAGTGCCCATGAAAAGACCCGGTCAGCCCGTAGAAGTGGCTACCTGCTTTGTATTTTTGGCCTCAGAAGATTCTTCCTACATGACCGGTCAGGTGCTACATCCCAACGGTGGTGTTGTTCTAAACGCATAGTTGCTGAAGTCGTGACTTAAGACGGCCTCGTCATTTCAACGCCTACCCCTTCAACGAAGCCCCAGTTGAATCAAATGGCCAGCTAAATCGAATGGCCAGTTGAATCAAACGGTCAGCTAAATCAATCAGCTAAATCAAATGGTTGGACTCGCCTAATTGTTACAGGCGAGTCCAACCATTTGGGGGCTCAAAATGAGCTGGCGCTGCTGCACATTGAGCCATCCTTCATCTCTAAAATCGCGCAGCAAACGAGTGACCGTCACCCGAGTGGTGCCAATCAAGGTGGCAAGCTGATGGTGGGTGAGGCGAAGTCTGATCCGAACACCGCCCGACTCTACATGGCCAAAGTCTTGAGCAAGCTGAATCAGCACGGCACGAAGGCGATCGCTCACTAGCCGTTGTCCCGAAATCGCCAGCCAGCTCTCGGTTTGCTGAAGACGACGAATGAGCTGCGGAAAAATACCGGCCATTAAGCCGGGTGAAGCTTCTACCTCGGCCATTGAAAATGGCAGCAGGTCAATCTCAGTCAGCGCTGTGGCCCAGTAGGGCTCCACGGTAGTAATGGCTCGACCAAAAGCCATTGACGGGCCGCACAGCCCCACAATGGTTTCGCCGCCATCAACATGAACGGTATGTAGCTGCGCAACGCCCCGATAAACAAAATGAAGATCCTGATGCTGCAAAGGAATATTGCCCCCAGCAGGATAGGTCAGTAGAGTACGCTCCTGATAAAGCTGCTCTAGCAGCGGAATTAACTGGTTGGGATAGGCACAGACGGGTGCAGAATTTACCAAAGTCAAAACAGACTAGCCCCATTAACAACGAATGGATCAGATCTCTGCTGAGGCCAACAAAAATGCATTTTCGGTGTATTTTTGTCAGTTGGCCCAAACACATTTCGACTGTAAACCAGTTGCCAAAACGGGACGTTAATGAAAGGGAAAGAAAAGATTAAGGACAGAAAAACTTTTTGATAAAAAGCCCATCACTCTAGTCTTACGCTGGCAATGTCTTTCTGATGCGACACCTCAATCACCGTATGCACATTACCTCTGGGCAAAAAATCGCCCTTGATATTCACTGAGAGAGGATCACAAGCAGCAACAAAGTCATCCATAATTAAGTTAACGGACTCTTCGTGAGAGATGTTGCGATCGCGATAGCTATTGATATACAGCTTAATCGCCTTAAGCTCCACTACCTTTTGATTAGGCACGTAATCAATATAGATCGTGGCAAAATCTGGATAGCCCGAAAAAGGGCACTTACAGGTAAATTCGGGCAGCGTGATGCGAATAGTATATTCTCGCCCAATGCGGGGGTTGGGGAACGTAATGAGCCGTCCCTCCTGAATGGCTCTTTCCCCATACAGCACAGCCTCAGAGGACGTTGTAGTCGCGATATCTTGAGTCGTTATGGAGCCTTTGGTCATGGAGCCTGCTAAACATCCTAAAGTTACGGTCACTTTAGCCTATCAAAACTGAACGTTTTTTTGCACAGACGCAAACTTTTGCCCATGCCTGCACAGGATTTGAGAAACAGGATTTGGGGAAACAGGATTCGGGAAACAGGATTCGGGAAACAGGATTTGAAAGAGAAGTGATTAGGCAGCCTGCAACAACTTAGGCGCTGTTACATGTAGCACGTACTCTAGCAACTGCGGCGACAGTCGATGGCACCAAACAGCAACGTGAGACTGCCATCCCACCAATACTTCTGCCGAATCTTTTTGCAGCCCCTGAATGCATGATTGGGCAACCTGCTGCGCTGTCATCGGAATCACGCCACGAAACTTTTTCAAATCTTTGGCCATGTCAGTGTCGGTAAGGGTAGGAAGCAGGGTCATCACCTTGACATTGTGTGGGGCTAGCTCCATCCGCAAGGCTCGCGTGAATCCAACGATGGCAAACTTTGTGCCCGAATAGGTTGCCATCGTTGGGGCGGCAATCTTACCCATTAGGCTAGAGACATTGACAATGGTGCCCTGTCGCCGGACGGCCATACGCCGTGCAATGAGGCTCGTGACAATGTACATGCCAGTAAGGTTGGTGGCGATTTCCTGCTGAACCTGTGAGAAGCGCGATCGCAAAAAAGGTGTTTGGTGTGCCACGCCTGCACAGTTCACCAACAAATCTATCGGGCCATAGTCGCGCCATGCCTTAGCAATGGTAGAACTAATCACAGATTGAGCGGTTAAGTCAGTGGGTAGGGAAATTGCTTCGGTTCCCATAAGCCGGATATCAGCAGCAACCTGATTGAGTGCATGAGGATTGCGAGCGACTAGAATAATTCGGCGAATTCCACTGCGAGCGAGTTCATAGGCGATCGCTCGACCAATCCCTCTCGAAGCGCCTGTTATCAGCGCTACTTTTCCTTGAATATTCATTGGGCGAAAGCCTCTTTTTAGCTAAATGCAATTGAGTTTGGGTTCTTGAGCAGGCGGCAATCTCAAAAGTGAGCTGATCTCAAAAGTGAGCTGATCTCAAAAGTGAGCCGATCTCAAAAGTGAGCTACAGCGGCCTCCTTAGCGCCTGCGAAAGAACCCGAACATAATGGGAAATACCGTTCAGAGAGAAGATGCTGGTGAGCCGTTATGCGGCAAAACGGTGCTGAAAGCCTAGAAAGATTCGGTCATATGCGAATTGGACTTACTATTAGAGCCCAATAAAACTTTCGCCGTGAATAGGCAAAGCTTGAGAGAGAATGCTACAGCCGCCTTCATAAGCAAATGCTGAACCGAAGACGCACAGCGGAGTAAACCGCTTTGAAGAGGACGTACTAGCTGATTGGAAAGATAGCTTTTCATTGTAATGGCCTCGTTTATGTGGATGCGGATGTCGGTAAAGATGTGCTGAGTCCTAAACGAACATGCATACGCTAACAACGGGATCAACAAAGCGCAACACTTTTTAATATAAATCGAATTTCGTTACATTTCTCAATGTTTTCTTCAGTACATTTCTCTCCGTCTTTATACAGAGGTGATCGCTTAAAGGCTTTGCTGGTAGAGCGTTTGATGATTGTTCACACGGAACAATATGAAGGGTTCATCCAGGGTGTCAGCTTAGATCTGAGTGCCCGTCAAGGTGTAGTCAAGGAGGTCTAAAGCCAGTAAACTTCAGGTTAATAAATTCATCTATCGATAACAGGTTTTGGCATTTTATCTTTTGCTAGTCCCGCTATTGCCAAGCATTTTCTGGCATAGTTTGATCTACTTTGCGGTGACTGTGCTGGGCTATTTTGCTGCCGCTGGCAGCCTGTATTGGGGGTTATACCTACGGCGCTCGTCGCGATTTGCAGTGCAGCTTTCAGCGGCTCAAGTTTGGACTTCTATTCGCAGTGATGTGGCGCTTTCGGTGCTGTCATCTGGCATTTTTTCACTATGCGCCGCCATGATGACCACGGCTTACCGCCTGGGCTACACTCGCATTT
This sequence comes from Phormidesmis priestleyi Ana, assembly GCA_001314865.1. GTDB lineage: Bacteria > Cyanobacteriota > Cyanobacteriia > Phormidesmidales > Phormidesmidaceae > Phormidesmis > Phormidesmis priestleyi_B. The sequence continues at coordinate 14,023 of LJZR01000043.1, read as the reverse complement.
ACTGGCAGCCGCAGCAGTATGGCCTCTGGTATCTGGGCTTTAGCTTGGTGTTGGTGTTGGTATTGCAAGATGCCTACTTTTACTTCACCCATCGGCTATCTCACCATCCCAAATGCTATCGGTGGCTCCATCAGGGCCATCATCAGTCTAAAAATCCGACCCCTTGGACAGCGTTTGCTTTCGATCCAGCAGAAGCGATGATCCAAGCTGTGTATTTAAGCGCTGTTGCTGTCTTAATTCCCCTCCATTTGTCAGTACTGGTTGCCGTGGTCATTGTCATGACCTTGGGCGCACTAATTCATCACTTTGGTGTACGGCTGTTTGACGATTCGGCCCTGGGCAGATGGCTCGGTAGTTGGATGGTTGGCTGCACGCATCACTGGCTTCATCATCGTAAGTACACTGTTCACTACGGTCTGTACTTTACCTTTTGGGATAAAGTGCTCGGTACGCAGCATGCGGGATATGAAAGCATATTGACTGACCGTTCTACTGACCGTTCTACTGACCGTTCCGTCTGTCAGGCTGTCAAATTGAGCGATCGCACAGCCTATCCAACAGATGAGAGCATCTCTCAACGAACTGTGCCAAAGACTGTACTGCTGAAAAAATAAAAAGCAGCAAAGGAAGAGAAAGCAGTAAAAACTGCCTCTTTTCCCGTACCTTTGGAGTAAAATTAAATAAAGTCTGGTAAAGCCTGATAAAGCCTCTTGATAAAGCCTCTTGACGGCTAAAGTTGCTTAAAGATATTTCTGTAACAGCATCGCCAACTTCTCTTTTGTCTTAGCAGGCGCTGTATCCAAGGGGGTAATAATGGCGTACTTGAGTGCAGAGTGAGCCTCTGACTTGGGTGGATTTTCGCTTAGCCGACGCACCACTTCTGTGATGACTTTCTGGGCATTCACTGCATTTTTTTGCAGATTGCCAATCACCATTTCTACCGTCACACTGTCGTGATCGGGATGCCAGCAGTCGTAGTCAGTCACCAGCGCCATCGTGGCATAGGCAATTTCAGCTTCTCTGGCTAGCTTCGCCTCCGGCAGATTCGTCATGCCAATGACTGTCGCACCCCAGCTGCGGTACAGATTCGACTCTGCCTTGGTAGAAAATGCAGGGCCTTCCATGCAAACATAGGTTCCACCCCGATGGAGAGTAACGCCTTGAAGATTTTGGCTTTCTATCGAATCGGCCAAAACATCTGCTAGGTTGTTGCATACCGGATCGCCAAAGGAGATGTGGCCGACGATGCCTTCGCCAAAGAACGTAGAGGCTCTATTTTTAGTGCGGTCAATAAACTGATCGGGCACGACCATATCTACCGGTTTGGCTTCGGCCTTTAGCGAACCGACTGCCGAAGCAGAAATTAGGTACTCAACACCCAGCATTTTCATAGCGTAAATGTTGGCTTGAAACGGCAGCTCAGAAGGCGTCAGCCGGTGGCCTCTGCCATGACGAGCCAGAAAAGCCACCGGCACACCATTAAGATCGCCCACAATCAACGCATCAGAAGGCGCACCAAAGGGCGTTTCTATTGTAATTTCTTGCACATTGCTGAGCGACTCCATTTGGTAGAGGCCGCTGCCGCCGATAATGCCAATCTTTACAGGATAGTTTGCCAATTGATTGGCCAGTTGATTGGCCAGTTGATTGGCCAGTTGATTAGCCAGTTGATTGGCCGGCTGCTTAGAGGCCAAATTGTCCTGTTGCTGGGTCGAATCAGTCATCAAGTTTTCCTATCAGGTCGTCAAGAGCGATTTTACCGCTCTCATCTGTCCTTAAAACAGGAGAGCCTTACATGTTTTTTAGCTTAAGAGAAATCACGTACGGCACCATTTTTAATGATACCAGTGCGATAACGAGGATATGAAACGGAGCGCTCTGAAAAACCAGTGCAACCCCCGTTGATTCTCCTCACACACTCCTGCTATTCCTATGCGTTTCACTAAAACTGGGTTTTCATCTTCCGCACTTTCTTCTAAGGTTTTTTCTGTAAAGACGGCTGTGAAGTTAGCCTGCGGGTTAGGGGTCATCACGCTAGGAATGCAGGCTCTTCCTGCTGTTGCCGTCTCTTCTACAGATGTGCGTTCGGTGCTAACTCAGTCCGCTGGTGGGCAGGTAACAGGCGGTATTTTATCGGGGAATAGTCCTGAATCTCGCCAGGCAGATGAGCTGGCTAACCAGGGTGTTCAAGCTTTTTCACAGGGCAATCATGATGCCGCCTTTCGCTACTGGCAGCAGGCACAAGCCCTCTACAGCCAAGCTAATGACCTCGCTGGAAAGGGCCGCATGTTAGAGAACCTCAGCGTTATTCATCGTCTTAACAATTCGCCTGCCGAAGCGCTGCAACTGAGTCAGCAGGCGCTGGCAGCTTACGAAGCACTGGGCAATGCAGACAATCAGCCGAGTTTGTATCTCAACTTGGGGGGTGCTTATGGCTTGGCCGAGCAGTATCCTGAGGCGATCGCAGCCTACAGCCAAGGTCTTTCTATATACCAGCGCTACAACGACGAAGCGGGTGCCCGCATCATGCTCTCCTTGTTGGGGCAAACCCATTCCGATCTTGGTAACTTTGCGCAGAGCATTAACTTTCAATCGCAGGCGCTAGAACTCGCTCGGCGACTAGGCAACCGAGACGCCGAAGCTGAAGCGCTTTTTGAGCTAGGTTATGCTCATGTAATGAATGACCAGCCTGCTCAAGCCGTTGAGTATCTTCAGCCCGCACTGCTGCTGTTTAAGCAAATGGGCGATCGCGCTCAAGAAGTCGCTACGCTCAACAACTTGGGCCGAGCGGCGGCGCTAAACCAGGACTATGCTCGGGCATTAAGTGCCTATGAGCAGGCGCGAGTGATTTTTAGAGAAATGAATCGGCCCGTGCAAGAGGCACATTTGCTGGTCAATATTGGTCAGGCGCATGTGGGCGCTGGTCAGTTAGAGGCTGCGATCGCGGCTTTTCAACAGGCGATTGACATCACCGAAAATATTCGTCAGCAGCAGTCTACAGCGACATCGCTACCGCCTCGATTGGAAGCCGCTTATCGTAACTTGGCGACCCTGCTTCAGCAGCAAAACCGTAATGAAGAAGCCCGTCGAGTGCTGAGTTTAATCTAGTGATAAAGATTTCACTGGTGATGGAGATTGCACTGGGCGCACTCAAAGCCAGCCATTAAGCCTAAAGCATCCGTGAACTCAGTCGAGCGACGGATGCTTTACTTATGTCTAGAACATGCAACTAACATGCAACTAACATGCAACTTCTGTTGTCTGTAATTCTCACCTGAAATATCCGTGACATCTAGATTGACATCTAATACAGTCGCTGGCCTCATTGACTTTTTATCTCTTTTTTAAAAAACCTCCCATCCTACAAATTGCCGATCCCCATTTGCTTTTTCTCCCCAGATAATCTCAGCCAAAATCTCTCCCGACTCCACTAATCTTGGCCCTGGTCGATTGAAATATTGATTCCCATCCGTCAAATAAACTCGCCCATTTTCAACGGCTCTGAGCTGCTGCCACGCCGCTTGGGCCGATATTTCTTTAGCCGCCTGCCGAGCTTGTGCTAGGTCATACCCACAGGGCATCACAATAATGACATCTGGATCAGCCGCCTGCAAATCCTCCCAGCTGATCCATGCCGAATGCCTTCCGGCTTTACCAAGGCAGTCTGTCCCACCGGCCCAATCCACCAGCTCAGGCACCCAGTTCCCCGCTGCCATCAGCGGCTCAGTCCATTCTATACAAGCCACCTTCGGACGCGGTTCGATAATCTCTACCGATATATCCACGGGCATCTCTACCGGCTGTAAACGCTTTTTTAAACCACTGATAATGGCGGCTGCCGACTGCTGATCTTTCTTTGACTCACTCAACGCTGCGGCAACTCGCGTCATGTCATCCCATACATCGGCCAAACATTCCGGCTGCAAAGACACCACCTGAATATCCATTGACGTCAGCTCAGCAACCGCCTTTTCCACATCGCTCAGGCTGACCGCACAGACCTCACATTGTGCCTGCGTAATGATATGGGTTGGCCGTAGTTCGGCTAATACTTCTGTTTTTACCCGATACACACTTAGCGCAGAAGCTAACAGCTCACTCACTCGCCCATGGATTTGTGCGCTTGTCCCCACCGGGTCAAACTTGGGCTCGGTGCAAACGGGTAAATCGCCAATAGGCAGGCCACGAACCGTCATAGGATAGTCGCACTCGTGCGATCGCCCCACTAGGCAATCACCGTAGTTTAGCTTCGCTACAATCTCAGTCGCGCTAGGGATCAACGAAACAATCCTTGGCTTGGCGCTTTTCTCAGTCGTTGTATTAGGCTCCATGTATTAGGCTCCATATTTGTTCTTGGCTCATGGATGTTCACTCAATTTCCTGACAACTCCTGACAAAAAATTACTTTTTATGCATTTTCCGTACACTGTCAACATTTCATACGGGCACTATGAGCACAGGGCTAGCAACAGCGTCCATTAGCTGATGCGCTAGCTAATGTCCCCACAACTTTTTGTGAATTGTAAGCCAGCTATTTTTATGCATGCCACTGCATCTCAAAATCCTTCGTTACAAAACAACGCCCTGCCAAACGAGCCTTCACGTAACGACTCTTTGACGCAGAACGCCCCGAACCAGCACTCGCGAGTTCCTCAATATATTGAAGGCTCAACCCAACCGTTAGGCATTCACTCCACCCTAATCGATTTGGCCCGCTACAGCTTTTCAATTACCACTGACTACCCGATTCAATCGCTGATAGAGCGGTTTACGCAGTTCCCAGATCTGCCCGGAGCCATTTTGTTAGAAATGGAGCAAGTCAGCGTTCTTTCTAGGCGACATTTTTTAGAATGCTGGCTACAGCTGAGCTATACCCATCTTTTAGCAGAAGGTACAGTTCGCCTGCTGCTCAACCAAACCAACCGCAAACCGCGCTGCCTACCAGCGAGCACTCCCATTTTAACGGGCGCGCAGCAGCTACTTAGCCGCTCTCATAAACAACAAAGCGAGCCCATTTTGATTGATTGCAACGGCCAGTACCAGCTGTTAGATCCTCACGTTCTCAATGTGGCACATTGGCAAATTCGCGGTATTGAAACTCAAATTCGCTATGAGCGGCTGCAAATACAGCTACTACAAAGTGAAAAAATGGCCGCTTTGGGTCGCCTTGTGGATGGTGTTTCTCACGAGATATTAGACCCGGTTGGCTTTATTTGGGGGAACTTGAGCTACATAGATACCTATGTTCAGCAGCAGCAGCAGCTACTCAAAGCCTATGAAGCAGTCATGCCAGATCTACCCGCTAGCATTGTTCAGCTACAGCAAGATATCGAGCTAGACTATTTGCGCAGTGACCTGCCGGCCGCGATCAAAAGTGCTCGCAGCGGTGCTCACCGGTTACGACAGCTCGCCACTAGCCTGCAAAACTTTTGCCATATCGACGATGTTCATCCGCGACCGACCGACCTCAACACACTGATAGATAGCACCATTCGCCTGCTCAAAAGTCGGCTTTCTAGCCCAATTCAGCTGGAATGTAGCTATGGCAAGTTGCCGCCAGTGCCCTGTTTTGCGGGTCAGCTAGGGCAGGTATTTATGAGTATTTTTATCAACACGATTGATTCTTTGCTGGCTCAGGCTCAGCCCGAAAATCAGCTGGGACAATATGCTGGAGGACGGTTGGCCAAGGTGCCTCAAATTACGGTAACAACCTGCGTACTCGCTGACCAAGATGCGTCTGAACGCAGCCCCCATGAGTCTCGCTGGATCTCTATTATTATTAGTGACAATGGCCCCGGCCTGCTCCCCGAAACCCAAGCACAAATTATCGACTCTTTTTCAACTAAAAGCCGGTCTCTTAAGGAAACGGGGCTAGCGATGAGCTATCAGATTGTGACGGCTAACCATGGCGGTCGTTTTTGGATGCGATCGCGGCATGCCTCCGAATATCCCAACAACCCAGAGAGTGATCTTCTCACCGGTACTGAGTTTGAAATTTTGCTGCCGCTGACCTCTCAGCCATTTCCCAGTTAGCCATTTTTCAGTCTCGGCTTTAAAAAACTAAAAGCCTGCTGTACACACTATAGGCAGCAGGCTTTTAGTTTTTTTTAATTGCAAAGATACCTTTGCGGCACCCGTTAATAACTCAGTTTCCTGAGTTTAGCGAGTTTAGTGATGGTGAGTAGGCGCAGTCGCTTTCTCAACACCACTCTTTGCGGCGCTACTTTTTGCTTGTTCGTTTGCATGATGCACATGGTCATGATGACTGCTGTGCTGAGCATGGCTGTGAGTGGGTTCAGAATGACTATGGCCATTACTGTGACCATTGCTGTGACCATTGCTGTGAGCATGACTATGACCATTGCTATGAGCATGATGATCGCCATGAGCATGACCGTGATGGCTACCATGATGACTATGCTCATGCACGTCGGCGTCAAGCACTCTGAGTTCAGGATTCACCGTTACAGGCGCAGACTCTAGCAGGGCCTGAATGTGAGTATCTGCCCAGTCAGCGGCCATTTGGATAAATTCAGGATGGTCGTTGACGCAGTCCATTTGCACATAGGTCACCTGCGGATTTTTGCGCCGCAGCTGATGAATAATGTGATCAACATCGAGCAGCGTTTCATGGTTTTCGGTCGCAAAGCCGATAGGCATCATTACCAATGCAGTCGCGCCCAGGTCAATAATGTTTTGACCCGCAACGGCCATATTTGGCTGTGTCCAGTCAATTAGCGGCGTGTCGTGGTTCATCCAGCCAATGGAGATCAGCGGATACTTATAAATTAGCCTTTCGCGTACGGCTTCATACAGCTTTTGGCTCTCATCAATCCCTGAAGTAAAGCCTTTAGCCTTGTGAGGGCAACCATGGTTCAGCAAGATAATGCCGGTTTGAGAAGGTAGGTGAGCAACAGCGAGCTGCTTTTCAATTTTCTCTTCTACTAGGTTGGCGAGCAAGGTGATGTAGCGATCGCGATCATAAAAAGAAGGAATATACCGCGTGCCTTTTAACCAGTGCTCACCCGTACCTGCAAGCTTTGTAAGCGCCTCATTCACCTGCTCTACGGCAATCCCACTGGTAAAAATAGAATCTACCACCAGCAAAGGATAAATCAGCAGCTTGGTGAAGCCTTCTGCTTTAACCTGAGCGAGCACTTGATCGGGCAGGTGAGGCGCACAAAAGTTAAACGCCTTGAAGACTTTAACCTTGTCACCCCAGCGCTGCTGTAAACAACTTTCAATGCCTGCTCGCTGTTTTTCAAAAATAGCATTGTGAGGAGAGACAAAGTTACCATGCTGATGGCTCCACTCATGTAGATCAAACATGGCTAGCAGTTTAGCCAGCGGGGGATATATCCAGGTCGGCACTGGCGCGAATTTAGCCGTTAGAAGGTTCAACGCTTGCTCGTTATAGTTAGCAAAGTCTTCGTAGCTTTCAACTTCGCCATAGCCCATGAGTAATACGGCAACGCGCTCATCGGTAGCGTTTGTATCAGTCATAGGCTGGGTTTGAGTGGCAGTCATACAGTTATCTCGGATTTTTATCTCGATTTTAGGTTAGCGCAATTGGTTGTTTTCGGAGGGTTATCTTTTGCTTTAGCGCGCATAGCATCTAGTTCTAGCATCTAGTTCTATGCAACTTATATTACCTACTCCCAGAAAGGCTTATGCAAAGAAAGGCTATATAAGGCTATACAAAAGAAGGCTGGGTTCAGATTTATTGAGTGTCTTGGATTAACAACTTCTTTTTGATAGCGCGTTTTTTAAAATCTAGCTTGTTTTTCTAGTTTGTTTTTATCTAGCGAAAATTTCAATTCAGTATTTAGGCTAACACCTGAAAGTGATAGTATCTGGCCCCCTATGAAAGGCTTAACGATACTTCTTTTCATTGGAAGAAAATCTATAGTTTTAAAAAAAAGATAAGTGAGAAAAGCATTGAAATCCGCTGAGTCAGATTATCTATAATGATGCAGACATATGATGCAGACAAAAGCATTTTATGGTGATTGGCATTGCTCGCCTAATGACTGCATGAGTAGAAAATACTAGAGCAGAAAATAATACCGGAGTAGAAAGTACAGCTCACTTCCTACGGACTCTCCTACTTGCCTAGTGTGTCTTTTTTTTAATCAATCTTCCCACAAACGTCTGCGCTGTTTACCCTTGAGGCGCTGATGCGTGTCGCGTAGCAGCGCTGGAATGTTCAATGACTCGGGACAGCGGGGGAGGCAATCCCCACAGTCATTACAACGGCTGCCTTTATTTCCCCAGAACCAGTGGCCCGCATTTTCAAACATGCCGTAACGGTATTGGCCAAAGGCTTGCATGTCGTAGGCGATCGCTAAATTTCTTAGCCTCAGTGCTTCTGGAATATTAATCACTTCTGGGCAGGGCAAGCATTCATGGCATTGCGCGCAACGGTCAGTGCCTAATTGCGCTATCTGCGCCTGGTCTAATCGCTCAATTGCTTGCTGTTCATTTTCATTTAGCGGTCCGTCTTGATCAGCAATTTGCAGGGGCCAGTCTAATTCATGTGGGTCTTTGGGGCCTACACTCAGCGTAGTAATGCGCGAATCGCTCAGCAGCCAGCGGTAGTTTAGCAGCAGTGGATCGTAGGGATCACATAACTGTTTTAGCCGGTCAGGCGGGGTATAGAGCATTCCGGCTTTGTCCGCAGGCGAAATGATAAAAATGCCCATATCCTGCTGGTGAGCTTGGGCGATCGCTGCGGCATTCCGCTGAAAAAAGTAATTGTAATGCAGGTTGATAAACGAAAAAAAACCCGTTGCGATCGCTTTCAAAATCAAGTCTAAAGGCCCATGCGTCGAAAAACCCACATGCCGCACTCGCCCTTCTGCCTGCGCTTGAGCCAACGGCGCTAGCATGTGCGTCTGCGCCCAGGTTAAATGGGCCAGCGTGTTGATCCCATGAATCGCTACACAGTCTAAATAGTCAGTGCCTAGCCGCTCTAATGAATCGTCAATTGCTTTATCCACCTGATCAGCCGTCAGGGTTGGTGTTAGTTTGCTAGTAATTACAAGCTGCTCGCGCCGTATTGACTCTTCGGTAGATGCGATCGCGCTTAATGCCTGACCGATATAGCATTCGCTACTGCCATAGGCAGGGGCTGTTTCAAGATGATTGATCCCTTGGGCGATCGCAGCACAAACCGTCTCACAAGCATCCTCAGCCGAGTCAAACCGCATCGTCCCCAAAGAAAACACAGACACCAGCAGCTCTGTCTTTCCGAACCGACGACGTCTCATCCCTTATCCTTCATTTGTTTGTATCGACCTGCTGTATCGACCTGCTGTATCGACCTGCTATATCGACCTGCCCCGCTCGGCAAAATCAGCAGGACTGATGTCCGACAAAAAGTCATGAAAAGCTTCTTTCTCAGCCGCATCAGCGTCCCTGTCTACCGGCATTGCGGCATCTAGCACCACTTCTTCCATCACCCAAATCGGTGCATTCGTTCTCAGAGCTACTGAAATGGCATCACTGGGCCGCGCATCCAGCTCCTTTTTTTTATCGCCCTTACCGACCGTCATCACCGCATAAAAAGTATTGTCCCGCAAAGCATGAATCACCACCCGTTGCAGCGTCATATCCCAGGCACTCAGCATATTGACAATTAGATCATGGGTCATTGGCCGAGAGGCTCTTTCGTTCTCTAGCACCATTTGAATAGCGCGTGCCTGCTCATGCGAAATAAAAATAGGAAGCTGCCTTCGCTGCGAAGAATCTCGCAGTAGCACCATTGGGTTTCGGGTGCCGGCATCTACCGCAATTCCTGCCACGTTCATCTCAATCATTGGTCAGTTGCTCTCTCTTTTTGAGACGATTACTTCAAACACGATTACTTCAAACACGATTACTTCAAACCCGGTTACTTTCAAGATGGTTGTTTGTAAGACGGTTCCTTCAAAACGATTGTTTGTGAGATTGTTTGTAAGACGTTCCTTCAAAACGACTGGATTACAATTATTAAATCAAGCCTATTGAAGCGCAAAGTCCAACAAGATTCAGTAGCGCAGTGTTACTTTTAAGGCAAATAAATAAAACGCGGCATTCTATATAGTCTTAGGCTAAATCGATTTTAGGCACAACCTAGTTAAAGATCAAAAATCTTTATCGAAAATATGGCATAAGTAGTCCTACGTATTGAGATTAATTAGCATTGTGTTTACAGGACTTGTTCAAAGCGTGGGTCAGCTCCAGCATCTTGGCCCGTACCAATTGAAAATAATTTGCGAATCAGCGAGTGATCCGGTGTTGCAGGGCATTGCGCTAGGCGACAGCATCGCTGTAGATGGTGTGTGCCTCACGGTTGAAAAGGTGCTGAGCAAAGGTTTTGTCGCCTCAGCGTCGCCCGAAACGCTCAGCAAGTCTACGCTGGGTGCAGTGCTAGACAATGGCCGGGTCAATTTAGAACCCTCACTGAGAGTAGGCAGCAAAATAGGCGGGCACTTTGTCACAGGACATGTCGATGGCATGGGCCGACTTGATAAAGCCGAACGCATTGCCAATGCCTGGGAAATTTCTGTTCGAGATGTGAGCGATCGCGTCAGTCGCTACATCGTCAGCAAAGGCAGCATTGCCGTTAACGGCATCAGTCTCACGGTGGCCGAATGTAGCTCTTCTGGCGACTGGTTTATGGCAGCGGTCATTCCGGTCACTTACGCCGAAACCAACCTGCAATACCTCAGCCCTGGCGACTGGGTGAATTTGGAAGGCGATGTGCTGGGCAAATATGTTGAAAAGTTTGCAGGCCATCGTCCTCAACCTAACGGTCATCAGTCAGACTATTCGCAGCCTTCGCAAGCAAGTCTCTCAATGGGATTCTTGGCTGACAACGGTTACTTATAAGTTCATCACCAAGTCAGTTCATCGCCAAGTCAGTTCATCGCCAAGTCAGTTCATTGCCAATCTGCACAAAGCTGTATCGCTAAAGACTTACTCGCAGTACAGCGTCTCTCTGGTGTCGCGCCCTGTTACCGGGTTGGTGCCCGCTGCCGTTTCACACAGCATGAAATTCACACGCGGATCAAACAGCACATCTGTAAAGTCAGCACCTTCTATATTGGCGCCGCGAAAGTCAGCGCTGATCACATAAGCCCCTTCTAAAACGGCATCTTTTAAATTGGCCTTAACCAGCGTTGCCCCATCTAACGTAGCGCCTGTCAGATTGGCCCCTTCTAAATTCGCACGATCTAGATGAGTGGTAAACAATCGCACGCCCGTCAGATTGGTATGACTCAAGTCAGCTTCGGTGAGATCCGCGCGGGTGTAGTCATTATCGGTGAGATCTTCGCCAGCAAAGCTTTGCTGCCTAAGGTTTTTACGATCAAAATTGGTTGCGTAGGCTGTCCGGTCACCGATAGAGGGCATGGCTAACGTAAAACTAACGGCTAGCCCCACGGTAAGTAATAGCCCCAAGGCAGGCGTTAGTAATGATTGCCAGCGTCTTGAATGCAGACCATTGACTAAGCCCTTCACCATCTGCCAAACGTTTGCCATTTTCAACTGCTTGCTCGCTGCGATCGCCTACTCACCCAAGTTTACCGAACAACGGGAAATGCTTGGCAAGGCAACGCTTAAATATTCAAGCTCGTCTCTTTAAAGCTCTCTTCAGATCTGGGTTCTGTGTCTGTTGATCACCCGGATGGGCTTGCCGATGACTAGGTAACTCACGAGGCCGACTAATCGAATGAATGATATGGAACTGATTGAAGTCAATCACTCGCCTGCCATCAACATTGGTTAGCAAAATATCGGCAAAGCGGTGATCCCAATGGATGTCATCAGCAGTAAAGGTATGCCTTGCATGAATCGTCTGCGCCAGGGTTTCGTCAAGTCCGGTTAAGGTGACAATAATTTCAGCGCGATCGCGCTTCAAAGTCTCAGCCGTGTCACCATCTAGCAGCCCTCCCGGCAAAATTTGATGCATGGCTGTCCAGGAAAGGCTGTAGACCGGGGTGTGCGATCGTACCAGCTGAATATCGTGAAACCGCCGCATAAAGTCACCCTCAGCGCTGTACTCATCACGCACTAAGGTCACCCACAGCTGCGCCTCTAAAATATAGTTTTTGCGCTTATTGGCCGTGCGAAACATCAGCGTTGGCACACCATTAAAAGGCGAAATCACCGCCACCTTACTGAACAAAATTCGCGCAGTCGGCAACGAAAACCGAGCAAACACCAGTCCCGTTGTCGTCGCAATAAAAAACAGACCCACCAACGATTCAATCACCACCACCCAATGCGCATACACATTTTTGGGATACATCGCCCCATAGCCAATTGAGGCCATGGTTTGCACGCTAAAAAAAAACAGCTCCTGAAAGCTCTGCAACCCCTCACCATTTACCGTTGTGATTTCACCACCTAGGCTATATACATACGCAAATATGGCATTTATCAGTAAATACAGCAGGCTAGTGAGGCTGATAAACGACAGCCAGGGCATGGTCAGCAACAGGTGATAAGTATCCCCCCAGTAAGAATCTCCCGTGTACACACAAGTATGAGAGAGCTTGTATAGACTATGTATGATTGCAAAAAAAGACGAGGTAATGAGGCCAATGCCAACAGCGAGCAACCCTATCGCCATCTACACTAATCGCCGCCCGCGAGCCTTCGGGGATAAGCGGTTAGTAAAAAGGGGGTTCAACTATACGAGGCAATGAGTCAAAGCAAAAGCACCTGCATCCGGGCGATGGCAAAAAACCGAGCGGAACAAGTAGCCTATTACCGTTTTCTGGAGAACCCGAATGTGACCAGTCCTATATTGCTAGAGAGCCTCCGGGCTCACTGTCATCAGCAGGTGAGCGAGCGACATGTGTTGGCCATCAGTGATACGAGTGAAATAAACCTTCAAGCCCATGCAGGGCGTCTGAAACCAGAGGGACAGGGTGTCGTTGGCAACAATACGGATATCGGGTTTTTTATTCATCCGACGTTGGTAGTCGATGCCACCTCAGGGTTACCGCTAGGGCTCAGTCACATTCAACTCTGGAACAGAGCGTTTGAACGCCCCTCAAAGGAAGACCGGGATTATCAATCTTTAGCGATAGAAGATAAAGAATCGTATAAATGGATAGAAGCGGCAAAAGGGTCTACCGACTGCTTTGCCAGAAGCGGCGTTGCCCAAGTGACATACGTAGGAGATAGCGAGGCAGATATCTATGAACCCTGGTTTCAGATACCGCAAGCTGGGAAACACTTACTTGTTCGGGCCTGCCAAGACCGTCGATTGGTAGAGAGTCCGCAGAAACTGTACGACACGCTGGCAGTACAACCGGTAGCCGGTACCTACCTCGTCGATATTCCCGCAGACCCTCGCCAGCAGCGCACCGCCCGCCGGGCTCAAATGGCCTTACGCTATACCCCGGTCAAGCTACGTCGCCCGGACTCGTTGACCGACGACTATCCCCCGTTTGCCCAACTGAATGCGATTGAGGTGGTTGAACTAGAGCCCCCTGAGGGCGAAGCCGCTATCCACTGGCGGTTGCTCACAACCCACCCGGTTGATAGCGTTGAGCAAGCTCAGCAAATTATCCAGTGGTATCGCTGGCGCTGGCATATTGAGTTGCTCTTTGCCACGTTGAAACAAAGAGGGCTTGAGATTGAGTCTTCGCAGTTAGAATCTATGGCCGCCATCCAGAAACTTTGCATCATGGCACTTTCAGTCGCTGTGATGATTCTCCAACTCACTTTAGGGCGTGAGAATACAGCAGAAACAGCAGACCTCGTTTTCGACGCCTCACGGCAACGATTGGTCGAGCAGCTAGTACCCGATGTTGAAGGTCATACAGAAAAACAGAAAAACCCTTATCCTATTCGCTCCCTCGCTTGGGTCGCTTGGCTGATTGCTCGGCTAGGCGGCTGGTCTGGCTATCGCTCTCAGAGACCCCCAGGCTTTCAGACGATGTACCGAGGTCTACAGCAGTTCGAGATGATGTTTACAGGATGGCAATTGGCGGCTCCTTGAACTCTCGCACTTGTGTGTACACGGGAG
>LJZR01000133.1 GCA_001314865.1 Phormidesmis priestleyi Ana | reverse complement strand
CCTTTTAGAACATGAATATAAAGCACCTCATAGTGCATTTTTAGGACATACCATTAGAGTAATCGACGGTACTAGTCCGTATGCTGGTACCACAGGCAAGGTCGAGCGCCTATATTGGCGCGAGGAGGTGCTATGGATTCGGATACGCACCCCACTCGGCGAGTGGGTGTCCCTGCCGTGTTGCGAGAGCGATCTTCCTCAGATGATCAAGATCGTCTCCCCCAGCGGCCCACCATTATCGGTCCCGGTTTTACTGAAGCTAGCCCGACATCTGCAACATCGTGGCCAGAAACTGTCGAGCCAGTCGCGCAAGCGAGCTTCAGCGGATTAATTGGGGCCCTTGCTCTGCGTGCCATTCGCACCCAACACAACCGTTAACCCCGGAGGTAGCGTCATGGATTTGTACCGTGCCGAGAGTTCTAAGATTACGACCGCCCATCAGCAACGACAAGCCTATGTGTATGTTCGCCAATCGACTGTGTTTCAAACGGTTCATCATCGCGAAAGCACGGAGCGGCAGTACAATTTAAAGCATCGGGCCGAAGCCCTAGGCTGGTCGGCCGAGACCATTGTTGTTATTGATGAGGATCAAGGTCAATCAGCGGTGTCGGCTCAACATCGGCACGGCTTTCAGCGCCTGGTCTCCGCCGTGGCGGCCGGGGAAGTGGGTCTGGTGTTAATGTTGGAAGCCTCACGCTTAAGCCGTTGTGGCAGTGACTGGCATCGCCTGATTGAACTATGTAGTCTGAGCCAGACGCTAATCGCCGATGAACAGTGCGTGTATGATCCACGCCAGCCGAACGACAGGCTCCTATTGGGCGTGAAGGGAACTTTATCGGAGGCAGAGCTAATGACCTTACGTACCCGGTTATTTGAAGGCCGCTGGAACAAAGCCCGGAAAGGTCAGCTCGGTCGCCCCTTGCCGGTCGGTTATGTCTACGATGCCGAGGGCGGTTGGGTCAAAGATCCAGACCGTCAGGTTCAAGACCGATTGACGTACTTGTTTGATCTGTTTCGGCGACTAGGCGTGGCCCGCCAAGTACTGGTGAGCTTAAAAGCGGAACAGCTGAAATTGCCTGTTCGGGTCTGGGGTGGCCCCGGTCATGGTCAACTGCAATGGAAAGAGCCGACCTACTCGATGGTGGTACGAAGACTACACAACCCTGCCTACGCGGGTGCCTATGTTTATGGTGAGTGGGAATATGATGGTAGCCAGCGTAGTCCAAAAACGGGGAAAGCCAGAGCGCGGGTGAGGGCTCTGACAGATTGGCCGGTGTGTATTCAGGCGCATCATGAAGGTTATATTTCATGGGAAGCATATCTGGCGAATCAACAACAGTTAAAACAGAACAACTTTCTGTCAACAACACAGGGGGCAGTCCGTGAAGGGGCCGCCCTGCTACAAGGATTAGTTTGGTGCGGCTACTGTGGGGCCAAGATGGGGGTTAATAGCTATTCAGTGCGTGAGCATCGGCGGCCTAGCTACATCTGTTGTCATGCCTATTCAGAGGGCGCGGCCCATACCTGTCAGTCGATGACTTCAAAACCGGTAGATGAGCTAGTCGTATCGTTATTTTTGGCAGCTCTCGAACCCGCACAAATCAAGATTTCTCTGCAGGCAGTAGAACAACTTCAACAAGACCACCAAGCGCTTCAGCATCAATGGGAACAACAGTTGGAACAGGCACGCTACGAAGCTCAATATGCTCAGCGGCAGTATGATGCGGTAGACCCTAACAATCGCTTGGTAGCCTCGGAACTAGAGCGACGCTGGAATGATAAGCTGGTCGCACTGCAAACTCTTGAGAACGCCTATGCAGCGGCTCAAAAACAATCTCGTTTTACAATAGATAACCAAGAAAAGCAGGCGGTGGAGAAACTTTCTCAGGATTTACCCGCTGTCTGGCAGGCAGAAACAACAACTGACATAGAGCGAAAACAGCTCTTGCGTTATGCCATCAAAGAAGTCCAACTGGACGGGGTGACCACACCTGGGAAGATTACCATCCGCGTTACGTGGCATTCCGGTGCGGTCACTGAACGAGAGATCGACCGCACCAAAGTCGGCATCTGGGCTCCCCGTACCGAACAGAACGTCATCGAACGGATTCGCGACTTAGCCTCAACGCACACCGTTGATGAGATCGTCGAGTGTCTTAATCAAGTAGGATTGAGAAGTGCTCATGGTCGGACGTTTCGCGACTATCATGTGCTGTATATTGCCCGACGTAATCAGATTACCGTCACGAACTCTACCAACCGTCTCCCCGCGACCCTATCCTACCGTTAGCGTTAGCGTTAGCTGTCGCCAACGCTTGATCAGTCAGCTAATTTATGTAATGAGAGGTGCCTTATGTACCAGGACTGTTTA
>LJZR01000132.1 GCA_001314865.1 Phormidesmis priestleyi Ana | reverse complement strand
CGCGCATCAGGCGGCTGATACGTTTGTGGTTGACATTCCAGTCCTCCCGCTGCAACTGCTTCGTAATCCGCCTGTAGCCGTACGTGGGGTATCGGCCTGATACATCATTGATCGCTGCTTTCAGTGCCTCCTCTTCGGTCTCTTTTTCTGCTCGGGGCTGATAGTAGTAGCGGCTACGACTGTAGCCAATCACCTCACAAATCACCTCTATTGGATACTCTGCTTTGATTAGGCATCTTGATACTCCTATCAAAAACGTAAGGTCTGGATATTACCGGCTGAGTTGCTCAAACTGTAGGAGCGTCTCAGGGTTGTCTGGAAATAAATAAAGTTGGGTGTCCTGATGGCGCTTTATCTGAATCGTTCCATTGTGGATGCGGTCGTGGATCCAGTGCTTGGGAAGTTTCAGTTGGTCAGCGATCTGAGTGACTGTTAGATGACCCGGCACCCGTCGAGGATGAGACTGGTGTGCTTTTATCATAATGCCATGTTGTAGCCGGATTCGTTTGACCGTACTGGCCAATACTGTATCTGAGGAGGAGGGAGAGCGATAGCCTTCCTTGGTCAGTCGTTCCGCAATCAGCTGATCGCCAATGCCTTGCTGGCTGAGGGCAATAATTTTGTTCTCTAATTCGTCTGCATTAGCGAGTTCCTTCCAGGACGTTACAGGAATGGGCAAGTCAACCGTTGAAGTTTCTGCGCCTTTCCAAACAATGCGAGATCGCACAGTATCGCGTCCGATTCGATGCACAACAACTTTATCAATCAAACACCGTAACAAGGCTTTCTTCTGAGCTTGAGTTAATACGTCTGTTGACCAAATCTCAGGCAGCTTTACCCCAATCTCAGTGAAAGTAGCTTGGAGCTTTGGTGGCAAGGCGATAGTAGTGTGAGCAGAGGGTGTTTGTCTGTAGCTGTTTTCAGCTTTTTGAAGCTCGCCTAGTGAGGTTTCCCAACGATGTTCTAGCTCAGCTGCCACCAGTCGGTTGTCAGGATCCACTTGATTAAATCGCCGTTCCGCTAAGGCTGCCTCATAGCGTAATCTTTCCACCTGTTGTGCGTGAGCTTTTTCTATTTTATCATCTGCTTTCTGTTGTATTTTTATAGCTTGTTCATAGGCGTTCAACTCTACCGGAGAAAGTGCTTCGAAGAAGGCATCAACAACGTGGTTATCTACCGTATCAGCAGGAATAAACTGACAAACGGGGACACCGTACTGTTGTCGTAAATAATTGCAGATATAGCGGGTTGAGTTTTTATATTGCACCACCATCTTGTGACCGCATTCTCCGCAGTAGACAATACCGTGCAGGAGGGCAGCCCCATTTCGCGGCACCCCTCGTGTCTTGTTCCGGTCATACTCCAGATAGTTGTCCATCAGCTGAGCTTGAATCTTTTCGTAGGTAGGCCAGTCGATATAAGCAGGATATTGATCATTGACCCGAATTTTCCATTCCTCTATCGGTAAGGTTTTAAGATGAATTTTGTGTGGCTCAGCTGGGTTCCGGATGGTACGGGTGCGACCATATACAAACGCACCAGCATAGGCAGGATTTTTCAACATTGAAATGATAGCGGCTGTGGTCGGTTGGCGCCAAATGGTATCTCCCCAACGGGTACGGCGAGGCAGAGTCAATTTTTGCTCGTTGAAACGACGTAGAACTTGACTGGCTGATTTGACCTGTAAGAATGTTTCAAAAACCAGTTGAATTCGGTCTTGGACTTCTCGATTTGGGTCTTTGTGAACGACCTCCGCTTCATCTCGAATTAGCCCGACAGGAAGCGTTAGCGCCAGTTCACCGCGTTTCGCTTTACTGAGGATACCGGCAGTCAAACGGGCTCGAATGGTATAAAGCTCAACTTCCGACATCTGTCCCTTCAATCCCAGTAGCAGACGTCCGTTGGCGCTACTGGGGTCATAAACGCTATCGTGATCTGCAATCAAACAATTTTTGTAGCCGCACAGGTCTAGTAAGGGATACCAATCGGAACAGTTCCGTGAGAGACGGGTGACGTCATAGGAAAGGATGATGCCGACCTGATCTAGTGTTACCTGCGCAATCAAGTCTTTGAAGCCACTACGATGTTCAGCTGTGGCGGCTGTTGTCCCCAAGTCACTATCGATGACTTCAATCCGCTCTGATGGCCAGCCTAGGTTCTGTGCTCGCTGTTGTAGGGCGTACTGTAACCGTAGACTCTCTTGATTGTTGATGGGTTGATGGGGACTGGACTGGCGCACGTAGATCAGCGCTTTCCGGGCTACATGAATCGGGGTTATCAGTTCTGACGTAAGCATAAATTACCTCCTGGAAGATAGCGACTAGGTCGGCTCGGATGTCGTTTTGCTCGGACGCGCTGAGTTGGTGCCCTGATTGACTGACAAAAGATGTAATGAAGTGAGTGAATCGCTTGCCCGTAGGCAGTTGTAGGAGAACAGAGCCGATAGAGGGAGCCAGCGTTCTAAGATTTAGATCCTACTCAAAATCATCGGAACGCTGTGAAAAAGAACTCCCCTCTTTACGATGCCTTGAAAGTCTGGTTGGGTCAAGCTTGCCCCTGGGCCCATCTAGCCCATCTGACCACCTGTTGCTGGATGGTGTTTGCGTTGATTCAGACTGGCAGTGTCAGCCTGACGAAATGGACGACTTACTTGCCCTGCCGG
>LJZR01000042.1 GCA_001314865.1 Phormidesmis priestleyi Ana | reverse complement strand
TTTTCGTGCCTGTCATCCGACAGTTTATTCTAGAAAATGTCACAGAATCCACTTTCGCTTGACCATAGTTTTGGTTCCCTGTCAATGCGTA
Organism: Phormidesmis priestleyi Ana; assembly: GCA_001314865.1. Lineage (GTDB taxonomy): Bacteria > Cyanobacteriota > Cyanobacteriia > Phormidesmidales > Phormidesmidaceae > Phormidesmis > Phormidesmis priestleyi_B. Next base: position 31,000 of record LJZR01000042.1, on the reverse strand, counting down.
ACTCCTATCTTAAAGGCTCAATAGCTGTTTCTGGGAGGTTGCACAGTATTAGTCTCACGCGCTAGCGGGACATCAATAGCAGCCTACCCATAAACCCCAATGTTAACTCCTTCGAGACCAATTGATGACCACAAATGCTACGCGACTGTGCGCCAACTGCGCTGGCCCGACGGCGTTTGTTGTGTTGAATGCGGGTTTGAATCAGTCACGAAACGAGGCAAACACGAGACGTACGATCTTTGGGATGATTCAGTGTGGCGGAGAAGGGGTCATCAAAATGCTGGCGAATGTTCAACAGCAGACCATCAAACCGATTATTCAGGCAACAGTAAGCGCTGAGACGCTCATTTACACCGATGAATACGACATCTATGCCCGACTTGAGGCGTGAGACTACACTCATAAGCACGTTTGTCATAGCGTTGGGGAATACGCTCGCGACGAAGACGGAGATGGCTTTTGCAAAGTCCTTGTCAACACGATGGAAGGGTTTTGGTCACTGTTGCGGTCTTGGCTCAGGTCCCATTGCGGCATCTTTCAAGAGAAGTTGCCAATCTATCTAGGATTCTTCAAATTCGTTCATAATGCTAGAAAAAGGGGCAAAGCCTTGCTTGATGGTCTGTGGGGCATCTTACTTGGCTAGCTCCTCGAAACACTGATAGAGCCAGGACGAATTGAGTCCGATGCTACGGTCATTAGACCGCCTCTAAAGGAATCTGAATCACAAATTCAGTGCCTTGGTCAAGCTCAGAATTAACGGCTATTGTCCCCTCATGCTTCTCAACAATGATTTGTCGTACAATCGCTAAGCCTAGCCCAGTTCCTTTCCCAACTTCTTTTGTTGTAAATAAGTTCTCGAATACCCGTTTCTGCGTCTCTTCTGTCATCCCGATGCCGTTATCTTTTATGCGGATTACCGCCTCGCGCTCACAACTCGACACCTGGGTTGAAATCGTGATCCGGTTAGGCACTGCCTCAAGTTCCGCATAACTTTTTCCTCGACTCGACTCTTCTAGTGCATCGATCGCGTTGGCCAACAAATTCATGAATACCTGATTCAGCTGACCAGGAAAGCACAAGACTGGCGGCATCTTTGCATACTGCTCAATTACCTCAATCGCGGGACGATGTTCATCGGCCTTTAAGCGATGCTTTAGAATCAAAACCGTGCTGTCTAGGCCGTCATTCAGATTAAAGGGGATCTTATGTTCTCGATCCGCTCGGGAGAAGGTTCTTAGACTTGTGCTGATATTCCGAATTCGCTTGACGCCCTCGCCCATCGACTGAAGAAGTTTCGGCAGGTCTTCACGCACATAGTCTAACTCTATCTCTTCTATCTCTGACTCTATCGCCTCTCCTGGGTTGGGAAAGGTTTCGTGATACAGCGCTATCAACCCGAGCAGATCTCTCACATAGTCTTGGGCAGGACCCAAGTTACCCGCCAAAAAGCCCACAGGATTATTCATTTCATGGGCCACCCCGGCAATTAGATTGCCCAATGCCGACATTTTTTCTTGCTGAACCAGTTGCAGCTGTGATTGCTGTAACCCAGAGAGGGCCGCACTCAGTTCTATCGTCTGGCGTTCTAGCTTCTGATTCAGTTCATGTAGCGCAATTTCTGCCTTCTTACGCGCCGTAATATCTTGATAGGTACCCAGAATCCCGATCACTTTTCCCCGCTCATCATGGAGCGGCACTTTGTTCGTTTCCAGCCAGGCCTGCTTGCCATCGCTCTGAAGTTGAGGCTCTACAATCCCGAGTTCTGCTCTGTCGGCTAACATCACTCGGCGATCGCACTCGCGAAAGAACTTGGATTCTTCTTCCTTCCAGGCCAAATCGTAGTCTGTTTTCCCATTGATGTGTTCAGGAGCGCCTATCCCAGCATCCTCAGCAAAGTTGCGGTTACACCCCAGATACACCGAATTGCGATCTTTCCAGAAAATCGCTTCCGGCAGGGTATCCATCACCAGTTGCAACAGCTGCCGAGCCTCGTTCAATTCGCGTTCTACTTGTTCGCGCCGGAGCATTTCCTTGGCATGGGCTTGCTCAAGGGATTGTATCTTTGCCTCCGATTGTCTCAGTAACTGCTCTACAGAAGCACTCGTTGTGGCGGGTAAAGTTACTGATTCATCTAGTAATGGCATCGCTGTATATCCACATCAAAGCATAGACTTAACGATTAGAGTGCCCAAATAAAATAGGGTTAGTAAGTCATTACAGTCCGCCATATCGATTCTATAGAAAATGGGCCATAAGGCTGAAATTACGGCTGTGTTGCAAAAATCTTCTGAAGATAGAATAACTCCATCATTACCCTTCTGACTACGCAGCGAGCCCGAAGATTTTGTTGATGAAAGAGATCCGTCCCATGACATCGCCTTTGTCAGCACCTGTGATCTGTCCTTTTCCAATCATGTTCATCGAATCATATCCTTTGAGCGTACGCCGAGCCGTATTGAATGAGCCAAACCCAAGTCCTGGATTGACACGCCGTTTGATGAACCGATGGTCCTACTCCACCGTATTGTTCAGGTACTTGCTCTGCCGAGTTTCCGTCGCTTTAGGCAGCGCCTCATCAGCTTTCAACTCAGTAATCGCAGACGGATAGGCCGCATTCTGAGCGACAGTGGTCACTCTGGGTTCTATGGTATGGGGGGCGTTGACCACCTTCTTTAAGAACCGCTTGGCGGCTTTGGGATCGCGATTGGCACTGAGCCTGAAGTCCAGGGTATTCCCTTCTAAGTCAACCGCTCGATAGAGATACTTCCACTTGCCTTTGACTTTCACATCAGGTTCGCCCACCCGCCACGAGTCGTTAGTGGGCTTGAAATACGAATGCCACGCTCCAGCATCATCTCCTCTACATCCCGGTAGCTGAGGCTATAGCCGAGATACCAACGTACATTCAATAAGATTAGGTCTGACTGGAAGTGACGTCCTTTGAACGGTTCTGAGGAGGGCATGGGGTAGGTTGAGATCAGGGCATTTCAGCATACCAAGAAAGAGGCTATGCATTTTTTGCAACACAGTCTTCTATCACAAGCGAAACTATGAGCTTATTCCTTCATCAAATTTATCACAACTGATAGGGAATCTCCATGACAAGTTCTGTTGTTTCTCCTGGTTTTGACAGACAATTTAATCGACCCTGATGTTGATCTACTACAATCTGGTAGCTAATCGAGAGTCCTAATCCAGTACCTTTTCCAACCGTTTTAGTCGTAAAAAACGGCTCAAAGATGCGGTGCTGTACCGCTGGATCAAGGCCCCCTGCGTTATCAGCAATCCTAATGACGATATGGTCAGACTCTGCCTCAGTCCGGATGGTAATGCTCGGAGTTGAGACTTGATGTTCCTCTAGTGCATCAATAGCGTTAATCAGAATATTCATAACTGCTTGATTGAGTTGATTTGCAATACAGGGGACCAAGGGTAGCTGACCGTACTGACGTTGAACTTCAATCGCAGGTCGCTGACCTTGTTCAACTAGACGATGACTCAAAATCATCAAGGTATTTTCTATGCCCTCGTGGAGGTCAACCGGCTTTTGGCTGGCCTCATCCAACCGAGAGAAGTTTCGTAATCCCTGCACAACATCGGCAATCCGCTTACTACCCAAACGGATTGAGCTAAGTACTTTGGGTAAATCCTCTACAACATACTCAATGTCTAATTTTTTCAATTTAGCCTCTAGCTGAGGCGGCAGGTTGGAACCCTCCGTTTCACAGAAACGAACGAATTCTAGAAGCTCTTTCGCATATTCTTCAACGTAACTCAGATTTCCTAAAATAAAGTTGTTTGGATTATTAACCTCATGGGCCACCCCTGCGACCATTTGCCCTAAACCCGCCATTTTTTCAGCTTGAATCAGCTGTGACTGAGTTTGGCGTAGGTTCCCCAGGGTAGTTTGCAATTCAGCCGTGCGTGAAGCAACCTGCTGTTCAAGCGTTTTGTGCATTTGCTGACGGCTGAGTTGTGTCTGATGGGCTTCAGTGGTAATACTCGCTAGATGGGCAGCCGCCTTGAGAATAGTGTGATGGTAAGCCGTCGCTTTACAGGGTGAACGATGAGATATAGCAAAGGTGCCCAACACCTCTCCCTTTTTTGAGAAGAAGGGCATCGACCAACAGGCCCGAATGTCATGTGAGAGCGCAAAGTCTCGAAAGGATGCCCAAAGCGGATCGTTCGCAATATCATCGACAAAGACGGCTTCACCTCTGTAGGCAGCGGTTCCACAAGACCCAGCACATTCTCCTATCAATAGGCCATCTAAACCTTTAGCATATTCAGGGGGTAAGCTTGGAGCTGCTCCGTCTCGCAGCTGCTTCGTGCCTGAATCCAAGACCAGAATAGAACAGTAAGCATCGGGTAATTGTTTCTCTAATAATTGACAGAGCACATCAAAGACTACAGACGCATCCGTCTCAGCTGCTACTTTTTCCAGGATATGACTTTGAGTATTGGTGAGCGCTTCTGAACGGTGACGTTCTATAGCATTCGCTAGAATATGACCAACTGTTTGTAAGAAGTGAATCGCTTCTGGATTGAATTCATAAGCATCGAAAGCATGTACTTCAATACATCCTAGCCAGCGCGTCTGTCCAGGCACCTGTACTATTACCCCACTACGGCTGTCTACTGGAGAAGGAATGAACAGTTTTTCTGAGTCTGAAGAGATAGCCTGTTGTGAAGACTCAACAACCTCGTTTGTAGGCAGTAAGAAAGATTGGTTGCTCGCAGCACCTACATTGCCTGCAATCTGTCGAAGCCTATATCCATCGGAAGTAACTTGCCAAATGCGACAAAACGGAATTTGTAAAGCTTCCTTAATCGTCGTTGCAGCACTTTGATAGAGCACAATGATGTCTGTCTCTAACAAAGCCTGCTGACTAAATTGGTTCAAGATCTCTTGAAGGCTGAGCAGTCTAGCCGATGATTGGGACTCTGTGGGGTCTACCCTGCGTATACTATTGGTAGGAGCAGAGATCAATTGGCTAGTTTGCATTCTTGTTAACAGTTCCTAAAGAAATGGGTTTCAGCTTCGTATAACCCAACTTTAGGCGGTAGGTGATGCGACGTTGACCGCAAGATTACGGTTCGTTTGCGTCATTTGTAAGGAGATATCGTGAAGCTACAGACAAGTTCGCTCAATCAATCAGGGTTATTTCATTCTAGCGAAGATAGAAACCCTAATGGATGATACCAACACTTCTCTCGGCACCGAAACATCTTCGATCAGCGAATCCTCTATTGCAGAAGATGAAGTTATAGAAGATGGAAAGTATCGCCTCAGATGAGCTAGAAGATGAAACCACTGTCGTAAGTAGTCATGCAACGTTAATTACAAAAGGATCTGCCTGAATTGCCTAGTTTTATAGCTTTGACTAAACATTGTTTTGCAATTAATGATGCACAGGTACTTAGCGCCCGCACCCGCACCGGCAAAGGCAACAAAACAGAAGAAAGCCGCTACGCCCAAGAAAACTGCTACGAAAGCATCTGCGAGCAAGAAAACACCGGCTAAAACAACGACTGTTGTAAAGGCACCTGTGAAGACAGCAATTCCAAATTCCAGACTACGGACGCCCAAAACCATTGATTTCTCGTTCGCATTGAATCACCGTCAAATATGTTTAGCAGATCTAAGCGGCTGAAACCCAGTCAGATCGTTCCTCGCTGAGGCAAAATACATGCCTGTAAGTTGGAATTTGGAATTGCTGTACTCAAATACACTTACCGAGTTTACTGGGTTTATACCGTATGTGCCTTTTCAAAACAGGGGCTCTCGTCATTTACACTCTGGCCTTGGGCGTTCTTGCAAATCCGGCACGAGCTGACAGTGGGTCACCTCTGCCTACGAGAAGCTTTGCCGATATGCAACAGCACTGGGCGAAAGACTGCGTGAATCGGCTATCTGCGAGCCGTCAGATTAGTGGCTATCCTAATGGTCAGTTTCGCCCAGAAGCGCAGGTCACCCGAGCTGAATTTGCGGTGCTCATGCTCAATAGCTTTCCAACGTTAATTCAGAGTACACCTCAGCTCACGCGCAGCTTTCGAGATGTGCGTCGTGACTATTGGGCCTACTGGGCGTTGCAAACAGCCTACCAGAAAGGCATTTTTGTCGGCTACCCGGATGGCACCATGCGACCCGACCGGAGCATTAGCAGAGTGGAGGCGATCGCAACCTTAGTCAGCCTAGTGAATAGAACCAACGACGTTTATGACGCAGGTTTTTATCCATCCTACTCAATGCTGATGCGCTGCTCAGAGCGCTATTTGTTGATTTCGATCAAATTCCTGCTTGGTCAAAAGCGGCAGTTTTTTGTGACCTTCTTTCAAGCTCTCTTCAAACTGATAATTTCATGGGTAAACTGAAATCATTGGAGAAAGCATAACTTAGCTACCTTTTGATAGCCGAGCTTATGTTAAACGCGACAAAGCAAACCTTGGGGAAAGGATATCGGTAAGGACAATTAGAGTGCTATGACTACACAGTCATCTAAAGGCTATGCCTATCAGGTTGGCGGTAGCTTGCCACCCACCGCGAAAAGTTATGTGCAGCGTCAGGCAGATGACTTGCTTTATCAAGCGTTGCAGCAGCGAGAGCTATGCTACATCTTGACCGCTCGGCAAATGGGTAAGTCAAGTTTGCGGGTACGTACGATGCACCGTTTGCAGCAAGCAGGGGTATGTTGTGGCGTGCTGGATATGACCTTACTAGGTACACGGCAGCTGACAATGAACCAGTGGTATGCAAGTATCATTCGGCGTCTAATTCGTGTTTTTAACCTGCCAACTCATTTTCGTAGCTGGTGGTTAGCTCGTGAGCAGCTCTCTCCTATAGAATGCTTGGCAGAATTTCTGGAGGATGAACTTCTAGGTCATATTTCATCACCTGTTGTTTTGTTTATTGATGAAATTGATGCCATTCTTCAGCTCGACTTTTCAACGGATGACTTTTTTTCATTGTTGCGAGCTTGTTACAACAGCCGTGCAGAACACTCCGTTTATCAGCGTCTAACATTTGCGCTAATTGGTGTCGCTACGCCTAGTGATTTGATTGATCATCCCTTATCTACCCCATTCAATATAGGACGCTCCATTGCTATTAATGGCTTTGATTTAGCCGAAGCTCAGCCACTTTTACCAGGTCTCATAAGCATTGGATTAAAAGCTCCTGAAATACTTGGTGAAGTCTTAATCTGGACAGGAGGACAGCCTTTTCTTACACAAAAAGTGTGCCAATTAATTGGTACTGTTGACCAAAGAGAAAACAAACTTGAGAGAAGCGATCATCTCTCTCTCGTGGTCGGCTCAGACAACTCTGTAGATATTACAGAAAAGGTTGCAGACTTAGTTAAATCAAATATCATCGACAATTGGGAAGTTCAAGATCATCCTGAGCATTTGAAAACGGTGCGCGATCGCCTACTGTCTAATCCTCATATCACAGGTCGGGTATTAGGAGTTTATCAACAGTTATTAGCTGGAGAATCGATTTCCACTGACGAAAGTCAAAGTCAAATTGCACTCCGACTCTCTGGACTTGTGATCGATTATCAGGGCCAGTTAAAAATTGCGAATCCGATTTATCGAGCGGTTTTTAATGAGGCATGGGTTTCACAACAACTTTCTGAACTACGTCCATACGGGACTGCCCTTAGGGCTTGGTCAGACTCAAACGGCCAGCATAATCAGTACCTGCTAACAGGTTTAGACCTGCAAGCAGCCCTGAGCTGGGCTGCTTCTAAACAACTCAGTGAGGTTGATTATCGTTTTTTATCAGCGAGTCAAGCGGCAGCTAAAGAAGCTGTCGAAAGCGAGCTAGTCAATGAAATAGCAGACAAGGAAAAAGCGGAATTTGCGTTGCAAGCTGCAACTGAGGCAGTTGAGATTTTATCTCGGGCACGAAGAACCGCCCGAACTCAGGTAAGCAGCTTTAGTTTGGTCAAGAAACGGCTAGCGGGTATAGCACTTGGCATCAGCAGTTTAGTAGTACTCGGGCGATGGTCAGGAGGACTGCAAGGATTGGAGTGGGGACTTCTTGACCATTTTTTTCAATGGCGGCCCGTAGTCACCGTCGATTCTCGAATTGCAATTATCACAATTGATGAGCCAGATATTCAAAGTGTCGGTCAGTTTCCTATTCCCGATGGCGTTTTAGCACAAGCGCTGAACAATATTGAGCAGTTCCAGCCTCGACTCATTGGATTAGATATTTATCGAGATCTGCCTGTGGAACCAGGTCATCAGGAATTGGTGAAAGTTTTGCGTCAAATGCATCACCTAATCGCCATCGAAAAAGCGGTAGGCACAAAGATTTTTGCGCCACCTACGCTGGTCAATACAGATCGGGTCGGCTTTGCCGATCAGCTGTTGGATCAAGATGGCACCGTACGGCGGACGTTACTCGCCATTGAAACAGATTCAGCAGAGAACATCAAGCTTAGCTTCCCGCTTAAGCTAACACTAGCCTATTTAGAGACCTATTCAGAAACCGCCTCAGAAGCCTATACAGACAATGCAATGGTTGAAGATCTATTACTCTCTAAAGGAATGAATCAACCCATACTGCTAGGAAATGCTATTTTGAGACCTTTTCGAGCCTATGATGGGGGCTATGCCAGAGCCGATGCAGGTGGCTATCAAACCTTACTCAATTACACAGGAACCCAAAATCAGTTTCTCACATTTTCTCTTTCGCAAGTGTTAGCGAATGAAGTCCCTGAATCGGCTATTCGCGATCGCATTGTTTTGATAGGCTCTAGTGCTTCTACTGTCAATGATTTGCTGCTCACACCTTATACCGAGCGAGCCGATGGCTATATGCCGGGGGTGACTATTCATGCCAATATCATTAGCATGCTACTTCAGGCAGCTTTAGACAATCGCCCTTTACTCCGGGTATGGTCAGAGCCTATTGAAATCGCTTGGATTTTATTGTGGATAGCCATGGCCACCCTACTGTCAGGCAAATGGTTGCGCCAGCCTCAGATTACAGTTGCCGCAATTGTTGTTATTGTTGTTGGGCTCACTGGCACTGCTTATGCGCTGTTTTTATCAGGCTGGTGGGTGCCGCTAGCTCCCACAGCAATAGGGATGGTGCTAGCGGCTATTTCAGTTCCTATTGCTACGGCGAAACCGTTAGAGCGAATAGTTTTGACTCAGATAGTGCAGTTACTAAGCGAGTTTGCGTTGACAAAACCAGCGGTGGGTAAAATCGCGATCGCCTATCTCAAACAGTCTGAAAACGCTGAGAACCAAGATTGGATTGACGACACTGTTCAAAAAATAGAGCTTCAGCGCCAAAGCCTAGAACAAATAGAATAGCAACTTCCTTGCAAAACTCATGCATTTAAAAAAAGGTTTTATTAAGAGCCTTGCTAAAAGAGTCTTGTAACAATTAGGCGATCGCAGCCACATAGGGCTCAAGCATAAGACTCCAATTACCATTGAACAGGCTGATCTTCCCTAGCCTATCGCTTGGCCACATACTCTATTTGGGCGACTCAGATCCGACTGTTTCAAAATGGGAACTCTATATTAAACCTCTGAAAGATTGAGCTCACAGACTGCGCGATCACTAAATTTTGGCGTGAGTCCCTGTGTATTTACGTAGTCAGTTAACACCAAAATTTAAGATGCTTACAAGATTGATATGGATGATAGGAGCAACTATGATTGTTTTAACTCCGGTTCAGACCTTTGCTCAGACTGTAATTGAGGAAAACGCTAACCCATCAAATAACTATCCATTAATTACAGACGAATGGTCATTCTGGCCAACCGATCAAGATCGAGCCCCTCGCAGAACAGCCAGTGGGTCGTCTCGGAACATCACCTGCTTATCATCATCGATTGTTCCCTTAATTCCGCCTTCTCAGTTTGGGCGCACTAGTACGGCGCGCCCTGAAATTTTAGTTTATCTTCCGACTAGGATATCAGGACAGGCTGTATTTTCTATTCAATCAGAAGAAAATTATTCCTATATAGCGCTGATTGATATCCCTGAAGAGGAAGGCATTATCAGTATCCCGTTACCAACCGATGCTCCTGACTTAGCGAATAATCAGCTATATCAATGGTCTTTAATCGTAAGTTGTGGTGACGTAGTCGGGCCTGATAGTCCATCCGTAGCCGGTTGGCTAGAAACTCAAACCGATATTGAGGAAAGTGATGCCCCAGCGATGCCCTCTTTAACCCAGGTGACCCAGTATCGGGATGACTATTTTTGGTACGACATGCTCTCGATGCTCGCTCGACTTAAGGCTGCACATCCTGCGGATGAAGAGATTCACCAGGCTTGGATTAGAGCCTTAGAAGGAAATAGCTTATCTGAGGTTGTAGAGAAACCACTTATCAACGCTCATTAAGTAGGTTTCATTACGTCCTTAATGCGAACAAGAACAGCACTTGCTTTCCTCGCTGATCACATCGTTACATATGATTGTTAGGTGATGTTTTTACTTAGAAAAAAAACTTGGCAGCGATGGGAACGGCTTGTATTCGCCTGTGGGCTCTCAACTTTGACGATCGCTATCAATGCGGTAGGCTGGCTGCAACCCTTAGAGTGGTTTGTTGTGGATCAGTTTTTTCGGATGCGAACATCCCAGAGGACTGATCCACGTATTTTGATCATCACAATTGATGAGTCTGATCTTAACTACGTGGGAGATTGGCCAATTCCAGATAATCTTTTGGCCGATTTTTTGGCAACAGTCAATAGTTATAACCCTAGAGGAATAGGACTTGATGTGTACCGCAACCTTCCTGTTGGGAATGGTCATGATGACTTAGTTGAGGTCTTTGATAGCACGCCACTTTTAGTCGGGGTAGAAAAAGTGATCGGAGAGGTCATTGGTCCACCCCTTGGTGCTGACCCTGAACACCAAGTAGGCATGTCCGATGTTGTCGTTGATGACGATGGGCGAGTACGGCGAGGGTTATTAGCGGTTCAAACTGAGGAAGGAAAACGAAAATACGGGCTTGCCATGCGGCTAGCGCTCACGTATTTGGAAGAAGAAAATATTTATCCTAACGTAGTGAATGATCGCCTTATTTTAGGTAAAGCTACGTTGAGGCGACTTCAACACAATGATGGCGGTTACGCCAACGCAGATGTCGGCGGTTCCCAAGTTTTAATCGATTTCCCATCCAACCCTAACTTTTTCGACACCGTTTCAATGACGGCCATTCTAAATGGCGATGTTTCCGATGACCAGATTAGGAATCGAGTTGTTCTGATTGGTCCTATCGCCACTAGTCTCAATGATTTCTTTTATACGCCCATGAGCCGCACGGTAGAAATGCCGGGGGTATTTGTTCACGCGCATATTGTTAGTCAAGTATTAGAATCTGCCTTAGATGGACGCCGCGTTTTGCATGGTGTTCAGGCATGGATTGGGATGCTGTGGACTTTTCTGCTAACCTGTATAGCCAGTCAAATATTCTATCTCATTGATCAGCACAAGCAGACTTATCGCCGCCGATCCTTCCTGGTGATTGGGTGGTTAGTTCCCTGCCTGGGTTTGGGTGTATTTATAATCGCTTATGGCCTATTTAACTTTGGATATTGGATACCTATAGCTGCCCCAATGCTGTCTATATCATGTCTGTCAATATCTTCTATTCTTCGCCAAAATAAACAGTTAGAAGGACTAGCCAGCTACGACGAACTCACCCAAATTCCTAATCGTCGCACCTTCGATGGCTTTCTTCAAAGCTTAGTTAATCAGGAGAAAGCATTTGTGCTTGTGCTATGTGATGTTGATTATTTCAAGCGCTACAACGACACATATGGCCATTTAGCTGGAGATGCTTGCTTGAAAGCGATCGCACAAACCCTGAAAAAAGGTACTCGAAATTCTGATTTGGCGGCTCGGTATGGTGGCGAAGAGTTTGCCCTTGTTCTGCCAGATACAGACATAGAGATGACTTATCACATCCTAGAGCGTATCCAAAAACAGTTGGCAAGTCTCGAAATTCTCCATGAGGGTTCTGAAGTGAATCCCTATGTCACCATTAGCTTTGGGATTGCTTTTGTCGATGTTGCAAAAAGCATAACCTCCAAAGAACTGATTGCAGAAGCAGATAGTGCGCTCTACCAAGCTAAACGGCTTGGACGCAATCGTTTTTTCTATCAGAGCTGATAATCACCCAGAAATCGTTGGAGTACGTAGCGCCTTCCTAGATCGATGCGGCCCCCATGCAGTCTTCTTTCTTTTTTAGATAATTTCAAAGTGAGAAGCAGCCTAAAGTTTGTATGTTTCTGCCTTTAATCAATGCTATTAATTAATTGACTGACTAAGTCATACCAATAGCCGTTATTGCCAAGCCACTCAGCCTGACGCTGGCGGGATGGTTCAGCTAATATTTGCTGAATTTCTGGTGTTATCTCAGTACGTCGTACCCAGCCAGTGATGCTAGGATCATTGAGAGTAAAATAATCACCGCAGATAAAGCTCAAAGACCATTGATAGGTTTCGCCTGTGCTTAATCCATGCGTTTCTGCTGGCAATTGAAATTTTTTGATTCTGTTCGTGCTTTGGATGGGTAATATTACTTCCTGGAAATCGGTGCGGGATTCGTTTCGGAACACTAGCAACACCTGCTGAGCCGAGGTCTCTGAAACATCTGCAAAAATTTCGGGATGCGCTGAAAGTGTCAGTCCATAGCCATCTTCTGGCAGTAGGGGGCGTATCAGAGGTTCTTCTTCTTTACACCGGAGCGCATCGCGTGAGCTGCCATTAGCTGTATTGGTGGGTCTGCCCGTACGGGGAGACCTAAATATATCTAACCAGCTGTTAATCTGAGTTATTTCAGCAATCGAAGTTTCTGGATTGACCTGAGAACTGGCAGGTAAACTCCATTGACTTGATCCTAATAAAAAGCCTAAAAGAACTATCCGATTAAAAACTATCCGATTGACAAATGTGTAATTTTTTGAAAGCCGACTGGCAAAACGTAGAAATAAGATCATTTTCCGGGGGATTACAGCCAATTACCAATGAGTACGAACGGAGACCAATAGTAGGGATGATTATATTTGGGGTTTTGCAACAAACTTATCTGTGCCTGGCGTAGGGCCTCAGCGGTCGACATCTCTGGGCGAGTGAGTAAACGGTAAAAGTGGACCATCAGTTCTGCTGTTGAGTCATCATTAACAGCCCATAAGGTTGCTAACGTGCTTCTGGCACCAGATCGCACTGCGACACCAGCCATCCCAAGCGCCGCTCGCCCGTCTCCACTTGCTGTTTGGCACGCGCTCAGCACCAGCAATTCAAGACTAGAAAGATTATCTCCTTGTTTTTTCAACAAACCGCTGAGTTCGTTTACATTGATGCGATCATCCCAAGTGAGTAAAAAGGTGTCTTTAGCAGAAGAACTAAACTGGCCATGGGTTGCTAAATGTATCACATTAGCGGATGTTGTTTCTACTGCATCAAAAAAGCTTTGGTTTGTAAAAGCTGAATTTAAGAGGCTACGGCCCTCATCCACCAATAACTTAATTTCTGCTATTTCTTTCTCTACAGCAGGAAGCGGAGAGAATCCATGCCGCCCTTCACTCATTCCTGTCGCTAGTATGCTGATGTTCTCTGAGCGGGAGAGCCGAGAAGTGAGTAGCTGCATACCTGGCGTGAGGGCAATCCGATATTTCTCTAAAATATATTGTTTTCCGTCATGTAGCGCTGCTAAAGGAAGACTCCGCAATGGGCCATCAGGGACAAATACCAAGGTTTGAATGGACTGCTGTTCTAGAGCACTTTCAAAGGGCCGAACCATTGCATCATATAGCTGTTGAGCCAACGGCAAGCTATCTCTTGGATTATAAATGGGGTTTAATCTTAAATAAAATTCTTGAAATAACTTTGTTTGCTTCTCTTGAGGGATCGCAACGCTATGGTGCTGGAGCGGCTGGTTAGGCAAAGAAGCAATCACTTCAATACTGTCACGCAGTAGAATAGGGTAAATCACCGCTGCATGGGTATCAATCGTTTCAATCGAGCGGTTTTCGTAAGTTAAGCAGGTTTCTCGAAAGTAATTTTGTAATTCGGCTAGCTGCAGTGATTCAATGACCTGCCTAGATTTTTCTAGTCGCTGTTGTTTGACAGCAGGAGATAGTGCTTCAACGTTTTCTAACAAGATGCCAACTAGCTGACGGTACACTGGCTCTACTTGTTCTTTAAACGAGAACTGTACTTCTGGGTTCATCGCAACTAAATCTTGCTGAATAGAGTCTAACCCATCGACAGCTTGAGTATAGGCGACAATCGCTTTTGCCGAATCTTTTTGGGGATTGGTGGGATGGCTTAGAATGCGTCCTTGCTGCCATTGCCACTTGGCGACCATATCGGTGGCTTCGATTTGCTGAGCAAGCCCTAACGCCTGCTGTGTTAGCAACAGAGCATCGGCCCACTGGCTGACTTGCTCGTAAGCGTAGCCCAGTTCTCCGAGTGCGTATGACTCAGCTCGGGGGTCAGCCAGTGTGCGAGCCTGGTCGATAGCGTGAGCCAGCAAATTGGCTATGTCCCTAATATCAGAGTTAATTTCTACGTTAATCTCTACGTTAATTTCTACGGCAGGGCTTGATGGAGCGCTGAGCGACGAGGATTGAGCTATGTTTTGGAGGGCGATCGCGGCCCAATTTACCTGAGCATAGATTCCCCAGCGACTGGCTGGCAATGCCTTTAATTGGTCTTTTAGGATAGGTAGTAACATTTGCGATTGCACCGGGTCGTTTTGCGTTTGCCATAGTTCTAGCTGTAGCAAGGCCGCTTCGACTTGGGTTTGGGTGCGATCGCTGTTTTCTCTGACCTGTTGTGCAAGTGCAATCGCCTGCTGAGTTTGGTCAGAAACCGCTAAGGTTTTGGCCAAACTCAACCGGAGAGATTCTGCCACAGTCAGTGAAGGTAAAGCCTCAGATGGCAAGTCTTGTACCAACGATAACGCCTGAGAGAGAATTTGCTCGGAGCGTTCTAAATCACCCACCGCACGCAGCGTAACGCCTAGACTTTGAAGGGCTTGGGCCTTCAGCCAAGAGTCAGGCTGGCTGGAGAGCTTTTGGCTGATGTCTTCTAGTTTTTGGCGAGCCCGACGATAATGGCCTAACACTCGCAAAGCATGCGCCTGATTGATCTGGTTAAGCACCCAAGCATCGGTAGCTGAGTGTTTGAGATATCGCGCTTCAGCCACTTCCCAAGTTGCCAAGGCGGCTTCGGCATCGCCCGATTGTAGTTGGAGATTGCCTTCGGTATTGAGCACTTGAGCGTAGAGGAATGAGTCGGATTCGTCACTGAGGAGCGCCTTTGCTTGCGCGATCGCCGCTGCTGCTGCCGTCCAGTTGTTTGTCGCCTGATAGCCAATGGCTAAATAATTTTGCGCGATCGCCTGTTGCTGAAAATTTCCTGAAGCCGCTGTTTGTTCAACGGCTTGCTGCCAATGTTCTACCGCTCGTGAAAATTGACCGGCATCATAATATTGTTGCCCTTGACGCAGCCAGTCGGACAGGTTGTTAGATAAGGCCGTGGGCATCACAAGTGGTGCTGGCTGAATGCTATTTAATGGGGCGTTACTGGGTGGAGGACTCTCTAATAAAGACTGATTGAGAAAGGCACTACTAGGAGCTGTGAACCACAAACCACTCGCTATCACAAGGCCGCAAGTGATCCCAGCGATGCTATGCCATCGCCAACGACGAAAGTGTTTACTCATGATTAACGATGCCATTAACCGCTGGAGAGCGATCGGCAACTGTCGAACCTGCTGTAGAATTTTCATGATGCAACAACTCCCAAACAAGAAGAGGCGGTACGAGGCGAAGAAGTAGTAGCCGATTTGGTTGGCGTTGCGAGTGTGACCTCGCCTTTGTCGTTATAGCCCCAGCTGCTGGCTTCTACAATCTGATCAGTCAGTGGGCCAGATGACTGGCTGGTTGATAAGGTTGCCGCCACAGCTGTTTCTGCTGTTTCTGCTGTTTCTGCTGTTTCTGCTGTTTCTGCTGTTTCTGCTGTTTCTGCTGTTTCTGCTGTTTCTGCTGCTTCTGTCGTTGCATCTGTTAATGCCGCCAAATCATCTGAAAAAGAGCCCCGAGGCGTGAGATCGAATGATTGCAACAGAACAGATTCCATGACCCCTTGGGCTGGATCAGACGGAATGCCGCCTCGCCCCGTAGCGACAAAGTTTGCCCCAGTATCAGCAATGCAGCCTGCCGAGATCTGGTCTGATGCATCGGCTACTGCTGTGGGTAACATCACCAGTCCTGTCGTTGGATCAATCACGGGTAGGTCAATGGCTACCGTGCCATTGAGGCCAAACTCTGAGCTGGCGGTGATGTCATTGTCAGGGGTGAGCTGTTCGCGAAACGCTAGGCCAAAGAGCGCCTCTGTGGTGATTGAAACATTGCCGCCATCGCCTTGCACAGCATTGGCTGTGATGTCGCTGTTGTCGTTGCCGATAATGAAGGGTGCGGCAATGCGAATGTTGCCCCCTGTGGCTGTATTAGTCGCATCGGTCGTAATTTTACTGCCTTGGTCTAGCAGAATGAGCTGGTTGGCCGCTAGGTTGATATTGCCCTGAGCGCCTGCTGCGACTTGGGCATCAATGCGGCTATCGTTGATTAGCCGCAAACTGTCGGCAGTGAGCGTGATGTTACCGGCATCGCCAGCAAACAGGCTGCTGACTGAGAGTTCTGCGCCATCGCGCAAAACGATGCCATCGCGGGCGCTCACGAGCAAGGAACCTGCGGCAAAGTCGCTGCTGGAGCGAGAGGTCAGCCCGCTGCGCAGCTGGTTGCTGCTTTCTCCCTGAATTAGTAAGCTGACTATGTTGGCCGTGATGTTACCGCCAGTACCTACCCCTGCTGTATCGTTTTGCACCCGCCCGCCTTGGCTGATTTCCAAGCGTTCTGTCATGAGGTTTACATTGCCACCTGTGCCTGTTGCAGTTGAGTTTACAGCGGCAGAAATTTGACTGACATACTGGCCAGATGCGCTTTCTCCATCGATTTGAATGCGCTCGGTTGCCTCAATGTCAAGGTTGCCGGCGTTGCCTGCGCCAGCGGTTCTACTGCTAATACTGCCGCCTCTATCAATATTTAGGCTGTTACTCACAAGTGAGATGTTACCTGCATTACCCTGTGCATTTTCACTCACGCCCGTACTGATGGTAGAGCTATAGGTCTCGGCTTTAGAGGTGCCGCTGATGACAATATCTTGAGCAATGAGATCAATGTTGCCGCCATTTCCGGTGCCCCTTATGCCAGAAAAAATCTGCCCGCCGTTTAGAAGGTTCAGGTTATCTGTCTGGATGTCAATATTGCCTGCATTGCCCTGTGCGTCGGCGTTGCTGGCGGTTGAAATAGCCGAAACAAACGACTCTGAGGGTGTTGTCCCGATCACTGAAATGTCATCTGCAACAATCACAATGCTACCGCCATTCCCGTTGCCACTCGTGCCCGAACCCAGTTGACCACCTTCACTTAGCGTTAAGCGGCGGGTATTGATACCAATATTACCGGCATCGCCTTGTCCAGTTTCAACGCTATTTCCGATCCCCGATTGGATCTGCTCTGAGGGCGAGCTACCCTGAATTACGATGTCTTCAGCGGTTAGGATTATGTCGCCTGCATTGCCACGCCCATAGGTTGAGGCCAAAATTTTACCGCCTTGCTCAACCGTTAGTGTGTTTGTATCTACATTGATATTGCCAGCTGTTCCTTGCCCCAAGCGGTCAACGGTTGCAAAAATGGTGGACACTCGCCCTTCCGATGCGGAAGTCCCAGACACCAAAACATCCTCTGCCGTGATGTTGATATTACTACCATTGCCTATGCCCAAGACTGAGGACGAAACATTAGCGCCGTCGCGTATGGCTAACTGACGGGTATTGAGATTAATATTGCCTGCGTTGCCTTCAGCAAGGGACGCGACGGAGGCATCAATTGTTGTCGCAAATTCTTCTGAGGCAGAGGTTCCGGTGAGTACAATATTGTCAGCGTTGACGGTAATGCTGCCCCCGTTGCCGAGGCCGCGAGTGCTAGAGAGCATCTGTCCACCGTCGCGCAGTTGAAAATCATTCGCTGTGATGAAAATGTTGCCCGCATTTCCCTCTCCTTGTCCATTGTCACCGAGGGTAGTTGAAAGCAGAGAGGGGTCATTCTCTAAGGGGGTTGTACCCGCGATTAAGATGCTCTCTGCATTGAGGATAATGTCGCCGCCATTGCCAACGCCCCTTACTGCTGAAACAAGTTGCCCACCTTCTTCGACAACAATTCGCTCTGCGGTGAGATCGACGTTGCCTGCGTTTCCTCTGCCTGTAACCAGCGTAGAGATAGCGCTATAGTAATCCTCTGTGGGGGTTGCACCGCTGACTTCAATTTGCTCACGGGCACGGATACGAATGCTCCCCGAGTTGCCCTCACCTACGTTGGCTGTGATAATTTGGCTGCCGCCGCTGACGATTAGGTTATTGGTGTCTGCGGTGATATTCCCTGCGTTGCCCCTGCCGAGAACGGCTGAGAACAATTCACCGCGATCGCTCAACGTCAGGCGATCGCTATTAATGGTGATATTACCGGCATTGCCCTGAGCGTTCTCTGTCACAGCAGTCGACACGACTGAACGTAAATTTCCAGAAGGCGTTGTGCCTGTGACAAGAATGTCGCTTACATCCAGCGTGATATTACCGGCATTGCCAATATTGCGCGCTTCAGAAACAATTTGCCCCCCCTCGCTCAAGGTTAGGCGGTTGGCACGAATATCAATATCGCCTCCATTCCCTACGCTTTGGACTTCGGCACTGGCTGAAATGAGCGATACTTCTTCTGAAGGGGATGCACCCGTAATTAAAATATCTTCTGCGGTAATTGTAATATTACCGGCATTCCCTTGTCCTCGCGTTCTGGCGCGAAGGGTTCCACCGTCTTTAAGAATCAATTCGTTGGCGGCTAGCGTAATATTTCCGGCATTGCCATTGCTCGAAGCTCTCGCCTCTGAAAAAATCCCGCTATAGATAGAGCCTCCGTCGTCAGTTCCGGCGATCTCGACTCGCTGTGCCTGAATGTGAGTGTTGCCGCCATTGCCAAATCCATTGGTATTGGTCGAAAGCTGTGCGCCGCCAAACAGCGACAGATTTTCGAGGTTAAGACTCAAGTTACCGCCATTACCGGTTGAGCCCTGCTCAACCCTGGTTTGTATACCACTTGAGACTCCCCCCAAACTATTCTGGGCAACAAAGTCTCTTGACTGTACTGTAATGTCACCGACATCGCCCGCGCCGAATGTGCGAGACATAATCTGTGCACCGTTATTTAGCTGAACCCGGTCGGTGGCTTCTATGGTGATATTACCGCCTTTACCCTCAGCACCCGCACTGACCACATTAAATATGCCTGTTCCTGCCGATTCGGTTTGTAGTCTCGAAGCTTCTAATGTAGCTGTCCGTAGCGTAATATCACCGGCAGATCCGGTGCTCCGGGTTTGAGAGACAATTTGGCCGCGATTTACCAGGGTGATTAAAGGGGCTTCAATGACTAAGTTTCCGGCATCGCCGTCAGCGATCGTAACCGTATACAAAAAACTGCTAGCAGGGAGAGAAAAATCTAGGTCGCTGTACCCTTCTACCAAAAGCGACGATTTCGCTTTCACCCCAGAGTCAGCAGCAGGTGCCGCCCCTCGATTGACCGCACTGACCCTTGATCCTGCCTGAAGACTAATGTTGTCACCCACTAGCTGAAAGCTGCCACTGCCGCTGCCACTGTAGTTGGGGTCAACCACTGTTGAAAATAAATCGACATTGCTAAAGGCGTCAACATCGGCATAGTCAAATGACCAGCCCGACGCGCTAGGGGCTAGGCGAACTTCGCTTTGCGCGCCGATGCTGCCTAATTCGATATGGCCATTCTCGGCATAGACGCCACCGCCAAATAAGAGTACTTCGCTGCCAAGTAAGGCTGCGGTTTTGTCGAGGCCATAGGTATAAACAATGCCCGAGTTTATTATGGGGCCTGGGTTTTCTCCCATTTGTAAGCCCACAGGTGTACTGACGGTCAGCAATGGCGCAGAGGTCGTGGGTGCTAGCGCGCTAAACGCTGCGCCTTCATCAAATAAAATGCTCTCGGCAGTGCTAGCAACAAAGGAACCGGGAACCGAAATGTATGCATTGAACCCAAAGTTAATGCCGCTAGGATTAATCAAAAACAGATCAGGTGTGGGTGTTCCGGCATCTTGCTCGATACCCAAGAACCCATCAATAAAAGACTCGGTTCCCCCGGTGACTCGGCTAATAATTGTATTGACGTTGCTGGTATCAATGGCATTTTGGCTATTTCGCAAGTCAAAAACCACATCCGTCTGGGCGGGAGAAAAACTATCGAAGCTGTGGAATAGCGCGGTGCTGCGATCGCCCGAGCGGAGGGTTCCTTCTGTAATAGAAAAGAATCCGTTGCGACTTACCGAGGTGTTAGTACTTCCATCGGTTGTCACGGTTTGAGCCTGGGCAGATGAGCACAGGGCGATCGCACAGATGACAAGACCGGAGTTTAAACCTAATAGCCCAATGCTTGATGGCCCAATGCTTGATGGCCCAATGCTTGATAGTGTTTGATCCCTCATGAGGCTACCCTATTTAAGAAGGAAGCCATAACAGATTCAAGCTTTTGCTGCCGCCAGATCACACTTAAGGAAACAGCCTTGATAGGCGGTTCCAGCGGGCGATACACCACCCCGTGGCACAACGCGCTATTTTCGACAGAAGCCGGAACGATGGCAAGCCCTACATTTGAAGTGACAAAACTCAGCATCAAGCGACTATCGCTGGCATTTTGAACCACCCTTGGAATAAATTGAGCGGACTGATCAAGGGTTGCGATGGCTGTAGCAAGGGCTTCGGATCGAGCTGAATCCATAATTAGAGGCTGATTGGCGATCGCCGCTACTGGAATTTTAGAATGCTGTGCTAGCGGATGCTCTGTAGGTAAAGCCATGACTAAAGGTTCTTGCACGACAACTTGTGTATTGAGAGATTGGGGAACGGATTGAGGCGTGGCAAATCCAATATCAATGTTCCCAGCTTGCAAGGCATGGAGCTGTTTTTGGACAGATAGCTCCTGTACTTGCACATTTACCTGCGGATACTCTTTTTTATAGGCTTCAATGATTTTGATAGCGCGAACGCAAGCAGGCGCGGCGCTATCAACCCCAATAATGAGCTGGCCTGCCATGCCCTTTTCAACCATTTGGGCAAGTTCAATGCTTTGCTCAACTTGGGCGAGGATACTGCGCGATCGCTCTGCAAATATTTTGCCTGCTTCCGTCAAGCTTATTTGCGAAGAGCTGCGATCAAAAAGCTGAACATCAAGACCTAGCTCTAGCCGTTTAATTTGGCGACTTAGGGGCGGCTGAGCCATCCCTAACTGCTCAGCCGCTCGACTGAAATTCATCTCATCTACAACGGTTAAAAATATTTGTAAGTGCTGAAGCTTCAGCTGTGGAACAAGCCCAAGAACCATAGTGAATCCAAACAAAATTTAAGTGCAAGTCAAAAGGCTAAAAAGTTGCAGTGAAGGGGAACAGAGCAACTCACAAGAAAGTCCAAAACATCTAGGCTTGATTGTAAAAAAACGAAAGCGAGCCAGTTTTTTTATTTACAATTTTATTAACGGTGCTTTTTACGGTGCTTCATTCTCTATGGAACTCTTCGTTAGATGTGTGAATTTATACCCCTGAAGGTATACTAAGCGCTGAGTAATGAGAAAAGCAGTATGAAATGGTGTAGTGATATCGCGCTACGCTTAGGGAAAGCAATAAAAAGTGATATTTTGTTAGATCGCTCACTGGCAGCATAGATAGATGTCTGATTCAAAACAGCCCACTCCAAACCAACCAGAAACTATTTCTGATGAGGTACTGTCCCTTGTTCATCAAGCGCTAACGCCTCATGGGCTATCTCATATTCAAGAAACTGTTTTGTCGATGTGCTGGCAAGGTGAGACCTACCAATCTATCTCTGAAGCAAGTGGTTATGATGACAACTACATTCGAGCCGTTGGTTCCCAACTATGGCAAAATCTTTCGACCACATTGGGACAAAAAGTCACAAAAAACAACTTCAAAATAGTTCTAAGACAGCAGTTACTGAGTAGTCAAACAGACATTTCTCAGGGGGACAATGCATCTATTGCCGTATTAGAGCCGCCCCACGGGCAAGTGCCGTTAGGGTCTCCTTTATATATAGAGCGATCGCCGATTGAATCGGATTGTTACCGGAACATTAGTCAGCCAGGTGCTTTAATTCGCATTAGATCCGCTAAAACCACTGGAAAAACCTCTCTCATGGCTAGAATTGTTGATTTTTCCAGAAAACAAGATTACGTTACGGTGACGATAAATTTAGAGTTAGCCAGTACCGAGATTTTGTCCGATGGAAATCGCTTTTTTCGCTGGTTCTGCCGCTTAGTTAGTAAAGGGCTTTTTCTCCCGTCTCAGTTAAATGACTACTGGGAAGACTGCTGTGGCAGCAGTTACAACTGTACTGAATATTTTGAAGGCTACCTGTTACCCACGTTAGACAATCCTATTGTGCTGGCTTTAGATAATGTGGGTATCATTTTCAACTATCCAGAGTTAGCGGTTGATTTTTTTGGCATGCTGCGAGCTTGGTATGAGAGCGCAAGGTATAGCAACTTGGCCAGTAATATTTGGAAAAAGCTACGACTTGTCGTTATCTACTCAAGCAACGTTTACATTCGCCTACCCACCCATCAATCGCCTTTTAATGTAGGGCTGTTCGTTGAGCTGCCAGACTTTACTGTTGATCAAATCGCCGATTTAGCCGTGCGTCATCAGCTCAATTGGCCTCAGCAGGATATTTATGAGTTGGTTCACCTGATTAGCGGCAACCCTTATTTGGTGAGGCTAACGCTCTACCATGCTAAGCAGTCATTTCTGAGCTTGCAAGACATTTGGGAACGGGCGATCGCACCCAACAGCATCTATGCAGCTCATCTGCAAAAGAAGTTCTGGACACTACAATCCTATGAATCTTTGCTCACCGGGATCAAACAGGTCGTAAAATCAACAGAATCTCAAGCGTTAGACCCAGTAACGCTGCTAAAACTAGAAGGCATGGGTCTAATTCGTATCAGCCACGGTAAAGCGTCACCTACCTGTGAGCTTTACCGTCGATACTTTCAAAATTTATTTGCATAGACGCAATAACGCATAGACGCAATAACAACTTTAATGTTGCTGTATCTAAAATGTTTTTTTAGATATACAATATCCCGTAGATGCAACCCAGACGTAGCAACAACTTTAATGTTCCCGCAACAAGTAAAATATTGATATTTCTTTAGATTTTCCTTGAATAACAACAAATTGACCTTGGTCAAATGTAATTAGACGTAAGAAAAAGTGCTGAAAAACTCAACAATAGAAATCTTTTTCAGCAAAAACAAGCGATCAAAAACACCTAAAATGAATTGAATGAGAGGCTTTTGAGAAGTATCCATGCTTCATTTTCAGGAGACTCTACATATGCTGCCCGTTTGCTAATTGTGCATGTGGACTGTTCTCTTTTGTATGCTGGCTATGACTTTTATCAAGAGCATACCTTTTTTGTCATAGGACTGCGAAGAGAACTACTCTATACTGCTCTTCGTACGGGCAGATGCTGCTCGTACCAATAAACGTAGTATCAACAAACGTTGAAAATTGAATCATGGCACAAGAGACGAGTTCCATTCATCAATTAAGCGATGGATGCTTGGTGAAGCAAATAACAGCTCAGGAAGAATCTACTTATGCGGGTGGTCAGCATGGCAGTCAGCATAGCAACGCTGGCAAGAAACGCTACTACAGTTTTTTTCAATTCATTAGCAGCACTTTCAGCGATCCCTCAGGAGAGAGTTTCTCAGGGTCTACTGTTGTAATGAGTACAAATCCTGTATGTGGAAGTGTTCAGACTACTAGCACAAGTACGAGCACGAGCGCATACGCCAGTGTTTCTGTTTCTGTCTAATATTCATGCTTAGCAATTAGTATTAGATAGCTAATGCTTGTAAAGAATTCAGGATAAGAACTTGTACAAGGCATAGTGCTATCTGTCAGCACTTGTCTGGTAGAGATGTATGTACTCGGAAGGATTTTCAGAGAGACTCACCAACAATTAGATCGTGAGGATATGTTCAAGTATCGTATTTTCGGCTTGATACTTCTCTAGCATTAATATTTGCGATCTAATTTTTTATGTGCTTGAAAGAGTTCGTTTGTCTTTGTTGTTTTCTTCTAAAGTGATTATGAAGAAAATGTTTTAAACAAAAAAGAAGACTCAAACAAGATATTTCTGTGATAGATTTTAATTGTTCAAGAAACCAAATATTTTTCCGGCTTCTGGAGCAACTGCAACATTTTTTAGGAGATTCCCAATGTCTGACATTAACAAGCTTGATGACACTCTTTTTTCTGAGTTGACGACCACTGAAGAAGCTTCTCTAGCAGGTGGCTGGTTCAATACCCTAAACCTCTACTTTGGCAATAGTAAGTCTGGTCACGTCAATGGTGGCGACTTCAAAGCTTTTGCTGGTGGTTCAGGAACAGTTAACTTCGTCAAGAATGGCGGTATCACAGGATACTCTCAAGTTTCTTCTCACAGCTCTTATGCTACTATCAGCGGCTTTTCTCACTAAGTCTTGCTTCGGCAAGATTGAGTGTTTTGCAGCTCAGCTTTTAAGTGCTTAGAGAAAGTTTCTAATGCATTTAGGAAACTGAGTTTAGGAGGAAAAGTGAGTGCACGCATCTCTTCTTTCTAAACTCAGTTTTTTCTCTATTAACCTAGCCTTTTTAATGGGTCTCTCTTAAAAAAAGGTGTCTCTTTAAAAGGAATATTCTGACGAATGCTGATAATTATTTAGGTGAAAGCCCATGATTGAACCTGCCAATTCTTTGGTCAATTTGACTGACTGCGACTATCTACTTACAGACTTAACTGCTGAAAAAGAGGCTAGCCTATCGGGTGGCGTAAGCTCCTCAGGGAACCTCTTTTCTTTCTCAAGCGGAGGGGGATCCACGGCATCTGCATCCGTAAGGTTCAGCGCTTCGGGTAGTTACACTTCCTTCACAGGTTCTGTTTTTACGTCTGTTTCCCGTCCTAGCTGGCGTTGGTGGTAATCCAGATCTCTTTCCTCTAGTATCTTCAGCTCTGTTTTGGCATAAAAGCTTAACCAGGTGAATTGAGTTTCTGAAAATCGCTATACGTGTTGAATAAGCATTTAAGTACTTTTGTTTGAATGCTTATTCAACAGTACTTATTTAACATAAATTTCAAAACAGTTGGAAGAATTATTGGAAAAACCATTAGAAAAACAACTAAATATACGCATATCCCTATGTTTTAATTTTTGCGATCCTGTATAAGTGGTCGCATTTCTAGTATATAGGCTAAATCGATAAAGATTGATTAAACTTACCTGTTATTCCTGGCGCACTGTTTATGAAATATCCGTTTATTCGTCAATATAGCGAGGAAGACTGTGGCGCAGCCTGTATCGCCATGATTGCTAAGCACTATGGACGAAGGTTTGCTTTGTCCCGCATTCGCGAAAGGGTAGGTACAGGGCAATTAGGGACCTCTTTGCTGGGCCTGCGTCAGGGCGCTGAAGGACTTGGCTTTAACGCGCGATCAGGGCGAGCCAAAGCCGATATTTTTGAAAAAATTGAGCGATTGCCTTTGCCTGCACTCATTCACTGGCAAGGTAATCATTGGGTTGTTCTGTATGGAATGCGGCGCAAGCAATATATTATTGCTGATCCTGGTGTTGGCATTCGCTATCTTTCAACAGATGAGCTGAAGCAGGGCTGGCAAAATGGCGTGATGCTGTTACTGATGCCTAAAGATGAAGGCTTTTACGATCAGCCCGATGATAAGTCAGATGAATTTTTTCGCTTTTTAAAGCGGGTATGGCCTTATCGCCGAACGCTGGGACAGTCTCTCATTTATGCGCAGCTCATTGGTCTGCTATCGCTGGCTAGTCCGTTTTTGATGCAGTTTTTAACAGACGATGTTTTAATTCGGGGTGATACGCAGTTGCTGACAACGGTTGTTGTTGTCGTGATTGCTTTTCTCTTTATTCAAAGCATTCTGGGTCTAGTTGAGTTTAATCTGATTACTCATTTAGCGCAGCGGCTAGAACTGGGACTGACGCTAGAGTTTGGCCGTAAATTGTTGAATCTGCCACTGCTGTATTACGAAACGCGACGGAGTGGTGAGGTCATCAGTCGGTTAGAAGATATTTCTCGGATTAATGAGCTGGTTGCCGATGTTGCCGTAAAGCTGCCTAGCTCGTTTTTTACAGCTTTGGTATCGCTGGGCTTTATGCTCTTCTATAGTTATAAATTAACGCTGCTATCAGTAGTGGTCGCTGGTGTCATGACAGGGGCAGCATTTGTTTTTTTGCCTATCTTGCAGCCAAAGATGCGGCGTCTCTTAGCCTTGGATGCTGAAAATCAGGGCATTTTAGTTGAAACCTTTAAGGGGGCAATGACCGTAAAGACAACGGCTTCACAACCCCAGCTTTGGAATGAGTTGCAAAGCCGATTTGGTCATTTAGCAACCGAAGAATTTAGTACGGCTCAAATAAGCATTATCAACGGTCAATTTTCTGGATTGGTTTCAGGGGTGGGCGGCATTTGTTTGCTTTGGTTTGGCAGCACACTCGTGATTGGTAACGAGCTAACTATTGGCCAGCTACTAGCGTTTAACGCAATGAATGCTAACTTTGTAGGATTTATTAGCTTTTTAGTCGGTTTTACCGACAAATTTGCAGAGGTAAAGGCTTCTATGCGGCGCTTTACTGAAGTTCTTGATGCTCAAGAAGAAAGTGCTGAAGATTGGCTTAAGCCTTCGGTTGGTCTCAATCCTGAAGCCGATGTCAGTTTTGAAAACGTCAACTTTCACTATCCCGGACGCCCTGATTTACTCCAAACTTTTTCACTCAATATTCCAG
This sequence comes from Phormidesmis priestleyi Ana, assembly GCA_001314865.1. Classification (GTDB taxonomy): domain Bacteria; phylum Cyanobacteriota; class Cyanobacteriia; order Phormidesmidales; family Phormidesmidaceae; genus Phormidesmis; species Phormidesmis priestleyi_B. The sequence goes on along the minus strand of LJZR01000042.1, from coordinate 4,002 downwards.
GTGGAAAGGTCACTGCATTAGTCGGTGAGTCGGGCTGTGGGAAAAGCACCCTCACAAAGATTTTGGCTGGACTGCATCCTTACCAGTCTGGTGAGCTGAGAATTGGCGCTTACAGTTTGCGGGATCTGTCCATGACCTGCTTACGGCAGCAAATTGTACTGGTTCCTCAAAGCGCTCACTTTTGGAGTCGCTCTATTCTCGACAATTTTAAGCTGTGTGCTCCAAGCGCTTCTTTTGAACAAATTGTGATGGCTTGTCAAATTGCTGGCGCTGAAGAATTTATTAGGCGTTTGCCAGATGGCTACCAAACGGTGCTGGGTGAATTCGGGTCTAATCTTTCAGGCGGGCAGCTTCAGCGCTTGGCGATCGCGCGCGCGCTGGTGATGAATCCTGCCATTTTGATTTTAGACGAATCGACCTCAGGACTCGATCCGTTGAGTGAAGCAAAAGTTCTCAGACAGCTTTTGAACCATCGCAAAGGTCGTACGACCATTTTGATCAGCCATCGACCTAGCGTGATCCGAATAGCTGACTGGGTTGCGGTGATTAAAGATGGCAAACCTAAGATTGAAGGATCGCCCAAAGACCTACTGGCTCAAGACGGTGAGCATCTTACCTTTTTGCAAGGTGTGTCCTTAGCAGAAGCGGTAGTAACTGGTGCTGCTGCTCATTTTTAGGGCCTCTGTCTCGTTTCCTATTTGAAGTTGTCAAGTTTAAAGTAGTCAGTCTTTCGCTTGTATTCCCATTCTGCTGGAGGTAATTTGTTTTGACTCCCCCTTCTCCCTCAAATCCTTTTGATAATTTGGGCTATCCCGTAAATGATTATTCTGATAAGCCAGGATTAAAGCCAGAATTAAAGCCAGTACAGCCATTGGAGATAGATGGTTCAAGATTTAATCATTTAGAGGCTGAGCCTTTAGTCTCTAACCCCCTTGACCGAGGTGTGCCAACAGCAGTCAGAGTTCGTTTATCTCAAGCTCACTTATCCCCACTGCAGGCAGCACAGTATCAGTCATCAGGACTGCCACCATCACAGGCTCAATCCCGTCAATCTTCATTACCGTCTGTTGAGACAGCAAATGCCGAGGGACTCGCACCTATTGATGTCGTTGAGTTCTTACCTTCTTTGAGTCGTTGGATCACCTTGGGCAGTTGGTTTTTTGTCAGTGCCGTTGCCATGGGAGCGATCGCAACAAACTTTATAACCTACCGTACCACTGTCAAAACAACAGCTATTGTTAGGCCCAGTGGAGAAGCACGGCTTGTTCAGGTCAAAACATCGGGACCCATAACCGCTATACATGTTGCAGAAAATGAGCAGGTTGAAAAAGGACAGGTGCTTGCTCAAATTGACGATTCGCGTTTGCGCACTCAATTGACTCAGTTAGAAGGTTCTATTTCACAGGGTAACCGCCAACTTATGCAGCTTAGAGCGCAGATTACAGCTCTTGACCAACAGGTAGATGCAGAGGTTCTAAAGGTGAAAGGTTTATTAGATGGGTCTTATGCAGAACTAGCACAGTCAACGCGTACGTATCAAGATAGGCAAATTGTTTCTAGTGCAGAAGTAGATGAAGCCTTAACTGAGCTGACATTGGCCCGACAAGAAGTGGCTAGCTACCGACAGCTCGTCGACAGCGGCGCTGTTTCACGGCTTCAGCTAGCAGAAAGAGAAGCCTCCTTAGCAAGAGCACAAGCACGGCTGACCCGACTTCAAACCGGCTTAAATCCAACCTCAGCTGAGGTTGATGCCGCAGAGGCAAGAATTGTTCAGGAGCGATCGCGCGGTATCGCACTTTTGGCGCAGCTACAGCAGTCTCGTGAACAGATACTACAACAAGAAGTAGAGCTGAAAAGTCAAATTGAGCGCGATCGTAAAGAGCTCAACCAAATCACAGCAGAGATTGAAGCCACCCTCATTCGCGCGCCCGCATCCGGAACTCTCTACGAGGTGAAGCTGCGCAACATTGGACAGATGTTTAACTCTGGAGAAACCATCGCTCAGATAATTCCTGACGAAGCGCCTTTAGCGCTAAAAGCTGTCATTCCAGCTGACCAAATTAATAAAGTAGAAATTGGTCAACCGACCCAGATGCGCGTATCGGCCTGTCCCTTCTCGCAGTTTGGCACCCTCGCAGGTACAGTGACAGAAATTTCTCCTGACGCAGTTTTAGCTGAGCCTAGTGACAGCACATCAACAGCGTCTATAACGCAGAATACTGGCTATGTTGTAATTATAGAACCTTCTGTTCAATATCTAGCTAATGGCCAAAATACATGTCTTCTCAAGCCTGGAAACCAGGGTTTGCTTACGATCATTTCTAAACAAGAAACTGTCAAGGACTTTCTCTGGCGAAAAGTTCGTCTCCAAAATGACTTCTAATTTTACAAGCGATGGTTTTATCATCAAGTCTTTTATTAGCGGTTCTTCTACTAGCAGTTCTTCTGTCGATGGCAGCGTTATCTCAAGTAATTATGAGAGCAATCACTACAGGTGGCACTACTACAGTCGGCTGCAGCCTCAGAAAATTATTTATATTAAGCAAACCAAGCTTTACATAGAACCCTTTAGCGACAATATGATAATCACTACCAACTATCTTCAGCATAGCGATCGCAGTTACCCATTCAAATACCTTAAAACACTTCAAATTATCAAATTACAGAGGCGACCATCAATTATCACTCAAAAAACAACTAACTTATTAGGGCTAATTGCCATCTCTCTGGGCCTTATATTAATGCTGAGCCCGATGCTGCTACTTTTTCGCATATTCGGACTGTTAAATGTTGTGGTAAGTATGGGCTATCTTATTCGCTTTTATTGGAATATTACTCATCAACAAATTGGAGAATATGGGCTACTTATAGAGATACAGCATGACGTGCAAAGAGTGATTACTAGCCATAGCCTTAAGGCAATTCAAATGACTTATCGAGCAGTACTAGCACGATTGGAAAATAGCGAACCTATTGATGGAATTCTATTTGTGGACATGTACACTGGTGAAGTCCATAGCGACTGTCAAGCCCAATATTAATATTTCTGCTGAACCGTGCGAAGTTCTTGTTGCTTCTTTCGACACCAAAAAAGCCGCCAGCCCCTTATTGACCATATTATTTCAAGACTCACTTAGCCTGTTATCGTGTGTAACGGTTCACGATCACATTGCATGCACGTCGTTACTCCTTATCCTTTCTTTATCCCTTATCCTTTCACCATTCTGGGGTGTGTCTGAAGCCCCGGACTTTAAGACCGCATTTTGCCTCTAATGTGGTCTTGCTTGCTGTTCAATGTACTGCTTAACAACCTCAAGAGGGGCACCGCCAACAGAGGAAGCAAAATACGAAGGGTTCCAAAGAGCCTTGTCTGTTGGCTTGGGATATCCCGCTTTATTGTAGGCACGGCTAGAGACACCTTTAAGATGCTTTGCCAGAACAGAAACGCTGAGCTTGGGCGGAAATTCCAGCAACACATGAACGTGATCCACTTTCCCGTTGAATTCCAAAATTCTGAAGCGCATAGAGTCTGCGACTGAGCGCATACAGCAATTCCAAATTCCAGACTACGTACGTTCAAAAACATTGATTCCTCGTTCGTCTCACATCATGATCAAACATGAAACCCCTTAACCTCGTTCCGCAATGCCGGAAAATCATGACTGTAAGTTGGAATTTGAAATTGCTGCATGGTTGAACCACACCCCTTTGTTGCAACTGCATGGTCATCTATTCCAGTGGCCTACCGCTACAGAAAACAGATAACTAACCTTGTTACAGTGTGTAGACAGTTTTATGCGGTTCAGAGAAATAATGTATTCCTTCAGTAAGTTTCTTCTACTCGGCCTACTAACTGGCACTGCGCTATCTTCAACCGACAAGACTGCCCAGGCTTTCAATATTATAGGAGTTACGCATTGACAGGGAACCAAAACTATGGTCAAGCGAAAGTGGATTCTGTGACATTTTCTAGAATAAACTGTCGGATGACAGGCACGAAAA
>LJZR01000001.1 GCA_001314865.1 Phormidesmis priestleyi Ana | reverse complement strand
AGATGGCATAACGCATGGTTAATAGTTGAAACCAAGAAAGCCCAACTTCTAGGATGCCTAACTTCACAGCCGGGACAACTTTGGTTGTGAAATGAGCGCGTACGAAATTGTGGACGAGCCAGTAGACATTGAGCGTTCGTTGCAAGTTTTGCCGAGACTTCGCATAGGTGTTGGTTTTACGTCGAAAAGCCGCATTGCGCTGCCGCAGGGAAGCATTGAAAGCTTCTACATGGTTAGCATGAATTTCTGAGTCGGCAACTTGATGCTGGGTCTCTGGGTGTTCAGGCACTGGCGTCTGGTACTTTTTTCGTCTGCGCCCCCCTGGTCGTTTCTTCGACCCCTTGTTCTTCAACTTTACACGAACCCCTTTGGGTAACCGTTTGGCCGGTCGTCCCCGGTCGCCCCGTACGGAGCACGTCATGACAAATCTCAAATAACAAGTTGCCGTAGCGCCGCTCGCCATCAGTCAATAAGCTGATGCTACCGGTTTGTTCCATCGCCTCAGCCAAGCACCTGAGTGCCCGCTCGAATAACTATTTATCTTTACGCCCACAGTGCAGTTCCCAGAGGAATCGACTGCCTCGCTCCATCAGCACGATTGTCCAAAGTGCTAATACAGCCTTTGCTGATTACAGTTTGGGCTGTTGCTGGTGCCAGTTTGTAGACTGCTCGTAAGCATGGCCAACTTCAAACAACAAATCTTCTCTGAGTACATTACTCACAAGCTGCAATCCAATCGGCATGCCATCAGTATCAAAGCCGCAAGGAACGCTCATACCCGGTAACCCTGCCATGTTGACAGGAATAGTCATTAGGTCGAGTAGATACATGCTCAGCGGATCGTCTTTTTCACCCGCTTTGAAGGCGGTGGTCGGCACGGTAGGGCTAACCAGAACATCTACCTCTTTAAATGCGTTATCAAAGTCTTGTTTGATTAGAGTTCTGACTTTTTGCGCCTTGAGGTAAAAGGCGTCGTAATAGCCTGCTGATAGGGCATAGGTGCCAATCATAATGCGGCGCTTAACCTCGTCGCCAAAGCCTTCGGCGCGGGTTTTATTGTACATAGAGAGCAGATTGGGCGCTTCGGATTCTTGAACGCGAAGGCCGTAGCGAACGCCGTCATAGCGGGCGAGGTTGGCCGAGGCTTCGCAGGGGGCGATGATGTAGTAGGCCGAAACGCCGTAGTCAAATTTAGAGCAAGAGATTGTTTTGACAGCTGCTCCTAAGGATTTGAGCTGTTCGATGGCGGCGTTGACGGCATCTCCGACCTGGGTGTCTAAACCCTCGCCAAAGGTTTCTTTAATGATGCCGATGGTGCGGCCTTTTAGGGGTTGCTTGGTATCTTTTTTTAGGAACTGGGTGTAGTTAGGAATTTTGACCTTGAGGCTGGTGGCGTCTTTGGGGTCGTGACCGGCGATCGCCTCTAGCAATATCGCCGTATCTTCCACTGTGCGGCCAAACGGCCCAATTTGGTCTAACGACGAGGCAAACGCCACTAGGCCAAAGCGCGACACCAAGCCGTAGGTAGGTTTCATTCCGACAATGCCACAAAAAGAAGCGGGCTGACGAATCGAGCCGCCCGTGTCAGATCCTAGCGAAACGGGCGATTGACCGCCTGCCACCGCTGCCGCCGATCCGCCGGAAGAACCGCCCGGTACGCGGGTAATATCCCAAGGATTGCAAGTGGTTTGAAACGCCGAATTCTCGGTAGAGCCGCCCATTGCGAACTCATCTAAGTTGGTTTTACCGATAAAAACAGCGCCCGCTTCGTCCAACCTGCCTGTTACGGTCGATTCATAGGGCGGCACAAAGTTCTCCAGCATTTTGGAGCTACAGGTGGTGCGAATGCCTTTGGTACATAGGTTGTCTTTAATCGCGATTGGAATGCCCGCTAGCTGGCCGATATCTTCACCCGCCGCAATTTTGGCATCCACGGCTTGGGCCTGTGCTAAGGCTTTTTCTGCCGTCAGCGAAACGAAGCTTTTGAGCTTGGGCTCTACTGCCTGTGCCTGATCGAGTTGGGCCTGAGCAATTTCCACAGCGGAGCGTTCTTTGCTCGTAAGCTGTCGGTGCAACTCGCGGATGGCTGACATAGGGATTCCTCGTTTCCTCTAGATTAATTCTGGGTTGGCTGCGTATGGCCGGTTGTCGGTACGTTGTTGTCGGTACGCTGTTGTCGGTACGCTTCAGTTAGCTAGGTTAGCAGACCCTTACTCATTGCGAACGCGAAGAATTCTCAAGGGTGTAATCAGGGTGTAATCAGGGTGCAATCGTGGCCCATGTAACGTTTTTTGTCTTTATCTTGCTGTATTCTGCTCTTATGGAGCGGCCTTTGCTTCTTTTCCTTAAATTCAGTTCTTGGTTACAGCGGCCTTATTTCCGCGCTCTTATTTTTTATTTCGGTACCCGTTATCAGGTGCTAGTCATAAGCACTAAGGTTTGAAAGGGTTTTTAAAGTTTTAAAATTAAGGTTTTAAATGCAAGGTTTTCGATCTTTTTTGTCGCTAGCTGGAGGCTGCGGGGTTTTGTTAGGGTTGGTAACCCTTCTGAATGCCGGTTCGTTGCGGTTGAAGGCCAATGAACCCTCATCCAATGAATCCTCAGAGTCGTTATGGACTCAAATGAACATGGTTGTGAATGAGGTGATCAGTGAGACGGGTAAGCCGCGATCGCAGTCTTCAGCCAAGATTAAAGGCAAAGAAGGAAAACCTCAGGAGCAGGCAGAAAAACCGACTGAAAAAGACGCTTTGCGAAGCTATCAACGCGCTAAAGAACTAGGCAACCAAGCCACCGTTGCCTTTGCCTCGGCCAGAGATACGACGGATCGGTCTAACTTTTTAGCGCTAAAGCAACGCGAGCAGTTCCTTTGGGAAAGAGCCCTTATACAGCTAGCGGCGATTCCACCCGACTCAGCGCTATTCGCCAGAGCCAGCGCTAAAAAAGCTCAATATCGGCAGCTATTACAAAACACAAAACATCATCTCGTTGACGCCCATACAGACTTTCTCAGTGGCATTATCGAAGCTGCCAACCTTGATCCAGCAGGGGTTCATGTTACCGTTTGCTTAGTAGATAGGGGCGATCGCAGGTTAGGCGATCGCAGGTTAGACAATCGCAGGTTGGGCGATCGCCCCTGTCTGAGCCATTTAGGCGAAGAGTCGCTGGCCAGTGCAGCGAGTTTAATTAAGGTGCCGATTGCCTTAGCCCTGCTTCAAAAAACGCTATCGGGCCAGCCGCTCGCGAAAACCGTAGCCACACAAAGCAACCCGCTCGATGAAAAAATCTTTATCGATCCGGGCAACTTTACCGAAAATGCAGCCGGAGCCGTGATGGATATCGGCACAGAATATCCGCTCCGTCAGGTTATGGGGCATATGATCAGTGAAAGCGATAATATCGCGACTAATCAGCTCATTGACCACTTAGGCTACGACAGCATCAAGCAAGCGCTCAATGAGCTAGGCTACGACCAAACCTTGGTCGGTCACAAGCTTGCGGGTGATCAGGTCATGGCAGAAAACTTTGGATCTGGAATTAACCAAACCTCTACTGACGATATCACCGCGATGATGGTGCAAATCTACAGCGCCCAGATTCCAGAGAGTCAGGAAATTGTTGCGGCCCTCAAAAAGCAGGCAGACACAGAACTCGGCTATGAAGCCCTCAAAGGAGCCGGCTCCGACATTGAATGGCTCGGGGAAAAGACCGGCCAAAACAACCGCGTGCTCGCCTCTACGCTGGCGATGAAAGTCGATTCTCAAGTCTACATATTGACCGTAGGGCTCGATTACAGCGGCGATGCCTACGCCCTTAGAACAATTATCCGAGATGTCGCCCATCACATTTCAAAACTGGGCTTTCGCACCTAAATATCATTTCAAATATTCAGGCTGAGGTGATGTAGCCGACATCTCTGGGCGACGCGCGAGCGCTAGTGTTGCGACGGGGGGATGCCGCCCGTATAAATTGATAATCTACCGATCCCCTCTTGCCAACGGTCCCTGCTGAGCCCACACTTAAAGGGGAAGTAAGGATGGCGTATTTTTTCTGTAAGCTAAGGTTGATGTTGTGAAAAGAGTTCTTTCAATCATTTTGGGAGGCGGTGCTGGCAGTCGTCTCTACCCGCTCACGAAGTATCGTGCGAAGCCTGCCGTCTCTTTGGCCGGTATGTATCGCCTTATTGATATTCCCGTCAGCAACTGTTTAAATTCCGATATTCTCAAAATCTATGTGCTGACCCAGTTCAACTCAGCATCTTTAAATCGTCACATCTCCAAAGCCTACAATTTTTCTACTTTTAGCGATGGCTTTGTAGAAGTTTTGGCTGCGCAGCAAACGCCGGACAGCCCTAGCTGGTTTGAAGGGACTGCCGATGCGGTGCGCAAGTATTTGTGGCTATTTGAGACCGCAGATGTAGACGAATTTATTATTCTCTCGGGCGACCATCTCTACCGGATGGACTACAGCCAGTATGTGCGCAAGCATCGTGAAAGCGGCGCAGATGTAACGCTCTCGGTGGTGCCGATTGGCTACAAGACGGCTTCGAGCTTTGGCCTCATGAAGGTGGATGAGAACAACCGAATTGTTGAATTTTCTGAGAAGCCCAAGGGTGAAGCACTCGAAGCGATGAAGGTCGATACGACCGCGATGGGCCTATCGCCCGAAGAGTCTCAAGAGAAGCCTTTTATTGCCTCTATGGGCATCTATGTGTTCAAAAAGCAGGTGCTCATCGATCTGCTGCGTCAGTACCCTGATCAAACTGACTTTGGTAAAGAGATTATTCCAGCCTCTGCGCGTGACTACAATGTGCAGGCCTATTTGTTTAAGGGCTACTGGGAAGATATTGGTACGATTGAATCTTTTTATGAGTCGAACATTGCGCTGACCGATCAGCCCAATCCCGCGTTTAGCTTTTACAAGGAAGATGCGCCGATTTATACGCGATCGCGCTATCTCCCGCCGAGTAAGCTGCAAGATTGCCACATCACCGAGTCGATTATCAGCGAAGGCTGCATTTTGAAAAAGTGCCGTGTTCACAAATCAGTCGTGGGGCTGCGTCAGCGTATTCATCAAAACTGCGAGCTAGATCACGCTTTGATTATGGGCTGTGACTACTACGAAGGCATGGATGAAACCGGTCAGTTTACTAACCCCGACAAAATTCCAATGGGCATTGGTGAAGGGTCTGTAATTCGCAGAGCCATTATTGATAAAAACGCGCGCATTGGTAAAAACGTGAAGATTATCAATAAAGACAATGTGCAAGAGGCTGAGCGAGAGTCGGAAGGCTACTACATTCGCAGTGGCATTGTCGTGGTCATTAAAAATGCGGTGATCCCTGACGGTACGATTATTTAGGTACGTTCTGCTCTCCTAAATGTAATCAAAACTGGACAGAGTCTTCTGATTATCAGGGTAGTCTGGTATATTCACAGGCAATCCCTGGTTTTGAGTGAGTGATGCAGTCGGATAGCCCCGCTTTTAAAGGCGATGACACAAAGTCATCGCCGGATTTGCCCAACAGCCTGCAACATCGCTCGGCGGGGTCTTCGCTGAATGAGTCGGTGTTGCCAGAAGAATCCTTAGGGCCGGTAGAAAAATTGCAGCGGCGCTACACCGACCAGCTGAGCCAGGAGATTGAGCAGCTAGAGGCCCAAAAAGCTCAGCTACAGGCAGAGGTTTCATTACTACAATCGGACATTGCAGGGCTAAAAGCAGATTACGCGCAGCTTCAGACAGCCCAACAAGCTCAGACAGCCCAACAAGCTCAGACAGCCCAACAAGCTCAGACAGATAAAGCAGTGCCCAACGACGCGGCACAGCTTAAAACATCGGTGTCGATACCAATGCCTCAGTTGCCCGGTGAGCGGATTGTCCCTTTTGACTACTCGCAGGCAAAGGCGTCAGCCCGAGGTTCGATAGAACTGCCTATTCCGGCAACCTCTGAGCAAAGGCGTCAGCGCAGCATTCGCATGATCAATGCCCCGTCCGTCAGGCAGGGAACAAGGCCTCGTAAGGGTCTGGTGTTGAGTGCGATCGCCGCTGGGCTCATGGCATGGCACTTTTGTGTGGTAGGCGCACTGGGGCAAGGCGGCAGCTGGCTGAACATTCCCATCGCCCAACTAGGGACGGGATTTGTCCCGGCGGTGGCGTTGCTATGGCTTAGAATGCTGGTGATGGTGCCCGCCCTAAGCGTTCTGGCACCGCAGCTGTACCGTTACACCTGGGAAGATTTACAAGACTGGATATACACGCGCGACCGGCTATTGACACTGCTCATTGGCAGCGGCATTGCGCTGTTTTTTTCGCAGGTTTTAATTTACCAATGCATCGGCCTGATGGGGCCAGCGATAGGGGCCATGCTGCTGTTTTTGTATCCCCTGACGGCAATGCCGCTGGGACAGATAGCTTTACCTGAGCAAAAGCTGACGCCGCTGGGTTTGCTGGCTATGGTTGCGATCGCAATGGGCGGCATTCTGGCCATTCGCCCCGTTTTTACTTCTTTCTCTTTAGGTGCACTGAGCAATTCGCTAGTGAACGGTGGTCCTTCTGTTGTTTGGCTAGGTCTGCTCGCGAGCTTGGCCTTTAGCCTATATGTTGTCCTCACTAACTTGAGCTATCGAGAGCAGCACTGTCATCCGATGCCGGTTGCCATAGTGCAATTTTCTACCATGGCCGTACTGAGTAGCATCGTGCTATTGGTTAAGCCGCTCAAGCCAGTTGCGATAGACTGGCTCAGCTTTTCACTGTGGGGAATTTTACTGGGATTAGTGATGCTGCTGGTGTATTTGTTTAGCTACACCAGTCTGCGGCTAATTGGCGCACGTACGGCGATTGTGGCTGCGGCAACACCGCTCGCAACCGCATTGCTCGCCTGGAGCTTTACGCCGCATCCCTCCCTAGCCATTATTCAATGGACGGGGATTGGGCTAGTGACCTTAGGAGGCATTGCCTTTGGTCAAGAAAAACTGAGCAGCGCCAAATCTTAACCGCCGGTCATCCTAATCTTGACCTGGTCATCCTAAGCGGATCAATTAAGCAGATCACCTAAGTAAATCAGCAGTGAACTAGCCCACCCGCTAATCATCCGCCAATCACCGGCTAATTAAAAGTATAAAAAAGGACGGAGAGAGAGGGATTCGAACCCTCGAACAAGTTGCCCCGTTACAGCATTTCCAGTGCTGCGCCTTCAACCACTCGGCCATCTCTCCTTAATTGGTGTGCAATGCGCGTTTTTTCAAGCGTATTACAGCTTTGCCATCCTATCAGAAATCGGGACACCTCTGGTTTATTTACGCGCACAATTCTATAAAGACGTTTATAAATATCTCTAGAGGTCGTGATGAGCCTCATTCTGAGCGCAACGTGTAATCATAAAAAAGCCCCGATAGCTTTTATAAGCCCATGGCTGAAATTTATAACATTCGCATTCACGACCGGCAAAAAGGCACTGACTACACTGTGCAAGTGCCAAGCGATCGCTACATTTTACAAAGCGCTGAGAACCAAACTGCTGACCTACCCTTTGCTTGCCGTAACGGTGCCTGCACTACCTGCGCGGTACGCGTACTTTCAGGAGAGCTAGAGCAACACGAAGCGATGGGCCTCTCGCCCGACTTGCGAGAAAAAGGGTACGCGCTGTTGTGCGTCAGCTATCCGCGCAGCGACCTAGAGGTTGAAACCCAAGACGAAGACGAAGTATACGAGCTTCAGTTTGGTCGCTATTTTGGCAAAGGCAAAGTTCGCTTTGGCATTCCGATTGAAGACGACTAGTCCGATAGTTCAGACGAGTCAGACGATTGCTAGAAGTTCGAGATCGCAAGTGCCATTACCATTTTTCACTTGACCTAATTAAAAAGATTTTGTGAAATCTTTACGGCGCAAAAAGCCCAGTGAACTGCGGCGTGCGAATGCATCCGCACGCCGTAATAAACGACGGTGGGATACAAAGCCCTGCCCCCCACAGAATCAAAACATATGACCTACTCTACTGACGACCTAAAACGCTTTCTCGATATTGCCACCGAGGCCGCATCCGCTGGGGGCGCGGTACTCCAGCACTACTGGGGAAATCTTTCTAACATTCAAACCAAAGGACGACCAGGCGACTTGGTCACCGAAGCTGACAAAGCAGCTGAAAAGGAAGTCCTTTCTGTGCTGCGGCTGCATCTGCCAAATCACGCTATTTTGGCAGAGGAGTCGGGCAGCATCGGTATCCAAACAGATGACTTGCTGTGGGCGGTAGATCCGCTAGATGGCACGACTAACTACACGCATCAATATGCCTTTTGTGGCTGCTCGGTCGGCCTGTTGATAGAAGGCAAGCCTGCCGTAGGCGCGATATTTGACCCAGTTCACAATGCAATGTTTCGAGCGGCTAAGGGACTAGGCGCGACCTGCAACCGTGAGCCTATTTGCGTGTCTGACGCAGCATCTTTGGCCGATAGCCTGTTGGTGACGGGCTTTGCCTACGACCGGCACGAGACCATTGATAACAACTATGCTGAATTTTGTCATCTCACTCACCTGACGCAAGGCGTACGACGAGGGGGCGCGGCTTCAATGGATTTGGCCTATGTTGCTTGCGGCAGGCTGGATGGCTACTGGGAGCGCGGACTGTCGCCCTGGGATGTCGCCGCAGGTGTGATTTTAGTAGAAGAAGCTGGGGGCAAGGTGACGGCCTACGACCAAAGCCCGTTTGAGATTGCATCGGGGCGGATACTGGCGACAAATGGAAGAATTCACACCGAACTGAGTACGACGCTCGGTCAAATAAAACCGTTTACCCGTTTTGCGCCAAAGTAAAAAGCTAGCAATAAAGTTATCGTGAAGGATGTGCTGAGTTACGAATGTCTCGGTAAACTTGCGGACGAGTAAGCAGCTATTTGCTACGTGAAAATAGTTGCGTGAAAATAGCTAAGTTCATGCCAGACCGTCTTTATGTTTCTAAACTCAATTAATCATTTTCGGGCGATCGCCATCTTGGCCATCGTGGCCGGACACTGTTTTTATTTAGTAGATGCTAGCTTCAACACATTCCCCGAACGTGTGTTTTGCAACCTTTTGACAGGTGGCACCGTGCTCTTTGTATTTATCTCTGGCTTTTTATTTCACCACATTTTTTACAAGAGATACCAGTTTAAAAAATTTATGGCCGGCAAGTTCAAAAAGGTGCTGCTACCCTATACGCTGCTCTCAATTTTACCCATTGCGATGTTGGTTTTACAGGGTGACGCCTACTACGATTTGTACGCTCCCCAGGGCAGCGGCTGGTTTAACCTATATGCTGTGCCTGCACTCAAATACTATGTCACAGGCGCATTTTTAACGGCCTACTGGTACATTCCGTTTGCAATGATTCTGTTTGTGATGTCGCCGTTGCATATAGCATTCATTCAATTCAAGCTTAAGCATCAACTGCTAATCACATTTCTTTTGTTTGTAGTCTCTCTTTTCTTGCACAGACCCTTACACGATATTTTGATTTTGCAGGCCGTAGTTTACTTTTCGCCGGTATATCTGTTTGGAATTATCTGCTCGCAACAGAAAGAGATGATTTATTCCACCCTAAAGAACAAAGAGATTTATTTATTAGTACTCGCAATCGGCGTAGCGGCCCTGCAAGCAGCATTAGGTAAAACCGGAAACTATCACAAAGCACCGATGGACTATCAGGGATTGGATTTGATGATGGTGCAAAAAATAGTGCTGTGCGTTTTCTTTATGGTGTGGCTTCATCGCTTTGAAAAGCTCGAATCAAAATTTATCAACATTCTGGCCTCTACGAGCTTTGCGATTTACTTTACGCATGGTTACTTTATCTCGTTTATTCGGCAGGTCAAGCCTTTGCTGGGTATAAACGCCATTGAGAGCCCTTGGTTGTGGTACCCACTTGTTACCGTAGGTATGATTTTGATTTGTTTGGTGTTGGCGCTAGGGTTGAAAAAGATTTTGCCTAACTACAGCCGTTACATCATTGGTTACTAAGGTTACTAATCTCATTGACTCATAACATCATGGGTTCATAAAGCTTCTCAAGCCTGTAAGAAATGGCCTTGAGAAAATTTTCCGGACAGCTGTAAGGCTTATGCTGTAATATTTTTGCTCTCTCTCCTTAAAGTGAGACCCGTAGGTTTACGCAGTATTTATGTTGCTGTTAGTTTTTGATTTTCGTTGCTTTCACTGTAAAGAAATGTATCGCAAAAAGAATTTTCTGGATTATACTTTTGCGCAACCATAGCTATCGTTACTGACGTTGTTGCCACTGACGTTATCGCCACCGAATTGCCCTAGTTATTACCATCACTCAGTTATGCGACTCGGTGGCCAGAGCTATCGGTTATCAAAACTAAACCTCCCGTCACGGTTCTCTTAATGTTTGTACCCAATGGCGTAATGATGCAGTTTTTCCACTGGTATGTACCGGCAGACGGTTCACTATGGAACGAACTGGCTGAAAAGTCGGTTGCATTAGCAAAAGCAGGCATTACCTCTGTATGGCTGCCGCCTGCTTACAAAGGAGCCGCTGGTGGCCTAGATGTGGGCTACAGCGTTTATGATCGCTATGACCTCGGCGAGTTTGACCAAAAGGGATCAGTACGGACTAAATACGGCACGCGCGATGAGTATGTAAGCGCTGTACAAAAGGCAAAGCAGTCGGGGATCGCAGTGTATGCCGATATCGTGCTAAACCATATGATGGGCGCAGACAGGCAAGAAATGTTTCTGGCAACGCCGTATGATCCCGACGATCGACATTTGGCGATTGGTGAAGCGCAGACTATTAAGAGCTGGACGCACTTTACTTTCCCAGGCCGTAACGGCAAGTATTCTGAAATGGAATGGCATTGGTGGCACTTTAATGCGACCGATCACAACGAGCACGAACCCGAAGATTTTGAAGCGGTTTACTTGTTTGACGGCAAGCGCTTTGACGATCAGGTGGATTTGGAAAAAGGTAGCTTTGATTACCTCATGGGCTGTGACCTAGATGTAAAAGACCCAGCGGTTGCTGAGGAACTCAAGCGATGGGGCGAGTGGTACGTAGATACCATCGATTTGGATGGCTTTCGGTTTGATGCGGTGAAGCATGTGCGAGCAGGCTTTTTTCCGCAGTGGCTGGATCATATCCAGCGTTATAGTGGGCGCTTTTTGTTTGCGGTGGGCGAGTATTGGTCGGGCGATATTAAGGCACTACATCGCTTTATTGACCTCACGGATGAAAAGGTGACATTGTTTGATGCGCCGCTGCATTACCACTTTCATCAGGCGAGCTTGGCGGGCGGGGCGTATGATATGCGCACTATTTTTCGCAACACGCTGGTAGAAACGCACCCTCACTTGGCGGTAACCCTCGTAGACAACCACGACTCGCAGCCTTTGCAATCACTAGAGTCTGTGGTTGAACCTTGGTTTAAACCATTAGCCTATGCGCTGATTCTGCTTCGGCAAGCGGGTTACCCTTGTGTGTTCTATGGTGACTATTACGGCGCGCACTATACGGATGTGGGGCCAGATGGCCGTGAGCATGAAATCTTTTTAGATAGCTATCAGACAATAATTGATCGGTTCTTGGCAGCGCGGCATACTTATGGGCATGGCCCCCAAATTGACTATTTTGACCATTTCAGCACAGTTGGCTGGACGCGACTAGGCACTGAAGAAAACCCAGGGGGAATGGCTGTGGTCATGAGCAATAGTGCTGCCGGGAAAAAGAAAATGAACACTGGTCAGCCGAATCGAACCTACATTGATATAACTGGGCAGATCAATGAGCCCACGGTAACTGATAGTGAAGGTTGGGCCGAATTTTGCTGTGAAGCGGGCTCGGTATCTGTCTGGGTGCCCGAGCCCGTTTTTTAATGTTTGTTCAATGTTTGTTCAATGTTTGCTCAATGTTTGTTCAATGCTTGCGTGATTGGGAGAGATTTACGAACGCGCTAATCCGAACGTACTAATTCGAACGCGCTAAATTGTCGCTGTTTTGATATTGTCGCTGTTTTGATCAGATGCGGCATCGCTGGTGATGGGGCTAGGAGAGGCTGCCCGCACAGCTCGAAACATGCCAAACCGGCACAGCCCCGCACCAAAAGCCAGCCGCATTAGGAGAAGGGTGGGCACTTCTCGGAGAGACTTGATGAAGCCAACACTACCAAATTTGACTAATCCGGCTGGACGCACAATGCCCTGCCAGATGGAATCTATCCAACTGGGGAGGGTTTGCTGAGTCCAATCGGCAGTGGTGACGCCGCCTGCTACTAATCCGGTGGCGGCTAATTCTTCAGCAAAGCCTTCAATACTGGCGAAGGCCGGGTGAGCCCATTGATCTAACAGTTGTTGCATGACCAGCCGCTCCCAGCTGTTAAGGGGGTTGTGCCGATCGTCCCGCTGGTTCCAATCAGCGACTACCAGAATGCCGCCGGGTTTGAGGACGCGTAGCATCTCCTGGGCATAGCGGGCTTTGTCAGGCATATGGGGTCCGGCTTCAATAGACCAGACAACATCGAAACTAGCATCCGGGAAAGAGAGATTCAGGGCATCATCGACTTTGAATTGGGCATTGACATTGGCGGGAGTGAGCGCTTGGGCTCGCTGCACCTGTTGGGGGCTAATGGTGATGCCTGTTACGGCAAAGTTATAATCTCGGGCCAGAATGCGGCTGCTGCCGCCGATGCCACAGCCGACATCTAATACCGTTGTGCCGGGTGCAAGTGCATCTAGGCCGCCCCAACGCACCATTTCATGAACAAAGTCATGCTTGGCTTTCTTAAAATTTTTGCGTCGGGGTGGCGATCCATAGTGGCCCAGGTGGATATGTTCTCCCCAGTAAAATTCCAAAATGCCGTCTTGAGTCCAGCTGTCGTAGGACTGGGCAACAGAGGATGCGGATTCGTACTTACGGGCGGTCAGCAAGTAAATGGCAAGGCTTAGTAGCAGCAGGAGCAGGAACAGGCCAAAGCCCAAAAGCAAGAGGTTCATCACAGTCTCAGGTTGTTTTTCGTGAACTAGGGTTTGCAAGGTGTCAAAGCAACATTAATGCTGATCTTCGACATTGTTACACTTTCCTAGAAAACTTGGTTTGAAGACGAACTTCTGGTAATGGTTGAGAACCTATTGGTAGCAATTGGTTTGATGCGATCGCGCGGGTAATAATTGGCTTGATGCGATCGCTCAATGCTGTATTCCAGTGCCCTAAATCAGGCTCATCGCGGCTTGATTGAGGCGAAAATCAACATAGTGTTTCCCACGCTTGATGGCCTCTTCTCTTGTTAGCGCACAGGGAACCGCTACTGCGCAGCCATCCTTATGATTTGCCCAAACAGTATATAGAACTTGACCATCTTCTTCACTTTGGTCAACCTCTAGTCGCCATCCCCGATAAGTAAATGACCAGATGATGTGAGGGAAATCAGGATTCAGAATCATGGTTGGTTTAAATATGGTTGGGTTAGATCCGGACAAATAAGGGATTCGCGTTCAATAAAAATACCGGGGGTGGTAAAACTTATTGCACTGAGCACAGCACTGCTGAGCGTCTGCTGAGCGTCTGCTGAGCGTCTCTGTCGGTAGGGTATTGAGTTGTAATGAACAGTGGCTATCCAAAAAAGCTCTGCCTCAGTGAGACAAAGCTATGCGGTCAGGCTTCAAGCTCCATGGAAAAAGTGGAACTAACCGAGTTAGTTGAAGCAATAAATAGATGCAGCAGTGAACAGGATCAGGATTGCTTAAGCAGCTGCCAGGTTTTGGGCAGCAAAATCCCAATTTGCCAGATTGCTTAAGAAGGCTCCCATATAGTCGGGTCGCTTGTTTTGGTAATCCAAGTAGTAGGCATGTTCCCAAACATCCATCGTCAGCAAGGGCACCTGCCCACTCGTAAGAGGGTTATCGGCATTTGGGGTTTTCGTTACCTTAAGGGTGCCATTATCTAGCACTAACCAGGCCCAACCACTGCCAAACTGAGTTGCTCCGGCATTTTTGAAGGCTTCTGCAAATTTTTCAAAGCTACCAAAATCGGTGTCAATTTTCTTTGCCAAATCACCAGCAGGCATCCCGCCACCATTTGGCTTCATGCTGTTCCAATAAAAGGTGTGGTTCCAGGCTTGAGCCGCATTATTAAACACCCCAGTTTTTTCAGGATTGCTTGCGATCGCTTTAATCACCGTTTCAATAGGCTGGCTATCTAAGTCAGTCCCTTCAACAGCAGCATTGAAGTTGTTGACATAAGCAGCATGGTGCTTGTCATGGTGAAACTCTAAGGTGCTCTCTGAAATATAAGGTTCAAGCGCAGTGTAGTCGTAAGGCAAGGTTGGAAGCTCGTAAGACATAAGTTTTGAGTACCCTCTCAATAAACACGATAGGCGTGAGTGGGCTGAGCGCTATAACAACGAAAAAGGGAGGATGTAATTTGCATCACATTCACCGTGCTAAACCCTTTTGAAGGCACAACTTGGACCCAGCCATTCATCCCTCAACAAGCTATCAAACTTCTCCGTGAGATTCTATGCCCCCACGGGGCATGCCAATTCCAGTGTTGCAGGCGGTTTTGCCTTACGAAGCCGTTTGGATAAAAAGCCAACAGCTAAATTGTCAATGTATTGCAATATTTATTTACATTATGTTATATTTATACAACAAGCAAAGAAAAACCTACGACATCCAGTCCTATGACATCTAGCCCTATAGCATCTAGCCCCATAACATCTAGTCCCACAACATCTCGTGGATACATCATCGAAGAGAGCGGCAGCCTAAACAACTTTGCTATAGAGCCTGAAGTTTATGTGGACGATATCCAGCAGTTCGGCTTTAACCATTACGCTGAACTCATTAACGGTCGTCTGGCCATGATGGGTTTTATTTCAGCAATCGCCTTTGAACTAATCACTGGTCAGGGAATTGTGACCTGGCTAGTCAATTTATAGGGCGGTTTGTGATTTAACCGCAGTGCTTTCCACCTGTACACTCAATATCTCAATATATAGAGAGAGACCCAAAATGAAAAACGATTTTGATTTTTCCAACAATGACTTATTTGGGCCAGTTGTATTCCGCCCTGCATTCAACGGTGCCTCGCCCATCAACGCCAATCAGGCATGGTCTTTGTTCTTTACTGCTGGTCAGGAAGATAAGGGACTAGGTTTCAACAAAGAAACTGGACGCCTGTTTACTAATTTGTTGCTCGCTATTGTAGTGACGGGTGCCCTTGGCGCTGCGGTGTTCACCAGCATTAGCTAGGATAACCCCGGCGATGTCAGTGCTTTTGCTCCTGAATATTTGCATATTCCTATCCCCCCCATATGGATGTTGCAATCGGTTAGGGTTTGCTATTCTCCTATGAGATTAAAACTGAGATTAAAACGAGGGGCTCCTGGGCTCAATCGTTCTGATTTCTAACCCATGGGAATGGAGTTTGAAGCAGTATGACAGCAGAAGAACTTTTACAACGCTATCAAGCCGGAGAGCGAGATTTTCGTGGAGTCAGGCTGAGGGGCATTTTTTTGCGAGACGAGTGCTTACGTGGCATTGACCTGAGCTGTGCCGATCTGCGGGGCGCTTCGCTGATGGGGGTAAACCTCAGTCAGTCCAATTTAAAACGGGCAGATTTTAGCGGTGCGTTTTTAATTTTGGCAAGGGTACGTGAGTCTGATTTGAGTCAGGCAAACTTTTCTAGCGCTTTTTTGATTCGAACTGACCTCCAGCACAGTTGTTTGGAGCAGGCCAATTTAACATCGGCCAACATGCTTCGAGCTAACCTAGAGGGGGTAACAGGGTTACACACGGCGCTGCTTACCAAAACGATATTACAGCTAGCTTTAACTCAACAATCAGGATTCACCCCCCTTGCCTGGAATGCTAAGCAGCCCAAGCAATCCCTTTTAATGCGCTTGCCAAAACGCCACATGCAGAATCAGCCAATACTGCCGATTAGACCTTTTACGACGTCGTTGCCTCACTCATTGTTTGAATGGACAAAGCATGTTCAAAAGCACTTTCAGCAGGGAACAGTTCGCTCCCTGGAAGGGGTAAAGCCATCAATGAGGCATTGAGCGACTCAATAAATTCACTCAATTGAGCGAAATGTTGTCTATGTAACTGAAAACTCCAAACGATTTGTGTTAAATTTTGTAAAGATTAGTTTCAATATCTACGCTTTTAGCTTTTAGGAATACTCACCATGGAAAATCAAGACAGTAAATTTGGATTCGTTGGCTTTGCTGAAACCTGGAACGGTCGTTTGGCAATGTTGGGCTTTGTGATTGGGCTCGCTACTGAGTTCCTGACTGGGCAGAGCATTTTATCCCAAATTGGTTTGATGTAGGTTTGCGATGCCACAATTGTATAACCCACTAGTCCCTTATAAATAGTTGCTTATAACCAGAGTAGGTTCGCTTACTCTGGTTTTGTTGTTTTTTTGATACGGCGGTTGTTTCTTTGATACGGCGGTTGTTGTTGGATCAACTTTAAGGCCAACGGTTGGGAAGAGTGTTTGGTTTCTATTTGGGGAGGAGTATGTTCCTATCGTTTAGAAATGCGAGTTGTTGGTAGAGCATCCTAATGGCAGGAACCTGAATATTGAGCCTATCGGCAACTTGCAGGGGGTTGCCCAAGATGGCATTTAGTTCGAGCGATCGCCCCTCGTCGTAGTCAATTTTCATGCTGGTGCGATAGGGCGACATTTGCTCAGTTTGGGTGAGCATTTGGTTGATAACTTCCGGCGGCAAGGTGCGCTCACTATTTGGCGATACAGAACTGGGCGATACAGAACTGGGCGATACAGACTTTCCCCAGGCGTTGGCAAGCATCACAACTTCTTGCATCAGAACCGTAATCAACTGCCTTACCTCCTGATGGGCCATCATTTCTTCTGTAGTTGCATTGAGTACCACCGAGAGGCCGTTGTAGGGCACGTTCCATACCAGCTTTCGCCAGCGAGCCATGGGTAGATCATCTGTCATATCGATGGCAATCTTAGCGCGGGTAAAATCGGCGGCAATTCTTTGCATTAAAGGCGTGGGCGGGCATCGCTGATGTTGCCGCTGATGTGCACCTAAAAGCACTTTGCCATAGTCGAGATGCCGAATGTGACCCGGCCCCACTTTGTTGGAACAAATGAAGCAAAGGCCCCCTAGAATTGTTGTTTGGGAAGCTGTTGTTTGGACGTCTGTTGATTGAGGACTGGTTGATCGAGAGCTGGTTGATTGAGAGCTGGTTGCTTCAATCTGTTGAACAATATCAGCTTCTACGCCTAGCCCGTTTTGCAAAGAGAGAATTGCGCCGTTGGATTTGATTTTTGGCAGCAAGTTTTTGAGCAGATGATTTTGGGTGGTTTTAAGCGCGACAACGACAACATCGACCGGGGGAATATCTTCAGCGTTTAGGTAGGCGTTTACCTTTGGTAGGGTGAAGTCGCCATCTGTGGAGTCTATTTTAATGCCGCGATCGCGCACCTGTTCGTAATCGCTTCGCAGCAAAAAATGTACTTGAGCGCCCGCCTGTTGAAGACGCGCACCGTAGTAGCCACCGATTGCTCCGGTTCCAATAATGGCATAGCTGAGAGGCATGGATGAAAAAGTGATTTGCGAATATTTGCGAAGAAAACTAAATTCTATCTAAAGATATACAGGTTATCCTGACGGGAGGTCGAGTCTTTCCTCCATAGTGAAATAACTTCATAGTGAAATAACTCCATAGTGAAATAAACAGATGGCTAAGAGCAATGACAACGGCTCGTGACTTTTCTGAGCAAAATTTGCGTGGGCGCTCCTTTAAAGGACAAGATCTGAGCGGAGCGAATTTTAGAGGGGCTCAGCTGCAAGGCGCTAACTTTGCCGGTGCGCGATTAGTAGGGGCTTCGCTGGTAGGGGCAAAAGCGGGCTCTAACCGTTGGGCGCTGACGGGCGTGATCTTCGTTCTCATAATAGTGGGGCTCAATATCGGGTTTAGCGGCGTTATGGCAGGGGCAACGGTGACCCCCGACCAGCTGGTGAGAGAAGGCTGGATTGAAGCGATTGTCATTTTTCCTATTTTGTTCGTTTTTTTGGTGAGTCTGTTTGGTCATGGCCCTGCGATGGCCTTACTGACGACTTCTCTACTGGTGTTTGTCGGCTGGGTCGGCTTTTTGATTCCGGAGTCTTTGTTTCACGGGAGCGTGTTTGAAACAATTTGGGGCGAGCAGCCTTCTATTTCGGCAGAAGTCGGATCGGTGGGGATTCAAACCTGGGCGGGGCTGATTATTAATGTGTTTTTATGCGGCACTTTGCTCGCTGGATTGCGCTGTAAGGGCGCTGTGCAGCGTCAATGGAGCTACGGCGAAGCGCTGTTGGCAGGTGTGGTGCTGTTGGGCAGTATTCCAGGCCTGATGGACTTTGGCAGTGTGCTCTCTAAGGCAGTGGTTGTCGCAACCAGCGGCGCTATTTTTGCGGCCAGCGTTTATGTAATGCGGCAAAGTTTGGCGGAGCAGCCTCGATTTTTGCTGTTGCGGCAGGTGGCTCTCGCACTGGCGACTTGGGGCGGAACTCGCTTTAACGGCGCTGATTTGAGCGGTGCTAATTTTGCTAAGGCTCAGCTGAACTGCGCTGATTTTCAAGGGGCTAGGTTGAGTAGAACGCAGTTTCATCAAGCCAGAGCGCTGGATTTGGCTCGTGCTGATCAGGCACTGTTGCGCGATCGCTCGGTTCGTCATCTGCTGGTCACGCATCGCGGTCAGTCTCGGTCTTATCAGCGGGCCGATCTTCGGGATGCTTATTTGGCCTATGCCGACTTGAGCCGGGCTAATCTGACCGGCGCAAACTTAAGTGGGGCTGATTTAACGGGCGCTCAGTTGGAAGAGGCGAATCTTTCTCAGGTTATTGCGCTGGGCACTTGTTTTACACTTAGCCACCTAACCGGAACCTGTTTAGCCGGATGGCATATCGATATGTCAACCGATCTTAGAGGGGTGGATTGTAAATATGTTTACTTGCTGAGTGGTGCAGCCGAACTCCAGGAAAGACGACCTAATAACGGAGAGTTTGGGCCAGGAGAATTTGCCAAACTCTTTCAAGAAGCGCTAAATACCGTTGATTTAATCTTTCGCAATGGGCTAGATTTTTCAGCCTTTTTAGCTGCGTTTAAGCAGGTGCAGACCGATCATAACGGCCATGACTTGTCCATTCGCAGCATTGAAAATAAAGGCGATGGTATGGTGCTCGTTAAAGTGGAAGTGCCTGAATCTGCCGATCGAGCGCAGCTACATCAAGAACTTAGCGAGGGCTATGCCGTGGCGCTAAGGGCATTAGAGTCTCGCTATCGCGCTGAGCTAGCCGCTAAAGATGAACAGATTGAAATTTATCGCCGCCACCAGCAAGATCTTAAAGAACTCACTCAGCTGCTCAGTCCTGCGCTGAGCGCTTCGAGCGCCCGTAGTCGGCTGCATCAGACGCACGATGATCCCAATAGTTTGGGCAAAAGAGTTGTTCTTAAACTAGGCGTGACCCGGCAGCAGTCGCTTCACGAGGGGACAAATGCGGGGGCAAATACCCTGTCAGCGACCTTGCCAGTCACTTTACAGATTGGGTTAGAAGGCGCACTACCTTATGCAGAGATCACCGGACGGCTGCCGAGCTACGACAAAATTCGAGCTAGCTATGACCGTTGGCAGCAAACCTATCAAGAAATCACCCACTGTGTAGGCAATGATCCTCGGATCAAAGCACCGCTTGTTCAGCTTACCAACGTTAGCTATCAAGAAATCTTTGATCCTTGTATGCAAGCTGCGCACAGCCTCCAGGTTGATATTAACCAATGGCTAAACTCTGAGGCTTTTCGTCCGGTGAAGGAACAGCTTTTAGAGCAGCTTCAACCCACTGATTCGATTCGATTTTTTTTGCAAACGGACGATTTATTGCTCAGACAACTGCCGTTTCATTTGTGGGACTGGTTTGATCGCTATCCTAAGGCTGAGCTGATTGTGAGCGAACCGACCTACCGGCAAATGCCCGCTGTGAGTCAGGGCTCAGGAGAAGTGCGGATTTTGTCTGTTTTGGGCGATCGCACCGGCATTGATATCGAAAGCGATCAGGCACTGCTAGAATCACTCCCTGATGTATACCTTCGGCTACTCAGTGAGCCCAATCAGCAACAGGTTACCGATCAGCTCTGGGAAGTGCCTTGGGATATTCTCTTCTTTGCGGGTCACAGCGAGGCACCCAACGGTGAAAACACACCGGGGCAAATTCGGCTGAATGCCCAGGAGAGTTTGAGTTTAGGTGATCTTAAATACGGCCTGCGTAAGGCCACAGCGCGAGGACTTAAGCTGGCTATTTTCAATACCTGTGACGGTATGGGGCTGCTACAGAACCTACATGATTTGCCGATTCCACCAGTAATTGTCATGCGTTATCCGGTGCCTGATCGGGTGGCGCAGATATTTTTGAAGAATTTTTTACTCGCCTTCTCAGAAGGACTGCCGTTGCATCAGGCGGTTCGCGAAGCGCGAGAAAAACTGCAAGGTATAGAGTCTCAGTTTCCTTGTGCTACCTGGCTGCCGGTGGTGTGTCAAAATCCGGCGTCGCCGCCACTCACTTGGGAAGATTTGTATTTGGATTAAATATTTGGATTAAATATTTGGATTACAGCTGAGAAATGGCCCATTGAGCCCGAGCCTTTACCGCAGGGGTCTCGTCTACGCAGGCGCGATCGCCCAATCCCGCCAAAATCGGCTCTGCTAAACTTGCAAATCCGGCCTGTGCCGCTGCCATCGCTACGCCCTGCAACCCAACGACTGCCGCATAGCGCACCACCCATTCCGGATCTTGCTTCACAATTTCTAGCAGCACATCGCGAGCTTTTATTTGAGCGGCAGGTCGTTCATCAGGCGGCAGTTTTTCCCACTGAATGGTTCCTAGCCCTTTAGCCGCTGCCCGCCGAACGCTGAGCGAAAAGTCTTCAGAAGCTGTTGTCAAAATAAGGTCTAATCCGCGCGGATCGCCGATTCCTGCGAGCACACGCAGCGCCCAAGCCCTTGCCCCATAGTTATAGCCATCTATCTGACTCAGCAGTGCCGAGGCCGCTGGCGTACCAATTTTAATCAAGCCCTCTACGGCAGCTACAGCAGCACCCGGATTGTTGTATCCCAGGACGCGAATGAGCATGTCAATGGCGCCTTCATCTTGTAATTCAGCTAGCGCTTCAACGGCGCTGAACATGGTCTGAGCTGAGTCGGCCACCTCAACGGCATGAAGTCTCTCTTGTAGCTGAAAAGCCTGTAATGAAGCAGATGTGGGGGTCAAGTCGGTCATATCCTAAACTAAATTAAGTCTATCTACTATCTATTTAAGAAAAACTATCTATATCTAAGAGAAACTATTTGTTAAGAGGGATTATCTATTTAAGAGAGATTCCTTTTAGAAATATATCTATCAGAAATGGATCTAAGTAGGCTGGCATAGTTAAATCGTAGATACTGCATTGCCCCCTATAGAAATGTAAGATTTATCCCTTGAGTCAATAATGGGTTTCCCCAAGTTTGGGGGCTCTGAGTCCGGCTTCCCCCAAACTTGGGGGACTGAGGGGGCAATGCAGTGATTCTGTTTCATCTTTAATTTGATTAATCTGGGTTACTTATCAGAAATGGATCTATCAGAAATGCACTTATAAGAGAGAATCCATCAGCGCCATTACGCGACAGGTTTCTTCAGAGATCAGCTCATTTTCCTGTTGAATTTGTTGTTCTAAGACGCCCTTGAGCGAAATTAATTTAATGCTGTTTTCAGCCAGTGTCTCGGCAATGGCGGTGGCGGCGGGTAAGTAGCCAATTTCGCCTAGGTCTAACAGGGCAGAGCGTCTCAGCTGTAAGTCTTTGCAGCTAAGCGTTTCAATGAGCGATCGCGTATACTCATCCTTGCCCGTCAGCTGGTACATCGCTCGTGCCGCCGCATTTTTTACCTGCGGCACCTGATGTCGCAAAAAAGGCTCCACTATCGCTACAGTCTCGTCGCTGCCCAAATCGCCTAGTGCTTCTAAAATGGCATTGTAAGGCTGTACTAAATGCGGCTTGCCGGGCACTTCTACGGCTGCTTCCACACCGCCTGCTAGCAATGCTACGAGTGGTTCAACACTTTCTTTTGCGTTTAAAGTTTGCAATGACTGAGCGGCAGCCTCACGCACATAATAATCAGAACAATCCAGACAGTCTATTAAAGCTGGGATGACGCTAGGGTCGCCCACTTTACCCAAAGCTCTGGCCGCATTGCGACGGAGCGGAAAGCCACCGTCGGTATCTCTGTTTCCCTCGTCTTTCAACGCCGTTAGTAAAGCCGAAATAGCTTCTGGCTCGCGCACGCCAAAGCGCCCTAGCCACCAGGCTGCATAGTAGCGATCGCCATTGTCTTCAGTTTGCTGTAGGTTTGCGATCGCCTGCGTTACGGTCAACTGCGGCGCACCTGCTTCTTGTCCTAATTGAGCATCCATCGTT
The DNA here is from genome assembly GCA_001314865.1 of Phormidesmis priestleyi Ana. Lineage (GTDB taxonomy): Bacteria > Cyanobacteriota > Cyanobacteriia > Phormidesmidales > Phormidesmidaceae > Phormidesmis > Phormidesmis priestleyi_B. The sequence goes on along the minus strand of LJZR01000001.1, from coordinate 401,264 downwards.
GTTTTAAAGATCCTACCTAAAAGACCCCACCTAAAAGATCCTACCTAAAAGACCTCACCCAAAGCCCTCGTCAATCTCTCTCACTAGCCCTTCTCACCAATACCCACAAACAGCAAACCCAGAGAAACAGACAACCACTAGACGCTTCCAGTAATCGTATATCTCTCTGGGTGATAAATTGAGGTCTAACCACCTGCTATGTAAGCTTAAAAGCCTAATCTCAGAGGCAAGAACGCCAATTTAGCTAAGTTAGCTGAGGACGTTGATTGCGTAGTTGATGTAGGTATTGGCTTCAGTTGCAGGGTCGCCACTCAAACCGTGGTTAGCCTTGATGTACTTAAGCGCTTCTACATACCAGCTAGGAGCTAGGTCAAAGGTCTTGTTGATTTCAGCAAGGCCAGAAACCAGGTAGTCATCCATGGGGCCAGTACCGCCCACAATTAGGCAGTAAGTGATCATGCGCATGTAGTAGCCGATGTCACGAACGCATTTGTCCTTACCACGTTGGTCAGCAGCGTACTGAGGGCCCTGCATTTGAGTGGTGTAAGGGAATTTGTTGTAAACAGCTTGAGCAGCACCATTAGCCAAGCTATCAGCATTGGCAGTGAGCTTACGAGCAGCTTCTAGGCTAGCTTTCGCTTGATTAAAACGACCAAATGCAACCTGCATCTCAGTCGAGCTAAGGAAACGGCCCTGAGAATCAGCAGCTGAAACTGCTTCGGTCAGAGGAGTTTTCATCGTTAAGGATCTCCTAAAATGAGTTTTCTACAATTTTTTTGTCCAAATCTAGGTTCTAAGGCTGAAGATCTCAATCTCTAAAGATCTACAACTTTAGGCACCTACTCCAGACTTTGGAAAGCTAGACTAAGCGACAGCTGCTGCTGCGCGGTCGAAGTAACCACTGATTTCAGCAATCAGGCTGCTGCAATCGCCGTTGGTTACACTGCTGTTGTCGCTTACAATTGCGATCGCAGCTTGCTTCATTTTCTCAACGCCAGCTGCTACAGAAGCACCGGGCGTACCCAACGCAACGTAAGTCTCACGCAAGCCGTTCAAGCAACGGTCGTCTAGAACGCTAGCATCGCCAGAGAACGCAGCGTAGGTAACATAGCGCAAGATGATTTCCATGTCGCGAAGGCAAGCAGCCATGCGACGGGAAGTGTAAGCGTTTCCACCGGGTTGGATCAGCTGAGGCTGCTCGGCGAACAAAGAACGAGCGGCATTGGCAACAATCGCAGAAGCGTTGCTGGTGATACCGTTAACTGCGTCCATTCTTTTGTTGCCATCGGCAACCATTTTGTCTAGCGCGTCTAGCTGAGATGCACTGAGGTACTCACCTCGTGTATCTGCTTGGGAGACTACTTTTGCAAACGCATCAAACATAGATCCGAATTCTCCTAATATTTGACATTCGAAGCAGGGCTAAGCTGACTGCTCCTACCTATAAAAGGGTAAAACGGATAGGCTGAGTATCTAAGAAAGTTCAAGAAAGTTCATAAACCTATCTGTCACTCCCAACCTTATGCCAGCTCGTCCTTAGGCAGCTTTCAAGCCTTTTGAATGGCGGTGATTTTAGATCGTTTTGCCAATGAATTGCAGTGGATTGCCGCGATAACGTTACAAACATTAAAATTGCTTAACCCCTCACATGCTCAGTGAAGTCTCTCGTGGAGTCTCTAGTGCGGTCTCTAGCGGAGCGTTGCCGTTGTGGCCAGAGATGGCGGAGTTTGGATCACCAGAGTTTGGATCACCAGAGTTTGGATCATTAATGATCAGGCGAGGTGTGTCTAGACGCGTGTTTCTAAATACTGTCCAATCATGATTTCTTCGCCTGCACGAGAGATGATGGTTTGACGGGTGCGATAGTTCTCACCGATGAGTTTTAGCTCTTCTTCAAAGGCGGAGCCGTTGTATTCGGTGCGCAGTACCATGGTGCGATCGCTGGTGAATTTGTAGCGGGCGGTGACGGGCTTGGGGGTGGCAAATCCGCGATCGCGATACATCACATCCCCTATAATGCCAAACACAGTCGTACCGATCGATGGCTTTCGACTGGGCGTAATATAGTTGCTTTTCCAGTTGACCTTAGCGCCAAATAGCATCGGTTCAGCCAGTTCGTGACGTTTGCCTAACTCAACTAGCTCCGCATGGTCACGTTCTAAAAACTGAACCGTAATGTCGCTGACGACTTCTTGCGTGTCGCCACTCGCTAGGGTGTAGTAGCGACGGCGGGAGCACCAGTTGCCGTCCGACTGCCGAAAAAAGGCGATCGCCTGAGTTTCTATTTGGCTCGGAGTCTGACTTTGAGTCTGACTCTGAAGGGTTGAAGTTGTAGGCATTGTCATTGCGGGCTCTCCTCAAGTTAGGCAAAAATCAGACTTAGACAAAAATCAGTCAAATTGGGTTGGCGTTCATCTGCAAAAACATATGAATGCCAAAAATTTCCTGAAACGAAATATTTATTTACATTTATCAGGATAGTTTATTTAGACATGGCCAGCAATTCCTCTGCGGTATCAATCGCCACGATTTTCCTGAGCTAGGGTCTTTCTTTATGATGATTACTCGGCTTGAGCGCTTTTGCCGCCTCTATCACTAGAGTCAGGACACTGGAGTTAGGACGCTGGAGTTAGGACACAACCACATGAGTGAGTGAGTGAAAGACGCTGCTCTCAGGTTTTCCCGCTGTTGTGAGGTGTGCTGCTGAGCGCTCGGTCTTTGTGTACAACCTAAACGCAACAACCTAAACGCAACAAAAGGCCTGAACGCAACACAGGGCGAAGTCGTTCTGACAGCGAGATTAGACGTAATGTAATACTCCCCGTTGGGCGCACGTTGATCCTTTAGAATTTTGATTAGCAATTTTAGTTTTCTCTTGCTCACCTATGGCTTATTCAACCGATGTGGTAAAGCTGACAAAATGGATGGCTGCTGACTTTAGCAATCAGCCCCAAGCCTTTGAAAACCCGCCTTTTTTTGCGCATATCAAAGTGTGTATGCGACCTTTGCCAAAGGGGTTTCAGTCAGGAATTAGTTTGTACTTGGAGCAGGCCTACGACTATCAGCTGCATTTGCCCTATCGGGTGCGGGTATTGCACTTTATTCAGCGGGAAAACGATGTGCTGCTAGAGAACTATAAGGTGAAGAACGAAGAGACTTTTCGGGGAGCCGCCCGCGACCGGCAAAAACTCCTCACGCTCACGCCGAATGACTTAGAGACGATGGATGGTTGCGATATATTGGTGAACTGGACGGGCGATAGCTTTGTCGGCAAGGTAGAACCCGGCAAGAAATGTATGGTAGTGCGCAATGGCCTCAACACCTATTTAGACAATGAGTTCATCGTCACCGCCGACCATATGACCAGCTACGACCGTGGCCGCGATCCAGAAACAGACGAATTGCTTTGGGGTTCCGTGGCAGGCCCTTTTGAATTCGAGAAGGTCAGTCGATTTGAGCACGAGATTGAACTCTAGCGCCCGTGTTTAGGGTTTGTGCGTTAGATGCGCTTTGCCTATGTAACGGATTGTTGCTTTGTCCTTGAGAAAGCGGACTCAATCACGCTTCATCTTTTAACCTATATTCACTGGCATAAATGCCACCTGCTGTATTACCAAGAAGGAGAGCTTTGATGCTTGACGCTTCCGCTAAAGCCTTTGTCACGGCTAACACCCAAACTGCTACTGTCGGTGATGGCAAAGCTAATGCAGCTGCATGTTTTTACGGTTCGGCTGACTCGCAAACCGTTCAGGATGGCTTGCAGCGTGCGGCTGCCCGCCTAGAAGCCGCTGAAAAGCTCAACGCCGGTATCGACAAAGTCGCTCAAGAAGCTTACGACGCTGCGTTCAAGAAATATCCTTACCTTAAGAATGATGCAAAGAATGGTGTAAAAAACAACGGTGAAGCTGGCGGCAGCCCAGCTAAGCAAGATAAGTGCCTCCGCGACATCAAGCACTATCTGCGCCTAATCAACTACAGCTTGGTCGTAGGTGGCACCAGCCCTTTAGATGAGTGGGGTATTGCGGGCGTGCGTGAAGTGTACCGTTCTTTAAACCTGCCGACAGCGCCTTATGTCGCGGCTATGCAGTACACGCGCGATCGCGCCTACGCGCCTAGTGACATGTCTCCTCAGGCACTCGCCGAGTTCCGCGCTCTGCTCGACTATGTGATTGACTCTCTTTCCTAAGTGAGTTGTTGTTCAGCCGATGTATGGTTCAGCGCATGTAATCTCTGAACGATGGAAATGATAGAAATGAAGGGCTTTTGGCTAACACCTTGTTTGACAAGGCTTGCCGGGAGTCCTTTTTGGTTTGTTTTAGAAAAATCTGCATGACTTATTACAGTTGGATAGAGAGCCCTTTAGTGCCGTTGATGCTGACGGCAGGGAGAGATCTCTGCCTCACAGGTCTCTATCTAAAAGGCCAAAAGCACTTTCCACAACCCACCCCAGACTGGCAAGAATCAACAGACTTAGACATTTTCAACGAAACTCAAAAGCAGCTCATTGAATACTTTGCGCATCAGCGCCAATGCTTTGATTTACCCATAAATCCGCATGGTACAGACTTTCAAAAGCAGGTTTGGCAACGGTTGCCCCATATCCCCTTTGGAAAAACAATTTCTTACGGTGAGCTGGCTCAACAAATTGGCCAACCAGGTGCGGCGCGGGCGGTGGGTGCTGCCAATGGACGAAATCCGCTCTCTATTATTGTGCCTTGTCATCGGGTGATTGCTAGGAATGGCAAGCTCACAGGATATGCAGGCGGGTTGGATCAAAAGCAGTGGCTGCTAGCTCATGAGGCAAGGCTAGATTGATTGGCATGCGAAAGCACCTAAAAAGCACCCAAAAAGCCCCTAAAAAGAACCTAAAAAGCATCTAATACGCTGCATAATAGGCCGCTGATTGCGTATTCTTTTGATCTTTTCCACGCTGCTAATGCAATCCTGCTAAAGGTAATCGATAGGCTGATCGCTCAAACTCGTTATCTCTGTTCACTGACTACTTTTGCTGGCATCTGGCCCCATGAACAATCGTTTTTCGCGTCTGTTTAATCTCACTGAAGCGCAGGCCATTGAAATACTAGATGCCCCTGCAGCTGACTCAGATGAAGCATCTGGCCGGTACATCGCTGCGTCTCACTTGGTGAATTTTGACACGGAAGCTGTGATCGCGGCGCTAGTACGAGCGGTGCAAAAAGCAGATGATGACTTAGATAATCGGATTGTGCGGCGCAAAGCAGTAGAAAGCTTGGGTCGGTTAAAGGTGAAAGCAGCGCTGCCCATTATTGCAAGCTGCCTGATGGATGAAGACAGCTACCTGGTTGAAAATGCTGCCTGGGCGATTGGCGAAATTGGGCAGGCGATCAGCCTAGTAGATCCTGCCATTTTAGAGAAGTTGGCACAGCAGTTAGATCGCCCTGGCCAAAGCTATCGGACGATTATTCACAGCTTGGCAGCGCTGGGCTACGAGCCTGCTGCCGACCGCATCGCCAAATTTACAGCAAGTGACCAGGCTCCCATTGCCAGTGCGGCGCTCTCCGCGATGTATCGCTTAAAAGGAGACGACAAAGCAATACCTCAAGTAATCCAGTTTTTACAAAGCCTAGATGTGAATGCACGCCGGGGCAGCATTCAAGATCTGATTGATGCCAACTACTATCGAGCGATTCCCCATATTGCGCAATGTCCGGTATCGAGCGTGTTTCGGCTGCGCGGCATTCGGCTACTGGCCAAAGCGGGAATGGACGAAGGCAAGCTCACCTTTGCTCAGGTGCAGCCGCTGCTCGAAAAGGTCATTTGCGATCATCCCAACGATGTCGCCCTCATTCATCACTATGATCAGCCGCTAGCGGTAAAGACTCTGGTGCAGGATCTGTATGGCACAGACTTTGGCCGCTGCTACCTGGCCAGCAAAACGCTAATAGATGACTTACCCGATCAGGCCCCAGCGGCAATGCTCGAAAGCTACGAATCCGAGGGCTATAACGACTATGGTGCGCACTACCATCTGATGCGGCTATTTGGCTGGCTCAAGGTAACCGCCGCTTATGATCTACTCATTGGTGCGCTAAATAACAAGGCACCTCAATTTCAAAAGTCTCGGATGGCGGCTGCGATCGCCCTAGGCGAACTGGGCGAAAAGCGAGCGATCACCGAACTAAGATCCGCCCTATCTGTTCCCATTTGGAGCTTGCAGTATGCGGCCATTTTGGCCTTGAGCAAACTAGGCGAAGCTAATATTGTCAGCTACCTGACGACCGAGCCTTCCGACTGGCTAGTCCAAGAAAAACTTAAAACGTTATAACGCTACATTACGTCAAACAACATCGTGCGCACATAGCAATCGGCCCATTCTTTACCAAAGGCGTTCTCCAACACCCGCCGAGTTTTGTCATTTTTTTGCTGCTGCGAGCAGTAATAACGCTGTCCGGTAATAATGGCTTCTTCTTCTAGGCTACTAACGGGTAACGCCTCGCTCGCTAGCTGGCAGTGAATAGAAAGGTATTGAGCGACCTGATCTAAAAAGGCATCCTCTTCCTCAGGCGTGACCGGACGAACAAAGAGACAAAATTTAGAGAAAATTTGGCCCCAAGCGGGCAGCTCGCGAGGTTGGCTGAATGAAACAGACGGCAACTGGCTCAGCTGCTCTTCGTACTTAGGCGGTAAAGATCTATCCTGCATAACCGGCGATAAATCCACAATTGCTGCGCTGATTTTTCCCCGGCCCGCCACAATATCAATGCCGAGTATGGGTAAGTGATAGTTGGGTCGAGGAAACATCACACAGTGAAGAATATCCAGGCTTTTGCCAACTTGGGCTAGCTCTAAATGCAGTTTGCGAAACTGAGTCGTTTGGTGGCAGTAGTTTTGAATCGTTAAGCGCTCGCCTTCTAGCGAACCTTCTACATAGCCCAAGTCGCTAGGTGTTGCGTAGTCGGAGAGTACCAGCTCGCTGTGCCAGATACTTTCAATAGTATTCGCTAGCTTGCGAATGGTTGAATGTTGCTGTTCGCGTAGGGAGCTGCGCAATTGTTGACCCATCTGTAATTTCAAAAGCCTTAGTATTCAAACAAAGGTATCTAAGTAAAGGTATCTCAGCAAAGGTATTCAAATAAAGGTATTCAAATAAAAGTATTTAAACAGAACCTTCGTCTTAGCCCTTCAGTTTCTTCAGTTTTAGTTTAAGACTTTATTACCGTCCCTCTTAAAGCCAGATCAGCAAGCCAGATCAGCAAGCCAGATCAGCAAGCCAGATCAGCCAATTGCCGACCAAACGCTACCAGCCAAACGCTACCAGCCAAACGAGGAGTGCTGCGAGCCGACGGCAAAGGCTTCGCGAGCAGCGGCATCATCTTTTTCCTTTTCAAGGACAGTTTCTACCCGCGACTCCGCACAAAAAGAAGCAGTACTCAGGCCGCCAAAGCGCTTGACCACGCTCGTGCGCATTCGTAAGTCAGGGCTGGGAAACCAAAACCGTTCGATAGAGCTCATCGTTTCGTACTCGGTCGTGAGTACCAGCCCATTTTCCGAGTCCATTTCGTAGCGACCAATCACAGGCACAATCTCGGCATAGCCCCGCTCGCGTAGCAAGTTGCCAGTCTGAGGGTTATCTGCATCTGGAACCAGGGCAAAAACGGTCTCACCCTTATGGTCTTCGCCTTCTTTATCCCAGGCCATTTCACCATTCCATTGCACGTAAGCGCCGCCTACTGCGGTAGCAGGATCAACCTCATGCATTTTGCAAATTTCGATGACCTTTTCATGATCGGCGCTCAGCGCTTCTACCAAAATTCTAGAGCCGCCTAGTTCTGCTCGCCGAAAAGGGAGGTGATGAGTTGTTCGCTGAGACTGCCACTGCCCAGCACTCTGCTGGAAAAACTCCATTACGTTCATCGTGCGTATCTACCTTTCTAAATTCTTGCCTTTCTAATTCTTTGGGGCTGCTGAGCTTAATTACTGGGTTTAATTTAAGTAACTGCCCTAACCACTCTTAAATACTATAGCGTTCGCACCTCTACCTATTGCGTTGACCTTGGCAATCAGGCTTTGCGTGTTTTCTACATGTTTGATGCGGCTCTACCAGGCTTTGGGAATTGTCGAATGTCTGAGCTTGCTGTCTTGTGCGTTGCTAACTCTTTCTTTGGTCAGATGCTAGCAAAAACGGAAGCTCTCTTTGGGATGAACCAGCCGCTAAATGCGATCGCTAAAATGAAGTTACAGTTTGTTAAGACAAGTATAAAAGGGGTATATTTACCGAACTTTGGTGGATCTCCCGGTTCATAAAATTGACATAGATTGGCCCAGAAAGCTTGTGGCTTAAGGGATGTCGGCCCTTAAAAGGCACTAGCGATCACTCAGCCAATCTTTAAAAAATTAATTTAAGTAACACCTGTTACCGAATCTATTTACAATTTGACGCTACTGTGCTCGCAAGCTAAAATTGCATTAATCACAGTTGATTTTCGTCTTTTAGCGCTTAGGTTACGACCCGACAATTCTGATGATCTAAGAGATTTTTGCTTTTTGAAAATCTCGCTAACCTTTTGGAGGAACAACCATCATGAGTAAATCAGGCAAGGATACGATGCCAGGTAGCCTCAGCATGGAGCAGCAATTCAAGCTGCAAGTGCTTAAGGACCAGGTTCAAGGGCTCAGTTTAGAGCAGGCACAAGACTATGTTGTCGAGGTTATGCGGCAAATGATGGTCAAGGACAATTTAGTGAAGCATTTGCTCAAAAATGCATAGACTTCGTTAGGAATATGTCCAAAAAGCATTTATTTTCGGACATATTCTGTTACATGGGCGACAATTATGTCCCCAATTGCTGCTAAAAGCTCGATTAGCTAGTACAAAGCGTTAATAAGGCCGGATTAATCCACTGTGATTAGTCCGGCCTTATTCATTGTTTGCTATATCTATATATGGTTTGTGACGATTGCCAGGACTCTTCACCTCTATGTCAGCCCTTTCCGTCTTTCATCAGTTTTTTGATACCTGCGTAGGTAGCTGGGACTCTGAGCGTACTTATCATTATTTGAGCCGATCTTCTGTAGAGCGATCGCACACCCACTTCGGCGTTTCGCCCCTCACGCCAGCGCAAAAAATGAAAGTCTTTGCTGACAACAACTACACTGCTGAGTCAGACCGTCTATCAGACTGTCCTGGATTTCATCTGGTATTTCATACCGTTTCAGAAAAAGGTGAAGTGGTTGATCAGTCAGTCAACCTAGCCTTTGTGCCCAGTACCGAACCCGTTGAGCATGACTATCTCATCGAAGGCGACTATCTCCGCGACAGAGCCTACGAGGAAGACCGCCCGATTATTTCGCACTTTCGCTTTAACAGTCGAACCCGCGAACTGCTCATGACCACCCGCTACACCCAAATTGTATCGGTCGATTCCATCGTTCTGGTGAATCCTCAAGTCCGCGTCCGCCGCATTTTCAACTATATGAAGCCCCCTGAAGGAATGCCGCTTAGCGATTTGTCACTCGTAGGCTTTGGCGTAGAGCAAAAGCTAGCAGGCTAATTGCGGCTCTGGCTAATTGCGGCTTATATCCCTGCTCTATATAAAGCCTTCTTGTGTAATAATTAAAGGCCGCGTTGACTTAAAGAAAACTAGAAAACCATGGCAAAAGGCGTCCGTCTTGTAATTACGCTTGAATGCACCGAATGCCGTAGCAACCCCGACAAGCGCTCCAATGGCGTTTCTCGCTACAGCACCGAAAAAAACCGTCGTAACACAACCGCTCGGTTAGAGCTTAAAAAGTTCTGCACTCACTGCAACAAGCACACCGTACATAAAGAAATTAAATAGCACCGAGAAAAATAGCGTAAAGAATCTGGCCAAACCGGCCGATCAGCTTGTGATAGGAAAAGGCCATAGGCGGCGTCAAGCCAGCTTGTCTGTTAGCGGTAACTGTATTGCTAATACACTCCCTATCTAGAAGCAGCGTAAAAACATCTTAATACCGGACAAACCCAGAGAGAATCAAGAGAGAATCAAAGATTATGGCTTACTTCCGTCGTCGTGTCTCGCCCATTCAGCCAGACGAAAAAATTGACTACAAAGACGTAGATTTGCTGCGTAAGTTTGTGACCGAAAGAGGTAAAATTTTGCCCCGTCGCATCACCGGGCTCACCTCTAAGCAGCAGCGTGACCTGACGAAGGCCATCAAGCGTGCTCGCATTGTCGCGCTTCTCCCCTATGTGAATGAAGACGGTTAATTTTTGATTTCGTATAGAGCGGTACAGGCGGGGCTTTAGTGGAAAAGGGCAGGCTGATTGAATTTAAGCTGAAAGGGGAGCCTCATTTGGCTGTTGCTGATCGCCCGGAAGGTAAGAAAAACTGGATCTTGATCGATCAGCGCGGACAGTCTCACACTATCCACCCCCGCCAAATCATTTACGAAGTTCCACAAGGTAGCTACGAAGCTTCTGCGATTGAGAGTTTTGTCGCTGAGGCTGAGCACTATATTGACCCCGATAATTTAGAGGTGGCTTGGGAGCTGCTCACTGAGTTAGAAGAGCCCGCCACGCCTGAGTCTTTGGCACAGCTACTCTTTTCTGATACGAGTGGGCCGCTGTGTTATGCGGCGCATAGGCTGTTGAGTGACGACAAGCTGTACTTTAAGCAAAAGGGCGACCATTACGAACCGCGTCCGGCCCTACAAATAGAAGAGCTGAAGCTTAAAAATGAGCGTGAGACAGCTCGGCAGGCTGAATGGGATGGGTTTTTAGCGCGGGCTAAGTCAATTTTGGCTGGGGATGAGTCGGTGGCGTGGGAGAAGAGCGATCGCCCTCGCATAGAAGTATTAGAGCGCTACGCCTTGCTCGGTGACGAATCCAGCCAAAAAGCCGCAGCACAAGAGATTTTGGTGGCTTTGGGACGAGATAAATATGCCGATGCCGCATTTGCAACCCTCGTTGGCTTAGGCCTTTGGGATGAGCATGAAAATTTAGAGCTGCGCCGTCGTCAGATCCCTACGCAGTTCCCCGATGAGGTTCAAACTGCCGTTGAACAGGTGCTAACCGATTTGCCTGATCTGGATGAGTCATCCCGAGTCGATTTGACGCACTTGAAGGTGTACACCATTGACGATGAAAGCACTCAAGAAATAGATGATGGACTGAGCTATGAGACCTTACCAGGCGGTCGTGGCAAGCTGTGGATTCATATTGCTGATCCGACTCGTTGGCTCATACCTGGCGACATTTTAGATGCCGAAGCTCGGAAGCGCTGTACGACGGTGTACTTGCCCACGGGTGTCATCCCGATGTTTCCTTTTGAGCTAGCGGCGGGGCCGATGAGCTTGGTCCAGGGGCAGAAATGCTGCGCGCTGAGCTTTGGCGTGGCGTTGGCTGAAGATGGCGGCGTTGAGGAATATAGCATTCAGCCGAGCTGGGTAAAGCCGACTTACCGGCTGACTTATGAAGATGCCGATGAAATGATTGAGTTAGGGGTTCCTGCTGAAGGGGAGCTGCTGGCGATCGCAGATCTGGCCAAGCAACGCCATATCTGGAGAAAAGCTCAGGGTGCCATCAGCATTCAGCTCCCTGAGTCTTCTATCAAAGTAGACGGTGATGCGATCGCAATAGAAATGTTAGAATCCTCCCTCTCGCGCGAAATGGTCGCCGAGATGATGATTTTAACCAGTGAAGTAGCCGCTCGCTATGGCGAAGAAAACAATGTGCCGCTCCCTTACCGTTCACAGCCTCAGCCTGAGCTTCCCTCCGAAGAAGAACTGATGCAGCTAGAAGCTGGCTGGGTACGAGACTCGGCCATTCGCCGCTGTATGACCCGCAGTGAAATGGGCATTGTCCCTAGTCGCCATGCCACCCTAGGGCTCGACCGCTACAGCCAAGTCACTTCTCCAATTCGCCGCTACACCGACCTAATGGGTCACTTTCAAATCAAAGCCCATCTACGAGGCGATGAAGTCCTTCCCTTCCCCGAAGCGACCCTGACTGAAACCATTATGAGCGTATCCAACGCCGCCTACGAAGCGACGATGGTAGAGCGACAGACCAAAAAATACTGGGCGATTGAGTACCTAAAACGGCATGAAGAAGCCAATCGTGGCCAACTGTGGGAGGTGGTGATGGTGCGCTGGCTCAGAGAACATGAAAAACTCGGTCTAATTATTTTTGAAGATCTAGGGCTAGAGTTTGCAATGCGCTTTGACCGCCACTTGGCCCTAGGCGAACGAATAAACGTTCGGGTAAGCTTTGCCGACCCGCGTCAGGATATGATTCGCTTCAAAGAAGTGCTGTTAACGGAATCTGAAGAACAAGAAGAAGAAGAAGAAGAAGAAAAAAAAGAAGAATCCCAAGCAGTGGTAGAAAATTCTGAAGAGAACATTGCAGGCAATGAAGAAGAGTAATTAGAGCTTCTGAGAGATTTTAAGCGTTTTGAAAGGCACGATGTGCCAGTACGCTAGCGGGATCACAATCCCGACAATATTGTTGTTTCCTAATGGGAAATATCTATTCGCACAGTGCGATTGTTTGGCGGCTGTAGAGGGCGATTGTTGTGATTCAACAGCTTTTGGTATTGGGCCAGTTGTTCAGTGGGCAAGGTGACGGGTTCTGTCATCACTAACCAGGTTACTGGCTCTGAGCAGGGGGGTGTGGTGAGCGAGCCGCTATAGCGATAGGTGGTCGTTTGATGAGGTAGAAGGTTTTGGGCGTTGATGATTTGACCAGTGCGCAGCTTGTTTTCTGTTGGGGTGGGTAAATTTTGGCTGAGCAGTTCAAAGTATTGAGCATGACTGCTTGCTTGACTGCTTACCTGACTTCTCGATTGACTGCTTGATTGACTGCTCGACTGTAGAAGCACAGCGACCACTGCGAGATCACCTTTATCGCTTTGGTGAACTAGGTGTAGCTCTGCGTCCCAGACGCGATTGTTGACGGTATGTTCGCTAGGGCTATGAAGATGGAACTGAAGCAGGTTGTACTGCTGTCCATTGAGCCTAATGTAGCTGCCGGGAGCATAGGGCACTTCAAGGGTGCGGCCATCGTAGATTAGGTTGAGTGGAACCGGCTCGTAGTGAAAATAGAGGTTAGCAGATTCGGCAGATTCGGTAGATTCGGCAGAGGTAAGGTTGATGGGCGATTGATTTTTGCCCGCTTTGCAGTTGTTGAAGGCAGGGTCTAAGTCGGCCCAATAGTCGGGGCCGGTGGTGTCTTTATAATTCCAGTAGGGGCGCTCGGTAGCCGCTGATTGGGTGATTGTTTTGGCAAAGGGCTGAGCGATCGCGGGTGTAGCATTGAGGAGACTGAAGAGAAGCAGTGCGATCGCGCAGCTCATTTTGCAGCTCATTTTGCGACTCATTGTATAGAGGGTCGTAATGAAGTCCCGGATAGTTTTCGTCGGTCTTTTATCCCGTTTTTTATACCGTCTTTTATCCAGTCTTTTATCCATGGTGTGGTGCATAATACTACATTCCCCCTAATTCCCCTCATTTCTCCTAGTAAGGTCTAAACGCTGTATTGCTTAGCGTGTTGCGAGTTTTTGTGAGTGTCGTGCGAAATGACTGTTCCTGCCTTTGCTTCTGCCAACCCTCCCAATCAGCCGTTTTTTCATACGACGCCTGTTGAGGCCGTTGCCCATTTGACACAGCAATGGGTAACAGTGGGGAACCGCACCTTTACTATCACCTACCCTGGCAACGCCGATCAGCTGCTGGATCATCCCAGTACACACGAGGCTTTTAGCGCCGATGAATATATGCCCTACTGGGCAGAGCTGTGGCCTTCTGCTTACATGCTTGGTCAGGCGCTGGTGCAGCTAGCGCCTGAGTCTATATGGCCTGATGGCTGCACCGCCTTAGAAGTGGGTTGTGGCGTAGGACTGCCCGGCATCGTGGCACTCTCTCTAGGGCTGCATGTTATTTTTAGCGATTATGATAAAACCGCCGTTACCTTTGCTGCGCAAAATGCCGAGGCCAACGGCTTTGATCGCTTTGAAATTCTGCCCTTGGACTGGCGCGTTCCACCAAATTTCCAAGTGCCGCTGCTGCTAGCTGCGGATGTTATTTATGAAGAGCGCAATATTGAACCGCTGATTGGGCTGATGAGGGCAGTGCTAGCGCCGGGTGGTGTTTGTCTGTTGAGCGATCCTGATCGCTCAACTCGGGGCGGGTTTTGCTTTGCTTTGAAGCGAGCAGGGTTTGCATTTACTCGCTATCCAATGACAGCGCCGGGGCCAGAAGGTCGCGAAGTGAAAGGTAGCGTATATAAGATTTGTACACCGGTTTCAACCAGCTTTAACGAGGCAGAACAGGTCTCCTGAGAAGGCGGAAGATAATGAAAGTGAAGGCGAACAGCAGCAGGACGGTAAAAAAGAGCGAGGTAAAATTGGCTTCTATTTTACGAATGCTAAAAAGCGCTGGGGAGGGAATCACGCTATTGGGGCTGGTGACGAGTAAAAAAGTTGCAATGTTGTTAGCGGCATGGACACCTAGAGCCAACTCTAGCGTTTGGTCTTTAACGGTGAGCCAAGCGAGAAAAGCGCCGATTACAAAGTAGTAGCCGATGATGCTAAAGATGCCTTCCCAGTCTGACTGACTGGCGACCTCGGGGTTTGCCGCATGAAGTAAGGTAAAGAGCAGGCTTGGCAGCAAAATGCCCATCCACTTGCCCAGCTTACTGCCAATGCCCTGTAACAAGTAGCCCCGGCAAAATAGCTCTTCGGCTGCAATTTGTAGTGGCGTGAGTAGGAGCACCCAGCCTAGAAATAGGAAAAACTGGTTAGCCTGAAAGTTCAACGTAAAGTTTTGCGGCGCAGCCCAGTAGCTCAGGCCAATTTCAATAACTTTAAGGCCAAAAAATACGCCAAACCCTTGACCGATGCGTCGCCAACTGATGCGCGAGACGGGAGTAATGAGCGAGCGAAAAGATCGCCTATGCAAGAACCGAATAACGAGATAAATGCTCACTAAAAAGACAATGAATGCCAGATTGTAAAACACAAATAGCGCCAGCGGACCGATCCCAGCGATGGGCGGTTCTCCAGGTACGACTTCGGTGGGTGCTAGTAGCCGAGTCGCTGGATCGCCATCGTGAGTGATATAGGCAATCAATAACCCATAGCTGACAAGGCCACCTGGAATAATAAAGGCAAATAGTATCAGCAGAGAGCCTAACAGATAACGCCATCCCTCATTTTTGCCTTGATGCGCTGTTTGAATAAATGGATTGGTCATGGGCGAGTAACGATACCCGGATGTCTAACTATGCATCGCCGCGCAAATAGTCTCAGGCAAAAAATGCGACTGGCCAGTTAGTACTGGTCGGTCGCAATCTTTACCTTTTAGGGATGCTTGCTCAGTTTAATCCCTACCACTCAGAAAATACTGAGAAAATGCTGAAAACCGAAGGTATTAACTATGTGGCATTTTATAGGGTAATTTGGCTATTGTGGCTTTGGGCAAAAGGCTGAGCATTCGCTATTTCCACCGCATTTCAGGCGTGATTTGTTGCCCTGTGTTGTAACCGAATGTTGGGTTGAAAAGTTTGGTTGCAACATAGGGTGAAAGGAATTGGCACACTGCCAAATGACCGTTTCGGGCCGCGACCATCAGGGCGGTTTCGCCCTGACAGACTGTATTGGTGTTAGCGCCATTGGCAACCAGCTCGCGAACGACTTCTAGCTGCCCGGCTATGGCTGCTCTTATCAGCGCGGTTTGGCCATTTCCTTCCTTTGCATGAACATCGGCACCGGAGTAAATCAGTCGTTGTACGACTTCTAGGTGACCATTTTCGGCGGCGATGTGTAGCGGTAGCCGGTCGTAGCCGCTGTTGACGTTTGCTCCGGCGATGATCAGTTCCTGAACAATGGCGGCGTAGCCTTTGGCAGCAGCGGTTACAAGGACGGGTTCGTCGTACCAGTTTTTGGGATAGAGGCTTGCGCCTGCTTTGAGCAGGGCTTTTACTGCACTGAGATCGTTTTGGCGAACGGCGGTTTCTAGCGCCTTTTGGGTTGCTTCTGGCATGTGAGAAGGCAGGTGGCTAAAGCCGTTTTGCGCGGGGGTAGATGTCGGTTCAGTTTGTTTGGTTTGTTCGGACTGTTCGGTTTGTTCGGTTTGTTCGGTTTGGTTGCTGAAGGTCGGCGCGATAGGGGCAAACACCGAGATTGGAGATGCGATTACCCCATTATCGCTAAACTCATAGGCTGGAGGGATGAGGCTTGCCGACTGATTTAGATGGCTATTAGTTAGATGGCTATTAGTTAAATGGCTATTAGATGGAGTAGATGAAGGACTGGTGTCAAAAAAAATTTGAGCAGGGCGAGGATGATTAGCGGTGGCTGCACAGAGCATATGAATAATTTCTGTATTACCTTGCTCAATCGCGAGCATTAGTGCGGTTTGCCCCTTCTCATTGCATTGATTGGGCGACATGTTTCCAGCGAGTAGCCGCCTGACCTGTTGGCTGTCGCCGCTTTGAATGGCTGCAAAAAGTTCTGTTAGCCGGGTGGGAAGATTTTCCATAACTTTTTTGAGGCCCATCTCTACAAGTAATGGCACGCTGGATCGCTTGTCTTGTAGAGTGCCCTAAAGTCAGGACACTGCGATAATGCTTTTGCCGTTACACAGCGGCTTTTATTTGGGCAATTTCTCGTTCGGTTTGCAGGGTTTGAATGCGGCTAACGGTGCCTGCAGGAATGGCTGAAATGAGTTTCTGGGTGTATTCTCGGCGCGGGCGGCGATAAATGTCTTCGGCAGGGCCAATTTCTTCGACTCGGCCTTGGTTCATGACCATGATGCGATCGCTCATAAATTTCACCACGCCCAAGTCATGAGAAATAAATATGTAGGTGAGCTTAAACTCGTCTTGAAGCTCTTTGAGTAAATTGAGCACCTGAGCTTGTACGGAAACATCTAGCGCCGAGACAGACTCGTCGCAAATGATAAATTTGGGGTTAAGCGCCAGGGCGCGTGCGATGCATACCCGCTGCCGCTGTCCGCCAGAAAACTCATGGGGATAGCGGTTGATAGCAGCAGGGTTAAGGTCTACCCGTTCGAGCAAATATTCGATGCGCTCTTTGAGGTTGCGCCTACCGCGCAGGGTGCCGTGAATTTTCAGCGGTTCGGCGATGGCCTCGCCAATGCTCATGCGGGGGTTGAGCGAGCTGTAGGGATCTTGGAAGATAATTTGCATTTCGCGGCGGCGTTTGCGAAGCTGCCAGCTATTGAGGCGAGTGAGGTCTCGTCCTTCAAACCAGACTTTGCCGCTCATGGGCTTGATGAGCTGTAGGAGCGATCGCCCCAAGGTGGTTTTGCCACAGCCCGACTCGCCCACTAGCCCAAAGGTTTCGCCCTTGTACACCTGAAATGACACATCGTTGACGGCCATCACCACGCGCTCTGTACCCCCCAAAACGCCTTTGATCGGATAGCCAACTTTGAGGTTCTCAACGGTGAGCAATGGACCTTTGTCCTCTAAGCTTTCTAGCCGGATCTGCATTTCTCGGGGGCTAATTTCCAGCACGGGCGGCAATCCGGGCCCATGATCCTGCTGCGGCTTGGCCAAAATTACCCGATTGCCTGCGCTATCCACGGTTTCTTCCATATAGTCAGATACGGTAGAAAGCTGACGCAGTCTACGATCTGGTTGGGGGCGACAGGCGAGCAGGCCGCGTGTGTAAGGATGCTCAGGGTTTTCAAAAATTTTGAGGACTGACCCGGTCTCAACAACATGGCCTTGATACATCACCGCAACCTGGTCGGCGATTTCGGCAATGATGCCCAGGTCGTGAGTAATGAAAATCATCGACATGCCTCGGCGATCGCGCAGCTCGCGCAGCAAGTCGAGAATGGTCGCCTGCACAGTGACATCTAGGGCTGTGGTGGGCTCATCGGCAATCAGCAGCGATGGGTTAGAGGAAAGCGCCATGGCAATCATCAGGCGCTGAGTTTGGCCGCCCGATAGCTGGTGAGGATAGCGGTCGAGCATGGCGTACTTGCGACTTTTCGCCACCCGCTGAATTCGGTCAATGTTATCTGTGCCTAGCTCTTGAGAAAGCTGCTTGTATAGCTCGGCATCGCTGGGCAATAGCTTTACTTCTTGCAACCGTTCTACGGCCTGCTCACGAGCGGCTTGTTTAGAAATTTTTTGATGTTGACGAATCGCCTCAACCAGCTGAAATCCGCAGGTGTACACCGGGTTTAGCGAACTCATCGGTTCTTGAAAAATCATCGCGATTTGGCCGCCGCGATATTGCCTGAACTGACGTTGCGATAGCTGTGCCAAGTCCACTGGCTCGGCGCGTTTATCGGCTTCTTTGCTAGAAAAAAGAATGCGTCCGCCGGTAATCTGGCCGGGTGGATTGGGCACTAGCCCCATGACCGCTAACGATGTCACCGATTTACCTGAACCGGATTCGCCTACGATGCCAATGGTTTGACCGCGCTGAAGTGTAAAAGAAATGTTATTAACAGCGACGATGCTGTCACGATTTTCGGCACGATGAAAGACAGTATCTGGATATTGGACTGTTGAGTCATTCCCCGCCGGGTCGTTAGGGGCTGCGCCGTTTTCAATCGAGTCATTCCTAATCGAGTCGTTCTCGACAGGGATCATTGAGTTGAGCGCGACGGGATCGACAGGCGTTTGCGCTGCGATTGTTGAGTCTGAGATACCTGAGTTTTCGGAGACTATTGAGTCTGTAACTGATGAGTCTGTAACTGATGAGTCTGTAACCTTTGAATCTGAACCTGATAGATCTGAGCTTGAATCTGAACCATTGGGGTGTGAGGCCTTTGGGTTCGCAACGCTTGAGGAGGCTAGCGGCGCTGGAGCATGCTGACTTTTGGCGCTTTTGGTTTGAGCGCCTTTAGTTTGAGCGCTTTTAGTTTGAGCGCTTTTGGTTTGAGCGCTTTTGGCGGCATGGTCACTAGATCGGCCATTAGATCGGCCCGTAGAGCGACCAGTAAAAAACTCTACAGTTAAATTTTGAACCTCTAATATGGTGTCACTCATAAGGACAATACGAACCTGCAGGTGAATCAATCATAATTAGCAAGCATCATATCAGCGATATTGTAAATGTGCAGGTGCATTCGTTGCCTGTTGGATTTTGACTGTTATAATTCCAGTCCTAATTGCACCTCTACTTTTTTACAACTAAGTAGTCGATATGGCCAGCCTACTGGCTACACCGGCTTATTACAATGATTCAACTTGCGATCGCTGTTTTTATCATCCTCATTGGCTCGGCGCTGTGTTCCGGGGCAGAAGCGGCGCTGCTGTCTGTGCCGCTGCTCAAGGTCAAGCAGTTCGTTCAAGACAAGCCCAGTCCGTCGGCCATTGCTTTACTTTCCATTCGTCAGCGGGTGAGTCGCCCCCTCGCGACAATTGTCGTTCTCAATAATATCTTCAATATTGTGGGCAGCATTGTAGTCGGCAGGATTGCTACTAACCAGTTTGACAATACTGGACTGGGTATCTTTTCGGCCATGCTGACCTTTTGCATCATTTTGTTCGCCGAAATTTTGCCCAAAACGGTTGGCGAGCGATATGCCCAAACCATCGCGCTGATGGTGGCTATCCCGGTTAGGGCCATGACGATTGTGTTTACGCCGCTAATTTGGCTATTGGAACATATCACCGCGCCGCTGACGAAAGGGAGAAAAGGCCCTATTACGGATGAGGCAGAAATTAGACTGCTGACCATGCTGGGCTATCAAGAAGGTTTGATTGAAGACGACGAAGCCGAGATGATTGATCGGGTCTTCCGATTGAACGATCTAAAGGCTGCCGATATTATGACGCCGCGAGTTGCTATTACCTTTATTTCATCCGAAGCGGTGCTGCAAGAGATTCAAGACGAGATTATTGCCTCGCAGCATACGCGCATTTTGGTGATTGGTGAAGACCTTGATCACGTCGTCGGGGTGGCTCTTAAAGCCGAGCTGTTAACGGCTTTGGTGCAGGGGCATGGCTCGGCAAAAATCAAAGATATTATGCGTCAGGTTCACTATGTGCCTGACACCGAGCGGACTGATCGGCTGATTAAAACCTTTCAGTCTTTACGAGAGCATCTGATGGTGGTGGTGGATGAATATGGGGGGGTATCGGGCGTTGTAACGCTAGAGGACACGTTAGAAGTGTTGACAGGCGAGATTGTGGATGAGACGGATCGCAATGTAGACTTGCAGGCGTTTGCAAGGCAACGGCAAAAGCGGATTTTACGGCGTAGCGGGTTTCGTCAGCAAAAGTTGTAAGGGCGTGAAGCTCAATAACCTTAGCTCAATAATCTCAGATAAATAATCTTGGAAATATGAGGCTAATGTCGGGGCTCAGTCGTGCTGTGCCGGATGTAATCAGCCTGTAATCAGCCTGTAATCAGCGGTATGTTGTGCGATCGCACATAGCCGAACTGTTTAAAAAGTTATGAATTCGAGACTCTTTAAGACGGGAAAGTTGTGAATTATCTCAAGCGGGCTGTCGGTCGTTTCCCATTGTTGTTTCTGACGCTGCTGGCGCTGGTGCCTCGGGTCTATCATTTGGATGCTCCAGTCATTGGGGTGCATTCATGGCGACAGGCCGATACGGCAGCGATCGCCCGCAATTTTTATGAAACAATGCTGGCCCATCCTGGCCTATCTGAGCTATGGCGCTTTGCCTATCCCCAGGTAGATTGGGGCGGTGGGGGCTATGCCGAAACAGAGTTTCCGCTATATCCAGCACTGGTGAGTTTGCTTTACCGATTGTTTGGCCCTCATGAAGTCTATGCCCGTGGACTTTCGGTAGTGTTTTCGGTGGTGGGCCTTTATTTTCTCTATCGGCTAGTGACCCTGTGCTTTGATCGCACAGTTGCCTTTTGGTCAGCTCTGTTTTATGCCATTTTGCCGCTGAGCGTGTTTTATGGCAGAACCATTCAGCCCGAGTCGCTAGTGATTATGAGCAGCTTAGGCGGCCTGTATTACTTTTGGCGATGGCTCGCAGGTGTCAGGCTCGCAGGTGTCAATCAGGAACAGGAAGAAAACCGTGATAGAGAAAGGCAAAGTCTTACGCCTTTAAGATTTTTTGGAAATGGCCAAAATCTGTTCTTTTCTGGGATTTTTGTCGCGATCGCACTGCTCTTAAAAGTGCTGCCTATGGTGTATGTAGGTTTGCCGCTGCTGTTTTTAGCGGCAATTAAGTTTCGGTTTAAGATATTTTGGCAGTGGCAGCTTTGGCTGTATGCCCTGGGGATATTGGGCGTGACGGCGCTCTGGTATATGCATGCGCACAATATCTTTTTAGCGTCTGGGCTGACGTTTGGCTTTTGGTCGGGCGATACCGATCGATATACGTTTTCTTCGCTGCTGTCGGTTCAGTACTGGCTAGATATTATTTTTCGGGTGATGGTGCGCCATTTTGCGGTGGTGGGCTTTTTTGTCGCTTTGGTGGGGCTTACTTTTCAGCGACAAAAGGCAGCAGATTGGATGTGGGAGGTTGGACTATTGAGCAGCTTTTTGGCGGGGGCTTTGGCACCAGCCTCTAGCTATGTGCATGAGTATTACCAACTGCCAGTGATGTTCTTTGGCGTGGTGTTTGTCGGTAAAGTGTTCGCCCGAGTGTTTGCGTTTCCTGGGACTGCGCGCCCAGCATTGACCTTGCAAAAAAATCAAAAGAGGGCGCGCTGGCATCAACCTGCTTTAACGGTCGCGCTGGTGTTAACGCTGCTAACGGGCTCAACTATTTACGCGATTGACTATATGAAGCTAGAACGCAGCGCTGACTCGACAGTGTATGCGCTGGCTGAGTTAGTGCAAAAAAACACGCCGCCGGGGGCCAAGCTACTGGTAACGACGGGCGGCGATCCAACGCTGTTATATCTATCGCATCGTCAGGGCTGGATGATTTCACCGGATGAAGTGTCGGCAGAGCGAATAGAAGCCGCCGCCGGGGACGGTGCAGATTTTTTGGTAGGGAGTTATGAGATTGTTCAAAGCTACGCTGAGTTTGTTGATGAGAGTCAAAAGGAGAATATTCGAGCGCTGTTGAGGCAGGGGCGATCGCCGCTTGTCAACAACGAGAGGGCTTTTATTGCTCCTCTGTAGGGATTGCACCGCGCCTAGACTATGCCTAGACCACTAGCTTCTCTCTTGCTTCTATTGCAATAGGGCTGGTGCTGGCGGGGAACAGTCTCACGTTTTTTTCATTGATCTTCACACTGACCGAATCGCCCACTGCTAGCTGTTGAGTCGCGGCTGTTCTGACCTCCAAAACTTTGCCTGATTTCAGCAGTAGTGAATACTGATACACTCGACCCAAAAACTGGCGACTCTGTACTATCAGCGTTCCGTTCTCATCTCTAACAATTTGCAAATCCTCTTGGGAAATCATCAAATCTCCCTGATCGGCTACGCTTGCAAAAGAGTTGTCTGGCCTCATCTCCAATAGACCTAGCTCGGTCTTCCAGCCCTGGGCGCTCCGCACGGCTGGAACAAAGTTCGCCTGTGTGACAAATTCTGCAATAAATCGTGATGCGGGAGATTGATAAATGCCTTCTGGCGTATCGAGCTGCTCAATTTTCCCTTGGTGCATGACGGCAACTCTGTCTGCGATCGCTAAGGCCTCTTCTTGGTCATGCGTCACAAAAACGCCTGAGGCCCCCACTCCTTTTAAAATATCTCGCACCTCTTGACGCAGCCGCAGCCGCACCTGCACATCTAAATTGCTAAACGGCTCATCTAGCAAAATTAACGGTGGGCGAGGGGCTAATGCCCGAGCTAGCGCTACTCGCTGCTGCTGCCCGCCGGAGAGCTCATGCGGATATCGCTTTTTCATACTTTCAAGCCCTACCAAGCTGAGAGCCTCATGGGCTAGCTCCTGAATCTGCTTTTTGGCTAGCTTGCCGCGTCGATACAGCTGTTTAAGTCCAAACTCTACATTTTGCAATACGCTCAGGTGCGGAAACAGCGCATAGTCCTGAAATACGATCCCGACCTGGCGTTGCTCAGGGGGAACCCACAAACCCGCTCCACAGACTAGCCGCCCTGCCAACTCAATCTGACCCGTTTCATCGGGTATTTCAAACCCTGCCATTAGTCGCAGCAGCGTTGTTTTACCGCAACCTGATGGCCCTAGCAGTCCTAGCAAGTCGCCTTTGTGTAGGTCAAATGACACTTGGGCGACGGCTGGCGCGATCGCCCGACCAAACCGCTTTGTAATATTTCGACAGGAGAGAACAGGCGTAGGCAATGACATAGGATTTTTGACGGATTTTTGACAGATCTTTGATAGATCGGGGTAAGCAAAAACCACTATTGCATATCACTTTCAATAGCGTCTGTTACTACTATACGCTATCCTATATCTAGATTTATTCCCGTTAAGCTACCGCTAATAGGAACCTACTCGACCCATCTATTCAACCCGCCTACTCGACCCGCCTACTCGACCCGCCTACTCGACCCGCCTACTCGACCCATTGGCGCAGCAGGTTGCTCAGACTTTTGGAGACTAGGTCAAACTCGTCTGTTTTGCCATGTTGGGCAAAGAGCGATCGCCTCACCGTATCTAGCTCAAACAAAATCTCTCGTCGCCCATGGTCGCGAATTTGGCTTTGCAGCCAGCCTACCGCCGCCCAGCGCACCCCACTGACAACTGGATTTACCCGGTGAAGACTAGAGGATGGATACACCAGCATGGCCCCAGCCGCTAGCCGATAGTCCTGCTCTCGATCCATACCTTCGACCACCAGTTCGCCCCCTTCGTAGCTATCTGGGTCAGATAAAAACAGCGTGAACGACAAATCCGTCCGGTGCCCGTTCATCAGCGCATTGTCGGTATGTCGGCCATAGGACATCCCGTCGCTATAGCGGTTAAAACGGATGGTATGGAGGCTGTGGGGGCGTGCTGCGACCTGAAAGAGCGGATGGCTCAGGGTTTGCTGGCGCACCTGCTTGACCAATTGGCCAGCAATGGGGTGTTTGGCGTCAAGCTGCTGGTTTTGCTTGACGGCTTTGGCGTGCCAGCCCGCTGTGAGTTTACCATCGACCATTTCAGCGGCCTTTTCAACGGCTTCTAGGCGCGATCGCATATCTGCCACCTCAGCAGGCGAGAGCAAATCAGGAATGGTAAAAATCATAGAAATTCTAGCGACTGGCCACCGCCACCCATTTACTGTCTTTTAGCGACTGTCTTTTAGCGACTGTCTTTTAGCGACTGTCTTTTTTCTACTGCCACCCAGCCCTGTTGACAATCTCATTCACCTCAGGATTATTGCGTCCGTAAGAAGCCACATTCACTTCATCCACCTTAAATTCACCCAGCGCAGCCACAACCGGATCGACATCCACTCCGGTGACCACTGGATACTCATTGTTGCCTTCAGAAAACACCTTTTGCGCTTCCGGCGTGACCAAAAATTCCATAAACGCAATTGCATTTTCAGAATTCGGCGCACCTTTTACCAAGCCCATACCGCTAATGTTTACATGTGTACCGCGATCTGCCTGATTGGGGAAAAACACTGCCGTTTTCTCAACAGCAGCAATATCAGCCGGATCATCAGACTTAGCCATCCTGGCCCAGTAGTAGTGGTTTGCAATAGCGACATCGCATTGGCCTGCGGCTACTGCCTTGATCTGATCAACATCGCCTCCTTCAGGCTGACGAGCAAAATTAGCCACTAGCCCTTCCACCCAGGTTTCTGTCGCTTCAGCACCGTTAGTTTCTACCATCGATCCCAACAGCGACTGGTTGTATACATTTTCAGAACTACGTACACATACTCGGCCCTGCCATTTAGGATCGGCCAAGTCCTCATAAGTAGACAACTCTGCTGGCTGGACGTTGTCGGTGTTGTACACCAGCACGCGCGCCCGCTTGGTTAGGCTAAACCACTCGCCGCTGGGCTCACGCAAATTCTCCGGTACGGCGGTATTGAGCACTTCAGAGGTGACAGGCTGCAAGATGCCCTCTTCTTGAGCCCGCCACATCCGGCCAGCATCTACGGCAACAAACACATCTGCTGGGCTTTGCTCACCCTCATTCTTAATGCGCTCAATCAGCTCGTCGGGTTTACCTTCTAAAACATTGACCTGAATGCCTGTCTCAGCAGTGAATTCTTCGTACAGCTCATCGTCAATATCGTAGTGACGAGCCGAGTAAAGGTTCACTACGCTCTCCGCGCTGTCTGTGGGCGCTTCAGTAGTGTCTTGCGTTTGGCCGCCTGTGGGGTTGCTTTGGCAAGCTGAAATGCCAACTGTAAGACCGGCTGAGAGCAGGAGCCCTAGGCTCCACAGCCGACGTCTGGTGATTTTCGAGGCAATACCTTTGGACGCGATACCTTTGGAAGCAATACTTTGATGAGCCATGTTTTTACAAAATTTGCCAACTCGCTGTTGACACTGCTATTGACAATAATTACTAGTAAATGGTCTTCCAGTTTAATACGCAATTGTGCCTTTGTATCCAGACTCCTGTTAGGAATTTCTATCAACACTGAGATCGAACCCTGCATTTAGCTATGTATGAGTCCAAAACTTTTGCAAAAACCCTCTAAAATGAACAGGATTTATTGATCTGTGGTGTCGTAATGCCTCGTCGAAGTGACCTCAAAAAGATAATGCTTATCGGCTCAGGCCCCATTGTGATTGGTCAGGCTTGTGAGTTCGACTATTCGGGCACTCAAGCATGTAAAGCGCTACGGGAAGAAGGCTACGAGGTTGTGCTGGTGAACTCTAACCCAGCGACCATTATGACTGACCCCGAAATTGCCGACCGCACTTATATTGAGCCGCTGACAGTGCCACTGTTGGAGCAAATTATTGCTAAGGAAAGGCCGGATGCGCTATTGCCAACGATGGGTGGCCAAACGGCGTTGAACCTCGCGGTGGATCTAGCCAAAGGCGGCGTGCTTGACAAGTATGGCGTAGAGCTGATTGGGGCTAAGCTAGAGGCGATTGAGAAAGCCGAGGATCGGAAGCTCTTTAAAGAGGCTATGGTCAAAATTGGCGTGGGCGTTTGCCCGTCGGGCCTTGCCGAAACAATGGATGAAGCCAAAGCCATTGGCAAGGAAATCGGCAGCTATCCGCTGATTATTCGGCCTGCTTTTACGATGGGCGGCAGCGGTGGCGGTATTGCTTATAACCAGGAAGAGTTTGAGGCGATTAGCCGCTCTGGGTTAGAGGCCAGTCCGGTTTCGCAAATTTTGATTGAGCAGTCGCTACTGGGCTGGAAAGAGTATGAGCTAGAGGTGATGCGCGATCTGGCTGATAATGTGGTGATTATTTGCTCGATTGAAAATATTGACCCGATGGGCGTGCATACGGGCGACTCTATTACCGTTGCCCCAGCCCAAACCCTGACTGATAAAGAGTATCAGCGGCTACGCGATTTCTCAATTAAAATTATTCGAGAAATTGGCGTAGAGACGGGTGGATCTAACATTCAGTTTTCGGTGAATCCCGAAAATGGCGATGTGGTGGTCATTGAGATGAATCCTCGGGTGTCTCGCAGCTCGGCGCTGGCTTCTAAGGCGACTGGATTTCCGATTGCGAAGTTTGCCGCGAAGCTGGCGGTGGGCTATCGCTTGAATGAAATTACAAATGATATTACGAAGAAGACGCCTGCTAGCTTTGAGCCCACGATTGACTATGTGGTGACTAAGGTGCCTCGGTTTGCGTTTGAGAAGTTTCCGGGCGCATCTTCTACGCTGACCACTCAAATGAAATCGGTGGGTGAGGCGATGGCGATTGGTCGCACGTTTAATGAGTCTTTTCAAAAGGCGCTGAGATCGCTCGAAACTGGACGAGCTGGCTGGGGGTGTGACGGTCCTGAAAAGCTTCCTAATCTCTCGCAGGTTCGCGCTGACCTGCGCCGACCTCATCCTGAGCGTATTTTTGCGATTCGCCATGCCATGCAGCTAGGACTCACCGTGGAGGAAATCTACGAACTCACTGCCATTGACCCTTGGTTTCTCGACAAGCTAAAAATGCTGCTCACCGTCGAAAAATTTATTAAGCGCACACCGCTACCTGATATTACCAAGGCTCAAATGCTGGCGGTGAAGCAAGAGGGCTTTAGCGATCAGCAAATTGCCTATGCGGCCAAAACAACCGAGGACATCGTACGCGACTATCGCAAGTCGCTGGGTGTGATTCCGGTTTATAAAATGGTGGATACCTGTGCGGCTGAGTTTGAGTCGCTCACGCCCTATTACTACTCTACCTACGAAGAAGAAAGCGAGGTGCTCCCTTCGGATCGGCGTAAGGTGATGATCCTCGGTGGCGGCCCCAACCGCATTGGCCAAGGCATTGAGTTTGACTATTGCTGCTGTCATGCTTCGTTTGCCCTACAGGATGACGACTATGAAACTATCATGGTCAATTCCAATCCAGAAACGGTTTCGACGGACTATGACACGAGCGATCGCCTCTATTTTGAACCTCTCACCAAAGAAGATGTTCTCAACATTATCGAAGCCGAAAACCCGGACGGCGTGATCATTCAGTTCGGTGGTCAAACGCCGCTGAAGTTAGCTATACCGCTGCAAACCTATCTCAACAATCTCGATGCCAACTCACCCCTCAAAACTAAAATTTGGGGCACTTCTCCCGATGCCATTGACACCGCTGAAGACCGCGAACGCTTCGAGCAAATTTTGCGCGAGCTAGACATTCGCCAGCCGCCCAATGGTCTGGCCCGTAGCTATGACGAGGCACTCGCGATCGCTCAAAAAATTGACTACCCGGTCGTCGTTCGACCTAGCTACGTGCTCGGCGGTCGCGCGATGGAAATCGTCTATTCCGACGCTGACCTACAGCGCTACATGACCACTGCCGTTCAGGTCGCGCCCGATCATCCAATTTTAATCGACAAGTTTTTAGAAAACGCCGTAGAAGTCGATGTAGACGCCATTTGTGACCATACCGGCCAAACGGTGATTGGCGGCATTATGGAGCATATTGAGCAGGCCGGTATTCACTCCGGTGACTCTGCTTGCTCACTCCCGACCATCACCCTGGGTGCCTCGGCCCTAGCAACCATCCGCGACTGGACCTACAAGCTCGCCAAACGGCTCAAAGTCATCGGGCTGATGAATATTCAATATGCCATTCAGGGTGATCAGGTATTCATTATTGAGGCGAACCCTCGCGCCTCGCGAACCGTTCCTTTTGTCTCTAAGGCAACTGGTATTCCGCTGGCGCAAGTTGCCGTTCGAGTAATGTCTGGCAAAACGCTCGCAGAACTTGGTGTGACTGAAGAAATTATCCCAGCTTACACCTCGGTCAAAGAAGCGGTTTTGCCCTTCAACAAGTTTCCGGGCACCGACATTTTGCTCGGCCCCGAAATGCGATCAACTGGCGAAGTGATGGGAATTGACACCAATTTTGGACTCGCCTACGCTAAGGCTGAGCTAGCCGCCTCGCAGCTGCTGCCTCAGTCGGGCACTGTATTTATCTCGGTTAACGACCGTGATAAAGCGGCTGTTATCCCTATCGCCAAAGGTTTTACCGATCTGGGCTTTACGCTGATTGCCACTGGCGGCACTCATCAGCGATTGGTTCAAGAAGGCATTGCGGTAGATTTGGTACTCAAGATTCATGAGGGCCGTCCGCATGTGGGCGACGCCCTTAAGAACCAAGAAATTCAGCTGGTAATCAACTCGCCGATTGGCGAAGCGGCCCAGGAAGATGATCGCATCATTCGCCGCAGCGCCCTAGAGTACAAAATCCCGATTGTGACCACCATTGCCGGTGCTAACGCGACGCTGGCTGCTATTGAGGCACTCAAAGGTAGTGAGATTACAGTGAAGGCGCTGCAAGATTATTTGCTGAAGTCGTAAGCTCGCATCCGATCGCCTGCCTGACAACAGGGAATTCAGAGCACCTTTAGTTTTGGCTAGTAGTTTTGGCTAGTAGTTTTGGCTAGTAGTTTTGGCTAGTAGTTTTGGCTAGTAGTTTTGGCTAGTAGTTTTGGCTAGTAGTTTTGGCTGTCTCTGGCTGTCTTTGGCTGGCTTCGGTCACTTAGCCCGCTAATCGGGTATGGGTCGAATACAAAAAAATCCCTCAAAGTCCATGGACTTTGAGGGATAAGTAACCTACTCAAAAAAACGAAAATTTAGAAAGTTAGAAGCTGTTGTCAGTCCACTGGCATTTGCTACTGGCATTTGCTACTGGCGCTTGCTACTGGCGCTTGCTACTGGCACTTGCTACTGGCACTTACCACTCGCTCTCAAACGGTGTCGTGAAAGCGCGAGGGTCGAGTACGAGGAAAACAAGTACTGTTGCCAGTCCGCAAATACCGAATAACAGAGAACGAAACATAGTGCTTAACCTTCAATCTCAGATGACGACAGAGCGAGCAACCGGTCTTGGTGACGATGTGCTCGTTGTCTTACTGTTATATTCACTGAGCACTCTATGTCGTAAGTGTAGAGTCTAGTTATTTGCACTGACTTTACAAAAAGCGGCGAAAGTATAAGGACTATGTAACGTATCCCTAACGCCGCACCCATCTAGGCCAGATCCATCCAGTAGGCCCGATCCAGTAGGCCCGATCCAGTAGGCCCGATCCAGTAGGCCCGATCCATCCGGGCAGCATTCACTAGGGCAACATCCACCGCTGAGGCTCAAAATCACTCAGCGCAGTGAGCACCTCATCGGCCTCGCGATACATCGCTTTATCCATATGGGCAGCAGGCACAGCAACCACGCTCATGCCTGCCTGTTTGGCTGCCGTCACGCCCGCGGGTGAGTCTTCAAACACCAGGCACTCAGCTGGCTGGGCGCCTAACCGCTGAGCGGCCACCAAAAAGCTGTCTGGGGCTGGCTTGCTGCGTTTTACTGCTGGGTCGCTGCCCAGTACGATGGCGTTAAAAATAGCGAGCCAGTCCTGATAGCGCTGGGTTTTGAGGTTAAAAGTGACGGCGGCAGAACTAGTCGCGATCGCCTGCTTCACCCCTAGCTCATAAAACCGCTGCGTCAGTTCCTTAGCACCCGGCATTGGCATTGCCTCGGGTAACATATCAAAAATCAGCTCATCCCTCGCCTGCAAATGCGCCTCAGCCGTCAGCGGTAAGTCTAGCTCTGCCACTAATATTTGCGCACAGTCCATCGCCTGACGGCCCATAATTTTGCGATGCAGCGCTCTGGTAAACTGCTTGCCATAGCGCGCGGCAATCATCTCATTTACCCGGCAGTAAATGGGTTCAGTATCTAGCAGTAGCCCGTCAAAATCATAAATAAGATGCGTGATTTTTGGCATGTCCCAACGGCCTATGATCGTTTCGCATATCACTATGCCATTAATCACCGTGCCATTAATGTCGTTAAAAGATGTCGTTAAAAGACGTTCTTAAAAGATGTTCTTAAAAGATGTTCTTAAAAAGAGAACTGAACGCCGCCATCGACGGTGACACCGCCACTGGAGTTCCAAATATCCTGTAATCGTACATATAGCCCAGGCCCATTAGCGCGCCCAGTCCCTACGGTTTGAGCAATGCGCTGACCCGAGCTATCCAAGGCAAATCGATTGACCGGCAGCAAGACTTCCTTGCCGTCGGCGGTAACTCGCTGCTCTACGAGTTGATTGCCCGCTTCATCTAGTACTGGCTCGGTTTTGTACAGCGGCACTGCCTCACCCGATTCATCATATTGGTATGCCTGCTGCTGCTGTTCTCCAAACGGATGAAACGTCAGGGCGGCTCGCCACCCTGTTTGAGCCTCGCGGCTGCTGCGACCAATGAGGGTATCCCGTAAAAACAGCTCGGCCCTGAGCGTATTTGCCGCTGGCGTCCAGGGCGTATTGCCAAAGTTCAGCACCCCGCCAAGGGCGATTTCTCCCTGCAAAGGAGAAACATTGGCATAGCTGCTGCGGTTGGTCGTGGCATCTTGTTCTACCACATTCACCCGAGTTCCTAAAATCTGCATAGCGGTTTGCGTTGTTGAATCGGCCAGGACTTCTTCGCCGCTTTGGCGAGTAGTTGTGGTTTCTAGATCACGACTGCTAGCGGCAATCACTTCTGTTGTAAAAGGGGTAAAGGCCGCATTGGCTAGCTGCCCGTTACCGTCAATGGCAAAGGTCGCACGTCCGGTGCTTTGAATGGTCTCTGTGGTTTCTACGGTGGTTTCGTCAACTTGAGTAATCGGGGTTAAAAAAGTGTTGATTGTTTGTTCAATGCGCCGCTGGTCGGTGGCGGTTTCTAAGGTAGCCGTTTGTTGGTTAATGGTATCGCGCTGATTGCCAATGCCGCCTGTGAGTGATCCGCCCAGGTAGAAGCCAGCGGCCCGAGTGGTGCGAGCATAGGCCCGTTGGCCCGGATCTCCCTCGCCCGCAAGCATTGGATAGAGGGCATTTCCTACTTTGGCGTCGGCCTGGCCGCTTAGCGTGAGATCTACCGTAGGTATGGGTCGTTGCCCCGGTGCTTGAACATAGACGCCTTGTACCCCGTTAAACTGTTCGGTGACCGCATTCCCAATCGGCAGCGTATCTTCTACCGCGTATATTTCAGTGGCCTCTTGCAAAAAGTTTTGGGGCTGTTGGTCAGCAGAGATAATCAAGAATCCGCCGTTGGTGATGCGATCGCCCGTCGCGCTGCTCGTTACCTCATACCGTTGGCCCAGTTGCAGTTGTTGCCCGGTTTGCTGAGGCACCAATGCGTAGATAATCCGGGTGGCTTCTCCGGCTTCTAAGGTGATTGGAGCAGATTCGTAGCCTGCTTTAGACCACTGTGGAATAAAAACTTTGCTACCGTTGGTTTGTTCAATGATTAAACCGCCTACATTGTCGGTGTAGGCTGCGTTGCCAGGGCCTACGCTTCGAGGATTGGGCGGTGAAATAACCAAGTCTCGGTCGGCTGGCAAGTTAAACACACCGTCTATCGAAGTCAGCTGCTCGCCTTGCAGGGTTGTTGTGTTTGTACTAGCTGGCACGTAGCCCACAAACCGGCGATTGCTGAGTAGCCCAGCAGGCTCTAGTAGCCTGGGGCCAGCGGGATTAGGATTGACAATGGGGTTGCCTAGCGCATCTTGGGCGATCTGATGCGTTCGGTTTAAAAACTGCGTAACGCCCGCTGAAGCAACAAAGCCTGCCTGCCCGTCATCTACCCACGGATTAAAGGCGAGTTTGCCAGTCAGTAGCGTCGGTGGCGCACTCGGAGAAAGGTTGATGGGGGCGAGCTGCCCGGCTGCGCTAATGCCATCGCTACCCGCCTGTAACTGAGCCGTACTGGCGTAGCGGTTATACACCAGCTGTTTACCATCTTCTGTGCGTGTGCCCGTTGCATGACCTAAGCGGGTCGTTGTGTCGCCGACAATCTCGACGCTCCCCCAAATTCTATCTTCGGTGGTGATATCGCCTGAGGCTTCGATAACGGTTTCTATCGTATCTTCGACAGCGATGCTTTCGCGCCGGGTTTCCGCTTCTAGGGGTGTCTCATCCGTGCGGGTGCTAAAGGCGGTGCGGGTATCTTCTTCGAGGGCGATCGCTTCTCCTGAACCCACTCGCAGGTTAAAGTAGTCACCATCGTCAAAGTCTCGGTCACCCCCATTTTCAAAATCTTCAACAATTACCCGACCATCACTAGAAAAATAAGCCCCTGATTCACTTTCAGCTGCATTATTTTCTCGAATGTTCAGCATCTGAATTTCAACCCTTTCGCCTTCTTGGTAGGTGACAAACAGCAATTCTTCAGAATTCAATGGCTGGCCGTTAGGCCCAACGGTGACGTCATCGCCTCGAATAAATATCTGGGTGATCACCTGCCCGTTACCATCGGTCACCACTGCATTGGGATTCACATTGTTGTTAGCATCCAGCACCCGCACTCGAATCCCTTCACCGTAGGCATGTTGCCCCGGTACTTGCCTCAGATTTAGCGAGGTGGTAATGCTGATTGTGCCTTCTTGTATCTGGTAAGTAGGCCCTGGCGAATTGCCGTTGATAGTATTGGTAAAATTGTCTCTGATGTAGTTAGCGTTAGTGCCTAGAATGATGCTATTAGGTGCGAGCCGTCCATCTTCAGTGACGCGAATGGGATTACCAAAGTCGGTATCGGCGGGCAGTAGAGCGGGCAGTGGAATGTTTGAGCTGTTGGTGAGGCTCCCGGTATCAATGGTGTAAACATTTTGGTTGACGCGAACGGCTCCCGTCACGGCATCGCGGTTGATTGTAACCTGGGCGATCGCACTACTTTGATGGGTCAGCCCGAGCCCACCTGTAGTCAACAGCGCTGCCATGAGCTGAGGCATAGAAATATTGGTTTCAAGCAAAGAAGACAGCCTGAATCGCGTAGTACCAAACTGCTTAAGCGCTGGCTGTGCAGTGTGTTTTAGGGATAGAAGCGTCATGGCAGATCTCCTATAAAAGATACGATGTCACCTACATAGTTCTGCAATAAAAACGCTTTCCGTATAGTTTTTCAGCCTCACTTTGCCAAAGAAACCGTAAAACCCTTCAGTATCAGTCAATATGGCCTAATATAGCCAAACCAAAATATTTTGAATCTTCATGTTGTTGAATTTATAATGTTGCTGAAAAAACAGAAAAAATAAAATTTCAGCAGTGACAACAATCACAAACATAGAGGCAAACATAGAGGAAAGCATAGAAGCAAACATAGAAAAAGCGATTTTCTGAGTACTCAGAAAATCGCCTATCGCCTGAAAGCTAACCTGTATTGTTCTTTAAAGGACGCAACCTAGCAAAAGCAAGGCCTAAAAGGAGAGCTGAACGCCGCCATCAACGGCCAAACTGTCGTCGTCGTCCCAGGTATCCTGCGCGCGAACATATAGGCCAGGGCCTTGAGAGCGCCCTGTGCCAACAGTTTGGGGAATGCGATCGCCTGTTAGCTCATCTATGACAAACCGATTCACTGGCAGCATCACCCGGCTGCCATCGGCGGCTACGACTTCTTCCATGACCTGAACCCCATTGGCATCTCGCACCGCCTCTGTTTTATACAGCGGCACCACATTGCCAAACTCATCGTACTGATACGCCTCCCGCTGGCGCTCGCCAAACGGATGGAACATCAGCGAAGCTCGCCAGCCCGTTTCTGAACCACTGCCTCCCCGGCCAATCACAGTGTCTCTAAAGAACAGCTCGGCTCTAACGGTATTCGCAGCGGGTGTCCAAGGCGTGTTGCCAAAGTTCAGCACGCCGCCCAAAGCAATTTCTCCCTGCACAGGTGAAGCATTGGCATAGCTGTCTGACCCACTGACCGCTGTTTCATCGCTAGCCACCTCCCGGCGCGCTAAGACCTCCACCTGAGTGTTAGTGGTCGATTCAATCTGTTCTTCCTCACCTGCTGTAATCTCGGTCTCGGTAGACAACACATCGAAACTCACGTTAGTGGTTGCGGCTGCTAGCTGTTCATCAGTAGACTCAAACCGCGTATTCTCTAATTCACCAGCTGCACTGATATCAAATCGAGCAGTGCCTGGCGTGTCGGTTGTGGTCAACCGGTCTCGGCGGATAAAGCTCACTTGAGTCAGGGGAGTTAAAAACTGATTGACAGCCAGCGTTGTGCGCTGCTGGTCAGTTTCTATAGTAGAAGTCGCCAGCCTTTGCTGGATGGTATCTCGCTGGTTGCCAATGCCGCCCGTGAACGATCCCCCCAGGTAAAAACCGGCTGCTCGGGTGGTTCTGGCATAAGCTGCCTGCCCCGGCTGAGGATTCGCCGCCGTCAGCAACGACACTTCATTGCCGACCCTAGCATCTGCCGCGTTAGGTAAATTAATATCGACCGTTGGCATCAGTTGGCCATTGGTAATGTAGGTGCCCTGCACGCCATTAAATTCAGGCGTGGCCGCATTGCTTCCCTGCACCGTATCTTCTACCGCATATACCTCAGCCATTTCGCGTAAAAAGTTCTGCGGTTGCCTATCGGCAGAAATAATTCTAAAGCCACCATCAACAATTTGGTAGCCGCTTGGCCCAGTGGTGACCTCATAGCGCTGATCTACCTGGAGATTTTGGCCTGCTTGCTGAGGCACTAGCGCATAGATAATACGGGCGGCTTCACCGGCTGCGAGCGTAATATCGTCTTGAGCATAGCCAGCTTCTGTCCACTGCGGTACAAAGGTCATGCTGCCATCAGTTCTTTCAATGATATAGCCGCCCACATTGCGCTCATAGGCCGCGTCCCCGGCACCCACTTGCCCTGCGCCCAAGGGCTTGATGACCACTGCCTGATCGGCTGGCAAATTAAAAATGCCTGCTTGAGAAGAGAGCTGCGCATCGTCGGCATCCACCCCGACGACAGCCGGTACATAGCCCACTAGCCGCCGATTGTTGAATAGTCCAGTCGGTTCAACTAGCCTAGATCCTCTGGGCGCTGGGTTTTCAATTGTGTTGCCAAAAGCATCTGTGGCGATGTGATGAGTCCGGGTTAAAAACTGCGTCACCGCAACGGTAGCCGACAAACCGGCTTCGTTGTCGCTGACCCAAGGATTAAAATTCAGCTCACCGGTCAGTAGGGTTGGCGGGACATTGGGATTGCCAATTAAGGGCGGGAGCTGTGCGGCGGCACTGAGGCCATCGCTCCCCGCCCGAAGTTGAACAGTGCCCCCGTAGCGGTTGTATACGAGCTGTTCATCATTTTCGGTGCGCACACCGACTGCATGACCTAGCCGCATCGCGTTCGGATCGGGCGTTTCAATACTGCCGCGAACTCGCTCTTCTGAGATCACGTCACTCGCTACTTCTGTGGTGGTCACCGTCTCCTGCTCAAGAACGGTTTCCTCTGTTCGCAATTCAGGTTCTAGTTCTTGGGTTTCTTCTAAGTTAGCGCTTTCTCGGCTGCTCACCGAGGCAACGGCATCTGCGCTACCTTCTCCGGTCACGCTATTGAGGTAGTTTCCATCATCAAAGTCGTTGTCGTCCGAATCTTCGGCAATTAGCTGACCGTCACGGGTAAAGTAAACGCCTGATTCTGACGCGGCCGATAGCGGCGCGCCATCGCTTTCTATATGGAGTACGCGCACCTGCACCGAATCGTTAGGCCCAAACGATTCGGTGCGAATGACCTCAACATCTGAGAGGTTTATGATGTTCCCATTGGCATCTTGCACTCTTAGAACATCGAGTTCATCAAAACTGCCTCTGACAAATTCAACTAGAGGAACCCCAATTTCGTTGTTTTGGCTGTCGCGAATAATTACTTCTAGCCCTTCTGCGAAGCGATGGGAGCCTTCTTGGGTATCGAGTTCAAAAAACGCATTGGCGCGGATAGAGTCGCCGTCGAGCGTGTAGGTTGCCGTTGAGTTCGGAACGCTGAAGTTATCTTCGATATATTGCTGATCGATCCTTAAGATAATGCCGTTAGGCGCCTGTCTCTCCGGCTCGACGGGAATCACAATTTTTTCCCCAACGCTCTCGGGCAAGTCTGTTGGCAGACCGATGCCGCTGTCGTTACCAAGGTCAGTTGTCTGCAATTGGAAGGCGTTGCGATCAACAGTGACCGCGCCTGTGACGGGATCGCGGTTGACGATCTGAGCGATCGCACCTCGTCCTATTAATCCTTCACTAGCCGCATACAGCCCGCCCGCCGATAAAAACACGGCAATGACCCTAGGAATTAAGAAAGGATGGAACAGACCGTCTTTGAGCATACGGAAAAGAACATGAATAAAGTGAGTTCTGGAGGCTCCGATCTGAGATTGTCTCCATTTGGGCTGGGTCGTTGTCATAGTAGTAGATTTCAAGAAACAAATAACTAATTACACACTTCATCAGTAAAAACATATTCCCTGTTGTTTTATTTGAGAAAGCAACAGGGAAAAAAAGGAAAAAAACGCCAAACCCTTTAAGCTCAGTTGTTTTCAACAAAAATGATTGATTCAATTAGTTTAGAAACTTCACATTGTTGAATATTGTCTATAGAGAAGGCGCATACTCACAGACAAGTAAAGCCCTTGCATGCTCACTTTGCAACCTTTATCTCTCGGTTATAGGCCGGTATAAAACTATCTCTTGTATAAAAAGAAGAGGGTGCTTGCGTGCCTGTATAAAAAAACAAAAAAAGAGGATTTTTTGTACTGAAAGATGTATAGGACAGGCGTCAATGAAGACAAGTTACAGCACACAACTGAAGCTAAAAAATAAAAACAAAATAGAATTAAAAGAAAATGAGCAAAATGTTGTAAACTCTGTGAAAATAAGTATTGATAGTATAGTGTATTGTCAATATCTGTTCTCCTATGCAAGAAATTCCCAAATAATGATCGTTGGAATCATTAGGATGAATGGTATATGCTTCAAAACGCTTCTCTTGAAACGTCCTTATCTAATATTTCTAATCAGCCTTCGGCGCGATCGCCCAAGGTTTTATTTGTACTTCCAGCCTTTTATCGAAACGGTGCTGTCACCTTTAGCATTAATATTGCAGAACAGCTGTCGCTCAAGAACATGGAAGTTGAAATTTTTGCGGTTCAACAGCGATCCGTTCATCCTCAGCTGCCTCACAAGCCTATTAAGATTAGCACTGCAATTAGAGAGAATAGCTCTACTTTAAAATCACTACCCACGCTGTTATCTAAACTCATGCGGTCGGTCTCAAGGTCGGATGTGGTGATTCTTACCTGGGAAAATGGTCTTTTGCTACCCAGTTTAGTTGCTTTTTTTTTCCGTAAGCCTGTTGTCGCGATTGTGCAAAACAATCTGAAAAGATCTCAGGCTGACTATGGCAAAAAAAAGGGCACCCAAATGATCCGCCGATGGGCCTATGCCAGGGCAAAAGCGATTGTATGCACGAGCCAAGATCTGATCAGCACGATTGAGTTAGAAGTAAAGCGGAGCAAAATTGTAGCAATTTCTAACGGAATTAATATTGCGCAAGTTCGAGCCCTAGCTCAGCAGCCCAGTGCCCCATGGCCCTATGTCAACGACGATATTCCTTTTATCGTTGGCATTGGCCGTCTTGCCAATCAAAAAGGGTTTGACCTACTGATTGAAGCCCATGCTAAGGTGCGCAGG
Source organism: Phormidesmis priestleyi Ana (assembly GCA_001314865.1). Classification (GTDB taxonomy): domain Bacteria; phylum Cyanobacteriota; class Cyanobacteriia; order Phormidesmidales; family Phormidesmidaceae; genus Phormidesmis; species Phormidesmis priestleyi_B. The sequence goes on along the minus strand of LJZR01000001.1, from coordinate 363,340 downwards.
CAAGGTATTCAGCATCGATTAGTTTTAGTCGGAGAAGGAGAGGCCCATCGGGCGTTACTAGAGTTGGCCAGAGATTGGAACGTGGCTGATAGCGTCGCTTTTTTAGGCTTTGTGGCAAATCCTTATCCAATTTTGTCTCAGGCGTCGCTTTTTTGTTTATCGTCGCGCTACGAAGGATTTGGCCTGGTGGTTGCAGAAGCTGCTGCGCTAGGCGTGCCGACTATTGCCACAGACTGTGTGGCAGGACCAAGGGAAATTTTGGCAGATGGCCAGTATGGCGACCTAGTAGAAACAGACTCAGCCGCTGCGCTATCTGAAGCCATTGTCAATCATTTTCAAAAGCCCAAAAGATTACTGGCAAAATCGAGAGCATCAATGGCCCAGATCGAACGACTCTCGCTTAAAACCTGCGGCCAAAAATACAGCAGGCTAATTCATCGCTGTATTCAGGAAGGGACGTAACTGCTTACGTCCCTACGGCTCTTAATGTGGCCTTTTAATGTGGCCTTTTAGTATGGCTTTTTAGAAAGAGAACTGAATGCCGCCATCTATCACTGCACTATCACCATCATCCCAAGCGTCTTCTAAACGAACATATAAACCGGGGCCTTTGGGCTTACCTGTGCCGACTCGTTCGGGAATGCGATCGCCCGACTCATCCAGCATAAACTCGCCTCTTTCTATCTCCACCGTTTCGCCATTGGGGCCGGTTTCAGTCACAACGACCCGATTGCCGTTTTCATCTAAGAAAGGCTGTGTTTTGTACACTGGAACCACATTGCCGGCTTCGTCATACTGGTAGGCTTCACGCTTAACCTCGCCAAAAGGATGCAGCATGAGCTCTGCTCTCCAGCCCGCTTCAGAGCCGTCGCCACCTCGACCAATCACAGTGTCTCGGGCAAACAGCTCAGCTCGTATGAGGTTGGCCGCTGGTGTCCAAGGGGTATTCCCAAAGTTCAGCACACCGCCAAAGGCAATTTCACCGTTAATTGGCGAAGCGTTGGCATAACTATCCGAGCGGCTAGAACTGTCTTGCTCAACCACATTGCTGCGAGATCTCAAATCAACGATATCCTCTTCGACAACGGCTGTCTCAATTACTTCTTCTTCGCCCAGTTCAGTAGTGATAGACTCTTGAACCGATTCGCGTCTGGTATCAACCACCTCAGCATCAGAAGTCGGGTTAAACGCAACCTCTTCTAGCAAACCATCGCTGTTGATGATAAAAGAGGCATTTCCACTGCGCTCTAACACGCTGACATTCGTAAAGCTCGTTGTATTGACTTGATTAACAGGCGTTCTAAACGTGGTGACAGTTCGCGTCGTGCGCTGCTGATCGGTTTCAGTTTCGGTCGTGGTACGCACCTCATTGATCAAATCACGTTGATTGCCAAATCCCCCAGTGAGTGAGCCGCCTAGATATAGTCCGCCAGCTACCGTCGTCCGTGCATAGGGCCGCTGACCGAGCACCTCAGGGAATAGTACCGTTCCCACCCGAGCATCTGCTTCCGATGGGATATTCGGATCGACCGTAGGTGTTAGTTCACCCCCTGGCACCTCTATATACAAACCTCGAATGCCGTTAAAGTCAGGCGTTGCGGCATTGTCAATAGTGGGCAGCGTATCTTCTACGGTATACACATCGGTGGTTTCGGCAAAAAAGTTGTCCGGGTACTGATCGGCGGCGATCACCACAAATCCACCGTCGGTAATGCGATACCTGCCCGTACTGTTATCGACTGCGTAAGACTGGCCGAGTTGTAAGTTTTGGCCGGCCTGCTGAGGCACGAGCGCATAGATAATTCGAGTGGCTTCTCCAGGCTCAAGTACAGTGTCGGTTGTCGCGTAACCTTCGTTAGTCCACTGGGGTACAAACGTCAGTTCACCGCTCGCCGATTCAACAATGAACCCACCAACGTTGTCGGTATAAGCTGAGTCACCTCGGCCAACTGCCTGAGGATCGGGCGGATCAATCAAAATTCTCTGACTATCAGGCAGTGTAAAGATGCCGTCTAAAGGCAGAATTTGATCGCCTGCCAAAGGGCCACTGGGTACATAGCCCACCATCCGACGATTGCTAAACAGTCCTGTGGGCTCTAGTGGAATGGCACCCTCTGGATTGGGGTTTTCAATAGGGTTGCCAAAGAGGTCTGTGGCTTGCCGGTGTGTACGGTTCAAGTACTGAGTAATGCCGACGCTGGCTGCAAAACCAGCCTCGTTATCGTCGGCCCAAGGGTTGAACAGGGCGCTGCCAGTGAGCAGTGTTGGGGGCGCACTGGGGTTGTTAAATAGCGGGCGTAGCTGTCCGGTGGCACCGAGTCCATCGCTGCCGGCTCGCACCTGTCCGGCGGCTGAGTAGCGATCGTATACCAGTAGTTCGTCGTTCTCGGTCCGCAGCCCGACTGCGTGGCCTAGTCGAGTTGCTAGCGTGTCGGGCACTTCTATGCTGCCGCGCTCAATCACTTCTCTGACGACTTGTTCGTCGCGTTCTACAGTGGTGAATTCCTCTTCTTCAACTGCTTCATCGCGTCGTATTTCAGGGTCTAGCGGTGTAGTGTCGGTCTCTACCACTTGCTCCTCTTGCGTATCACGCTCGATCGCATTGGCTCGGCCCTGGCTATCGGCTAGCTCAACATATTCGCCATCACTAAAGTCTCTGTCACCGCCATCGGGAAAGTCCTCTGCAATGATTTGCCCATTTCGGGTAAAGTAAACGCCAGACTCTGATATTTCTGTTGCATCGTTGTCTCGTAGGTTGAGGATGCGGAGCTCGACTCTTTCACCAACCCCGTACTCAACTGTGATATTGCCTGAATTAGGCAGTTCGTTGCCATCCGGGCCGCGCACGACGGTATCCCCTCTGACAAAGCGAGTCTCTTGAGACTTAATGGAGCCATTTTCATCAAAGACCGTGACCTGAATGCCTTCCCCAAAAGCGTGATCGCCTGGGACATAGTTAAGGTCGAACCGGGTGCGCGTAGTCACGGTATCCCGATCCAAGTCGTAGTCTAGATTGGTGCCCTGCTGCTGATTGAGTTGCTCGTTAAAAGACTGTTCCACAAAATCAATATCAGTGGTGATTTCTAGGCTATTAGGAGCCAGCAGACCGCCAGATTCGGTCGGAATCGCGATGCCCTCTCTGATGACAGTGGGTAGCTCGGATGGGAGCGGAATATTTGAGGTGTTGGTTAGCTCGCCTGTGCGGACGTCAAAGGCGTTTTGATCAATAAAAACAGCGCCTGTGCTGGGATCACGATTGATCGTGACCTGGGCGATCGCACTTTGTCCGCCGAGGCACAGCCCTCCAACTGCCAAAAGCAGCGCGGTCAACTGACGGGTGATGGCGTTGAGCTGAAACAGGCGAGCCACGAAAAGCGAATCAGCAGACAGACTGTTCGCCGAATCTTGAGGTGGTTGAGCGGCTAGCTTAGAAATAAAGGTGGGACGAAGAGGTGAATGCATAGTTTGATTTTCAGGACAAGTAAAGGCTTGCAGGCTTGTAAGGAGGTAGCGGCAAAATGCTTGAGCAAGTTCAGCGCTTCAGCAGGTGGGTCGGTAGAGCAGCAGGTGGGTAGAGCAGCAGGTGGGTCGGTAGAGCAGCAGGTGGGTCGGTAGAGCAGCAGGTGGGGGCTCTAAAAGCTGCGGATGCATGTTCCAAACAGACATCGGTAGAGTGCAACGTGCATTTGTTACCTGTGGAACTACTTAGTAGAGGACTTTACTGAATTAGAAGCCGCTGTATTTACTGAGTAGACTGAAGATACTGGTAAAAGATTCATGCGACCACTCCTAGATATTACTGAGTTATTTTTCTTACAGCAATCTGTGGCTGATAGCATTTTTTGACGCGCTAGCCTTTTCCGTCTAGGCGATGTAGTGGCTGAAAATATTACCTAATCCAGCATTTTTAACGCTCGTTAAGGCCGGTTCATCAGCTGTATATCTGCGCGAAACTATCAGCATTCAACTCAAACTCTTCATGTTCTTAAAATTCATGCATAGTGGCTAAACAGCTGAATTGACCTACATTCACACTGGCCAAAGCCTTGAAACCAGATCATCTCAAGTGTTCTGGTCGTTGCTTTAGCGATTTGGAAAAAGTACTGAGAATCAAACTAATTTTTGTTTATGTTGAGATACTTGTATCAACTATTCCTTTAGCATCTTGCGCTAGCATCGTTGATACCTTGGTTGATGTCTGTTGTTACGACACCAGGCTTCTTTACAGCACCAAACCAAACATTTTTAGAACATTGTTAGACATTGTTAGGGCACTCCGCTTCCTAAAACGCGATCATTATCATTAAGGACGTTACTCTTCTCCTTTAGATGACTCCTAGATGACTGTGAATAGATCTTTTTAGCGTTTGATGAGCATTTTAGAAGCACAAGGTTTAGAAACTCATCAATCGATAACAGACCCTGAAAGGGATGCTTTAGGAAGGTCAGGTTTGAGGGAATATGCTTGAGGGAACAGGCCAAATCAGACCCTCTATTTCATATATCAGGCGTAAACGGATGAACATTGGACACTTGCTAAGGTGGCTTAGTAAAAAACTATCGTGCTCTCAGTGTTTACTCTCACAGCTTTATGTTTTCTTTACGTTGTGTTTTTTTTAGTAAGGCCTCGCTTCATCCTTTTGGTTTACAGTTGCTGAAATTGACTGATCTAAAGCCCCAAAGTCTTTCTGTATGAGGATTGAAAGGATTCTTTAGGCTCGCTATGTAGTGGTCGGAGGCTGTGCGATAAGCCCTTCTTGAGTAAGCTTTTGGTCGGTTTTCTTGTCAGTGAGATCACTTAAAAAAGTTGCTTTTTGTAACCAGTGGTTCATGACAGATTCAGTCGATGGGGCCGTTTTTTGGGGATTTAAGATTATTGATGCAAGCCGATCTCTGTACGATTGAAACGTTTCGACTGAAATGTTTAGCAAAAATACGCGTTCTGGTTAAAACGCTAGCTGAATCCCGCCCGCGAGCAACGCGCTGTGATTGTCATTAAATACGTCTTCTATCCGTAGATAGATGCCCGGCCCTTTTGTTTGCCCGGTTCCGATGGTTTGAGCAATGCGATCGCCCGCCTCATCTATCACAAACTGATAGATCGGCACTGCGACGGTCTCCCCATTTGCAGCGGTCACTGTTTCTACCTGCTGCTGTCCGTTAGCCGTAATAACAGCCTCTGTTTGATACAGCGGCAATGCATTGCCTGCCGCATCGTAATAATGCGCCTCACGCTGAACTTCGCCAAAAGGATGAAACAACACCTCGGCCCGCCAGCCCGTTTCGTTGCCGTCGGTAGATCTGCCAATCACTGTGTTTCTGGCAAACAGCTCCGCTTTGACGGTATTGGCGGCGGCTGTCCAAGGCGTATTGCCCCAGTTCAGAACACTCCCTAGCGACAACTCGCCCTGTAGCGAGGAAAAGTTGGCGTAGCTGTCTGTAGTTATGTCAGTTACTGTCTGGTCACGTTCAATTTCCTGACTGCTAATGACCTGTCGCGATTCTGAGGTTTCGGTAAGCACCCGAAACTCTTCGCCACGAATGAGATCAAAGGTGCGGTCTAGTTCTGTTTGTTGGGTGGTGGTTTCACTAGGCCCATCAGCGATAAACTGCACATCGACTAGCTCACCTTGAGGGCTGATATCAAAGGCAGCTACGCCAGTGCTGCGGGTGGTGCGAGTGACCTGATTAACTAATGATTCTCTGGCAATTAAAGGCGTTACAAAGGTCGTGACCGTGCGCGTCATTATCATGGCATCGGTGGCCCGCTCTATGGTGGTTTCTACTTGGCGCACCGTATCTTCCTGATTGCCGATGCCGAGAGTTGCGGTGCTGCCGAGGTAAAAGCCAGCCGAGCGCGTTGTTTGGGCATAGCCCATTTGACCGTCATCGCCTTCGATAATTTCTAACGGAAATAGCGCGTTGCCGACCCGCGCATCCACTTCATCAGTCAGCGAGACATCTACCGTGGGGACGGGCTCACCGCCAGGAACTTCAATATAAACGCCCCGAACGCCATTGAAAATATCGGTCACCATGTTGCTCCCAGGCAAGGTATCTTCTACGGCGTACACGTCAGACTGCTCGATCTGAAAGTTTTGCGGTTGGCGGTCGGCTGAAATAATCGTAAAGCCCCCATCGACAATTCGGTAGCCATTGGCGGTGTCGGTGACTGCGTAGCGATCGCCGAGTTGCAGCGCTTGATTGGGCTGTTGGGGAACCAGTGCGTAGATAACGCGCCGCGCCTCACCTGCGGCTAGCGTCAGTGATTCTTGCGCGTAGCCAGTTTCAGTCCACTGGGGCACAAATGTCATATCGCCAGCGGCAAATTCTATCAGTAGTCCGCCCACGTTGCGGGTGTAGGCAGCTCTCCCGCGACCGACTGAGTTTGGATCGGGAGGTGCGATTTCAATGCCCTTATCTTCAGGCAGCTCAAAGATGCCATTCACCGAAAACAGCTGATCGCCTCGCAGGGTTTGATCGGGCTGGGCTGGCACATAGCCAATCCATTGGCGATCGCTAAACATCCCTACAGGCTCTACCAATCCCGCCCCGTCCGGAGCCGCTATTTCATTGCCAAAGATATCTCTGGCCACTTGATGCGTCGGATTTAAGAACTGAGTGACGCCTACCGTGGTGGTTAATCCAGCCTCGTTATTACCCACCGTGGGGTTAAAGGTAAGATTGCCTGTCAATAGCGTCGGCGGAATGTTGGGATTTTGGATCAAAGGCGATAGCTGACCGGTCACCCCTAAGCCATCGCTCCCCAACCGCACCTCACGGGCGGCCGCATAGCGGTTATACACGAGCTGCTCACCTGACTCTGTCTGAGTGCCCGTGGCATGACCCAATCGGATAGTTGATATTGAATCAGCCGTTTCGACTCGGCCCCAATCTCTCTCTTCTTGCGAAGTTCTATCAGTTGAGATCAGCCCTCTGGCAATATCGGTTTCAACCACTTCTTCCTGGCGTTGCTCAGGATCTAGCGGGACGTCGTTATTGACCGTTTCTACTGAAACTTCTTCGGTTTCAGACAGGACAGCTGCTTCGCCTGTACCGCCAGAGACTTGCACATAGTCACCATCGTTAAAATCTAAGTCGCCACCATTGGGTAAATCTTCAACTGCTAAGCTTCCATCTGTTAAAAAATAGATGCCTGACTCGCTCGGCTCGGCGTTGTTTTCTCGGATATTAAGCACCCGCAACTCGACCCTATCTTGAGTGCCGTAGCTAACAGTAATTTGTTGTTCTTCGGGAAGGACATTACCGTCAGGGCCTATCTGCACATCATCGCCCCTAACAAATACTCGCTCTTGTGAAATAACGCTGCCATCGGGGGCAAACACCGTGGCTTCAATGCCTTCTCCGAAGGCGTGCTTACCTTCACTACGGCGCAGATTAAACTCAGTTTGTACCCTCAATGAGTCGGGCTGTAGCTGATAGTTGGTATCGCCAGTTTGCTGAGTTAAAACGCTTCTAAGAGACTCATTAATGTATTCAGTATCAACACTAAGTTCAATGTTGTTGGGCGCAAGGATGGTAGATGTTGTCGGTTGTGCGCGGTTTTCGCTAATGTTTTGAAGCAAGCTAGATGGCAACGGAATATTAGAAGTATTGTTAAACTCTCCCGTGCGAATGCTGAAGGCATTAATCTCTAATTCAACCGCGCCTGTGTTGGCATCACGAGAAATATTAGGGACTGTTTGGGCAGTAGCCTGTTGCGAACTTAGCCCTGAGGTTACACCGAGCCCACCCACAGCCATTAGCAATGTCATCAAGGTTTTTGTTGGCAAAGATAATGGTGAAAGAGACAATATATAGGGGCATTCGTGACGGGTGATACTATCTTTTTGAAACGAAGTGAATGCTTGAAAATGTGTTGAAGAAAGTTTCATGACAGGAACCACAGGTAGAAGCTACGACGGGAATATAAAATGCTTTTGGCAGATGCTTTTGGCAGATGCTGTTAGCAGATGCTCTTGGCAAATGTTTTGAGAAATGCTTTTGAGATACATCGTTCAGAGTGGTTAAGAACGATTGAATCTGATACTTGAATCTGATACTTGAATCTGATACTTGAATCTGATACTTGAATCTGATACTTGAATCTGATACTTGAATCTGATACTTGAATCTAAGACTTGAACAACGATGTTCTATGAACTCATAAAACAAGAAAAGTTGATAAGAGCCACACTGGCATATGCCACTAGGTTCATCGGTACTTAGATAAAAGAATCTTTTGGCGTACCTAAAGCTTTCACTAGCAGTTAGGACAGCGATCTTAAGAGTACTGTGCCAGCTAGTGATGAGGTACTACCTCTATGGGTGATATTAGGGGCGCGATATTTGAGGATAGCAACGCCTATGCCTGAATATCAATGCTGAATATCAATGCTGAATATCAATGCTGAATATCAATGCTGAATATCAATGCTGAATATCAATGCTGATTATTCATGCAGCTGCTGATTCGCCAACTGATTGATCGACTGATTGATTGTTTATTTGTTTCTTTCGTTCGCTGATGACTTTTTACCCAAACCCAACAAAATGTGACACTAGACATAGTTGTCACATTTCTTGGGGTCAGAAATTGTTTTTTTTTAAAAAAATTTACGCTTGGCAGACTAATGTTGCAAAATGTAAACTAAGCCCCTTGACTATAGGCCAGTGAGAAAACTGGTTTTTGTTGGGCCGCTGTTCTAGCTGTCTATTTACTTTTTGTCGGGCCGCTTTATCGGGCCACTCATCTGCTGCTTATCTCTACCAGGTTGTTTCTACCAGAGCAGCTTTTCCAAAAGCAGTTAACTCACGCTGTCGGCATCGTATCGGTGAGCCCAAGGCGGTGTTCTGCTTATTCATTTCGCTAGCATAGCAATTCTAAACTCGGCTGCCTATAGGGATTGCACAAGTTATTGTGGTATAAAATGCACTTCCCCTTGTGGGTACCTTTTGTCGTTTATCTGCCATTTTGGGGTTCGTCAGGCAGGTTATAATCGCCCAGATAATTGCACAAAGCTTTATTCACAAAGCCTTATTCACAAAGCCTTATGTTTCCAGTATCGCAGCAGGATTCTCAACGGGCGCTTCAGGGCTTATCGGTGAGGCAAACTGAAGTCAACCTGGCCGGGCGTAGCGCACAACTCATTACTTTTAGGGATGGGCGATCGCAGCCGCTGACCTGGCAGCAGGTGGCTCAGGCATTAGTGAGTTCGGATGACTTTCGGCGGTGCTGGAATCAAGCCTGGGCTGATCTTCCTTTTGACTATGAATGGAAACCGATTCCGATTCATCCCTATACTGCCAAGACGCATCCTTTTTTTGCGATCGCCTTTCCCGCCCAGTTTCGCCCTGCCAACCCGCACGACTTTGAGCCCTATCTGCAAGCGATCGGCCCCGATGAGTTAACAGCTCAATTCGATAATTTTTCGGGTGATGCCAAGCTCATCATTCCTGCGAATACCGGCGACTATGGTCACATAGCAGCCTTTTGCCGCACGGCAATGCCCCAAGCGTGGCAAGCGCTTTGGCAAAAAGTAGGGGAGCGGTGTTTGGCTGCGATCGCACAGCAAACGTCCGTTTGGTGCAATACCCACGGCCACGGCGTCCCTTGGCTACATGTCCGCTTCGACAGTCGCCTCAAATATTCGGTGTTTCCGCCCCGAGGCAGCATTAGCGCGAACAGCCAAGCGATTTGGTATCAACAAATCTACGCCCCCGTTTCGCCAGACAACGCCGACCCGATCGATTCATTTCAGTGAGCAAAGAGGGGAGTGATGCAAGATGTCACACGCTTTGATAGGTAAAATTCAGCGTTGCCCACTGTGCAACATCTAGCATGTAAGCATCGCTGCCGTCGCCTTTGCTGATATCAGAGAGCAGGGCCTTAACCACTTCTAACGGATTCGGTAAAGGGCTCACCCGCTGCTTACCGCTGATGGCAGCAGCATTGAGCAGTGTTTTAAAGGTGTGGGTAAGCGGTGATGTGCTGCATACAACATAGGTTTCAACCGAGCCCGTAGGCGCTTCGATCGACCAGTCAAGACCTATGCTAGGGATAGAGACAGACTCTCCAGGCAAAATGCTAGCCGCTGCAATCACGCTGTTGGCCTCTTCGTTGTAGGCTTCGGAAGTCATCGACTGCATGGTTTGGGCAGAGAGCCCCATCACCGGGCAAAAGGCAGACAACCGCTCTCGGGGATCGACGTTGATGAGGGTGTAAAAGAGGGGCTGATCGCCCTCGTTAAAGATACAGTAGCGAATCCGACTGCCTACAGGGACGTTGGGAATGAAGTTGCTGTCGGTCGTCTGGGCGTCTCGCTGAAATTGCTTGGGGCGTAGTGTTTGGCGAGAGAGTATGCGCTTTTCCTCTGTCCCGATTTGATCTAAAACGACGCGAACAGGTAGCTGTGATGAGGCTCTGTTTTCGCTGAGTCGCAGGAGCTTGAGCGCCATGAGCGATCGCAGCTTGGTACTGAGTCGGTTAATGGCAGGCTTAATCGCTTCATCTTGCAGGGCGAGCGTGCCTGGAATGAGCGATCGCGTCAAAGAAAACAAACCATAGCCTGAGCCGAGGTCGTCGAACGGTATTTCAGAGGGCTTGGGTTGAGCCTTGGGTTGAGCCTTGGGTTGAGCCTTGGGCTGACTGTTTGGTTGAATGTTTTGCTGAATATTTTGCCGGATAGTTTGTTGCGCGAGCTGAACCGGATGCAGGCTGGCCGTGAGCATTTGAGTCCGAGTGGGCACGGGCTTCCCTAGCAGGCAGTCTGCTGGCAAATCGGTATCAGAGGTAGAACTTACAAAGGACAGTGCGGATAGGGCGCTAGTGGCATCAACGCGCTCAATGCGCTCTAGGCGACTGTCGAGCGCCACGACTAAATCAATGTTTTTAGGCAGCACGCGAACCGATTCAAGCACGGGCTGGCCTACCCGTAGGGGTGCTCCCTGATTACCGGCATCTTCAATGAGTCTGGCTTTGCCGGTGAGGCCATCGTGCGATCGCAATATGATCCGTCTGCCGCCGCAGGTCAAAATCGCCGACGGCGCTAAATACTCTAAAACTCTGGGCGACATGCCCCCTAGCCACAGCGTTGCACTTTTGCCGTCGCTGCTCACCGCCTGGATGACCCCTTCGCCACGGCTGCCCACGGTTACAGCCGTACCATATGCCGTGAGCTTTTTGTCCTGTTGGCTACGAACGCCGTCTAAAAAGGGCGCTTGATTGCTATTTCCCCAGCGCAGCAGTGTTTCTTGCGACTGTCCTAACACTTGATTGATCGTCACAGGGGCGCTGGCTGACCACAAGTATTGCGTGAGCACATAGGTAAATGCACCGGCGCTAAAGCTTCTCCACTGCCGCTCAATGACGGTATCGCTCAGGTCGGAGGCCCGAAGTAATACGCCTGGGAAAGGCGCTTCTGCTTTGAGCAGGGGTGTGTTTTTCAAGAGCGCAAAGGGCTCGGCGGGTTGACCGGTGGCAATGGTGGCTCGGGCGCGCGATCGCAGTCCCCCCAAAAGCGGCACCCACAGATCCACATAGCCTGTATCGAGTACAGTCGTAATATTTTTAGTTTTGAGCTGTTTTAACAGTGTTTTTAGTTCAGCTTCCGAAATGTCGTTCAGCGCTGGATGAGCTTCGCTCGGCAGTAAACCGTCAAACGGAACGAGCGATCTGCCCTCGGCAGGGCTTTGCCATCGCATCGTTTGCCCCTCAGTTCTAATCTGAGCGCCATAGCCGCTAAAGTGCAAGACAACCGCATCGCCCGATTGCGCCTGATCATAAAGATGACGGGTAAACGCCTGATAGATACCCGATCGAGTCGCCTGTTCATTCGTCAGGCAGAGAATGTCTTCAGGCAAAAAGCCAAACCGATGGATCAGCAATTCCTTTTGTAGGGCGACATCGGTTACACAGCCCATGAGTTGCCCGGTTTGTTCTGAGGAGAGCGCACCGCTGGCGTATTTGTTAATGCCAATGAGTAGGGCTAGCTTGCGTCCGGCAGGCGCTGCCAAAGCCTGACCATAGGTTTTGGCCTGCGCCGAAATACCCGGCATCCTGAGAGCCCATTCAGCTGCCAAATCCGTTAGACCTAACGCTGCAACTGCCGCGCCAGCTTGTTTAATTAACGCTCGTCGGCTCAAACCCACCGAAGCTCACCCCAACTTAGTTTATGTAACCGTTTATGTAAATGGCAACGCTACCCTCTATTGTCCCAAGACGGCTTAGCGCATTGACCACTTTCATTTTAGAGATAGATGGCTAAAGCGTTTTAGGTGTTTTATGCCCTAGGCGCTTTAGCCATCTCCTTTAACTATCTACATTTAGCCATCCACTTAAGGCTCGCTCAGACTAGCTTTGATGCATTGCCTTGGCGAGCTCAGCCGCGACTTCAGGCCGTGAGAACTCTGGCGGTGGCAGTTTGCCTTCGCGCAGCAGTCCGCGAACCTTCGTTCCCGAAAGGTGAATTCGCTCTTCAGGCGTGCTAGGACTGGTCTTGGTCGTTGCCATTGTGCTCGTGCGTTTGCAGTAAAAGGCATGCTCGAATTTCATCGGCGTAATGCCGAGTTCTGCTGGCTCGAACTCGTCAAATATAGCCTGAGCATCGTAGGTGCCATAGTAGTCTCCGACACCAGCATGGTCGCGACCCACAATAAAATGCGTACATCCGTAGTTTTTACGAATTAGCGCGTGGAAAATGGCTTCCCGAGGGCCTGCGTAGCGCATCGCCGATGGGTTAATGGCCAAAATGACCCGATCCTGCGGAAAGTAGTGTTCCATCATGATTTCATAACAGCGCATGCGCACGTCAGCCGGAATATCGTCGCTTTTAGTCGCGCCGACCAGCGGATGCAAGAACAAGCCATCTACAGTTTCGAGCGCGCACTTTTGAATATATTCGTGAGCGCGGTGAATGGGGTTGCGGGTTTGAAAGCCAACGATGGTTTTCCAGCCGCGATCGCGAAACTGCTGCCGCGAAACTGCCGGGTCAATCTGGTAAGTCGGAAACAGCGGATGGGCGTCTCTTTCTAGCAGCCAGATATCGCCTGCGAGGTTAATCGGCCCCTGGTCATACACAACCTTTACACCCGGATGCTTATCCTCATCAGTGCGATAGACGTTAATCGCCTCTTTTTTCTTGTCGTAGGTATACTTTTCACTTAGTTCTAGGACGCCAATAAAACGGCCCTTGTCATCGTTTAGCCGTACCAGCTGACCAATTTGCAACGGCTCGGCAACGGCTTCACTCACCGAGAGCGTCACCGGCACCGACCAAGGCAGGCCGCTCGCCAAGCGCATATCTGTCACAACAGGCTCGTAGTCTGCCTGAGTCATAAAGCCCGTCAGGGGGCTAAAGCCGCCGATCGCGATCATCACTAGGTCAGAAGCCGCCCGCTCATCTAACGTGACCTCTGGTAGGCTGTCTGCCTTGCTCAAAAAGTCCTGCTTTTGCTCAGCACTGGCCAAGCGATTGATCAGCGTACCGCCGTGGGGGGCAATACCGTCTTTCACTGCAGTCAAGATGTGTTCCTCTATATATATTACGTTCTGATTTTTGTAAGGCTTTACTGGAGGCTTCCTTGGGTCAAGCTTACGGGCTCAATAATACCGCCACCAAGCACCCGTCCACTACCTTCGTACCAGACGGCGGCTTGTCCGGGCGTAACACCGAACTGCGGTTCATCAAAAATTATTTTTACAGGGCCAGCGCTGCCGTTTTCCATCATCGGCAGCGGCACTATCGTCGCACTCACACCCTGCGACCGATAGCGAATCTGGACTTCGGCTCGAATGGGGCTATCGGGCGGTGCAATTGAAACCCAGTTCACCCGTTGCACCCTGCATTCAGGGGTCGTCACGCTGTCGCGTTCGCCTACAACCACCTGATTGCGACCCACATCTAGGCTCACCACATACAAAGGATTGGGCGCAGCAATGCCAAGACCCTTCCGCTGCCCAATGGTGTAGTTATGAATGCCTTCATGCTGTCCGACGACCTGTCCTACTGTGTTGACAATGTCTCCGGGCTTAGGTGCTAGGTACTTTTCCAAAAAGGTTTTCATCGAACCATGCTGCTCTACCAGGCAAAGGTCTTGGCTTTCGGGCTTATCGGCAGTGTGCAGTCCGAGCTGAGTGGCGATCGCACGAGTCTCAGGCTTTGTTTTTTCACCTAAGGGAAACTTGGTAGCCGCTAGCTGCGCCTGACTCAAATCGTATAAAAAGTAGGACTGATCCTTATTGCGATCTACCGCGCGACGCAGCTCATAGCGTCCGGTCTCAGCGTTGTGCGTAATACGAGCGTAGTGACCTGTGGCAATATAGTCGGCCCCCATTTCATGCAGTGCATATTGCAGCATGGGGCCAAACTTAACCGTGCTGTTGCACTGCGAACAGGGCAGCGGCGTAATGCCCTGCGCATAGCCATCTACCACGTAGTTGATGATGCTTTTTTCAAAAACTTCGCGCGAGTCTATGACCTTGTAGTCAATCCCAAGCTCATCACACAGTTGGGCGGCATCTGTCATGCCTTCTGAGCAGCATTGCCCTTTTCCCTTCATGAGCCACAAGGTCAGCCCAGTCACGTCGTGACCTTGATTGTGAAGGATGGCAGCAGCGACGGAGCTATCTACTCCACCGGATAACCCGACGACGATTTTGCTCATGGAATTTAGTGACTAGCAGGGTAAATTAGCCTGCTCAAAACAGTAATTCCAGGCTAACACTCACTGTTACAAATGATGCGTGTAAATGATGCGCGTCATGCTCAGTCTTCTTTACTTACAGCCTTCTTTACTTACAGCTCCTTACAGCTTCTTACAGCTTCTTACAGCTTCTTACAGCCCCTTACAGATACTTAACCGTTACCTGCACTTCTTCACTGTCTGCGGAAAAATCAAAGCGGGTTTTTTCAAAGCTAGGCGTCCCTTTAATAATGCGCGGATCGTTAGAAAAGCCAATGCCTTCTTGCGGGACCCCGATAAAGTTGGTGTTCAGCTCGCCGTCTTGGTTTTCGTCATGCAGTAGGCTGACCGAATAGCTGCCGTAGGGCACCTCAACGCTTACGGTGAGCGGTATTTGAGTAATGGCAAAACAACGGTTGAAAACAGCTTTTTGCTCATCTTTAGGAAAGCCGATCTCACTTTCAAATAAAGCAAGGCAAACTTCCCCTTTTTGATTGCGGAGTTCGTGGATGGTGACTTTTAAGCGGGCCATGCATTTTGCGCTCTCATACCTTGATTTAGCCTTAGATTGGCCTGGAACTGGCCTAGAACTGGCCTAGAACTGGCCTGGAACTTGAAACCTAGACCCTTGGACTTGAAGCCTAACATTGAGACGCCAGTTCTATGCTCTAGCGCAAGGCGTATGACGCTCGTGTAAGGCAGATGATGCTTCTCGAACGATCTACGGGTGGTTGGGTTTTCGATAGACGAGTTGCTTATACATCACTAGCGCATCGACAAAGCCATGCTCAGAATGGTTGAATGCGTCTGATAGCCTGCCGACGGTCTCAAATCCTAGCTTTTGCCATAGTCTGATGGCGACGCTGTTGGTAGAGACCACTAAGTTGTACTGCATGGCTCTAAAGCCTAGTCGAATGGCCTCTTGCTGAGAATGTTCACACATGATGGCGGCAACGCCTTGACCGCGAAATTGGGCACTGACCACATAGCCACAGTTACAAACATGCGCCCCCAAGGTCGGCTGATTAGGCTTGATATAGTAGGTTCCTAAAAGGTTGTTGCGATCATCTACTGCGACATAGGTGGCAGTTGGCTTTGTAATCCATTGTTCATAGGACTCATCTTGCGAAATATCAGGAGAATAGGGATAGGTTTCACCCGCTCGAAAAACCGGTTTTAATATTTCCCACACCAATGGCCAGTCTAGTTTTTCAAATGCTCGTAAAATAATTCTGGGTTCAGGCATTCTCTGGATCATGGGTCAGTAACTCGTCGTTTGCTTCATTATTTGCCTCGTTATCTTCTAGGGCTAGTTGCAATCGGCGAGGTAATTTCTCTATTCCCTGTACGCTTTCAATGTCATCTCCGCCTGCTGCGCCTAGTTCTTGTAGCTTTCTGGCGCTTACCAACACGCGCCCCTCTAGTGAACCGACGGCTTTGTTAAAGTTATCGACTGTGGTGTCTAATCCTTTTCTCATTTTTTGCATATGCCCTGCAAAGGTGCGCACCCGGTCGTATAGCTCTTTGCCTAAGTTGCTAATTTCCTGAGCGTTTTCAGTGACCTTTTCCTGCTGCCATCCGTAAGCTACCGCTTTAAGCAAAGCAATGAGTGTGGTGGGTGTGGCTAAAATGACGCGCTGTTCTATTCCGGCTTCTATGAGGGTGGGGTCTTGTTCTAAGGCGGCGCTAAAGAAAATTTCACCGGGGAGAAACAACACCACAAACTCTGGCGTGGGCTGAAACTGATCCCAGTAGGCTTTTTGGCTCAGCTGGCTGAGGTGCCGTTTTACCTGCTTGGCATGGTCGCGAAGTTTGTTGAGGCGATCGCGCTCATCGATCGCCTCTAACGAAGCCAAATAAGAGGTCAGCGGTGCCTTGGCATCTACCACAATTTGTCGGGCTCCAGGCAGCTGCACTAGCATATCGGGTCGTAGCCCTGCCACTTGAGTGACCTGCTGCGTAAAGTCGCAGTGCTCTGACATGCCCGCGATTTCGACCACGCGCTTGAGCTGAATTTCGCCCCAGCGGCCTCGCACAGTGGGCGATCGCAATGCCTTGGCCAAATTCGCGGTTTCTGCCTGCAACTGCACCTGAGAAGTGGCCAGCGCTGAAATCTGCTCGGTCAGCTGAGCGTAGGCCGACATGCGCTGCCCTTCAATGGTTTGTAAAAAAGCTTCTACCTTGCTTAGTGAAGTATGCAAAGGCTGTACCACGGCTTCTACGGCCTGTTGCTTGAGCGCTAAGTCTCCTTGTGCCGCCGTTTGAAACTCACTGAACTGGGCATTCGCCAACGCTAAAAAAGACTGATTGTTCGCCTGCAATGCTTCTGATGAGAGCGCCTTGAACATATCTGCAAGCTGCTGTTGCGCCTGCTGCTGTGCTGTTGTGACCAAAGAGAGTTTTTCGTGGGCCTGCTGCTGCACCTCTCGCAGCCGGGCTTCTGCCGTGGCCCGAGCGGTGGCTTCTTGCGTGATACGGTTTTGATGGGTTTCGATTAGGTGATCGCGATCCCCAAGGTCTTGCTTGAGGGCCTCAATTCGCTCGTCTTTGCCTCTGAGCTGCTCTACCATACTGGCCCTATCTGCCACCAAATCGTTCTTTGCACGCTCCCGCCATGCCTGCGTTTTAGCCGATAGAATAAACCAGGCGATCGCCAGGCCCAACACGCCACCACCTAAAAAACTCAGAAGAAATTGCATAGAAAAATTGTATAGAGAATGTATAGAGAAATAGCATATCAGTACAGAATTACCAGCGTTACCTTATCATTTTGAACCCCCCACATGCCCTTCCTTCCTCATTACAAAGCTAAGCAGGTTTCCATCAACCGCAAGCGTCACTATGAAATAGAAGGGCATTGCTACCCCGGCATTACCACGGTTCTCTCGGCAACTAAGCCCTACGAAGACAAAAAACGTCTGTGGGACTGGCAAGATCGTATCGGCAAAGACGAAGCCCAGCGCATTACGACAACTGCTGCGCGATCGGGCAGCCGCATTCATAAGGTCATTAAGTCTCACCTTAAGCAGGAGCCTTACGAGTTGCCCGCAGGGGTAGAAGGCTATTGGAATTCTATTGAGCCGGTGCTGGCTGAAATTAACGAGGTGCTGCTAGTAGAAGGTGCGGTGTGGCATCCGCTTAAGTTTGGCGGCTACCCGGATGCGGTGATGCGCTATGAGGGTGAGCTGTGCGTATGCGATTGGAAAACGGCGCGGCGGCCCAAGCAACTTGAGTGGATTGCCGACTACTGTATGCAGGTGGCGGCTTATTGCTATGCGGTGAACTGGGTGTATCGAGATACCGGCATTCAGATTGAGCGGGGCATGATTGCGATCGCACTCGAAGACCATCCCGCGCAGGTATTTATCTTAGAAGCCGATGATTTGTTTTACTACTGGCGCAGCTTTCAAGAACGTTTAAGACAGTATTACCGCGAGCTGAGGCGTCTGTAGCGCCCCACTGAGTCGAAGCCCGAAAATTCTGGTATACTCCCCCTAAATATCCTCCGTATTTTTTCGGGAAATCCGCTTAGGTTCACGTAAATCCGCTTAGGCTCACGTTTTTTTATTAATCCTCTTTTAATTTTCTCTTGGGAGACCAAAATCTGTGCTGTCACTTATTATTGTTTGGGCTGTCACCACCCTCACCTTTATCATTTTGACTCAGCTCCCGACCGGGATCGAAGCGGACGACTTTAGTAAAGCTGCCTTAGCTGCGCTTGTATTTGGCTTGCTGAATGGAATCAGTGGTTGGTTGTTAAACAATACGCTGCTAAACGTGCTAACGCTGGGTCTGTTATTTTTAGTGGGTAACACTGTTTTGTTCGGCCTCTCTGCCCTGATTGTAAAAGGCTTCAGGCTTCGTTGGGGCATCATGAGCGCGATTATTGGCGCTTTAGGCGTCACGATTATCAACAGCATTCTCTTCAAAATTCTGGCTGTGGTCGGAATTTTAACTTAGGTGTGAAACCCGATCTTTAGCTCACGCGCTTGACGACTAACTTTCGTTGAGCCAAGGTTTCTTCAAACAGCGCTGTTGATAGCGCTTGCTCTACAGGCCATACGCCGGGTTTGTTTAAGCGGTTAGAGAGAATCAGCTGGGCGATCGCGCCGGTTCCACAGCCTGCACAAAAGGCCGTATCTTCATGGTCAAAGGTGGAGAGGTAGGTGACCGGCTGATCGTCTTTGGTGCCTTCAATCGATATCCGCATGGCGATACCGACGCCTGTTCGTCGATCGGTGACTTCGGTCATCCGGTAGCTGATGCGAGAAAGGGCCTCTATTACCTTTGGATTTTTTAGTAGCGGCCTGGGTGCGCGCGCCATCAGCCAGGTGAGCCGATTGTAATAGTCGGGCACCGATCCAAATTTGGTCACAATTGTTTCAAGCTGAGGAAAGGTGTCGGCTACGGTGAGCGCTTCGACGGTGTTAAACCAGTACACGCCGCCTTTGCCGTAGCGCGGAAAGTCGATTACTTCTCTTTGGCTGTAAGGTGCGATCGCGCGCCACTTTCCCTTTATTTTGGACATAAACGGCGTTTGCAGCTCAATAAATGTCGTCCGCATAACCGTCAGCCCCGCCCCACCCGAGCCCGCGACCAAGTAGCTCAAATGGACGCTCTGGGCGCGCTCTAACTGCTCAATTCCTTGGCGCACCATGCTCCCCGAAATACCCGGAAAAATGCCTGTGCTAATCACCGCCGTGACGCCTGCGGCCTGCGCCGCCGCTCGATAGCTCAGCGCCTGGTTAACATAGTCAGGACTATCGGCAACATCTATATAGGGCGTCTTTTGAGCGATGCAGCTTTGTAACACATGGTGATTGCGGCTGCGAAAAGGCCCCGCACAGTGAATGACTAAGTCATGCTGTGCGATCGCCCGCTCCACTGCCATTTCACTGACCGAGTTTAAAGGTTCTAGGTTCAACGGCTCATAGTACTGCCGCCTACCCAGCTCAAAAGCAGCCACAGCCGCTCGCCCCGTCACCGTGACCTCGGCGGCAGTGTAGCGCAAAACATCAGCCGCTACGCTGCGGCCAATCCGGCCCCCGCCGCCAATAATCAAAACCTTGTCTAAAGGCTTATCAGCCATGTGTTAACCCTTGCTTCATTTGGCTAGACTCAGCTGAGCTAGGACAAATCTGCTAGCACGTCAGCTGCATGCGTTTCGGTATTGATGCTGTCGTATACCTTTTTAATCACGCCCTTGCCGTCAATTACAAAAGTGACGCGCTTAGCATAGCCACCACCATCTACCTCGTAGGCTTGGGAGATGGTGCCATCGGTATCCACTATCAATGGAAATGGCAGATTGAATTTTTCTTTAAATGCCTGATGAGAGGTTTCATCGTCACGGCTAACGCCCAAAACAACAATATCTTTACCCGTATATTCTTCGTAAGCATCGCGGAAACTATTGGCTTGCTTCGTACAACCTGGCGTGTCGTCTTTGGGGTAAAAATACAGAACGACCGTCTTTCCTTCAAAATCTGAAAGTGAAACGGTGTTGCCAGCATCATCTTTAGAGGTGAAGTTAGGGGCGGTAATGCCTTCTGACAGAGCCATACGTAATCTCCTGTTTTTGCAATATTTGAGGGTCTCAGTGATTCTATCAAGCTCAAGCCCCTAAGCGGCATATTCTCTGCCTTTAGTTAGGCGAGTATTAGGCAAATACGGGTTTTAAGCGGGTAGTATATAAATTCAGTAGAGGGCAGCTCTCTTATGCAAAACGGCCGCTGACCTCACGCTCATCTTTCGCTGACATTCTAGCTACAGCCCGTCAGACTTTATTTATAAGGCCTAGACTTCATCTAAAGGCCTAGACTTCATCTAAAGACTATGCAGTTTGAAACCCGGCGGCTGATCCTTAGGCCCTGGCAGCCCTCCCTAGATGCACGTCACGCCATGGATATCTATGGCGATGAAGCAGTCGTAAAATGGATTGATGCCCAGGGTAAAGACACCTCTATTCGTCAGGTGCAGATGCGGTTGCAGCGATATTTGGACAATACCAAAAACATCATTACCGGCAGCTGGGCCGTAGAGCAAAAGGATATTGGCCGCGTGATTGGCCATGTGCTGCTCATGCACCTACCTGATCTTAAAAAGATCAAACCCTCAAAACCTCTACATACCGACTTAGGAGGCGAACCTGAGTGGGAACCCGAACTCAATCAACAGCCTAATGAGAGCCTGAGCATTCAATATCCCGACGGCTACCAGCCTGACTATATTGAAATCGGCTGGCACTTTCGGCCTGCTAGCTGGGGATTTGGCTATGCCACCGAAGCCGCTCGTTGCATTGTGCAATACGCTTTTGAGCAGCTCAATTTGCCGCTACTGCTGGCCGTTACTGACCCAGAAAATAAACGGTCAATTGCTGTTATAGAAAAGCTGGGTATGCGCTACGACGGTCTGACCGCCCGTTACTACGGTGGCAAGCTTCTAGCCCTATACATACTCAATGCTAACAACTGCAACATCAAAGGCCATTCCCAATCAAAATAAAGGCCGCCCAGTCATAGGGATCGCTTAAAATACCGCTTGTAATCAGCGCTACTTGCGCGGTTTGAAGCGCTTGGGCTTTGGTTTGGCCATCGCTTAAAGCTTTATAAAACTGACTCATGAGGGCGGCTGTAGCGCTGTCATCGACTGCCCAGAGTGAGGCGATCGCGGCTCCGGCTCCTGTTTTTTGAATCTGGAAGCCCAGACCCAGTATTTCTTTGCCATCGCCCTGGGCGCTGCTGGCCGTTTCGCAGGCGCTCAGTACGACCAAGTCTACATTGGGCAGCGCCCAGGTCTGAATCTCTCGCATATTCACCGTGCCACCATCGCCAAATAATATAAACGACTCCTCTGGCTGGCCCGGCACAAACTGGGCATGGGTGGCCAAATGAACAATTCGATGATCGCCTACTGAGTTTATAGTTTGTGCTGCTGTAAAGCGATCATTCAGCAGAGACAGTGTGTTCGGGACTGCTTTCGCCAGGTTGCTAATCTCTTGGGCGGCGGCGCTTAGACCGCTGTAGTGAAAGGTGTTAGCACCGACTTGCACTTGATGGGTTAGGCTGCTGTCGGTAAAGGCCCCTGCGATCACGCTTAGGTCAGCTGAACGTGGCTTGAGCAGATTGCCCACTTTCGCAGCGGTAATGTTGTGAGACTGATATTTTTCGACTAGCCACTGATGGCCATCATGTAGCGCTGCGAGTGGGACATAGCGTAAAACGCCATCGGGCAAGTAAATAATATTTTGAACGTCATTGTTTGCCAACTCTGCGGCTAGCGGCTCAATTAACCAGCGATACAGCTGCTGCGCAGAGGGTTTAGCATCCAAGGCTTTGTTTTTTAAGCTGCGCTGAAATTCTTCTACGGTTTGATTTAAGTCGGCTTGAGAAACTGCGGTTGTAAACCGCTTAACGGTTCCGGCGGGTGTCAGTAAAAGAATCTCTAACCGATCTTCTAATATCAGCGGATATAGGACGGCGGTTGTTGTTTGCTGGGCTGGTACAACAATTTGTTTGAGCAGCTCAACTGCCTGCAAGTTGAATAAATCATTGTCTCTTGTTTCAGACGAAGCGCGGCGTAAAAGGGCCTCCGCAGCAGCCAAAAAATTAGCCAGAGAGGTTTCTACGGGCAATGAATTAAATAGCTCTAAAAGGGCGTATTCGGCGGGCGTATTGAGCGTTTTTTGGATTGCTTCTAGTTCGTTATCTGGCCCATTATCTGGCCCGTTATCTGGTCGTTCATTAGGCCTGTTATCTAAACTATCGCTGTGTAGGTAAGTGCTCACCTCTTGTAGCTTAATTAGCTCTAGGATCTGTAAAGCTTCTGCTTCTCGGTTTTGCTGTAGCAGCAGGTCAGCTGTTTTGCGGTAGTAGTCTTCAATGGTGAGAGTGTAGCGTCGTTGAACTTCTTCAGAAAGGGCAACTAAGTCCTGCCGAATGGTTTCAATTTGAGCGATCGCCTGCTTATAAAAAAAGATCGCCAGGTCAGCTTCCTGCTGCTGCTCCATCAGCCGACCCAAATTCAATAAACTCTCTATTTGAGCGGTTTTATAGCTGTTTTCACGATTTAGCGCTACGCCTTGTAGATAATGCGCCCAAGCACGCTCTATCTCTCCCGAAGCTTGAAACAAAGCGCCTACGCTATCTAATAGCAGCGCTCGCTCAGCCGGGTCGTCTCGGGTGTGTAGGAGCGCGAGCCCCTGATCAAAAGTGTCTTTGGCTGCGGCCAAATTGTTCATTTTTAGGTATACAATGCCGAGGTTGTTTAGCGCCCGAATTTCTCGGCTGGGCTCGTTGCTCAAGCGCAGCAAATCTATTGAGGCTTGGTAGTTATCAATAGCGAAGGTGTATTCGTTTTGTAGCTCTTTTACACGGGCTAGCCCGAATGCAAGACTTCCTTGCAATCCAGGATTTTGAATTTGCCCGCTCAGCTCAATGGCCTGCTGAAACGTGGCTGTTGCTTCGGTGTACTGCCCGAACAATGTCTCTATGCCAGCGATGTTATGGAGCTGTTGAATTTTATTTTCTAAGGAAATGGATGACGCTTCGTTCTCAATGGCGGCTCGCCGGTAATAGGCTAAGGCCACGACAAAATTAGATAGCTCGTCATGCACTACGCCTAATGTTCCATATAGGTATATCAAAACACTGGCATAGTCAGAGGTGAGCGGTGCTGCTGGATCGAACGCGGGATTGTTCTCTCGCGAAAGGTCTTCAAAGAGGTGCAACGCATCTTCTAAAATCGGCAGTGCCTGATCAAATGCTTGTAGCCCTACATAGGCACTGCCCAAGCCGAGCAGGGTTTCGCCTAAATATTCAGAAGAGATGAGCGCTTGGGATTCAAGGCGCGATCGCGCCTCTCGAAATAACTCAGCCGCCGCTGCAAACTCCCCAGCGAGCATCTGCTCGTCTCCAGCTTCTAATAGCTCAGAGATCTCATCTTCAAAACGACTTGATGATGACTCCATTGCCAGGAGGCTTGGGCGCATCATATTGGGAGGCGTTTTGTGAGGTGCTAGGACGATTGCAGGCGTAGGTGCGGTCGGTAGCAGCTGAGCAAAAACGGCGATCGCTAGCGCAGGAATCATTAGGGCTCTTTACCTTTTGCAACGCGGGTTACGCGGGTTCGTACTGGTTACGATTTTGGACGACGATGTGGTGGAGTCCAAGTCCAACGCGGACGAGAATTGGCGCTGCTTGCTGGAGCAGCCTCACCGATTGGCAGCGCAAATGCTCGCTTAATTATGGCACTAATGGATTGACGAATGGACTTGGATTGACGAATGGACTGATGATTGCTCATTTTACAAATCCTCTTGGAAAATAGCGAAGGGTTTTTAATTAACTTTTCTGCTTTGCGGTGGGCCGTCAGGGAAAATAGAAAAAAGACTGTTATCTCGATTTTTGAATGCAGAAGATGCGTGTTTGTTCTGGTCATTCAATGGGTCATTCAATGGGTCATTCGACTTGATATACAGTTTTCAACAGCAGGCGTAGATGCGATCGCAACCTAGTCCAGAAGTCGAGGTGTCACTGTTTTACAAGGCCGTTATGACGCCATCTTGACGCCTTCTTATTGATCGCAACTCGCCTGATTGCTAGGCCAAATCCTGAGCTGGCACCTCGGCTCGCAGTCTGGAGGTGAAAGAGATTTTTAAAAAATTGGCGGTTTTGCAGAAAGTTTGGAGTTGTGCCTGATAGGTGATTAAGCGTACAGTTTCATTGGAGATCGCATGGGTCAATCGACATCTACCCAAACCATGTCTGCTCATATGGTGAGTTCATCTGATAACAACGAAAAAACTAGCCGCTTCAGCCCCCAAGCGCTTTTACAGCTTGTTCAAGAAACCTGCGCTCATCCGTTGGGCAGTGCGGAGCGGCAGCGAGGGCTAACCCAGCTCATTCGCCACCTCACCCCACAGCTGTGGCGCACCTACGACGCCTACTACGCAGATGCGCTTCAGCAGACTTGGATTTACTTTTGCCGAAACCTTTGCGAAGCCACCACGGGTCGGGCCTATGACCCGACTGTCGCCACGGTTGCCACCTGGCTCAATGCCTATCTCAGACGCCGCCTGCAAGACTTTGAAATTGCTGAAAACCGCAAGCGCGCCATCACCGTTTCACAATCTTCTGGTTTTCGAGCCAACAGTGACGACGCCCTAGACCCGATTGATCGACTATCTGCCCCGCCGGATGTGCCGCCCTGGTTAGAGCAGATACGAGCTTGGGCCTTGAGCAATCCCGATCTTGAGAAAATTCATGTGGGTAAGCATCCTCAGGTGACAGCCAGACTGCTGATACTCAAGCGGCTGCCTCCCGAAACGCCTTGGAAAAACTTGGCGGCGGAGTATGGCATTTCGATTGGTACGCTCAGCAGCTTTTACCAGCGACAGTGCCTGGTAAAACTCAGAGAATATGGTAAATCGCAAGGCTATTTTTAAAGGCTATTTCTAAACGGACTTGAGACACTGACCTTCTCAAGACTGTTTCTAGTCTTTCTTAAATGGCATCGTTTTCTCTTTAAACTCCCTTATTTTGAACAGCAACTGCACAGGATTAAACGCTATGACTCTCCTCGACACTTCTTCCCTACACCATGAAACAGGCATTACCTTGCCGATTACGGCAGAATTCAAACAAATTGCTCAGTCCTTTGTGCAGCGCTGTCCGTTTCCTGAAAAAGCACCTCAGATAAAACAAAATACGCTGGCGGTATGTGCGGTCAATGCGTACCTTCAGCTGATGGATATTGACACTAATTTAGAAGAAAGCGATAGCTGGAATCCGATTATGCAAATGATGGCCGATGTTGCTGACTTAAAGGTTCCAGGTGTGGGTGTGTTTTCTTGTCGGGCGATCGCACCTTCGGCAACAACTTGTGCCATCCCACCCGAAGCCTGGCACGACCGAGCAGGCTACTTCGCCGTCGCCATTGATGAATCTGCCAGTGAAGCGACGCTACTTGGCTTTACTGCCACGGTTGGAGAATCAGAACAGGTGCCGTTAGAACATTTTGAAGCGATAGAAGCCGCGATTGATACCGTCCATCGTTTAAGAACTTGCTTGATAGCGTCAGAGAATGAAGCCGAGAATGAACTAGAAAATGAACCAGAAAATGAACTGGAGAATATGCTAAGCAAGGCGACCCAGCTGAGCGAGTGGGCCAGAGATATCATGGCGAACGGATGGCGCGCCGTTGACTCACTCATTAATCCGGTTGAGTTCAATTTTGCCTTTCGCAATAGTGATCCGGTGAACTCAGTGAATTCAATAAACTCAGTGAATTCAGTCAACTCAGCGAGCAGTCAGGCGGCAGATATCAGCCGCGCTAAGCTCATTGACTTAGGCCTACAGCTAGGCGAAACGGTTCAGGTGGCCTTGGTGATTCGCTTAGTGCCTGTGTCAGATTGTCAGCGCGATATTATGATTCAGTTACGACCTATCGGAGAGGCGACTCGCTTGCCCGAAGGCATTGCTTTAGGCGTGTTTGATGAGCACAATACGCTGGTCAGAAGCGCGACCTCTCGGCTCAATGATAACTATATTCAAATCCAAATTTCGGGAGAGCGGGGGGAAACTTTTAGCGTTCGGGTACACAATCGCGAGACCACCTTTGAAGAGCAGTTTGTGATCTAAAAGAATTTAGTCTCAGAGTTACCAGAGCACCAGAGTCACCAGAGTTACCAGAGTTACCAGAGTCACCAGCAGGAGCGATCGCTCAGTGAACAAAAGAATCGTCATTAAAATTGGCCCCGGCAGCCTTGAAACAGGCTATGCCGCCGCCGTGCAAATTGGCGATGAAAATACCATTCCTCAGGCTGAAACAGAGGCGCACCTACCCCCAGCGCCCGACTTAGTCGGACTGTATGAACAGTGGAGAGCTGCTTACTGGCAGCTTGGTCTTACCACTCGCATCAAGGCCAAAGACGGCGTTACCAATGTTTCTACTGCTTCAGATATTGAATACTGTAGGATGTTGAGCAGGCGATTGCGCGATCGCGTCCACAACTGGCTAGATGGCAACGAATTTCGCCCCATTCGAGAAAAGCTCCTAGAGCAGCTAAACCCTGACGATCAGGCGCGCATT
Source organism: Phormidesmis priestleyi Ana (assembly GCA_001314865.1). Lineage (GTDB taxonomy): Bacteria > Cyanobacteriota > Cyanobacteriia > Phormidesmidales > Phormidesmidaceae > Phormidesmis > Phormidesmis priestleyi_B. Next base: position 336,568 of record LJZR01000001.1, on the reverse strand, counting down.
TTACTGCAAACCCATGATCTGTTGCTTCAGCGGCTTCCCTGGTACGAGCTTCAGTTTTTTGAACGCTACCGTCGAGCAGAAGTCGGTATCTGTGCCCCCAACTATCAGCAGGTTCGTGCCCCTGCTACGCGATCTTCGTGCGTTCGTATCCTGGCGGTGTTTGGCAATACCGCTGGTCTCAACACCCAAATTGATCGCACCCTGCTCAATCAGCTCAATGCCGACATCCATTTTTTGCAAGAGCCCACCCGAGAGCAGTTTAACCGCAGCCTATGGGATGCACAGGGTTGGGATATTTTGTTCTTTGCAGGCCATAGCAGCAGTCGCCGTGATCTTGGTATTTCCAAAAGCGTCCTAGAAAATCCCTCAGAAGAGATCTCTTCTGAGATCTCAGAAGGTCGCGGTGAAATATCGCTAAACGCCGATGAGAAACTCACGATTGTGCAGCTTAAGCACGCACTGAAAAAAGCGATTGACAGAGGGCTCAACACGGCAATTTTTAACTCCTGCGATGGCTTGGGCCTTGCTGCTGACCTCGCTAGCTTGCATATTCCTCAGGTACTCGTCATGCGTGAGCCTGTGCCTGATCAGGTGGCGCATGCCTTTCTTCAGGGCTTTTTAGACTCCTTTGCGGCGGGAGCCTCGTTTTATATGGCTGTGCGCGAAGCCCGTGAAAAAATGCAGGGCCTAGAAGCCGACTTTCCCTGTGCAACCTGGTTGCCCGTGATTGTTCAAAACCTAGCCGAAACGCCGCCCACTTGGCTCTCCTTGCAGGGCAAAGAAGATCTTCAAACGCCTGTTTCCAATCGTCTGAAAGTACCTGATGTGCTGCCTTTTAGCCCTCATCAGCCTGAGGCGTTTTCTGCGCGCTCTATTAAGCCGCTCTCTATTAAGCATCGTTTAAGAGTGGGAATTGGCGCTGGTATGGTGATTGCAACAGCATTGCTGTGCCTTCGCTACACAGGATATTTAGAACAGTGGGAGCTTAGCGCTTATGATCAGTTTATTCGTGCTAAGCCAACCGAAAACGTTGATAGCCAAATCCTCATTATTACCAATACCGACACTGACATTCAGGAGCGCCCTGACCCCGCAGGAAATTCTTTATCAGAAGAAACATTGCTGGCGCTATTGAACAAACTCACACCGTTACAGCCTCAGTTCATCGGTTTAGATATTTATCGTGACTTTGCTGCCCAGTCTTCGGCGCTGGCCAATAAGCTTAAAACAACCGATAACCTCATTACAGTTTGCAAAGCGAGCGATCCGACTAGCGATACCCCTGCGATCGCCCCACCACCCGAAATTAGGAACGCCCCTTCCGATCAGGCAAGTTCTGTTTATAACCTTCAGCGTGTCGGCAGTACCGACTTTACCTATGGAGACGAGCCGGGCAGTGTCCTGCGCCGTCATCTGTTGTTTTTAGCCAGTCAGCCACCTTGTGAGGCAGTGAGCACATTTAGCACTTTAATCGCTAAGCGATATTTATCCGAAGGGCATGGGGTGGATCTGGGGGAGGATTACGATCATAGCGATGGCATCACCATGGGTTCTGTTCTATGGCCCGTGATTCCGGCGAGGCGAACCGCTTTTGGGGGATATCACCATTTGGATACGCAAGGGCTTGCCATTTTGTTGAACTATCGGCGGTTAAAGGACCCCACTCAAACGGGCTGCAATACTGTTGAAACGCCTGCTGACTGTCTGAGCGTTGGGGAGGTTTTGAAGCGATCGCCCGAAGATTTAAAGGGCTATATCCAAGGCCGAATCGTGCTGATTGGCACGACTGCGCTTGCTTTTCCGACTGACCGCTGGGTGACGCCGTTTACCACTACTAGATCAATAGAAGATCAGGCACCGGGCGTATTTCTTCAGGCGCAAATGATTTCTCAGCTGATTAACGCAGAGCTAGGCAGTCCGCCGCGATTGTTGTATACCGATTGGCCAGAGTGGAAAAAAATAATTTGGGTGACAAGTTGGGCTGTATTCGGGGGCTGGCTAGGTGCTTCTGCTGTGGGCCGCACTCGCAAAACCTATGCAAAACTATGGCTACAGCTACTGATGGGAGAAGGGTTATTGCTGCTGGCCTGCTGGCTGTGGCTGATGCGATGGGGCATTTGGGTGCCTTGGATACCGAGTGCGATCGCCTTCCCCGCTGCTGCGATCGCTGCGCAGGTTACGCTTCTATACCCATTGGCAGAAAAACGCCCAAAACAGCTGAGTATTAAGTGACATCTGCATCTTTCTCCCTCTGGTCTACCATGAAAGCCCTTTTGCCGCTCACCGCTTTTTCTACAATGGCTACGATTGTTTTAGCCGCGTTTTGGCCGCTGCGCCCTGCGATCGCTCAGCAGCTGCCAACATTGCCGTTACAGTTTGACCCTACTCAGCTGGTAAACCCCGGTAGACCCGGCGGTCGTAGACGCGGCGGAGCCTCTCGCGGTGGATGCCCGGCAGATAGTGACCTCACTGCGATCGCTGCCGCTAGTCGCCAAACCGTCAGAGCGCTAGATGTAGACATTCCCGTTGAAACCGTCGGCTCGCTCACCTCACTGGCGCGGCCTAATCTGTTGTTTTATCTGCCTGTGCCGCTTTCAGAGCGCACTCGCACGTTGGTGGTGATCAAAAGCGAACAGGGTGCTGTGCTGTATGAAGGCCAGCTATCGGGAGAAACCGACCGTGCTGGTGTCGTGAGCGTTCCGCTGCCGGTTGATCTTGCCCCTGGCAACCGCTATGAATGGTTTCTGACGGTAGACTGTGGCGAAGGTGAGCAAACCAGCGTCAATGGTTGGATTGCCAATCGAGCTATTGATCCTAGCTTGCAGCGATCGCTCCGCCAAGCGACCCCTCGCAACCGAGCCGCCTTATATGCCGACGCTGGCTTTTTACAAGACACCCTTAGTGAGCTAGCTGCTCTACGGCTTGCAAACCCTGACGACGAACCACTTGCGCAATACTGGGTCAGCCTACTCAATTTGCTGGAGCTTAGCGACATCGCGATCGCATCCCTCCTAGATTGCTGTCAGCTAACTGATATTTCCGATATCTCTGAAACCTCTGAAACTTCTGAAACTTCTGAAATCTCGCCAAGCTCGCCCAACAATTCACCCGATGAGGCGTCAGAAGAAACGTCAGGAGAAACAGCCAAAGAAACAGCCGGAGAAACAGCCGAAGAAACAACGGAAACTGAACCGGCTGAAACTCGCACCATACTCCAACGAGCCAGAGATAGAGGCTAGTGCTACAGAGCTACTCAGGCGACATATACGCCTGCACATTGCGAATCGCTTGCAGTGCATAGGCATCGTCAGGACGCTCAGCCAATGCATTTTCAAAAAAACCTAGCGCTTGCGTGTAGTTTCCTCGCTCAGTGGCATCGTATCCTAAGCGCATATAGCGATCATAAGGGGCTTCAGGGGCTTCGCTGTTAGTTCCAAACTCGCCATCGCGCACGGCGTCTACTGCATTCCAGTAAGCAATATTGGCCTGCCGGTCGTTGTTGCGTTCATATAGGGCGCTGCGAAAGTAGGTTTGTGCGGCGGCGTAGTCCTGCCTTTGTACAGCGGCGTAGCCCAAGCGCATGTATCGATCATAAGGACGTTCTCCGGCATATACCTGATACATCCCTGGTACATCTGTTGCAGAGTCTGCACCAACGCCTCTATTGAGATAGGTATAGATATTGCGAACTGCTTGCGCTGCGTAGTAATCACTGGGCCTAACTGCTAGCGCTGCCTGAAAATAGTCCAATGCCGTTTTATAGTCGCCTTCGTCAGTGGCATCGTATCCTAACTGCATGTTGTTTTCATACTCAATCGCGCGATCGCTCAAGTCATAATCTTGCAACTCAGCGCGAGAATTCCAGTAGGCAATGGTAGCGTCTCGATCATTGGGCACCGCATACAGCGCCGCCCGAAAGAAGCTCGCCGCCTCTGCAAAGTCTTCTGCTTGATAGGCTGCGTAGCCCAATCGCATGTATTCGCTGTACTCTTGAGTCGGTGAGATAGTGGTTTCAGGGAGCGGATCACTTTCAGGAGCCAGATCAGTTTCAGGAGCTAGATCAGGCGCTGTTGACTGAGCCTGTGCAACTGTTGAATAGCTGAGGGTAGTGACAGATAAGGCAGCAAGAGAGAGAAAAGTTGCAGCGCACGCAGCCCCTCCACTCAGAGAAAATGGCTGCATAAATAGCTGCTGTAAAGGTTTCATAGCAGGTGAGCGAGATGGGTGAGCGAGATGGGTGAGCGAGATGAGTGAACGAGATTTAGCAACTTGCATTAGTAACTTGCACTTTTAGCCTATGCGATCGCCCGCCCGCGCCCTCTCTAGCTACAGGCTGAAATCATATTGCGTTTCAAATAGATTTAAACAATAGATTCAAATAGTAGGTTCAAATGAAGAATGTTGTGTTTCATTCGTTCCCCAACGCCAATTTGTAAAGAAACCATAATCTCTCAACCCACCTCGCATAATTACTGAAGCTTCGACTGATAGGTAGGCATACAGCGTTTTAATAAGACATTATGAGTACCGACCGCAAGTCTACCCCCGATTTCAGTATTCTTCGTGCTGCGTTAGAAGGGCTACAGGATGGATTTATTATCGCTAGCCAAAAAGGCGAAATCGAAAAAATCAACGCACCTGCCCAGCGCATTTGCAACCTTTTGAATGCAACCGCTAATACACTGCCTACAGAACTTTGGAGGCTCTGTCAGTCTGCGCTAAAAAAACAAGATGTTCTCTCCTTTCAAAAAATTGGCCTGGATGCTGAAATTATCCTGCCTGACCTTGGCATTATTCGCATTCGCGTCCAAAACATTCAGCTGGCCAACACGCCCTACTTAATGATTGTGTTGGAAGATCGTCAGCAAACAATTCGTAACAAAGCCCTATCCGACGCAGCATTGTTTGGCCTCACAGAGCGAGAAACTGAAGTATGGCAGCTACGCCTACGAGGCGCTGACTATAACGAAATTTCGACCGCGCTGTGGATTAGCGCCAATACGGTGAAAAAGCATGTCAAAAACATTTTGGCTAAGCAGCGCAGCCATCAGGATGATCTGGATTATGGGCTAATGGCCTGAGATGTGGCCTGAGATGTGGCCTGAGGTGTGGCCTGAGGTGTGGCTTAAGGTCTTGGCCTGAAGTCAGCGCTAAAATAAAGGCATACTCTCTTCCGTTTCCCGGTCGGGAAAATCTCAAAGCGAATGAAGTCTCTTCTCAAGCCTTTTTCACTGTTTTGCATTGCGTTAACACTTCTCGCAAGTATTTTTATCACGCCAGTGATGGCAAACTCTTTGCTTGATTCGCGAGTGAGTCAGCTGGAGTTTCAAGTGCGATCGCTTCAAACCCAGCTCAGCCAGCTTCAGTCCTCATCGCCGCGATCACAAGGCAGCAACAGCCCATCTCCCGTGCTTTCTGACATTTCAGTCACGCCCGGCGGTGCATCTTCCGCTGAACAGTTCGACAACTTAGCCACGCTAGTCATTGAAATTAATCAGCGGCTAAAGGCGCTAGAAGCAGTAGGTTCACCGTAATTGATCAGTTGATTGACCAGTGATTTGTCCTTTCGCTAGGTAGGGGTTTTTTGCAACTCAGGTTTCTCTTCTGGCAAAATTGCGCCCTCTACCGGGCACACCTGAAGGCAAATGCCGCAGTCAATACAGGTGTCAAAATCGATCCAGTACCAGCCGGTACCTTTCTTATTTTTACCGGGGCCTTCGTCAATACAGGCTACCGGGCAGGCATCTACGCAGTCGGCAATGCCTTCACAAACGTCAGTCACAATCGTATGGGACACAGGTTTCTTCTTCCAGTAGGTTATCTTTACTGACCTAACTTTAGGTGCTTCTTTATTTAGCTTAGTGAATTCTAGGGATTCTAGTGAATTCTAAGGACTTTAGGCTTTGTCTATCATCTCAACTTCTGGCTCAACTTCTGGTGCGCCCTCAGCCGGAATCCAGGCAATGCGAGCAATGTTGCGTTTTTTCGCGATCGCTCTCACCTCTTCTACCGATTGCCCCACTGCTAAGCTCATTTCTACCCGAACGATAGACTCAGCTTTAGACTGACGTATTTTTTGGGCGTAGGCGATCGCGGCTGCCGCTGCCGACTCATCCTTTGGCACAATCAGCCAGTCACTGGGGGGTGTTTCGCTGGGCAACAGTCCACTGGGCATTAGCTCCTGATACAGCTGCTCTAAGTTCAACACAAAGCCAATTCCGGGAAATCCGCGCCCACCAGCGGGCATTAACGCCGCTTCTGGTCGCGCATCGTACTCTGCTAGCAAATCGTCGTATCGTCCGCCCTGACCCAGCTGACGGTTGCTACGGCTCACCACCTCGAACACAATGCCCGTATAGTAGTCAAACGGCCGAATTAAGCTCAGATCCAGCACGACGGCAGGCGCAGATGGATTTGCCTTCAGTAGCTCAATCAGTGACTTTAGCCGGTCTACAATCGCCTGCTGCTGTTCGTCTAGCTCAAACTCGTTTAGCCGCGCTAATACAGTGGCTGGCTCACCGCGCAAGGCCGTCAGCTTCAGCACCCGATCTTTAAGCGCCTCAGAGAGCGACATTTCTTGTAAAGCCACTAAATCTAGTGCTGCAATGTGATGCCGCACCGTTTCACGAATTTCTTTGGGAAACGCCGATAACAGCGAATAGGTAAGCGCCGCTTCGCCCAGCACCAGGCTTGTGTCAGTAAGCTTGAGCGCACTCAGGCAGTCAGCCGCAAGCAGTACGGCTTCGGCATCGGCCATGAGGCCGTTAGCGCCTAGCAGCTCTATACCCGCCTGATGGTATTCCTGCTGTCCGCCCTGGCTGCCCTTGGCCGAGCGGCGAAAAACATTCGCGTTGTAGTACAGCCGCTGCGGGTAGGTCACCGAAGCTAGGCGCGTCACCGCCGCTCGCGCAATCGAAGCGGTGAGCTCTGGCCGCAAACCCAACCGTTGCCCGCCCAGCTGAGACATCTGCAATTCAATTACTTCTATCCGGTCAATGGCACCCCCTGCCATCAGGGTATCCATCGTCTCTACGGTAGAGGTAATAATGCGGTGGTAGCCCCACCGATGAAAAACCTGCTCCAGCCGATCTTCAATCCAGCGCTTTTGCACCACGTCGAGGGGGAGCAAGTCCCGACCGCCTGTAGGCGGCTGGTATGCTTTCCCTTCTGGTTTCCCTTCCGGCTTCCTTTCTGGCATTTATCCCTTTTTTCCACCAAACAATCCGCTAAAGAGACCGCCTCCCTGCTTCGTACCCTTTTGACCACTCGTTGTCTGACTGGTCTGACTACTGGCCTTACGGCCTTGGCTGCTGTTGTCAGTAGCTGTAGATTTGGCCGCTGCCGCACCAACCTTGGCCTGAACTTCTTTGGCCATTGCATTCTCAGGGTCAAAAGCAAGGGACTGTTTGGCATGAATTTTTGCCATGGTCTCCTTCCCAGACTTGAGATACAGCAATGCTAGATAGCTGTGGCAAGGTGCGCTTTGGGGGTGAGTAGCGATCGCTTCTCGCAGTTCCAAAATAGCGCGAGAGTAGTCCTTTTTATACTCAAATTCTTTCGCTCGACTCAAATAGCTCTCAATAATCGCTTCATGACGCGGCCGGCGCGGCGTTTCTTTTTTCATCTCAGCCTCTGCTTTTTGGGCATCAGAGGCCGTCGGTGCGATCGCTTTTTCGCCTACATTCCCTTGGCGCATCAGATACACAGCGTTGAGTTCGCTGATCTCGCCAATGATGCTGTGGACGCTGGTGAGGTCATCAAAATGAACGGCAACAATTGTTTGCAGAGCCGTTTTGTAATCATGCTCTAAGTTGCTGGTGCCCAGCAGTTTTTTTGCCGATTCGCTTTTGACCGAGAGCAAACTAGGCTGCGCGACTAGCTGTTGCTGCTTCATTTTGAGCGCTATGTTGTGCTCTTTAATCGATTTTTCTTGGCTTAGCACCTTGTAAGAAGGATTTACAAGCTTAGAGAGAATTTCGTTCGCGATCGCCTTTTGCTCGTCGGAAGCATCGCTCAAGCTGTCGGGATGCAGCCGTCGGGCGACCTTTAAGTAGCGGGTGCGCACTTTTTTGGGGTCTTCTGCCAGAGAAAATCCGAGAATGGCGTGGTGGTCAGTCACATCAAGCTTAAAAAGCCCTTCGTTGATTATCATGGCCAGTGTTTTTGAAGTTTGGGTAAAGATCGCAAGCTTAGAATGCCCGCGATGACTACCCGCTATAGCAAATCCCGCAGAGCTATGCAAAACTGATAAACCACGCTGCCCTAACTCATGGCTCGGTTGGGCGACAGATACAATTCAGAAGCGCTCAGCTAACAGAAAATAAAGCAGAAAATAAAGCAGTGTTGCGCTAAACACTTGTGTATTTATCTGCTTTTTAATGAAGTCTTTTACTACTTTCTAACCCTTCGTAAAGATATAAAAAGGAGAAATCAAAGAATCTTCTAATTTATGATTTCCCAATTCATAATGCATCTACTTACAGCAAAATTTGCACCTGTTGGCGAAAGCCAGATTGATGCTGCCTGAGCAAAAAAACATTACGCAAATAACGTAATGCAAATAACGTTACGCAAAAAAAGCTCCAAACAATAGAAAGTTTGAAGCCTTTGATTTATTTGACTGTTTTACTCGCAAAACAACTTTGCGAGTAAAACAGCCCTTTTTTTACAGAGTCGCTACGCGATCGCAGCTTAGCGACGATCTTCGCGGGGCTTGGCTTTGTTCACACGTAGGTCGCGGCCCATCCATTCAGCGCCGTCTAATGCGTCAATAGCAGCTTGCTCTTCAGCATCGCTACCCAAATCAACAAAGGCGAAACCGCGCACACGGCCGGTCTCACGGTCAGTCGGTAGCGTCAAACGCTTGACTGTGCCGTATTCACCAAAGACACCGCTCAAATCGGCCTCAGTGACATCGTAAGAAAGGTTACCAACATAAACGCCCATAGGACTAGTCTCCAAAAAGATAAACAAAAACAGTGAAAGTGAAAATCCCGTCAGGGATAGCTAGTAAATAGTTAGATGACTCATGCTTGTAAAAGGCATTACATTATCTTTAACGAGCATGTTCTTTTTAAGGTCGAGCTGACTAAGCTTTGGCTTGAATTGAAGAGACTCAAATAAAGCGAGAAAAGACTAAGAAGAATCGTTAAGATGTTCCTTTTATGAAATCAAGCAGATTCCCTGGACTCTCGACAATCCAAGGTTTTAGGTAATCTAACTATTGGCCGTACAGCCATAAACTAATAAACTCAAGCTATTGAGCTAAAGCCATTGAGCTAAAGCTATTCGGCAAAGATGTAAGAGGTCTCGAAGCTTAGCCGAATAGCTTAGCGACGAGGCTCGCGAGGCTTCGCTTTGTTGACCCGCAAATCGCGGCCCATCCATTCTGCCCCGTCTAATGCGTCAATGGCGGCTTGCTCTTCAGCATCGCTGTCGAGATCAACAAAGGCAAACCCGCGTACGCGGCCGGTCTCACGATCGGTAGGAAGTGTGACCCGTTTAACGGTGCCATACTCACCAAAGACGCCGTTCAAGTCGGCCTCTGTTACGTCATAGGAAAGATTTCCTACATAAACGCCCATTTTATTAGTCTCCAGATTGAATGAAATTGAGAAGTGGAACAAAAGCCTGTAGTAATTGTTAACGGCTAAATAATTAACCGCTAAATAACCGCAAAAGGTCGCAAGTTAACAGCAGTGATAAAAGACGAGTGAATGACGAGACAAACAAGACAGGCCTTGGACTCTTGAGAATCCAAGGCACGTTTTCATATCTACTTAGTCAGCTGCGCGCTGATCATACCGTTTTAGCAATGGCTTACAGGAATTATTAAAACGGATTAGCGACGAGGTTCGCGAGGCTTCGCTTTGTTGACCCTTAGGTCGCGACCCATCCATTCAGCGCCGTCTAGCGCTTCAATGGCAGCGTCTTCTTCGCTATCGCTACCTAGATCAACGAAGGCAAAGCCACGTACACGGCCAGTCTCACGATCTGTCGGTAAGGTGACGCGTTTGACGGTACCGTACTCGGCAAAGACGCCGTTCAAGTCGGCCTCTGTCACGTCATAGGAAAGATTCCCTACATAAACGCCCATAAATAGTCTCCAGAAATTAAACAGGGTATTGAGAATGATATGTCGGACGGAAGCCTGTAAAAATAGGGAAACCCTTTAGACAGAAAAGCAAACCTGTAACCGATATCTAGTTCTTCTTCTTTATCTTATAGCGAATTCAAGATTAGAGCACAAGTGATCGCAAAATTATTGCAAGCATCGTAATAACTGTTCATTGCTTGTAACGCTATGGCTTAAAGCTACCACACCTGCGTCACAGTCTCTATGAAAATAATTCGTCGAACAGTGCCATTTGTTAAGTGAGGATAGTTATCAGCCTCTACTCAAGGGAGGAATTTGGCTAGTGCAAAGAAATCTCTACGCTAGTGCAGGGCCATAATGACCACGCCGCTGACCATGATGACAGCCCCTAACAGCCGCTCTTTGAGGCCTTTTTCGCCGAAGAAAAAATGGCCAAAGAGTACGGAAATTAAGGCACTCATTCGCTTTACTGCAATTACCTGAGCAACTGGCGCCATTGTGAGGGCCAACATTTGGAGGGCGACGGCGATCGCATTGAACCCCCCTGTAATGCCGAGTAATTGCCACTGGGCTAGCAATGGGCCAAACCCCTTACTGCGTCCTTCCCCCCGTAAAAATACAAAGGGCACCATGCCGCCAGCGATTACGGTAAATAGAGCGATCGCCCAAAACAATGGCGAAGAGTTGTTCACGCCAATTTTGTCAAAATTAGAGGTAATGCTCCAAATAAAGGCCACACAAAGCATCATCCGGCTACCAGGATTGCGAGCCATTGCCAAAAGGGGGCCACACAGCCGCTGTATCCGTGAAGGTTGAAGTGAGGATTGGCTCAGATGGGCCGTCCCAGACGCTAAGTCAACAAGATCAGTAGCGGCTTTAAGATTCAGCACATATGAGCCAATGATCAACAGCACAACGCCCGCTGCATCTGCGCTAGTTGGCCACTCTTGCACAATCAGCGGCGAGGTCACCAGCAAAAACAAGGGTGTCAGGGTTACCAAAGGCACGGTCAAAGACATATCCGCCATTTTGAGCGCCTTGACATAGAGAATAAACGCCAAAATGTTCAGGCCACCACCAATAAAAATGGCCCACCAAAAACCGGGCTGTATGGGCGGGACCCCGCCAGAGATCATCAGTACAGGCCACAGCAATCCCACCCCAACAGCCATAAAGCTAAACAGGACAGAGTATTCATCTAGTGTTTTTAGGCTTTGTTTGCCAGTGGCATCTTTACAAGCCTCGAACAGAGCCGTTAACGAGGCGAAAAGAAGCCACATAAAAAAGGGTTAATGAAAGGTCAATAAAAAAAGGTCAATAAAAGTCAGTAAAAGGGGTTCGTAAGGGCCATCAGCAGGCCATTAATCTAATGATTATGTGACGATTAACTGTTGAACAAGACAGAAATTGTCATTCCAGCAAGCAGGATGAAGCCAATTGTAACGTTTTGTTGAAAAATGTAACCGAAGACTTTAGGAGACTTGGGGCCATGTGCCAGCTGGCGGTATTGGCGATACCAAAAATAGGTGGCGATCGCTAAAGAAAGCCAGTAAAACAGACCCAGCGGTAGGGCAATCCCTAGCCAAACGAACATAATTGTCGTGCTGGCAAAAAAGAGACCCACAGCTTGAGGCGATCGCTTGCCAAAAAACAGGGCGCTAGAGTTGATCCCCAAGCGACGGTCAAACTCTCGATCGGGAATGGCATATACCGTGTCAAACCCCAGGGTCCAAAAAACAGTTGCGCCCCATAGCAGCCAGGTAGAGAAGGTCAGGTCGCGGGTGACCGCGCTCCAGCTAATGAGCACAGCAAAGCCCCAGGCCAAAGAAAGCACGAGCTGCGGCACTGGAAAAACGCGCTTTGCCAAAGGGTACAAAACAATCACAGGCACGGCTGCCACACATAGCCAAAAACTCAGCGCATTGAGATAAAAAGACAGCCCCCACGCACAGAAAAAAGCGACCAGTGCGACGCCGATCCCCACTTTTAATGAAAGCGCCTTAGCGGCGAGTGGGCGGTTGCGGGTGCGCTCTACCTGGTTGTCAATATCGCGATCCCACAGGTCATTGACCACGCAGCCACCCGCGCTAGTGGCCAAAGTCCCTAGCACAATCACCCCTACTAGCGGCAGTTGGGACAACCATTCATCTCTCGGCACGCTGCTCAGCGCCAGCACAAAGGCCCACAGCGCTGGGATCATCAAAATCAATCGGCCAGCGGGCTTGTCCCAACGCAGCAGGCGAATAACAATCCTCCAGGTCGGCTCAGCAGAAGGGCCATCTAAGGCGGGTTTCATAGCGTTAATTAAGCGTAAAAAGAAAAATAAATTAGGCTAAAGCTTCACTCTAACTTCACTCTCTTTCACCATACTTTAGATTTTTCGACTTAATTTCTCAACTTATTGCGTCTGTCACTTTGGTTAGGACATGGGTTAGGACATTAACATTGGCTGAAATCGTTAGATAACAATGGCCCAAGTGAATAGCCAAGGCTGGAGGCATTCACCTGTCTGGACGAGTAGGCTCCTTTCCTTGCGATCGCTCGTAACGCCTGACTTTGGACACCTGACTTCAAACCCCGCACTTTTAGTTTTTTTTACCAAATACAATCTGTTTATTAATAGATATTTTTTAGCTTTCTCTCTGGCTTGTCTCACGGCTAACCGCAGGCCGAGAACTTCTATCAAAAAATAGCCGGGGCTCATAAATAACGGGTTAGTAAATGATCTGCTTCTCTCTGCGGTTTTAAAAATATAAAGTTTACCCACAGTTCTTTCTAAAAACAGGTGACATTTAATGGGTACTTATGGTTAAAATAACCATAAGTCGTCAAAGGTTGACCTGTACACCGTTCCGTATATCGTTCCATATACCGCTTCTGCACACCGCTCAAATCTATGGTTTTTATGCAGTCATTGACTCATCTACAAGATCAACCCATTGGGCGTGAGCCGATCTCTGCACCCCTGCCGGAGATCATGGCTAGCCAAGTCAGCCCTCTTATCCCTGTACTCTCTGTCGAAACCCATGAGTATGGGTTGTTGACCGATTTGTATCAGCTCACAATGTCGGCCTGCTATGCCGGAGAAGGATTGCATGACAAAATAGCCAGCTTTGAGCTATTTACTCGGCGGCTGCCCGATGACTATGGGTATCTGATTGCAATGGGTCTAGCGCAAGCGCTGGAATATCTGGAAAATTTGAGCTTTAGCCCAACGCAAATTTTACAGCTGCAAAAAACAGGCATTTTCAACCATGCGCCGGATAGCTTTTGGGGTTTGCTAGAGCAATTCCGGTTTTCTGGTGATGTGTGGGCAGTGCCAGAAGGCACGCCGATTTTTGCTAACGAACCGATGCTAAGAATCGAAGCCCCCCTGTGGCAGGCACAAATTGCTGAAACTTATCTGTTAAATACGCTCAACTACCAAACCCTAGTGGCCACTAGAGCCGCCAGACTACGGCAAGTGGCTGGGCCAGAAGCCAAGCTGTATGAGTTTGGCACCCGCCGCGCCTTTAGCCCTCAAGCGTCATTATGGGCGGCTAGAGCGGCGATCGCAGGCGGACTGGACGCGACTTCGAATGTTTTAGCGGCGCTCAAACTCGGCCAAAAACCGGTGGGCACGATGGCCCATGCGCTGGTGATGGCGATCGCCGCCCTAGAAGGTGCTGAAGACGATGGCTTTGAGGCTTTTCACCGCTATTTCCCAGGCGCACCTTTATTAATAGATACCTACGATACGGAGGCAGCTGCCGAGCGATTGGCTAAAACGATAGCAGCAGAAAAGCTAAACGCAGACGCTTCGGCCAAAAACGCAGCGGGCGATCGCGCAAGCAGCTTGCAGGGTGTTCGAATCGACTCAGGCAATTTGGCCCAGATGTCTAAAGCAGTGCGATCGCATTTGCCAAACATCCCTATTTTTGCCAGCGGCGACCTAGATGAATATGCCATCGCCGCCCTTCGTCAAGACAACGCCTGCATTGATGGCTATGGCTTAGGCACCAAGCTGGTCACTGGCTCACCCGTCAACGGCGTATACAAACTCGTAGAAATAGAGGGCACCCCCGTGATGAAAGAATCCAGCGGTAAAATGACCTACCCCGGTCGCAAGCAAATTTTCCGACAATATCAAGGCAATGAAATTGTGGGCGATCGCCTAGCGCTTAGCATTGAAGCTTCTCATCCTGACGAAAAACCGCTGCTTCAGCGTGTGATGTCGCAGGGGCAACGGCTGAGCGAATCGCCTAGCTTAGCGGCGATCGCCCAGCGCACCGCTGCCGCTGTGAGCACCCTTCCCTCTGCCGTCCGTCGAATTCACAATCCGCAGCGCTTCCCTATCACCCTCTCCCACGGCTTAACGGATCTTATCCAAATCACCCGTCAGCATTAATTCCCCCACATCTCTTTCCCCGCCTTTCTTTCCCTGCCTCTCCTCTTCGCCCGCATCTCCTCTTCCCCCGCCATCGGAGACCCTTGCCATGACACTTTGGACACCCCGACCCCATGTTGCGCTGTTTGGCACCAGTGCCGATCCGCCACATAGAGGCCACCAAAGCATCCTCAACTGGCTGACTCAAGTCTTTGACGAAGTTGCCGTTTGGGCTGCTGAAAACCCCTATAAAGAGCATCAGTCACCGCTGAGCGATCGCGCCGAAATGCTCGGGCTGCTGATCAAAACACTGCCCAATGCCAATCGGATTGGGGTGTATCAAAGCTTGAGCGATCGCTACAGCATTCATTCCATCACCCGCGCTCGCCAAATTTGGCCCACCGCCAAATTTAGCCTGGTCGTCGGTGCTGACCTGATCTCACAGCTACCCAAATGGTACAAAGCCGAAGAAATCTTTAAACAAGTTGAAATCTTGGTCTTTCCCCGACCGGGTTATCCCATTCAAGGGCCTGCACTGACGGTTTTGCAGCAGCAGGCCACCGTCAACATTGCGCAACCTCCGCAGCAATACAACATCGCCTCTAGCCGCTACCGCACCGCCAACTGCGGCCAAATTCCCGACGACCTCCCCCCTGTTATCCGCGACTACATTAGCGATCGCCACCTCTACCCATGTCTACAAAAACCTCCAGCTCACCAGTCACCCCACCAGCCAGCTCACCAGTCACTACAGAAATCAACACAGCTCTCAGCTCATCGTTAGAGTCAACAGATTCCCTAAAACCGATGACTATCAAGGCTCAAAGCCCAGCTGTTGTTGAACTTGCCGACTTCAAAGTAGGCGTAGATACCGTCATTTTTTCGGTAGATACGATCCAAAATCAGCTGCTAGTGCTGCTGGTGCTGCGTCACGAAAACCCATACAACGGCTACTGGAGCCTGCCGGGTACACTCGTGCGAGTCGGTGAATCGTTAGAGGCAGCTGCCGATCGGGTTCTCACCGAAAAAATTCGGGTCAACAATCTCTACCTAGAGCAGTTGTTTACCTTTGGCGGGCCTAACCGCGATCCGCGCGAGGCCGAAGATGCCTACAATGTGCGTTACCTTTCAGTGAGCCATTTTGCCTTAGTGCGCTATGAAGATACCGCGCTCATTGCCGATGGCGTTAGCGGCATTGCCTGGTATCCGCTCAGCCGAGTGCCTAAGCTGGCGTTTGATCACAACGAAATTTTGACCTACGGCTATCAGCGGCTGCGCAACAAAATTGAATACAGCCCGGTCGCCTTTGATGTGCTGCCAGAGACTTTTACGCTCAGCGATGTTTATCAGCTATATGCAACCGTGTTAGGCGAAGACTTTTCGGACTACTCAAACTTTCGCACCAGATTGTTGAAAATGGGAATTTTACAAGATACCCAAAAAAAGACTTCTCGGGGTGCAGGTAGGCCCGCGAGCCTGTATCGATTTGACGCAGAAGCCTTTGAGCCTCTGAAAGATAAACCTATGGTGTTTTTGTAGGTTGGCCTCTCAATCGGCGCAGGATCGCGTGATAGCCGGATTGTTCTTTTACTCCTTACCTGATTTATGAAAATTGCGATCGCTCAAATTAACCCCACCGTTGGCGACCTCTTGGGCAACGCCGACAAAATCTTGGTCGCCGCTCAACAAGCCGCTGCCCTGGGTGCAAACTTACTTCTCACACCTGAGCTATCGCTTTGTGGCTATCCCCCACGAGATTTACTCATGCGACCTAGCTTCATTCAACAAATGACGCAAACTATGCGCGATCTGGCCGCCCTGTTGCCGCCTGAGTTGACCGCATTAGTGGGCCTTGCCCAAAGCAATCGAGCCGCTGCCATAAAAGGAGAAAAACCGATCTTCAACAGTATGGCGCTGTTGCGATCGGGCCAAGTACAAGAGATTTTTCACAAGCGTTTGCTACCCACCTACGATGTATTTGATGAAGATCGCTACTTTGAGTCAGGCACTGAGGTCAATATTTTTACCATGCCTGGAGAAAAAGGCCCAATTCACATCGGCGTCACCATCTGTGAAGATCTTTGGAACAATGAATCCTTTTGGGGTAAACGGGCCTATCCAGTTGATCCGACGCAGGAACTGGTGGCTCAGGGCGTGCAGATAGTTGTGAACCTATCGGCCTCTCCCTTTGTTAGCAACAAGCAGGCTTTAAGAGAGCAGATGATTGCCCATGCTGCTAAGCAAAACCACTGTCCGATTGTGTATGTCAATCAGGTGGGGGGAAATGACGATCTGATTTTTGACGGGCAAAGCCTAGCGGTGAGTCGTAGCGGTGAGCTGATGAGCCGGGCGGCTGCCTTTGAAACAGATTTGCAAATTGTTGAGTTTGATGAAAGTGCCGCAGACTTACGGGCAGCTGAGATTAAACCTTTGCCAGCAGTGGCCGATGCTCAAATTTGGGAGGCGCTGGTGCTCGGCGTTAGAGACTATGCGCAAAAATGTGGCTTCACGAAGGCGGTCATTGGCTTAAGTGGTGGGGTGGACTCGGCGCTGGTAAGTGCGATCGCTGCGACTGCCCTGGGCCCTCACAATGTTTTGGGTATTCTCATGCCCTCACCCTATAGCTCCGAGCATTCCATTAGCGATGCCGCACAGCTCGCCAGCAATCTAGGCATCAGCACCCAAACTATCCCTATCGGCAGCTTGATGCAGGGCTATGACCAAACTTTGGTAGAGCTGTTTGCAGGTACTGAAAGCGGCGTCGCTGAGGAAAATTTACAGTCTCGCATTCGCGGTAACTTGCTGATGGCGGTTTCTAATAAATTTGGCCATTTGTTGCTTTCTACGGGTAACAAGTCAGAAATGGCGGTGGGCTACTGCACCCTATATGGCGATATGAATGGCGGCCTGGCGGTGATTGCCGATGTGCCTAAAACCAAAGTCTATTCCATTTGTCGCTGGCTAAACCGCGAGCGTGAAATCATTCCTCATCACGTTATCACCAAGCCCCCTAGCGCCGAACTTAAGCCCGGACAGGTCGATCAAGACTCACTGCCCGACTACGATACGCTAGATGACATTTTAGAGCGGCTGATTCAAAAGCAACAGTCTGCGGATGACATTGTGGCCGCAGGGCACACAGCAGCCGTCGTCAAAAAAGTGATCCGGCTGGTGACCCGTGCCGAGTTCAAGCGGCGGCAGGCTCCGCCCGTGCTCAAGGTGACCGATCGAGCCTTTGGCATGGGATGGCGGATGCCGATTGCCAGCCGTTGGGCGCTAGAGATTTCTGATTCAGCTGACAAAGTGCCGCTCGAAATGGCCGTGTTGAATCTGTAAGCTTTAGGTCTGCAAGCTTTGGGCAGGGCCAACTAGGGCATCGCTACATAGCCGAGTATTGTCTCCGGGAACTTGTCTGTCATGAGCAAAAAGCCCTGTGTATCTAGCCTTGCAATGCCCTCCCAGTTTCGGCCCTCTGCGCCTATTTTTAGCTGAATTGGCGCGGTTTGGGTCAGCGTGATTTGGTCTTGACCATATTCAAATTCCACCAGCCTTTCTACGGCTGAGTGCTGTCGGTGCGTTTCTCCTCGGCCATAGCGAATGGCGAGCGGATCGCGGTTTGGTAAAAGGTCGGTGTCACCTGGGTAAAAGTAGTTGATGGCCCAAAAGCGATCGCGCGCATCTAGCTCGGTTGCATCGGTAATGCGATACTCTATGGCGGGAAAAGGAACAGTCGGCTGAGGCAATAGGTTGGAGCTGAATACATGCGCGACTGGGCTTGCATTCACCTGTGCGCCGTTGACTTCATACACCGTGACTGGCTGATTGTCTTTTATCAGCAAAGTCTCTTCCGATTTGTTTTCAGAATTAGACTGGGGCGCAATTGTGGCTTGTTGGGTAATGTCTAGGGTGAGCTGGCTGAGTTCTGGGTCTAGCTGGCCCTTTACCAAATAGCCCATTGCGCCGTTGGCTGTTTCAGCTTCAATGGTCAAAAAGGCTTGATTGCCCACAAATGCGATCGCCTCATAGCCCTCAAACCCTGCAATGGTTTCGCCAATATTGCCATCGTCAAAGGCAACCGGCCTAGGCACCAATGGCCCAGCCGTCTGACCGTTCAAAAAAGACAAAATCTCTGACTTGGAGAGAACAAACAGGCTGTCGGACAATCGCTGCGGATACTGTGGCAACATTACCAGTGACTCGCCATACCAAGCCAAGCCTGATACCTCTGAGTTTCTGTCAGCGAGGGGGCCTGCCAGCGGAATGAGGGTAACAGGCTGCTCGGCGCTCGTGAGTGGGGCGGCAGCTAAAGTAGAAATAGACTCTGAATTTTGAGGCGGGGGCAGCAAAATAGGCGCGATCGCACTTCCTATCGCAAAGCTCACGCTTAGTTTCAGCCATGTCTTACGCAGCAAGTAAAAAATCTCCCTTCATCTCAAGCCATCTCCATCTATAGTTCATCTGAAATTAAACCGCCTGAAATTAAACCGCCTCAACCATGTTCGGAACATCATCAGTAAGGGTCACTTCAAGCGCTGGCGATTCCTTGAGCGTTCCCTCTTCGGTAAATGACAGCGTTGTTTGAATGTCTTTGATTAGGGTATCGCAAATGGAATCCAGCTTAATGTTGTTAAAGCCATAGCGAAAGGGATCTTCAATTTCGTTGCCAATTTCCTCAACGCCTAGCAGTACAAAGCTAACAAAGGTAATCGCCCAAGGCGTCCACCAGCCTAGCTGCTCTATCAATCCCAATGGCAGTATTAAGCAGTACAGCAGCGTCAGCCTTTTAAGATAAATCTTGTAAGACATCGGCATCGGCGTTTTAAGAATGCGTTCACAGCCGCTAAACGCTTCTACGAGCCCATTGACTTGGCTATTGGTTTCAAGTCGTTGGCGGCTGTCGATATGGCCGTTATTATACTGGTGCTGCAAATATTGACTCAGCCAAAAGGTAATCAGCTGCGGCGGTCGCTCAGCTTTCTCAATTTGAGCCATATCTTCAGGGCTGAGCAGGTCTTTAAGTTGGGCGACTGGCGACTCTTGCCGCAAATGGCATTTAGTTGCGATCGCAAAGCTCAGCAGCCGCTTCAGCGCCCTTTCTTTTTCAGCCTTAGCCTCCTCAGTTGGCGCTACAATCCCAATCTGAATTTCTCGGGCTAAGTTCCGCGTTGTAATTACCAGCAAACCCCAGGCTTTGCGACCGTCCCAGTAACGTTCGTAAGCAGTATTAGTACGAAAAACCAACAGCAAACCCAAAACCAAATTGCAGGCCACATTGTTCGTCAATGCCTTCATATTATCGCTGTCAGTCCACAATCCCATTTTGTAGGTTGCAGCCATCCCTATCGACAGGACACAAAGAATCAAAATACGCGGTAAGATGCGCGGCAAAACAGATCCCTGCACCTGAAGAACAGCCTTAAACCATTGAAACTGAGGTATTGTTGACATCATAATCTACCTAATCAGGGCGCCTTTTTCCATTGAAGGTAAACCCTCTATTTAAGGTAAACCCCTCTCTCAAGGTAAACCAAATTAAGGTAAGCTAAGCCGATGACCGTGAGCCGCAATACTGCCAAAAAACTCCTCTACGATTTTATGTTCGAGAGCGATAGTGCTCAGACATGGGTTGAAGATGTCTGGGGTCTTAGCCCGCTTTTGGGACAGGAATCTGCTAATGCCGCAGAAGTATTAGGCGCATTGATTGACACTTGCTCTGAGCGTCAGCTTAATGCTGTTGTTGCGAGCCTTTATGCCGCTCATGCGGATCGCATTAGCGACTTAGACTCTGCCGCTGAATGGCGCGTTCAGATAGATGCAGATATATCTAAATCTACTAAATAGATCTATCTCATCTATCTACTAGACAGATCTACTAGACAGATGAGATAGCGCCAACGCCCTCACTCGTCAGAACACGAACCGTCAGAACAAGAGCCGTCAGAACGAGAGCCGTTAGCACAAGAGCCGTTAGAAACAGAGAAACGTTGCTAGCTGCCTTCAGCACATCAATACATCAATTGTTTATTTGGTTACGTTTATCTGGTTAGTTAGGGATACTCACGCATGGAATCAAACTTTTTAACCGCCGTTTTCCTACCCTTGGCGCTGTTCGTCATCATGCTGGGCATGGGATTAGGGCTGACTTTAAACGATTTTAAGCGAATTGCGACTGCGCCTAAGTCTGTCATTGTTGGACTGCTCGCACAACTCGTGATGCTGCCGCTCGTCGGTTTTGCGTTGGCCTCTATTTTTCCACTTGCGCCTGAGCTAGCCGTGGGCGTAATGGTTTTAGCCGCTTGCCCTGGCGGCCCAACTTCAAACATGGTGACTTATTTAGCCCAAGGAGATGTGGCGCTTTCAATTACGCTCACCGCTATCAGCAGCCTGATTACTGTGTTGACCATTCCGCTAGTGGTCAATCTCTCTATGCGGCATTTTATCGGTGAAAATGTTTTGCTTCAGCTACCGTTTATTCCTACGGTGGTTCAAATTGCCGTTATCACGCTTATTCCGGTCGCGTTAGGCATGGTGCTGCATCGCTACACACCTAGCTTTGCAGCCAATGTCGAAAAAGGCGTGAAGTGGCTTTCTTTGTTCTTTTTGGCCCTAATTATTTTTGGCCTGCTGTTAAAAGAGCGCGCTAACCTGCCGACTTTTTTCCTTCAGGTTGGCTGGGTTACCTTAACTCTCAATATTGTTTCCATGGCGCTAGGCTATGGCTTTGCTACGCTTGCCAAAATTAATTCAAAAAGTACGGTGGCCATTACTTGCGAAGTGGGCATTCAAAACGGCACGCTCGCGATCGCCGTTGCCAGTGCGCCCACTTTACTCAACAACCCAACAATGGCCATTCCTGCTGCTATCTACAGTCTGCTGATGTTTGTCACTGGCGCAGCGTTAGCGCTCTGGGCCAGACGCAAACCAATGACCTTGGATCAGGACGCTGCATAGTTGGGAGTTTTGAAAGAGTGCCTCAAGAAAGAGGTGATCAATTATCTTGAGGCGCAATGTCTCAACTGATGAATTCAACGCTATCCATATCTACCCCAGGGCGATCGCTCTTCTAGCCCTCTAGCCTTGAGCTGGCAGGGGCGCAGGTCGCAAAGAAATAGACTGACTATCGCCGTTGCGATCTATCTGTAGGCGCAAGTCACGCTTTAGACCGTTCGCTTCAACGGCTTCCTGCACGGCTTTGCCATCGGCGATCGCCTCACCATTTACCTGCTTCACCACATCGCCAGCTCGCAGACCTGCTCTAGCGGCAGGTGAATTAGGCACAACTTCGGCCACTAGCACACCGCTATCCGCCTGCACCGAAAACCCGCTGTTGGGGTTTTGATTCACGGAGTCGCGCACTTCGGGCGTTAGCTCCACCATTTGAATCCCAATAAAGGGATGCTCTACCTTGCCAGTCGCCACTAGCTGATCAGAAATCCGCTCTACGGCGTCAATAGGAATGGCAAAGCCTATGCCCTGCGCGCCGCTGATGATGGCTGTGTTCATCCCGATCACTTCCCCTTTGGCATTCAGCAAGGGGCCGCCGGAGTTGCCAGGGTTAATGGCCGCATCAGTTTGGATGAAGTCTACACGCTTGTCTGGAATGCCGACCTGGCCGCTAGATCGACCGGTAGCGCTGACGATGCCAACGGTGACGGTGTTGTCTAGGCCGAGGGGGTTGCCGATGGCGATCGCAACTTCTCCAGGCATAAGCTCAGCATCGCTCACCGACAGCGTCGGCAAATTATTGGCATCCACATCAATCACGGCAACATCTGTCACTGGATCACTACCCAGTACCTTGCCATCTAAGGTGCGTCCGTCTTTTAGCGTCACCTGTACCGTATCGGCCCCTTCAACCACATGGGCGTTGGTTAAAATGCGACCGTCCTCACTGACAATAAATCCAGAGCCAACGCCGTTTTGCGTCCGTTCTTGACGCTGTGAAGGCCCCCCCGACGGAAATCTATCGCCAAAAAATTGGCGGAATTCTTCGGGAATAGGCGGCGACTGCTGCCCCACAGGAACGGTACGAGAAGAGTTGATTCTCACCACCGCAGGGCCTACTGCTTGCACAACCTCGGCGACAGAATTTGCTTCCGTTGGCAGCGACAGACTCGCGGGCGCTGTTTGATAGGCAGGCTGAGCAACCGTTGTGGCCACAGAATCCGCTTTACCTGCTGGGCCCCAAGCATAGTAGCTTCCTGCCGTTGCCGTGCCCGCGCCTACCAGGACGAGTGCCAAAGAAGCCGCCAGTCGCTTACCCGCAGAACCGGCCTTCGATTTAGCGGGCGATGTAGAAGACGTTGTCATGTCGGAGTGATTTACGCTCATATTCTTTGGAATATTTAAGGAACATCATTAATGTAGATAACCCATTTGACAACGGCGTGACGATGCCATGACAAAGGTGTTGCAATCCAAATAATCTAAATATTTACGATAAGTGCCATTATCGAACTGTTATTGCACTGTCTATTATTCACCTCTATCGTACCGTCATCACCGAGTAAAATCGGCTGGGCAAAATCATTCTAATACATCGCTTTTTGAATAGGTTTTTCTAGCGCTAAATCAATCGGCTGAAGGATAGCTATTGGTAGCGGGGCTGCTGTAATAGGGTCAGTGGCTCGCAAGTCAGCGCATTTTGACTATGCATTTCTGACTATGCGTTTAATGTGTGTTTATCGTGCATTTGCTGCAAGATTATTTTAGAGGAATTTGACTTATGGATAGTACCGCAACCGTTGTATGGCAGGGCAGTGTACCTGAAGGCGAGGGCAAAATCACCACCGAAAGCGGTGTACTCAAAGAATCGGTATACACCTATGGCACTCGGTTTAAGGGAAATCCTGGTACCAATCCTGAAGAACTTATTGCCGCTGCTCATGCTGCTTGCTTTTCGATGGCTGTGACTGACGAGCTAGGTAGTGCAGGTATTACGCCTGATGAAATCCAAACTGTCGCCAAGGTGACTCTGAGCACCGAAGGGAATGAGCCTGAAGTCACCCAAATTCATTTGGATGTGACCGCTAAGCTGCCAAACAATGACCAATCCGCCCAAGAAATGTTTGAAAAAGCGGCTAAAACAGCGAAGGAAAACTGCCCGATTTCTAGACTGCTCAATGCTGACATTAGAATGGATACCCATTTAGCCAGCTAAGGACTATCCGAGCGGCAAGCCAGATATAATACCCGACTTTTACACGAACTGGCACAATAGAGAGGTTCCCTCATCCTTGATGACCTTGTGTTAGCGCCTGAAACCCTTTTCCCTTTTGAGCTAGATGATTTTCAGTTGGAGGCGATCGCGGCCCTCAATCAAGGCGAATCTGTGATCGTCTGCGCGCCGACTGGCTCAGGAAAAACCCTCGTTGGTGAATATGCCATTCACCGCGCGCTGGCCATGGGGAAGCGGGTATTTTACACCACGCCGCTCAAAGCCCTTTCCAACCAAAAACTACGCGACTTTCAGCGCGACTTTGGCGAAGAAAACGTCGGGCTGCTCACGGGTGACAGCTCTGTGAATCGTGATGCGCCAGTTGTGGTGATGACCACCGAAATTTTTCGTAATATGCTCTACGGCACGACTATTGGCGAAGTAGGCACCTCCCTTCGCGATGTGCAAGCCGTCGTACTTGACGAATGCCACTACATGAACGACCGCCAGCGGGGCACCGTTTGGGAAGAGTCCGTCATTTACTGCCCACCCGAAATTCAACTCGTTGGCCTCTCTGCGACCGTCGCCAATGGCGGCCAGCTCACCGACTGGATCAGTGAAGTTCATGGCCCCACGCGCCTGATTTATTCCGACTTTCGTCCCGTCCCGCTCAACTTTCACTTCGCAGTAGAAAAAGGCATCTTTCCGCTTCTGAATCCCCAAAAGACAAGCCTCCATCCTCGACTTAAAAACTATCGCAAGCCGCCCCGGCAGCAGCGCGGCCAAAAGAAAAAACCGGCAGGCGTAACCCTGCCCATGATTGTCAGCAATCTTCAGCAAAAAGATATGCTACCCGCTATTTATTTTATTTTTAGCCGCAAAGGCTGCGACAAATCGGTTCAGGCCGTCGCGCAGATGAACTTGGTGACCGCCGCCGAATCAGAACTGCTCAAGCGGCGAATTGATGACTTTGTGCGGCGCAACCCCGAAGCCATTAGAGCCAATCAGCTAGAGCCGCTGTATCGCGGTATTGCGGCTCATCATGCGGGCATTTTACCCGCCTGGAAAAGCTTGGTGGAACAGCTGTTTCAGGCGGGCTTAATTAAAGTTGTTTTTGCGACAGAGACGCTTGCCGCAGGGATCAATATGCCTGCTCGCACAACCGTCATTGCCAGCCTGTCTAAGCGCACGGATGACGGGCACCGGCTGCTACATGCCTCTG
Source organism: Phormidesmis priestleyi Ana (assembly GCA_001314865.1). Classification (GTDB taxonomy): domain Bacteria; phylum Cyanobacteriota; class Cyanobacteriia; order Phormidesmidales; family Phormidesmidaceae; genus Phormidesmis; species Phormidesmis priestleyi_B. Next base: position 311,727 of record LJZR01000001.1, on the reverse strand, counting down.
AATTTTTGCAAATGTCGGGTCGGGCCGGACGGCGAGGTATGGATGCTGAAGGCCATGTGGTGACCGTAGAGTCGCCTTTTGAAGGGGCTAAGGAAGCGGCAAATTTGGCTTTGTCGCCGCCTGATCCGCTTGTGAGCCAGTTTACGCCGAGCTACGGCATGGTGCTTAATCTGCTGCAAATTCATACTGTAGAAGAAGCGCAAGAGCTGATTGAGCGTAGCTTTGGGCAGTATTTGGCAACCTTGCATTTAGCGCCCCAAAAGAAGGCCATTGAGGCGGTAGATCGAGAGATTGGGGTTTTACGGGATCAGCTGGCTTATGTAGATGATGAGGCGATCGCACAATACGAAAAGCTGCGTGGTCGGCATAAGGAAGAACAAAGGCTCTTGAAAATACTTCAGCAGCAGGCCGAAGAAACGCTAGGCGGCGGCGATCCGGTAGCGGCTTCGTTTGCCATGTCAGGCACGTTGCTGTCACTCAAGGGCAAAAACATTAAAGTTTCTTCGCCGCTACCTGCGGTACTGGTGAGCAAGCTGCCTGGCCCTGGTCAGTTTCCGTTTTTAATCTGTCTTGGACAAGACAATCGCTGGTATTTGGCGACTGTCAAAGACGTGGCGCTGCTCCATAGCGATTTAAATCGCCTGCGTGAGGCAGATTCACTGAGGCCGCCCATAGATTGGACGCCCTCGCCCGGAAGTTCTCGCAAGGGAGATGAGGTGACTGCAGCGGTGGTGGCGAAAATGCCGCCGATTCCTGACTTTGAGGTGCAGGCCCCTGAGGTAAAAGTACAGGCTGACAGGGTGGCGACAGTTGAAGCCCAGCTAGCCAATAATCCAGTTGGGCAGTTAGAGAATCCTAAGCTGGTGGTAAAACAGCGCAAGCGACTACAAAGGCTAGAAGAAGAAAGACGCGATCGCGCCCAAAAATACAACAATCAAACCCATCACTACTGGCTAGAATTTGTTGGTCTCATGCAGATACTCGAAAACTTTGAATGTTTAGAAGATAATGCGCCTACCGAGCTAGGCCAAATGTGTGCGGCTATTCGGGGCGATAACGAGCTGTGGCTAGGTCTTGCCTTAGCCTCAGGCGAATTTGATGGGTTAGAACCCCAACAGTTCGCTGCTGCCTGTGCCGGTATTTTAATGGAAAACAACCGCCCAGACACCTGGGTTCGTTCTCAGCCTTCTAGCCCCGTTATTGAAGCGCTAGAAGGCTTGCGCAACCTCAGACGGCGCATTTTTCAAGCGCAGAGAAGACAAGATATTCAAATTCCTGTTGCCCTAGAGTGGGACTTAATTACTCTGGTAGAACAGTGGGCGCTAGAAACCGAGTGGGCCGACTTGTTTGACAGCACCAGTCTCGACGAAGGCGACATTGTTAGAATTCTACGCCGCACTCTAGACTTTCTCGCCCAGATTCCTCACGTCCCCTATTTATCAAATGAAGTCAGAACCACAGCCAGGCAAGCCGCTTTCTTACTCAATCGCTTTCCAGTGAATGAAACAGCGGGCTAAACCCGAGCCCAACGGTTCAAGGATGGTAGAGCTCTTTACAGCCTAATTTATGATTTATGGAGAAATCTCGGCGTCTGATTTTCTTTTTGATCGCTTTTTACATAGGACGTACTGGCGTCTCTATAATTCTATCTACATGCCACGCTGCATAGGCCAGTATCTCGGTAAGGTCAGCAGGTTCTAGCTGGGGATAGGCCGCCATAATCTCCGTTGTTTTTCGCCCTTGCGCCATTAGCGTCAAAACAGTGCTTACCGCAATTTGCGTTCCTTTAATTCCTCTAATGCAGGGGCGACCATCCATCACCGCCGGGTCGCAAACGATGCGAGTAAACTGCTGCATAATATCTCCAATCGCTTAACCTGTATTGCTTAGCCTTTTAAGTTAGATCGTATTTTTAGTCCTGCCTTTACTTGCAAATTAGAAGGATAAACGAGCGCTGACATCTTCCCAAAGTTGTGAGTTGCTCAAACGCTCAGTCCCGACTGAGCCCTATGCCAGTCTTTTGCCCTCTGTCGAATTTCGTTCAACTCATCATCCGACATTTTGTCTAAATTTTTAAGGATAAAGCTCATGCGCCCTTGGGTGCTTAGCTTATCTCGATGTCGGTCTAAAAAGTCCCAATAAAAGAAATTAAATGGGCAGGCATTCTCCCCAGTCCGTGCCTTTTTATCGTACTGGCAACCCTTACAATAGTCGCTCATTTTATTCACATAGTTCGCGCTAGCCGCATAGGGCTTCGTCGCCAATACACCGCCATCAGCAAACAGTCCCATGCCTATCACATTGGTTTGCATTACCCAGTCATAGCCATCAATAAAAGCTGCATGAAACCAATCTTCGACTTCTTGAGGAGAAAGCCCAGCAATTAAAGAGAAATTTGCCAATATCATCAAACGCTGAATATGGTGAGCGTAGCCTGTGCGCTTTAGCGTGTCGATAGTTTGATGGAGGCAGTTCATTGGCGTATCGCCATCCCAAAAAAAGTCTGGAAGGGGATGGATATGTTCAAAATAGTTGCGAGAAGGATAGTCATCATCCATATGGTTGTAAATGCCCCGCATGTACTCGCGCCAGCCCATAACCTGCCGAATAAAGCCTTCTACACTGTTCAGCGGCAGATGATTGTCTTGAATGTAAGCCTCCTCTACTGCTGTTATGACTTCTATTGGCTGTAGCAGACCAATGTTGAGATAAGGCGAGAGGAGAGAGTGCCACAGGGTGTCTTCGCCAGTGACCATGGCATCCTGGTAGGGACCGAATGTGGTGAGGCGATCGCGCACAAAATAATCCAGCACAGCCAACGCCTGCTGCCGCGTCACCGCCCATACAAACCGTTCAGCACGCCCAAACGTATCAAAATCAGCCGCATTCACAGCCTCTATCACTTCCTGCGTTATTTCATCTGGCTCAAATGCGAGCGGTGCAGGTGGCGAAATCTTCCCCCTAGGCGGCTGTCGATTCTCCTTGTCAAAATTCCACTGATCGCCCACTGGCTTGTTGCCATTCACCAACACACCTAGCCGCTTTCTCCCCTCCCGATAAAACGACTCCATCAAAAGACTTTTTCGTGACGCAGCCCAATCTTCAAAGTCTTGAGTCGTCCACAGGAAATGATTATTCGGCGTTTGAACAATCTCACAAGGCAGATCAAGCTCATTTAAAAACTGGGAAAAGGGTTTATCAGCAGGCTCCATCACCCTTAGCTCACCAATGCTCTTTGCCTCAATCCATGCCTTCAGCGGCGCTTCAAATGATTCAGCCATCTGGTAAGTGACCTGCCAGCCCTCAGATTGCAGATCGCGAGCAAAGTGGCGCATCGCCGCCCAAATCAGAATCAGCTTTTGCTTATGGTATCGCCGCTCCTTAGCATGGCGCAGCGACTCAATCAAAATCACTGGCGTGTTTTTTTGATTTGCCCGACAGCTTGCAAGTGCTGACTGCCCAGTCCATAGCTGATCGCCTAATACCCAAATGCCGACCGTCATACTTTTCCTTAATAACGCATCCTGACAACGCTCAGCCAATCTCCTGCCAACGTCTGATTACAGTGTATCGCTGAGAAAAAGAAAACGTAAAAATGACCGATACTATGCTTCTACCACATAGTTCAGTGCTAGCTCATCGCCTGGAATTCCGCGAATTCCCCAGTTGTGCTTCGGTAGTTCAAACATAATGATTTCGATGTCAGCGATCGCAATCTCCAACTGTTGATTAATTCGCTCAAACAGTAGCCGAGTAAGCTTTTTTTTCGTAGCCACCGATCGCCCTTCAAACATCACAATTTCAATAATGGTGTACTGCTCAGAGCGTTCTTCCGGATAGTAAAAGTTCTCTGGCTCCATTGGAAAAAATCTCTGAAATCTCTTATTCTCAGGCGTACCAATAGCATCGCGTAAGCAGCCATGAACAATATCTGAAAGCTCAGCCTTAATAGCATTAAGATGCTTTGTACAGCCCGTAATCTTTACTTGAACCATCACAACACAGCGCAGCGCAGCACGCTAGATAATAGCAACCTCGTCATTTTAGACCAGTGCCTATCCGTTGTTAGTCTGCCGTTAAAGATTGCAGCCCTTCAGTCAACCAGTCCCCTGTGCTCCGGCAAACCCAGCATAATATTTAGATTTTGCACGGCTGCACCAGAGGCTCCCTTACCCAAGTTGTCCAGCCTAGCGACGAGCAGCGCTTCTTGGGTATCGTCATTGGCAAATACAGACAGCTGAACTTCGTTGGTGCCGTTAGCACTCTTAGCTTCTAAAAAATTGCCATCCCGAAGCTGGCTAACATCGCCATAGGGTGCCACCTGCACAAAGGCCTCTGCTTCGTAATGTTGTACTAGAGCCTGGTGAAGCTGCTCTCCGGTCGGCGGCTGCTCTAGGGTCCACAGCGGCAAAGGCACCTGTACAACCATGCCCTGTGCAAAATCTCCTACTGCCGGAACAAATAGGGGTGCATGACTTAGCTCTGCGTAGGTCTGCATCTCTTTGACATGCTTGTGCTCAAACTTAAGGCCATATGGGCTGTAAGGAGAGACTGATTCTGCTTGCTGTGGGTCTGTCTGATTAGCCTGCTCAGTGTGAAACCCTTCGTATTGAGCAATCAGTTTTTTGCCGCCGCCCGAGTAGCCAGAAATCGCGTTTACTGTGATTGGGAAATCAGTAGGGATCAGCTTGGCTCTCACCAATGGCGATACCACCGCTAAAAAACCGGTTGGGTAGCAGCCTGGATTACTCACTCGGTGAGAGCCTGCAATGCGATCGCGCTGACCTGCCCTAAGCTCAGGAAAGCCATAGGCCCAGTCTGGTGCAGTACGGTAAGCGGTACTCGCATCTAAAATTCTGGCGGTGGGGCTTGTTACCCAACTAACTGCCTCACGAGCCGCGTCATCCGGCAGGCATAAAATAGAGATATCGGCATTGTTGAGCAGCTTGGCTCGTTCACTAGCATCTTTTCGCTTATCGGGGTCAATGCTAACAACTTCGATATCATCACGCTGAGCGAGTCGCTGATAAATTTGTAGCCCGGTCGTACCTGCTTCGCCATCGATAAAAACTGTGGGAATGGCCATACGCTCGCCTTAAGCTGCATCGCAGCTCACCTCCGCTATTACAGGTCAAGTTAGGTATTTTATCCTAATAACCTCAAGAAATGAGCCTATGGTCAGATGCTTCTCTACCAAAAGCAGTCCATTCCCAAAAGCGGTCAATTCCCAAAAGCAGTCCATTCCCAAAAGCGGTCAATTCCCAAAAGCGGTCAATTCCCAAAAGCGATAGAGTGCCGCATTAAAAAAGGCGGCGGCGTAGTAGCTGATAGATTACCTAAATTCTCTTTGCTCGGATTCTCTTTGCCCAGATTCTCTTTGCTCAGATTCTCTTGAGACTGTTTTTCAACCATCCAGTGTGTCGTGGGCCTTTTGATCGCATTGATTTGTGTATTTTCTCCTGCCGAATCTTCAACTTCTAACAATCCGGGCAGAGATATTGGGCTATCTCCATCAGGATAGAGTATCCGACATTCGTTGAAAATAAGGTTGGCAATAGGGGCATATTTTGCCTTGCGGTTTAGCCGTATCAAAATGGTGCGTAGCCTGTTGTGCAAACTTTGAATGGTCGTAATTTGGCAATGTAGCTCCCTCACAAGTGTGACCGTTTGGATGCCTGCAATATGGCTGCTATTATTTTCCCATCGGTCGTAGCACAGGCAAAACAGTACCTTCTTCATTCGCACTGGGTCAGCAGTATGATTAAGCTGATCTGCAATATCTTGGCACAGCGCTTCCACTGGATTCTGAAGAAAAACAGAGGCCCCCGTTACATCGCTAATACAATTATCATCAGTTCCAGCTTCAGGCTCAGATCCCGGCTCAGCTGAAACGGCAACATTCTCCGCCGCGAGTTCTACATAAAACGGTTTTAGGCTCTCAAGGATGACCTCGGCGACTTGCGTATATTCTTCCTGACGATTCAGTGTGCCAACGATTTGGTACAGGCTATTACGGCATTCTTGGTGCGATGAATTACGGTTTGTAAGTGACTCTACTAGCATTCTCAGTGAAACGCGCTCCAAAACAGCTGCGTTATTTTCCCAAACAGACTTGTACGTACCATACAAAAGCTTTTTGATCCGGAGACGGTTAGGATGCTCGTCTAGGCGTTTGAGCGCAACGCCGATAGGTGTAAGGCTAAGGGGGGCGATCGCCTCCGTAGTTTCCTCACGCATGCCCTCTTCCGCCGCTACCGACTGACGTATGCCTAGCGGCCATACATGATACGCCGCAACGGCTTCATCAATATTCTTAAGCGATAGCTCGCCCGCATACACGGCATCTAGCTCAAGCCGAGACTTCACAACGTCATACACCACTTGAGACATGCAAATTGCGCCCGGTTTTGCCTCAGCCTCTAATCGGGCTGCAATATTCACGCCCGTGCCCATCATGTCCTGCTGATTGAAAAAAATATCGCCTAAATGGACGCCAACCCGATGCGTAAAATGTTCGCTGACCCGTCCGATGCTGGCAAATCCAGCAAATGTTTTCTGCATTTCTACTGCGCAGGCCGCCGCCTGAACCGCACTGACAAAATACATCAGCACCCCATCGCCTACCGTTTTTAGAATTTGGCCCTCAAAGAACTCACACAGCTCTGAAATGAGCTGAAGGTCGCGATTAATCATCGCCAATGCTCGGTCTTCATCCTGAGACATATGCCGACTAAAGCCCACCGCATCAGTTACCACGATGGCGGCCAAGGTTCTCTGAATTTGCGGATGTAGGGGAATGTTCATGATGTTGGGCACTATCTGACAACTCTAATTTTCCCGGATTTGGAGAAAGAGTGTTGATAGGGTTCTTTGATTAGCACTAACCGCAAACAGGTTTTACCAAGTCTTCTTAAAACAAAAGAAAACTCAGCAAAGATACGGAAGATATCAAAGCATCGCCATCAAAGCATCGCCATCAAAGCATATATAGCTAAAAATATATGCCTAAAAATATGCCTAGAAGGTAGGATCGTGAATCTTATCAATGCATTCGTTATCGACCCACTGACGATTGCTCTTGACGCATTCCTGTCGATTTTTCTTAAAAGGGACAACCGTAGGATGAAAGGCGTCATCAGCAAAAACCGGGTCTGGCTCCGCTAGTAGTGTGCTGCCTTTTAGGTATACCAGGCTAGCAATGACAGCGGTTCCGACTGCAACGCTAGCTCCGATTGCTGGCATGACAAAGGGATTGCGATTTTGTAAATCACGATAGTGCGCTCTTTTGTTCGGCCCTGCGGCAAAAACCAAATAGGCGCCTTTCCCTAAAAAGGGTAACGATAGTCGAACATCCACTAGGTGGGTGCGAGGAATTAATGCGTTTTCAATGGCTTGAATTTGCGTAGGAGAGAAGCTCGCACCAATCTCGCGCGGTATTCGCTGTAGCATGCGATAGGCGTTGGGGCTTTTCTGGAATGATTCACCTGGCAAAATCATGTCGCCTAATACATTGCCTGTAGTCTCTGGTGTTTGGTTGGATGTTGGGTTAGATATTTGGTTGGGTATTTGGTTTGACAACGACTGGGCTGACTTGCGGCTGATGGTTCGTCGGTTTGGGCCTGCTGCTAGAACCAAATAGGCGCCTTTGCCCAATAGCGGTAGCAGCAAGCGAATATCAATAACATGGGTATGTGGCACTAATGCGTCTTCTATTGCCGCAATTTGGGTAGGTGAAAATGTGGCTCTCAGCTCAGATGTCATTCTCAATAACATGCGATGAGCGTTGGGCGTTCTTCGAGAATATTGACCCATAGCGACCGACCAAAACTGTTGTTGTTGTTAAACCTGTTGTCAAACGTGTGATTAAACGCAGGTTTAAGATGCCCAAATAAACGGGTCAAGTATAAATAGTTACATCAACGGTTTTTGATTACACAGGTATTGAGGGCACTTGTCGATCTATGCAAGTCGCTTAGACTCGCTGCGTGGGGCAAGCCAGTGTTTTGGCTTTTTGGTTGGCTATTGACCGAATTTTGGCTGAAGAGGCAACGAATGTTCAATCGGCAAATGTTTAACCGGCAAATGTTTAACCGGCAAATGTTTAACCGATAGGGCCTTATTGACACAAAAACAATCGTTTGGCAGCCCGAGTAAAGGCTACGTAGTAAAGCTGATTCCGCTCGATGACTTTGCGATTGAGCATGAGGTTGGGCACATCAACAAAAACATCTTGAAAAGTGGAGCCCTGACTTTTATGCACAGTGAGGCTATAGGCGTAGCTAACGTCGTGAAAAAGCTGTTTGTAGTCCCAAAAGGCCATCCACTGTTTTTTCTCGGAATAGTCGGATAGCAATTCTTTCATGCGCTGCTGTTCATCTTCGTGCAAAATTCTTAGCTTGCGCTCCTGATCGTCTTCGGTGATGATTTCTAGCTCCCATACTAGCCAGCCTTCAAACCGAGTTAGGTAAGCTTCCATTACTAGGCATTCTTCAGAAGTTTGAAGCAAAATACGGTCTTTGCCAAGGCATACATTTTTGGCAATTAGGCGTTCGCCGGACACGAACCGTGCGGCTTTGTCACCGTAGATAGCCGCGCGAATTTTGTTGTTAAGGTAGTTGACCCGGTTGTTGGTATAGGCAAGCACGCGCACCTGATCGGGGCTTTTCGCGTAGGCGTCGCTTTTAAAGGCGCGTAGCATAAGCTTTTCCCACTGCGGCTGCGGTAGGGTGAAGATTCCTTCGGTGTTGGCTTCGTTGCGATCGCTCTGAGCCCGTGGCATGGCCGTTCGATCTAAATTTGTTCTAACATCTTCAGCCAGTAGGCCAATGGCGCCGCCGTAGCGAATGACCTCTGTGAGGTCGCTGCGGTAAAAAATTTGCTCAAAGCAGGGCGCTTCTGCTTCGCCAACGGGTGGCAGCTGAGCCGAGTCGCCTACAAATAAAAGCTTTGTGCCGTCAGTCAGGCGGGAAACTGAGTTCACCAGCAGCGTCCACATTTCCTGATTGATCATTGAGCATTCGTCTACGACGACCAGCTCATATTCTGTAGTGAGATTTTTGCGATCGCGATCTGGCTCAAACTTTTGTCCGCCTGTTTCCTTATCAATCACGGGCTTGAGGCCTAGCAGCTTGCAGCAGGTCATGCAGTCTACCTCGCAGCCCCAGCGATAGGCCATGGCCTGAAGCACTTTGGTCGCCTTGTTGCTTAGGGCTGTGAGCACAATCGGTCTGCCGTCGTGTTGCTGCTGCAAGCGGGTAATGAGCGCTTGCAGCAGCGTGGTTTTGCCAGTGCCTGCATAGCCCGTGAGTAGATATATTTTTTCGTCGCTATGGACAAATGCTTCTAGTGCTTGCAACGCTTGCCACTGCTGCTGACTGAGCTGAATACCCGGCAGCACCTCTGGAATGGCTGCTGAGGCGTCGGTTTCAGATGGCTCAAGCTGAGTCGTGACAGGCAAAGACTTCGTCATAAGAGAACGTTGGAGCTAGAACATTTGAACTATAAATGAGCTATGGATTATTGTAGTCGCCTTGCCAGTATTTTTTGCCAGTATCCTCCAGTATCCTTATGACATCTTGATGGTCACAGTAGCGGCTAACATGTTTTCATCGCTTACCGTAACAGACTCTAGTTTTTTATCATGACCTATTTACCTTTGGCCGCGCGGATTTGTCTTGCTCTAATTTTTCTGAATGCGGGTGTTAATCATCTGCTTGGCTTTTCTGGCTTTGTGTCTACGATTGCCAGTAAAGGACTGCCTTTGCCGCAGGTGTTGGCCATTGGCGCGATCGCATTTTTACTGTTAGGCGCTGTGTCGCTGATTTTAGGCTACAAGTCACAGATAGGCGCACTGTTGCTCATTTTATTTTTGATTCCAACCACGCTAATTTTTCATCCGTTTCTATCTGACTTATCGGGCTTTTTGAAGAACTTGGCTTTGATTGGTGGCTTACTGATGGTGATGGCCTATGGGCCAGGGCTTATTAGCTTGGATGGCAGCAAAAGCTAGGATCTGTGATTTATGAAGCAGCCCTGCTACTGCGGCAGCCAGCGGCCTTTTTCACAATGCTGTGAACCCTATTTAGTCGGAGAGCGGCTAGCCCCGACGGCTGAATCGTTGATGCGATCGCGCTACAGCGCCTTTTGTCAGGGCAATATCGACTACCTGTTGGCGACCCACCATCCCGACTATAGGTTGCCTGATGACCGCACGGGTTTAAAAAGAAGCGTAAAAAGTACCCGTTGGCAAAACCTGCTGGTTATCAGTAAGCAAAAAGGCCAAGGTAGGGATAACACAGGCGTGGTTGAGTTTGTCGCTGCCTACCAGAGCGTCGGTTCAATCCTGAGTGCTCAGCCAATAGGGCCATTGCAACAAATGCATGAGCGATCGCAGTTTATAAAAAAAGACGATCAGTGGCTATATACCGAAGGCACAATGCTACCGCCCTATCAGCCTAAGCGTTCTGAGGGCTGCTGGTGCGGCAGCGGCAAAAAATACAAACAGTGCCACGGCTAGGTTTATAACTTAAAAGCCTATGACTTGAATGCTTATGACTAAATACCTATGACTTGAATGCTTATGACTTAAATGCCCATACCGCTAAGGGTCGTGAGCAAGCGGCCCAAGGTCGCTGTGATTTGAGGATGATCGACCTCGAACTGTTCAATCAAGGCAGGCAGTTGCTGAGTAGCGGCCTCGCTTTTTTCTTGGGGATTTTGTAGCTGCTGTTCTAAATCACCAATGAGCGTCAGCAGTTTTGCTTTGACTGCTGTATCGGGCGTATCGAGCTTTTCAATTTCGGCATGGAGCGCGGCAATAGAAGCGCCGATTTCTGCCTGACTCGCCTTTTCTCTGTCCACAGGGTGCGCGTCGAACCGTATCGTTCGAGATTTATTTTTGATCAGTTCTTATTGTAAGGCCTGTCAACAGCTCAGTTGCGATTTGTGCAATAAATCCATGCGGTTAAATTTTATACAAATTGAGGTTAGGGCGGATTGCTAAGGTAATGGAGTTAAGAACAAGCGCCATCCAAAATCATACTAAGTACCTGTTTTGGTTTAGCCTACTGGTTTAGTTCAGTTGGGGCGAGCGCCCACTGATATTTGTGTGGCTTTTGATGTATGGCCTTAATAAATCGCTGGGATAGTTTTATGCTGGAACTGAAATTTCGTTTGGCCGAGCGGTTTATGGCAATTTCTACCCGATACCCAGTGATGATCATTGGTGGGGCAGAAGATAAGGTGAATGATTGCATTATCTTGAGGGCCTTCTTTGAAAGTGCGGGCGGAGAAGACGCCATTATTGGCGTGATTCCGGCGGCTTCGCGGGAACCGACGCTGGTGGGCGATCGCTACTATCAAATTTTTACGGGGATGGGTGCCAAGCAGGTCAAAGTTTTGGACATTCGCCTACGTGAGGAGTGTGAGGAGGCGAGGTGGCTAGAAGCGCTGGAAGAATGTACAGGCGTATTTGTCACGGGCGGCGATCAGGTGCGGCTGTGTGACCTAGTAGGCGATACTCAGCTGCTAAAAACCATTAAGGAAAAGCTGAAAAATGATGTGATCGTGATTGCAGGCACCAGCGCGGGTGCTGCCATGATGGGTGAAAAAATGATTGCAGGTGGCAGCAGTGGTGAATCTCCTAATCCAGCGCTGGTAGACCTATCCAATGGGTTGGGAATTGTTCCTGAGCTGCTCGTGGATCAGCACTTTCATAACCGTAACCGGATGGCGCGTTTGCTGAGTGCGATCGCGGCAAATCCAGACAAACTTGGGATTGGGATTGATGAAGACACATGCATTGCAATGCTGGGTGATGGCACGTTTGAGGTGCTAGGTAAAGGCACCATCACCATCGTTGATCCCGGTAGTTTGACCCACACTAATGATATTCATCCCCATCAACGCGACAACACAGAAGACCCTAACACAGAGGGCTACGATACAGAGGGCTACGACACAGAGGGCTACGACACAGAGGGCTACAACACAGAGGGCTACGACACAGAGAATAGGGCGGACATCCCCGCTCCGCTTAGCTTGCACAACCTTAAGCTGCATGTGCTCAAACAAGGCGATCGATACGACTATAAAAAACGTTCTGTTTTATAATTTTAGAGACGCTGACAAAATCCCCAAAGCCTGATTAATCCTCTACCAAAAGAGTGAAAATAGAGCGAAAAATAAAAGAACGAAAAATAAAAGAGCGAAAAATAAAAAAGTAAGAGGTTATATATTTGGGAAAGCTGATGCCTGCATTACCCTTGTCGCCTACCTCAAAAAAATACTAGTCCTATTCCGTTTAGCCCTATTCTGTTTAGCCATATCAGCTATGTAATTCCTGTTCTATTCGATTCTGCTTAGCGAGCCCTTTGTGCGTAGAATCCCGCAGAACTTTATCAACCAGCTCAACTTCAACGGCTCAACTTCAACGGCTCAACTTCAACGGCTCAACTTCAACGGCTCAACTTCAACGGCTCAACTCAGTTCTCCTGAAAAAGCATCAACGTTCTGTCTAGGTCATCGGTAACGGGCTATTTGCCTCACAATTTTATGAAAATTCTCAAAACTCAAACACTTCGTGGCCCCAATTACTGGAGCATTGGTTACACAAATCTAATTGTTATTCGGTTGGATTTAGAGTCACTTGCTCAAAGCCCTTCTAATCAGATTCCCGGCTTCTATGATGGTTTGATGAGAGTGCTACCTAGCCTAATGGAGCACTTTTGCTCACCCGGATGCCGAGGTGGCTTTTTAAGCCGAGTGCAAGAAGGCACCATGATGGGCCATATTGTGGAGCATGTTGCTCTAGAGTTGCAAACGCTAGCAGGCATGGATGTTGGCTTTGGCCGTACCCGTGAAACCGCCACATCCGGCGTTTATCAGGTGGTGTTTGAATATGAAAACGAGGCCGCTGGCCGCTACGCGGCTAGAGCCGCTGTGAGAATTTGTGAGAGCATTGTAGAAACAGGTGGCTATCCTAATACCGAACTGCAAAAGGATATTGAGGATCTCCAAGAGCTGAAAATTGAAGCTGCACTAGGCCCTAGTACAGAAGCACTCGTGCGCGAGGCCGAAGCCAGAAATATTCCTTGGTTTGAGCTAGATGTACGTAAGCTGCTTCAGTTTGGCTATGGTAAATACCAAAAGCGCGTACAAGCATCCCTAACAGCCTATAGCAACGTCTTGGGCGTAGAGCTCGCCTGCGATAAGGAAAGCACCAAGCAAATACTCGCAAGTTCGGGCATTCCGGTTCCCAAAGGCAGCGTTGTCTATTCTCTGCGCGAACTAGAAGAGGCCTTGGATTATTTGGGCGGCTACCCAATTGTCGTTAAGCCCTTAGATGGCAATCACGGTCGTGGTATCACGTTAGAAATTGAAACCTGGGAAGAGGCTGAGATCGCCTATGACAAAGCGCGAGAAGTCTCTGATGGGGTGATTGTTGAGCATTTTTATCGAGGTCGGGACCATCGCATTTTGGTGGTGAACCACAAAGTTATTGCCGTCGCTGAACGGATACCTGCCCATGTGATTGGCAATGGGCAAGATACGATTGAGGATCTGGTCACAAAGGTAAACGAGGACCCACGCAGAGGCGAAGGGCACGACAACATTTTGACCCAAATCAAGATGGATCGAACCACTGATAAACTGTTGCATAATCAAGGTTATACCCTAGATACGGTGCTAGGCGAAGGTGAGATTTGTTACCTGAGAGAAACGGCGAATTTGAGCACCGGTGGCGTGGCGATAGACCGCACTGACGAGATTCATCCGGAGACGGTTTGGATAGCAGAAAGAGCCTCACGGCTGATTGGCCTAGATGTGGCAGGTATTGATGTCGTCACGACAGATATTTCTCAGCCAATGAAGGCGACCAACAGTGTGATTGTAGAGGTGAATGCTGCGCCGGGACTGCGGATGCATGTTGCACCGAGTCAGGGTGTGCCGCGCAATGTAGCAGGCCCGATTATGGATATGCTGCTACCGTCGGGTGAGCCCACGCGTATACCTATTGTCGCAATTACCGGCACCAATGGTAAAACCACGACCACTCGTTTGACCGCCCATATTTTCCGGCAGATATACGACGTGGTTGGCTTTACGACCACCGATGGCATCTACCTAGGTGATCACCTCATTGAAAAAGGCGACACAACGGGGCCGCAGAGTGCTCGGATGATTCTGCAAGACCCCACTGTGGAAATGGCTGTGCTAGAAACGGCTCGGGGCGGTCTTTTGCGCTCGGGGTTAGCTTTTAACCAGTGTGATGTTGGCGTGGTGTTGAACGTGGCGGCCGATCACCTAGGCATTGGTGATATTGACACCATAGATCAGCTCGCGAAGCTGAAGGCGGTTGTGGCTGAAGCGGTGCATATGAATGGCTATGTGGTGCTCAACGCCGATGATGAGCGAGTAGTCGCAATGGCAGAACGGGTACGTGCTAAGGTCGCTTATTTTTCGATGGATGCAGAGAATGCGCTGGTGCGATCGCATGTTCAAAACGGAGGCGTTGCGGCTGTTTACGAAGAAGGCTATCTCTCTATTTTGCAGCGAGACTGGTTGCTGCGCATTGAAAAAGCTGAAAATGTGCCTCTGACCATGGGCGGACGTGCGCCCTTTATGATTGCCAACGCGCTAGCTGCTAGCCTGGTTGGCTTTGTTCAGGGTGTGAAAATAGAAGATATTCGAGTAGCACTAAAGAGCTTCAAAGCAGATTCGGGGCAAATTCCAGGACGCATGAATTTGTTTAACTTTGGGAAATTTCATGCCCTGGTAGACTATGCCCACAATCCAGCAGGTTACGAAGCCGTTGGGGCCTTTGTGAAAAACTGGCCGGGTGAGGCCGTGGGTGTGATTGGCGCACCCGGCGATCGCCGAGATGAAGACTTTGTTGCACTTGGAGAGTTGTCAGCTAAGATTTTTGACCGAGTGGTGATTAAAGAAGATACAGACCGACGCGGTAGAGACTCCGGCGTAGTCGCAGGCTTGATTCAACAAGGCTTTACGCAGGGCCTCAAGTTTGTTGAAAAGGCAGTTGGCTCAAGTGATAATCAGCCTAATAATATCGCTGCTGGTACTGGATTTGGCCTTAATTTAACCGAGCCACTAACCAATAAAGAGATTGAACAAGAATCGTTATCTACCTCGGTAGATAACGCAGATTCAGAGTTAGCTTCGGAGTTGGTTTTAGAGAAATGCAAGATTGTTTTGAGTGAATCTGAAGCGATTGAATGGGCCTTGGATAATGCCCCCGAGGGGGGATTAGTGGTAATTTTGCCAGAGAGCGTCAGCGCTACTATTTCGTTAATTAAGTCTCGCAAGCCTATTCCTGACACTGCTCATAGTGCTGAAGAGCCGGTTATTTTTAGCCCCAAGGGTATGGCATATCCAAGTCATCCTATTCAGGTAGACGATAATGCAGGCGATAACGTAGGCAGTAAATCAGCCAGCAAAGCAGGCGATAACGCGGGCGCAAAAGTCACGATCGCTTCGGGCGCAGTCGATTTAAACGGCGCTAAACCTGTCAACGCTTTGCCATAGGGTTTATAGTGATGAGTATTGTGTGATGAGTATTGCGTGATGAGTATTTCGCGATGAATATTATTGTGATTGTTGTTTGAGCAGGCTGGGCATCAGCTGCTTATAGAGATAGGAGAATTTAATGGTTGTTAGTGCTTCTCGTCCCGGTAGCCAAACCTCTGATAGCGGCTTAGTTAGCAGTTCAGTTCCATCTGAATATGAGGCCCAGACGCAGGCGATCGCTCGACAGTTGTTGCAGGACAGCGGCAAAGGCAAGAAGTCGATTTTCTCTAAAATGAAAGACCAGCTCAAGTGGGATGACAAGCTCCTGGGCTGGACCATGGAGAATCCTGGCTTGCGTGTGCAAATGTTTCGCCTGATTGACTGCCTGCCAGCGCTATCGACTAAGGCTGACATTGCTAGCCACCTGCAAGAGTACTTGGGCGATGAGAGTGTAGAGTTGCCGCAGGCGCTGAAGGGTTTGTTGAACTTTGCCGATGCGACTTCGATGCCAGCTCAGGTCGCGGCGACAACCCTCTCGGGTGCGGTAGAGACACTGGCACGAAAATATGTGGCTGGCGAGAACTTACCGCAGATTTTAAAGAGTATTGAGCGGCTGCGTAAGCAATCGATGGCCTTCACACTGGACTTACTCGGCGAAGCGGTCATTACTGAAGTTGAAGCGCAAACTTACTTGAACAAATATCTGGAGCTGATGGAACAGCTTACAGAGGCTGCGAAAGGTTGGAAGCCGATTCCTCAAATAGACCGTGCAGAGGGAGAAGATCTGTCTCGGGTTCAGGTTTCGGTAAAGCTGACGGCATTTTATTCGCAGTTTGATCCCCTTGATGTGGCAGGTTCGCGCGCAAAAGTAGGGGCGCATATTCGCACGTTGTTGCGCCGAGCCAAAGAACTCGGGGTTGCCGTTCACTTTGACATGGAGCAGTATCGCTACAAAGAGGCGACGCTAGAGAACCTGAAGCTGTTGCTGATGGAAGATGAGTTTAGATCGCGAACCGACATTGGCATTACGTTGCAGGCTTATTTGCGCGATAGCTATGCGGATTTAAAGGGGATTATCGACTGGGCAAAAGAAAGGGGAAATCCGGTCACGGTTCGCTTGGTGAAAGGCGCTTACTGGGATCAAGAGACGATTACCGCTCGGCAAAACCATTGGCCAACGCCAGTGTATAACCATAAATGCTCAACCGATGCGAACTTTGAGCGGATGACGCTGCTGTTGCTAGAGAACCATGAGCATGTGTATGCTGCGATCGCAAGTCATAATGTGCGATCGCAAGCCCTAGCACTCGCCGTCACCCAAGCGCTCAACATTCCCTCTCGGCGAATTGAATTTCAGGCGCTGTACGGCATGGCCGACACCCTAGCGACGGCCCTGGTAAAACAGGGCCACCGAGTGCGGGTGTATTGCCCTTACGGCGAGCTGATTCCGGGCATGGCCTATCTGATTCGTCGCCTATTAGAAAACACCGCGAACAGTTCATTTTTGCGGCAGAGCCTAGAAGATCGTCCTTCAGATGAACTGCTGGCCATCCCCAAATGGGGTGAAGGCGATGCAGACGGCAGTGAAGTGCTGCCTGAGCCAATGGTTGTACCAGAAGATTCTGTGATGGGTTCTGTCACGCGAATTGAGCCAGCGGCAGATATGGACTATGCGGTATACCAGCATCGATGTGATGCGATCGCTGCCCTAGACACCGTAAAACAACAGTTAGGACAATCCTATCTGCCACTGATTAATGGTGAATATGTACCCACGCAGGAAACGATCGATTCGGTGAACCCCTGCGACCCGGATCAAGTGGTCGGCACCGTTGGCCAAATAGATATCGATCAGGCTGATCAGGCCATGAACGCTGCCAAAGCCGCTTTTGAAACCTGGAAAAAAACGCCCGCCTCGGAACGCGCCGCGATTATTCGCAAAGTTGGAGACTTGCTAGAATCTCGCCGGCATGAGCTGAATGCGTGGCTCGTATTTGAAGGCGGTAAACCCTTGTCTCAGGCCGATGTAGAAGTTTCAGAAGCCGCAGACTTTTGTCGCTACTACGCCGATGAAATGGAACGGCTAGACACAGAAGTGGTGTACGATGTCGCCGGAGAAACCGATCGCTACTTCTATCGGCCTAAGGGCATTGTGCTCGTCATTGCCCCTTGGAACTTCCCCATTGCCATTCCCATTGGCATGACGGTTGCCGCGCTGGTGACCGGAAACTGCGCCCTGCTGAAACCTGCCGCCGTTACCTCCGTTATTGCAGCCAAATTCAGCGAAATTTTAACCGAAGCTGGCCTACCCAAAGGTGTATTTCAATATATTCCTGGCAGAGGCTCCACAGTGGGCAACCACTTGGTGAAGCATCCTGACGTGCAGATGATTGTTTTTACAGGCTCTCAAGAAGTGGGCTGTCAGATATATGCAGAAGCCGCCATTTTGCGACCAGGACAAAAGCACTTGAAGCGTGTGATCGCTGAAATGGGAGGCAAAAACGCGATTATTATCGACGACAGTGCTGACTTGGATCAGGCTGTGCAGGGCGTGGTGTATTCAGCCTTTGGCTACAGCGGCCAAAAATGTTCGGCCTGCTCTCGGGTGATTGTGATGGCCTCAATTTACGAGACTTTTGTGGCGCGATTGATAGAAGCGACTAAATCGTTGAACGTGGGTGATGCGATTCATCCGGGTACACAGGTTGGCCCGGTGATTGACGGGGCTGCGCAAAGGAATATTCGTGAATATATTGAGAAGGGTAAAGCCGAGGCAACGCTGGCTTTGGAGATGCCTGCGCCGCAGAAAGGATACTTTGTGGGGCCAGTGATTTTTACCGATGTGCAGCCGGATGCAGCGATCGCCCAAGAAGAGATCTTTGGCCCCGTACTCGCTGTGATGAAGGCTGAGCGTTTTGACGAGGCGCTAGACATGGCAAACGGTACAAACTTTGCCCTAACGGGCGGCATTTTTTCTCGGACCCCTTCGCATATTCAGCGGGCCAAAGCCGAGTTTGAGGTTGGCAACCTCTATATCAACCGCACGATTACTGGCGCTATTGTTGCTCGTCAGCCCTTTGGCGGCTTCAAGCTTTCGGGCGTAGGCTCCAAAGCCGGTGGCCCCGACTACCTCCTCCAGTTTTTAGATCCTCGCACAGTCACTGAAAATATACAGCGCCAAGGCTTTGCCCCGATTGAAGGTGTGGATTAAAAGACTGTGGGGCCAGTTTTTCAACGGCTCAAAAGGCTTTTGGCAAGGTTCACTGACACTCCAGTTTCAATCTCTACCCGTTTTAATCGCTGTAAGATTCATCAAAAAAAGTTATTTCTATCGTGCCATTTTGGGTAGTCTGTTCTTTAGAACATAGTCTTAGAGTTTTTGCTAAGGCTATTTTTTAGAGCGCAGTCCTAGATTTTTTACTAGGGCTGCGCTTCTTTTATAAATTGCAATATGAATTGCAAATGTGGCAACGTTTTCGTCCGATCTCGTCGGGGTTGCTGGCGCTGTGGAATGGCATGAATTACGTTAGCATTGACGAAAAATCAGCCCTCTTTCTGCAATGCCTCTGAGCCCTTGTTTGTCTGAGTCTGTTGCTGCCTCACAGCCGCTTCGCTGCCGCCAAAGCATTCAGCCTTTTTTGGTTACTGCTGAGCAAATGCAGCAAATTGAGCAGCGTTTGTTTGCTGCCGGAATGCCGGTCGCCGCGCTGATGGAAAAAGTGTCAGGGCGACTGGTGCAGTGGTTTTTGGCGCATAGTTTTTTGGCGCATAGTTTTTTGGCGCATAGTTTTTGGGCACATAGTTTTGAGAGCTTGAAACAGCCGATTCAATGGCGGGTGGGTATTTTGGCCGGGCCGGGCCACAATGGTGGAGATGCCTTGGTGGTCGCTCGCGAGCTGCATCACTTGGGCTTTGATGTGCGGGTGTATCAGCCTTTTGCAAAGCTCAAGCCGTTGACACAGCAGCATGCTGACTATGCTCAAAGTTTGGGCATTGCTTTTGTGAAGTCAGTTCAGGCGCTGAGCGAATGTGATGCGATTATTGATGGCTGGTTTGGCTTTGGTCTGACTAGGGCGATCGCTAATGAGCTCGCTGATGACATTGCGTTTATTAATCAGCAGTCAATGCCTGTGTTTAGTATTGATTTGCCTTCGGGGATTCATACCGATACGGGCGAGGTGATGGGAACTGCGATAAAGGCAAGCTATACGGCTTGTCTGGGCCTGTGGAAACGAGGATTTATGCAGGAGGAGGCACTCACGCATTTGGGCGAGTGCGAGCTTATTGATTTTGATATTCCGCTGGCAGATGTTACGGCGGTACTGAGCAAGGTTCTGCCGGTAGAAAGGCTGACGGATCAGCAGGCGATCGCACATCTTCCCCTCCACCGCGCCCCCACTGCGCACAAATACAAAGCAGGTCATTTGCTACTGATTGCCGGCTCTCATCAGTACGCTGGAGCTGCCTTGCTCACGGGGCTAGGGGCGGTTGCCAGCGGTGTTGGAATGCTCACTTTAGCGGTGCCAGAATCGATTCGACTCGCGTTGTTGCCCCAGCTGCCGGGGGCCTTACTGGTGGGCTGCCCTGAGACCCCAGCCGGTGCGATCGCTCAGCTGCCTGACCGATTAGACTTGAGTCAGTATGATGCGATCGCCTTTGGGCCGGGCTTAACCACAGCAGTGCCGGATGCTCTCTTTGAGCAAATTCTCAGCTGTAGCTGTCCGCTCCTGCTCGATGCCGATGGTCTTAACCTGCTCGCTAAAACAAACCCGGTTCAATCGCTTCGGGATCGTAAAGTGCCTACTGTGCTCACGCCCCATCCGGGCGAATTCAAGCGCCTCTTTCCCGATATTTATGCTGAACGATCCGGACTAATGCCCGGAGAAATAGCGCTTCAGGCGGCTCAGTCGAGCAGTGCCATCATTTTGCTTAAAGGGCCGCGAAGTGCGATCGCGCAAACGCTGAGCGATTCAGTCCCTAATCTATTTTTCAACCCTCATAGCACCGCTGCCTTAGCCCGAGGCGGCAGTGGCGATGTGCTCACTGGCCTCATGGGCGGATTGCTGGCCACAGCCGCTCAATCTGGCCAGTGGAAAACAGCGCCTGAAACCCTAACTCACGCAGTGACCAGTGCCGTGTGGTGGCATTCTCAGGCTGCTCTTTATGCCAGCCAACAGCGAGGGATTCTCGGCGTAGATCCCGTTAGTTTGGCGAAGGCGATGAATCTGGCGCTTCAGTCGCTGGCCTAAGCAAGTGTATCTGAGCAGTGTAATTGGGCCTCTCGGTTTGGGTGGTGAGGTTGCTATAGCAGGGCTAGGCGTTCCTGAATGAGCCTGGTTTGTTTTTCGGCTTCGGCTAGCGCCTCTTGTGCGCCCTTTACTACCTCGGCAGGCGCTTTATCTACAAAGCCCTGATTGCTAAGGCGACCATTGAGCGCCTTAATTTCACCTTCAGCCTTGCCTAAATCTTTTTCTAGCTTGGCTTTTAGGGCATCTACATCAACCACGCCTGTTAGCGGGATTAGCACCTGTACTGTACCTGTGACGCCTGCAAACATTTTGCGTTGGTCAGCAGCTGGGTTATAGGTGGGTTTTGCGTCGGAGTCTGCCTTGATAATATCTGCAGCAGTCACGCCTGCGGTGGCACGGGTTAATGGCGGCGTTTTGGTCGCAGGGCCAGCAGATGCGTTAGACGTACTCGCGGTGCCTTCGTCCGGCTCGCCTGCGATTTCAGTCCATATTTGTTTGATTTCGGTCAGTACGCGATCGCGTCTTTCTTCTTTAAGCACCTTACGCACCCCAAACTGAATGCTATATCCCAGTCCAATCAGCTGAAAGAGACCCGCCAGCCCAGGCACATCGTCAATCGCTGCCAGCATAGAATTGAGCACCTTGTAGGTCATGCCAAAACCTAGCAGAATGGCCAGTGAGAGCACAGGCTTTTTGTAATCGACAAAGAAATTGTCGAAGTAGCGCGTCGGCTGGTCTAAAAACTGTAAAACAGCATTGGAAATCTGTTGCCAAATAGCCGTTTCTGTTGAGTCTTGAGACGATTCCTGAGACCGATTTGAGAACCGAGTTGAACGTATTGTACCTGCCGGAGCGGTTTTAACCATCTCGGCGGCTTGTGTCACGGACAGCGTTTGGGCTGTTTCGGCATGGGTCGGGGCAAAGTCAGTATGGGTAATGTTCAGCGTTTCTACGCCCGCAACCTGTTGAATATATTGTTGGGTCGCATTTAAAACCCGTAGCTCACTATCGCTGTCTGTTTTTAAAATGACTTCTATTTTGGCCGATGGCTTAACGCCCGCTTCTGCCCGCAGGTTGCGAATGGTGCGAATGACATCAATCAACAGCTCGAACTGTTGTTCTAACTCAGGGGCAATGAGCGCTGCATTGGCAGTCGGATAGCGCTGAATAGCGAGGCAGTCTTCCTCACCAATGCCCGTGAGCGTATGCCACAGCTCTTCGGTAATATGCGGCATAAACGGATGCAACAGTTTGAGAATGCCCTCTAACACATGGGCTAAGGTCTGCTGCGCGATTCGTTTGCTACCTTCATCATCGCCATATAGTCTTGGCTTTACCAGCTCAATGTACCAGTCGCAAAAGTCTCCTCGGGTGAATTCATACAGCTCTTTAGAAGCCTCGCCCATGCCGTAGTGATCGAGCTGTTCGCGTACCCGCTCAATGGTTTGATGATAGCGAGAGAGAATCCACCGATCGGCCAGTTCTAACGCGCCTTCACTGCCAGATTCACTGCCAGGTTCACCCAACTCAGCAGGCGTTTGCCCGCCTAGATTCATCAGTACAAAGCGCGACGCATTCCACAGCTTGTTCGTAAAGTTGCGAGAGGCTTCTACCGCCAAGGACTCATCGCTGTTACGGTCGTAGTCTAAACGAATGTCTTGACCGGCCCCAGCGACTTCCCGTATCAAGGTGTAGCGCAGCGCGTCGGTGCCGTATTTGTCAATCAGCAGCAGCGGATCGATGCCGTTGTTTTTTGACTTCGACATTTTTTGGTTGTTTTCGTCGCGTACTAGGCCGTGAATATACACGGTGTCAAAGGGCATGTGGCCGGTGAAGTGGCCAGCTAGCAGCGTCATCCGCGCCACCCAGAAAAAGATAATGTCGAAACCGGTGACCAGCGTTTGAGTGGGGTAGTAAAACTGATAGTCGGGCGCGTCGGTATTTGGCCAGCCCAAAGTGGACATGGGCCACAGACCCGAGGAGAACCAAGTATCGAGTACGTCAGGATCTTGACGTACTTCTACTTCATGACCGACTTGCTGAGCGGCTTTGTTGATGGCTTCGTTTTCATCCATCGCCACAATAAAAGGCGTGTTGTCGCGAATTTCACCTTCAGTTTCACTGACGATGTACCAGGCCGGAATTTGGTGGCCCCACCACAGCTGTCGCGAAATGCACCAGTCTTTGAGGTTGACGAGCCAGTCGCGATATACCTTTGTCCAGCGATCGGGTACAAACTGCGGATCTTGCTGGGCATCTAATGCGGCCAAGGCTTTGTCGGCCATGGGGCGAATTTTGACAAACCACTGGGTGGAGATGAGGGGCTCTACGGGGACTTTGCCGCGATCGCTATAAGGCACCGAATGCCGATAGTCCTCAATTTCTCCGAGCCGACCTTCTGAGCGCAGCCGTTCAACCACCCACTCACGCGCTTCAAAGCGATCTACGCCCGCAAACTCACCGGCATTTTCATTGAGCGTGCCGTCTTTATTTAAAATATTGATGACGGGCAACTGATGTCGCTTGCCCATTTCAAAGTCGTTTGGATCATGCGCAGGCGTCACTTTCACGCAGCCTGTGCCAAACTCCATATCCACGAACTCATCGCCAATAATCGGAATTTCCCGATTCATCAGTGGCAGCATTAGCGTTTGGCCGATCAAATGCTTGTAGCGATCATCATTGGGATTCACGGCTACGGCAGTATCGCCTAGCATGGTTTCTGGCCGAGTCGTGGCGACTTCCAATTCGCCTTCGCCGTTGGTGAGCGGATAGCGAAAATGCCACAAATGGCCGTCTACTTCTTTGTTTTCAACTTCTAGATCAGAGACTGCCGACTGGCTGGCGGGGCACCAATTCACCATGTAGCTGCCTCGGTAAATCAGCCCTTCTTCATGCAGTCGGTTAAAGGCGGTGAGCACCGCAGTAGAAAGCCCTTCGTCCATGGTGAAGCGCTCACGGCTCCAGTCTACCGATACGCCTAGTTTGCGCAGTTGGTTAACAATGGTGCCGCCCGACTCGGCTTTCCATTCCCAAGCCCGCTCTAAAAATTTTTCGCGCCCGATTTCTTCACGGGTTTTGCCTTCTTGGGCGAACTGTCGATCCAATATAGTTTGCACGGCAATGCTGGCATGGTCAGTGCCGGGTAGCCACAGCGTGTTTTTGCCCTTCATCCGCTGGTAGCGCACTACGGTATCAATGAGGGTTTCCTCAAACGCGTGGCCCATGTGCAGGCTCCCCGTCACGTTTGGTGGCGGAATCATCACACAAAAAGGCTCACCGCCCCAACTCGGATCGGCCTTAAAGACTTCCTTTTGCTCCCAATAATGCTGCCATTTGGTTTCGGTAATGGTGGGATCGTACTGTCTGGCTAGCTCAGGCGTCGGTGCTGTCATTGCAGGTCATAGCGTCGGAGTTGATCAGGTTAAATGGTAGCAGTGATTTGAGCCTTCATACGGTGTCACTAATACAATCCCTGTAGATCTGACCTGCTTTGTGTTGTTCTGCGAGGCAATTGAGTGGGCAATTGAGACGGATAGAAACAGGCAATAGAGACAGCCTAAATGTCCCTAAATGAAAATACATCTAGGGACATTTAGGGACATCTAAAGACTTATCTGAAGCGATCGCGATCGCCTAATGTTTGCCTAATTTACCGCTTACTCAACCGGAGCGAGTTCTACGGTATTGGTTTGATTCGCTTCATCTGCTTGGCGCTGCTCTAATAGAATTCGCTGCCGCTCACGAAACGAGTTGGCCTCGCGGTCAATTCTGCGGCTTTGACTGCGGAAAAAACCACCGTCTGCTGTGGCGCCACCGCTGGTAGCGCTTGCTCGGCGCATCAGCTCAAATATGCTGACATTCGATCCTAAAATGCCGTCATTACCTTCTGCTGAGTTAAAGTCTTCAGCGGTGTTAGCCACGCCAGAATCTTGTGCGATCGCTGGTTCAATCCCAAAGCCCAATCCCAATAACAATCCTAAGCTCATCGCTTGAACGGCCAGCTTACGCATCTGTTCATCCCTCCAAATAATATTGTGAACTTCTATTGAACTTCTATGTGAATTTCAATGTGAACTTTAGACACAGTGTACCAAGTTTGCTTTTCATACCCGCTCTTATTATGCCGATCTCTGGTTTGGATCTAGTGAGGTTGGTTTTGATGATTGGCAGGTGATTGGCAGGGTTAAGAAATGCGGCGGTCAATCAACGGACGGATGGTGATAAAGGCCAGGGCGCTAAAGGAGAAAAGAATCAGGAGTGCGATCGCCAAACTAATATCCGCAAACGGCGTTTGCATAATCACGCTGCTAAATTGCCAGTCGGGATGCAGGTAAATATAGCGAATCGGCTCAATCGCGTAGCTCAACGGATTGAGGCTCGCCACCACCTGGAGCCAAGGCGGCATAAATGACAGCGGCACCAGTGCAGTGCTCGCAAACAGCAGCGGCAGGTTGGTAATAAAAATAACGGCCAGTAGCTCAATATGTCCGGGCAGGGCAAAGGCCAAGCCCAAGCTCAGCGCTGTCACACCAAACACCAGCGTGAGCACAATCAGCGTCATCAACAATAAACCCGCTGGGCCGGGCAGTCCTGCACCTAAAAAGGCGCTCAAAATAACAATCGCGCTAGTTTGAATCAGGCTGAGCGTCGCGATAAAAAGCGCTGAGGCCAGCACAATTGAAAAGCGGGA
The DNA here is from genome assembly GCA_001314865.1 of Phormidesmis priestleyi Ana. Classification (GTDB taxonomy): domain Bacteria; phylum Cyanobacteriota; class Cyanobacteriia; order Phormidesmidales; family Phormidesmidaceae; genus Phormidesmis; species Phormidesmis priestleyi_B. The sequence goes on along the minus strand of LJZR01000001.1, from coordinate 286,260 downwards.
GGCCAAAGGCGCAACCAAAAGTCGGTTCAAAAAGCCAAACTCACGATCGAACATCACCGGCAGGCCAGCATTGAGAGCACCGGCAAAGGCCGTAAAAACAATGATCCCCGCGCCCAGAAATTGCCCGTAGTTTTGACTTTCACCAAACAGGCCGCTGGGCACGTTTTGAAAGAGCGCGCCAAACAGGACAAGCCACATCAGCGGCTGAATAATTCCCGCAACCAGCGTGGTCGGACGCCGCTGCAGCTGAATGAAAAGGCGGCGAGTGAGCGCCAGGGTTTCTTGAATGAATTCTGCTGTGCCAGGGGTCGGCAGCGTAGCCGCCGAAGTGCTGACAGGATTGGAGGCGATAGATTGGCTCATAGTTAGGATGCGGAGAGTGTAATGAGCGTTGCTTACTTTAGTTTAGTGCGAATATTTTGAATATATAGAGGCGGTAGCAAATAGAGGCGGTAGCAGATATCGATGCGATAGAGGCGCGAGATTAGCGCATGGCTTGTTTTTTCTCTTTTTTGAGGTCGCGCTTGCCAGTGGCCGCCATTTCGGCATCCATCAGCGTACGACCCGTGGCGGCGAGGTATACATCATCTAGGCTGGGTTGGGATTGGGAGATGCCAAAGGTGGGGAGGTTGGCTGCTTTTAAGGCGGTTTGAACCGCAGTGAGTGCATCGGCGTCTTGGTTGACAACTAGGTTTAGGGAATTGCCCTGAGCGCTGTTGATAATGACTTCTTGAACGACGGGTAAATGGGTGAGTAGGTCGCGGGCGCTGGTCGCTTCGGCGTCAGGGGTAAATTCTCGAATGCGCAGGGTAATGCGATCGCCGCCGACCTCGGCTTTCAGCGCAGCCGGTGTCCCCGATGAGATCACCTGACCTGAATCAATAATCGCTACCCGTCCGGCCAATGCGTCTACTTCTTCTAAATAGTGGCTGGTGAGCAAAATAGTGGTGCCCTCACGCTGAAGCTGCCGCAAAAAATTCCATACGGCTGTGCGGCTTTCAATGTCTAGCCCTACGGTGGGTTCATCTAGCACGAGTACCGCTGGCTGATGTAGCAGCCCTGCGGCTAAGTCTAGCCGCTTTTTTTGGCCGCCTGAGTAGGTGCCTGTTTTTTTATCTGCTATATCTTCAATTTCTAGCAGTGCCAGCATTTGGGCGATTCGATCCCTGCTTTTGGCCTTGGGCAAGTGATAAATCGCTGCCTGCAACTCCAGCAGCTCGCGTCCGGTGAGCACTTTATCAAGGGCAACTTCTTGGGCAATGTAGCCCAACATTTGCCTGGCTGCTCTGGGATCTTCTAAAACTGAGATGCCATTGATTTCCAGCTGCCCGGCATCCGGCGTCATCAGCGTGCAAAGGCAGCGAATGGTGGTGGTTTTACCGGCCCCATTGGGGCCGAGCAGGCCAAAAATCTCGCCCGGTTCAATGGCAAACGAAACATCTTTAACGGCTTCTACATTGCCGTAAGATTTCTTTAGATTTTTAACGAGAACGGCAGGGGCCATGTATCTACCTACTTGGAATCGCACGTACGGCCCGAATAACCAGCGGCTAGAACAACCAGCGACCCGAATGCCAGTCCAAACGTCCGTACGACTATATGACGATGTGTTATGTAGGTAGCTTATCCCATGATCGGAATGGCGGCTACGACGGCCTGTAAACCGTGGACCAGTGAGGCCATGCCAAAGCGAACAATCGGCAGTGAGTCTACAATCATCAGTACCGAGAGCAGCATCATATAAAAGATGGAGTACTTAAAGGTGCCTCTGGCAAAGTCGCGGTTGTCGTAGTGGTTGCGCAGCTGCCATGCTTTTTTGAGGAACAGATAGCCGAGTGCGATCGCACCTATTCCATAAATTGCGCCACATACCCCCAGCGGATATACCAGCGTCAGCGTCAGCGGCACCAAACCCAGCGTATAGCGCCAAATTTGGCTGGCAGTCGCCTTGTTGCCCACAACGACCGGCAGCATCGGCACATTTACCTTGGCATAGTCTTCTTGAATGAGCATTGCCAACGCCCAAAAATGCGGTGGCGTCCATACAAATACAATCGCAAAAATCACCCAGGCAGCAACGCTAAGATCGCCCGTCACAGCCGCCCAGCCGACTAAAGGCGGAATCGCCCCAGCTGCCCCACCAATCACAATGTTTTGCGGTGACGATCGCTTGAGCCAGTAGGTGTACACACACACATAAACGGCAATGCCGAGCATCGCCAAGCCTGCGCTCATTAAATTGGCAAAAATAGCCAAGAGCGCGAATGACATTGCCGCCATCACGCCCGCAAAAGTCCAAGCATCTTTAGGTTGAATACGACCAGAGGGAATGGGGCGATGCCGGGTGCGCTCCATGTCGTAGTCAATATCGCGATCGTAAATGCAGTTAATGGTTTGCGCCGAAGCGGCCGCTAGCGTGCCGCTTAGCAGCGTGATTAGCAGGAGCACTGGGCCAACGCGTCCTTGACCGGCAACCCACATACCCGCTGCGGTTTCTATAAGCAGCAATGGAATAATGCGGGGTTTGGTGAGCTGCCAGTAGCTACGCAGCACCTCGCCAAGGTTGTCGTGGTGTCTGGTGGCCCAAGTGGAAGAAGTTTGCATAGTGTTAAATATTGCTCTGCTTGAGAAACTTGTATGAGAAATCTGTGTTGTTGCTAGCTCTGTGCCGTGGCTAGTCGCTGCGCTTGAAAGTCACGCAGCGACAGCACTGTGAAGCAAACCAGGGCACCTAGCAAAGCCGCGCCGATTGACTGATGAGCCACTGTGAGCGGTTCTACTTGCAGCCGCAGCTTGAAGGTGGCAACGCCGAGCCCTATTTGGGCGATGACCAGCAGCCCTGCGGTATTGGCCAGTCCGCGTAGCCATGGACTTAAAGCGGGCGTGCGCCAAACCACCAACACCAGCAACAGCACTGCCAAGGTAGGGGGGACAACGCCAAAGATGTGAGTGTTCATAACGCTGCACAGGTCAGAAAACCCGAAGCACTGATGCGCTGCCCAGCGAGAACCTACCAGTCCACCGATGATGCTTTGGCCGTACACCAGCACGGCTGCGGCCAGCCCTAAGTAATGCAGTTTGCCTGCGTTGCCCGTGGGCTGATAGGGCAGCAGCGCCGTCCCAATCGTGAGCAGCGCGCAAAAGAACAGGAGTGCTGTGCCCAGGTGCGCAGTCACAATGTCAAACCGGAGGAGTTCAATGACCGTAAGGCCCCCTAATAGTCCCTGTACTACGATCAAAAACAGCGCACCTAACGAGGCCCAAGGCAACCAAGTCGGCAGCACTTGTCGATACCAGGCGCACAATCCCACTAGTCCAATCGCCATGAGCCCAATCAGCGAAGCGTCTAGCCGGTGGAACCACTCTAAAAACACTTGTAAATTCATTTGGGCGGTCGGCACTAGCTGGCCGTAGCACAGTGGCCAGTCGGGGCAGGCGAGTCCGGCGTTCATAACGCGAGTAGCGCTGCCGACGGCCATAAGGGCGAGGGTTGCGATCACCATTTTCCAAACCCATCGCCGAATCAGGGTTTGGGCGAAATCGCGCTTAGATAAAACGGAGGCGCTTTTAGGGAAAGGAACACTAGAAAAGCTTGGATTGGTCATCTCAGGAATGGCTTTTAAGGACTGAATGCCGAGTCTCTCGAACGCTTTAACAAAACGGTTGCTTACGGCTTCTTTTCGGGTTTTCAAAAGATTCTTGGATTTTGTCTTCTGGATCTAGTTTAAATGGATTTATTTTTTGCGTGGGCCTCTGGCGTGGGTCTATTTTTTACCCAAAAATCTTCTTTACGATTGAGAATATAGCGCGTGGAAATGAATATTCTCCTGTTGTAGAGATTTTCTTCCAAATAGGGCGTGCTTGTGTTTACATTACGCAACATTCTGTTATCCCCCAGCGGCAATTAAAGGCAATTAAAGGCAATTCAAAAAGCGCAAATAGGCACGTTAGCAGTCACTGACAGCCATTAGCGGCCATTAGTGGCCATTGAAGGGCAGTAGCGGGCATTGCTAAATGGCTAACTAAATAGCCGACTGACACAAAAAAATTGTGTATTTATGTCAAGCAAAGCTCTCATTGTTAATAGGTCGTTAATGAGTATAAGTAGCCTCAAAAAGAGCCTTTTTATACTGCTAATCGCTTGGTTTTACTTGGTTTTATTTGTTAAATCGTCTATGTGGCGACCGCTCCGAAGATTTTTTAATGATTTGTCAACAAAGCCTTATAAAAAAGACCTTACTCATAAAGTCTCTTGTTAGTCTGTGGGGATTCTGTAGAAAAAGTTAAAGCGTAAAACATCCCTTAAAAAATCATTCATAGCGATAGAAAGAACGCTACCTTGTATAGGCGATGCGAAGCGTTATTTCCCTTATCCATCGCGTAAGCCTCAAAACTCAACAACCAAAAGCAACAGATCTCTTTAGATTTGCATTGAAAACCTGTGAACATTCCCAGTTCTATCGTTACTCTTTTAGTCGGTATTTTTGTTACCCTCGCCAGCCTCTGGTATGGCCAAAATCACGGTCTGATGCCAGTGGCGGCGTCTGCTGAAGCAGAACTCGTAGATGGCCTATTCAACACGATGATGACCATTGGTTTCGGTTTGTTTTTGCTAGTAGAGGGTGCGCTTGTGGTGGCTGCTGTTCGCTTTCGTCGCAAAGAGGGCGACATGGGCGATGGTGAGCATTTAGAGGGCAATATTCCGCTGGAAATCGTCTGGACGGCGATCCCCGCAGTCGTTGTTTTAGGTATCTCTATCTATAGCTTCGACATTTACACCCGTATGGGTGGGCTCGATTTAATGAATCACAATATGGCGCCAGCTGAGGCCTCGTCATCGGTTCAGGTCGCTTACGCCCCCGGTGAGGGCGATATGCCTTTGATGACGAATGCGGCCAATGCGACTGCTGAGGTGCCTGCCATATTGGTGGCCGATGCAACTGCTGGTATGGGGGCGATTCCGGGCACGGCAGTAGGTTCGCTGCTTTCGATTGATGTGAAGGGGCTGCAATATGCTTTTATCTTTAGCTATCCCAACGGCATTATTGACGGCGAATTGCATATTCCAGTCAGTCAGCCGGTTGAGCTGAACTTGGGCGCGCAGGATGTGCTACATGCTTTTTGGTTGCCTGAGTTTCGAATTAAGCAGGATATGATTCCGGGCCAAGATACCCGATTGGTGTTTACCGCGATTCGCGAGGGTACTTACCCGGTGGTTTGCGCTGAGCTATGCGGGCCTTATCATGGCGGGATGCGAACTCAAATTATTGTGGAGTCGCCTGAAGAATATCAAACCTGGGTCGATAGCCGTTTGACGGCGATGGCGGCGGGCGATCGCACCATTGCAAACCTGCCCAAGGCCCCGGCTGACCGCAGCGAACTTGAGTATTTGAACAACTTTGTGGAGCCGATGCAGCTCGCGATCGCGCCAGAGAGCTTGGCCGAATTACAGACTCATCATACCGACTATTCTCCTGCTGACTATCCTCATGCTGAGCACCATTCCCTTGAAATGGGTTCGTAGATAAGTCGGATCAAGTCCTAGTTAATTTCAGTGTTCTTTTTTCTCTTTCCCCAAGTTTTCATTAATCCATCCCGACACCGCTGACCTCTCTAACCTATGACAGTAACTACAGCAGCCAAAACCCCAGCGTCCGACGTACCGATGCTTTTGGGTAACGAGCGCAAATGGACTGACTACTTCACCTTTTGTACTGACCACAAGGTGATTGGCATTCAATACTTGGTCACTGCCTTTTTCTTTTATTTGGTGGGGGGGAGCCTAGCTACGGTAATGCGTACCGAGCTAGCGACGCCCGCGCCTGATATTGTCACGCCTGATGTGTATAACGGGCTGCTGACGCTGCACGGCACCGTGATGCTGTTTTTGTGGATTGTGCCAGCGGGCGCAGGCCTGGCAAACTACCTGATCCCCCTGATGATTGGGGCGCGGGATATGGCGTTTCCAAGGTTGAATGCGATCGCCTTTTGGATGATCCCGCCTTCTGGCCTATTGCTCATCGGCAGCTTTTTCTTTGAGCCGCCGACTGCTGGGTGGACTTCCTATCCACCGCTGAGCCTTACGACCGGCATGCTGGGCGAAGGCATTTGGATTATGAGCATTTTAATCGGCGGAACCGCTTCTATTTTGGGTGGGCTCAACTTTTTGGTCACCATTCTCAAAATGCGAGTGCCGAGCATGTCACTCACAGATATGCCGTTGTTTTGCTGGGCGATGATTGCCACCTCACTGCTGATTTTGATCAGTACACCAGTGTTGGCAGGGGCTTTGATTTTGCTCGCGTTTGACCTGTTTGCAGGCACGGCTTTCTTTAACCCCACAGGCGGCGGCAATCCGGTGGTGTACCAGCATATGTTCTGGTTTTACTCGCACCCGGCGGTGTATATTTTCGTGCTGCCGCTGTTTGGCGCCATTAGTGAGGTGGTTTCGGTGCATGCGCGTAAGCCGATTTTTGGCTATCGGGCGATCGCCTACTCCTCTATTGTGATCAGCTTTTTGGGTCTGATCGTGTGGGCTCACCACATGTTTACCAGCGGCACTCCGCCCTGGCTCCGCATGTTCTTTATGATCACCACGATGGTGATTGCGGTTCCTACCGGCATCAAAGTTTTTGGCTGGGTTGCGACCTTGTGGCGGGGCAAAATTGCCTTCACCAGCGCCATGCTGTTTGCCATGGGTTTTATCGCTTTGTTTTTAATTGGCGGTATTAGCGGCGTTATGCTCGCGGCTGTTCCCTTCGATATTCATGTTCACGATACCTACTTTGTCGTTGCCCATTTCCACTATGTGCTGTTCGGCGCATCTGTATTTGGCGTATTCATGGCCGTGTATCACTGGTTCCCAAAAATGACCGGCCATATGATTAACGAATTTTGGGGCAGGGTTCACTTTGCACTCACCTTTGTGGGTATGAACCTCACCTTTATGCCCATGCATGAGCTAGGGCTCATGGGCATGAACCGTCGCATTGCCCTTTACGACCCTCAGTTTACTGACCTCAACGTGCTGGCGACGATTGGCTCTTACATCATGGCGGTGTCTACCATTCCCTTTTTAATTAACGCCGCTTGGTCTTGGCGCTATGGCCCCAAAGCCCCCGCTAACCCTTGGCGCGCGCTCACAATGGAATGGCGTACGCTCTCTCCGCCCCATATTGAAAACTTTGAAGAGCTACCTGTACTCACTACTGGCCCTTACGACTACGGCCTGGGCTACATCGCTGAAGAAGATCCCGCAGAGCTGTATGAGCATGCGGTTCCAGCTCCGGTGGCTGGATAGGTGACCGGCTGTTAAAGAGCGGCCAGATAAAGCGCCAGATAAAGCGCCAACGAAAGTCCAGCGAATACCCTGCCAACATCCACTTAACCCCAAAAACCATGCAAGGTTCTATCGACACTGCCCAGAGTACGATTAATATTGCTCAAGAGGGCGCAGCTAGCCACCATGAAGAGCATCCCGACCATCGCATGTTCGGCATTTTGGTGTTCTTATGCGCAGAAAGCATGCTCTTTATGGGTTTGTTTATTGCTTACATCACCTTTCGCCTGGTCGCCGTCGAATGGCCCCCGGCGGGTACGCCTGAGCTAGAGATTTTGCTGCCTGGGATTAACTCGTTGATCTTGATTTCTAGCAGTTTTGTCATTCATAAGGCAGACACTGCTGTAAAAAAGAACGATATTGCTGGCGTTAGAACCTGGTTTGGGGTGACTGCCCTCATGGGCGCGATCTTTTTGCTAGGTCAGGGCTATGAGTATGCAAATTTAGAGTTTGGCCTACGCGATAATCTTTTTGCCAGCACCTTTTATGTGCTCACAGGCTTTCACGGCATGCATGTATTTGTGGGCTTGCTGCTGATGGTTGCGGTTTTATGGCGTGCCCGCAATCCGGAGCACTATTCTAGTGAGAGTCATTTCGGCATTGAAGCGGTGGAGCTGTATTGGCACTTCGTGGATGTGATCTGGATAATTTTGTTTATTCTGTTATATCTTTGGTAGCTAATTTGGCTGCCAAACAGGGAGATGCAGCAGCTTGAGGACGCAGGTTTTGCCGTCCTTAGCAGCGACTGATAGCCATGTCATACATTCAAAAAACTTGCTCCAGGGTTCCCTGAAGTCTTCACAGGGTTCTCTGAAGGCTTCGCAGGGTTCTCTGAAGGCTTCGCAGGGTTCTCTGAAGGCTTCACAGGGTAGTCATTACTGAGTAACGAGAACCCTGTGAAGCGATCCGACTTGTCGTTATTGAGTAACGGCAACCCTGCGAAGCGATCCGACTTGTCATTATTGAGTAACGGCAACTCTGTCGCCTTTGCGCACTTGTCTGCGTAGAAAATGTCGCGTAAGTATTTCTAACTGGCTATCTTTAGCTTGCTATGCCGGACTGGTTATTTCTAACTCACTACAGCGTTAATCCAGTCTAAATATTGAGAAACGCGGGTGTAATATTCCCACACGCCATAGTGGCCTTCGCCCATATTTTTGCCAGAGGGCAGGCGAGAGAGTTGGCCAGATCGAATACCTGCGATCGCCCATCCTCCCTCTACATTTACCAACGCAGGCCCGCCACTATCTCCTGGCCCGGCAATGCCCTCTCGCTCGGTTCCTTCAGGCGGCGCGTCAAACTTAAAAACAAGCCATTGTTCATCTACGCTTTCAACCCGATTTGTCGCCATGCGTAATTTCCCATCTATTTGATCTGGCCCAATTAACCCATGGCCAAAATCTCCTTTTCCGACAAAGGTCATCACTTGGCCTTGCTCATTGGTCTGGTTAAAAAGGGGTAAGGGCGCAACCTCCTCAACCGGTTGATGGAGCCGAATGAGGGCAATATCGTGTTCGGCGATGTCTTTCTCTAAGCTGTACTCTAAGTTGTACTCTAGGCTGTCGTTAAGAAAGTGAGGATGCAAGACGATTTGCTGAATCGAGTAGGCAATATGATTAAACTCAATTTTTGTTTCTAAAGATATTTCTGTTGCAACCTGGGCTGCGGTGAGTATCCAGTGAGGCGCAATTAACATGCCCATGCCATCGCAGCGATCGCGATATTCAGGCGTTTGAGCAGTCGGTATCAAGCTGGGTTTGAGCAATTCATCAATCTGGTCATAGGCTATTTGTATCTCTTCTTGAGAGCGATCGACCACGACGACGGCTGGAAATTGGGTCGGCTCAGCCAGGTAAAGGCTCGGATCGATGTCATGGCGAATAATCATAGCTAATGCAATGGAGTGAATCGGCAGAGCAGCGTCATGAAAGAGAGGGGGGGAAGCCTCACACACTGCACCATTGAATTATCTTACACACATACCTATCGGGCGCTTCTAAATGAAGATTATGGCCGCAATTTTCTATCACTTTTAGATCTATCGCTTTTACGCGAGTGAGCGGCGAGCGTTCCCTTGTTGCCAGCATCTCCTGGTTGAGGGCAACAAACTTATCATCTAACTGGCCGACTAACAGTAACAGCGGCACCTTTATATCAGGCAAGGCGTCCCAGAGCGATCGCATCCTCCCCGTACTGCATCCTTGCAGCACCTTAGCTAGCGCCGCTGGCTGATTCTGCTGCCGCCGCGCCAACATTGCCGCATAGGCCTCGGGGTGGTTTTGCAGGCTCGCAAACAAAGGATTGCGATACCACTGAGCTAAAAAGTCCGTGAAGGGTCGCGTTTGAAGATCACGGGCGATCGCCCTGTCTTTTTCAATTCTTGCTTGTCGCTCTTGGGCCGTCTTTAGCCCCGCAGAGGCCGACTCTAACACCCCATACGTAAACCGTTCAGGGAAGTGGCAGACCAGATACAAGGCCAAACGCCCCCCCATGGAATAGCCCAACAGGGCCGACTGAGAGATGCCCAGCGCATCTAATAAATGGATGAGGGATTGTGCGATCGCCTCAAACTCATAGCCGCTTTCTGCTTGAGTCGTCGTTTGTCCGTGACCCGGCAAGTCAGGCACAATACAGTAAAACCGTGTCGAGAGCGTTGGCAACACCATTGCAAAGTCTTCACTACTGCCTAAAAAGCCATGCAGCACAAGCAACGGTGGGTCACTATGCCGACCGGCCACGGCATAGTGAAAAGTACAATGTTTTGTTTTTTGTCGGGGCATCATGGCAACCACTGATCGGTTATTTGATCGGTTATTTGATCGGTTATTTGATCGCTATAGTTGATCGTTCAGTTTGAAAACATTCTCCTGGCTGAGGAAACATTATTTTAGTGGTTTTGTGTTTCCCTCCTGTGGCATGATGTCGTCAGTCTATTGAGAGAATAGGGAAAATCCATGGGCGCTTTAGATTGGATTATTGTTGGCATATATGGCCTGCTTTTGTTTTGGATTGGCTACGCTGCTAGCCGCAAACAAAGCACTACTGACGAATACTTTCGAGGCTCACGGCAGCTACCCTGGTGGGCGATCGGATTCTCTATTATTGCCACCTCTTTCTCAGCGGCCTCACTCCTCGGTGGCCCCGGCGAAGGCTATAACAATGGTTTACTCTATCTTCAGCTCCAGTTTGGCGATTTGATCGGCTACTTGCTCGTTATTTTTCTATTTCTACCCTTCTTTGTTGGGCTTAACCTCACCACCGCTTACGAATACTTAGAGCGTCGGTTCGATGGTAAAACCCGCTCACTCGGCGCGTTTTGCTTTTTGCTATTTGTAATTGCCCGTTTGGGTGCTCTTTTGTACGCCGCTGCCTTGGCAGTCTCCACGGTTGCCGGGATCTCCTTATCGCTCGCGATTTTAATCGTTGGGGTTGTCTCTATTATTTACACCGTTGCGGGTGGTATCGCCGCTGTTGTATGGACAGATGTGCTGCAATTCGGCATGATTTTTATCGGTGTTGGTGCCGGTATTTGGGCCGCTACTCAGGGCGTCCCTGGCGGATTCAGTGCGCTATGGAACAGCGCTGCTGAGGCTGGCAAGCTGACGATCATAAATACCGCTTGGGAACCCGGTAACGTGCGTACCTTACCCACCGCCCTCCTCGCTTACGGCACCTTAGCTTTTGCCGTTGCCGGAACCAACCAACAGTCTGTACAGCGATATGTCTCTTGCGCCACGATTCAAGATGGACGCAAAGCCATTCTCTTAGGTTGGTTCTCAGGATTTGTTGGCGTTGCTTCTACTCTGCTACTAGGCATTTTGTTGTTTGGTTTTTATGCCAACAGCGGTGACTTACCTGCCGACATTGCCGCCGACGGAATTTTATCTCACTTTATTGTTAATCATGTGCCTATTGGCGCATCCGGTTTGTTAGTGGCCGCAATTTTTGCCGCTGCGATGTCCTCTATCGACTCCGCCCTGCATTCTCTTGCAACCTGCATGACGGTAGACTTTTATCAGCGCTATGCCAACACAGAAAGAAGTGATACCCAGTCCTTAAAAATGGCCCAAATACTCATTGTTGTATGGGGCATTGTAGGAATGGCCTCTGCTTTTTATGTGGCTTCTACCGGGCAAGACCTACTCCCTTTCCTGGTGACCTATACCACCATGTTTTTAGGCCCATTGCTAGGTCTTTTTCTCATGGGCGTTTTAATTCCTCGCGTAAATGCAACCGGCGCATTTTATGGAACGGTTGCAGCGGTTGCTTTACTCGTGCTCAATGCACAGGCCATTAGGCTCACAACAACAGTAGAAGGCGTGGTCACCTGGCCTTTGAACTTTCCCGGTATTTGGCAGTCGGCAATTATTGCGCCTATCGCCGTTTTATTAGGATTGTTGATTTCGCTAGCAACCGCAGCGCCTGCGACTCGTTCTATCAACGGGCTGACCTTATGGAGTCATAACGCTCTCGATTAGAGGCGAGGCGCGCACACCGAGGCGGCAATTCATCGGCACGATCACAACGCATCCGATAGAATGAAATCATTCAACCGATGAACCCTATGCCCCTCCGACAGCTGCTGAGCCGAGTAACCACTTTTGTAATGACAATTCTAACGATCGGCTGTTTGCTATTGGGCAATGCCAATAGCGCTGCGGCCTATAGTATTGACTACGGCATGGATCAAGCCCGTGGAGATAAAACAATTGAATACTACGGAGAGGGCCTGCGCGATGTAGTGGAACAAACCCTTCGGAACAATGTAGATCATCCCAATCGCAAGCCCACGGCTGAAAATACCTACAAGCGAGAAAGTTTTTTCAACAAACTGCTGCCTAAGCAGCGCAGCAGCGCCTTTTCAAAAGATGATTTAACCAATCTGCGGGCAACCGAAAACCCGAGAGATAGAGTTCAAAAGTAGGTTTACCATCCAAAACATTTCAAAACAACAGGGGGCATTGCATAACCTGGGTTTGAATGCCTACCGCTTAGGGTAGAGACAAATGCGCTTTGCAAGCTCAGTTCGTAGCTGAATGCTCTGCCAAAAGTAGGCTGTTGGCTAATTAGATGGGATTGTAATATAGGGTTCATTTCACCTGCTCTTTTTCCCTTTAAACCTATATACACGAGCTACATGAGCAAGCTCCCGAACCCATTCGTATGCGAAAACTGTTAGATCACCTGGCCGACCTATGGACAAAACAGATCAACCCCCGAGTATCTTCGTTTATAGCGTTTTTTAGTATTGTTTGGCTGGCTGTATGCATCCTCGCAACCTATGTGCTCGCAGAGCTTTCAGACGAAGTTTTAGAGCGAGAAGCCTTTGCTATTGATCGGCACATCCTACTATTTATTCATCAATTTACCAGCCCCGCGTTAGACGCTGTATTTGTTGGTATTACAAGCCTGGGCGATCCAAGAACAGTGGTGCCGCTGACGGTGTTTATCTTTTGTTTTTTGTGGCTTAAGCGCTACCGCACAGAAGCGAAAGTGCTTGCTTTAGATGCTGCTGGTGGCGCAGTTCTCAGCTATTTTCTCAAGCTTGCTTTTAGCAAAGAGCGGCCTCAGCTATGGGATTCGGCCATTAATGAAATTACTTTTAGTTACCCCAGCGGGCATGCGCTAGGCTCAATGGTGCTCTATGGTTTTTTATCTTATGTATTTGCCTCTATTTATCCGCGCTATGCAAAAGCATTTTATGCAGTAGCGGCGTTGTTGATTACTGCGATTGGTCTGAGCCGACTTTACCTGGGGGTTCACTGGCCAACTGATATTGTGGCCGGGTACTGTATTGGTTTTTTGTGGATTAGCATTTGTATTACGTTGTTGCGGCTTCGTAAGGTCAAAAAAGAAAGGGAACTAGAGAGAAATAGCGCATAGGTTGAGATAAGGCGTGAAAAAGTCAAAAAGGCGAGCTGCTTCACTCAGGCATGAAGCCAATGATTGGGTCAGAGGGCTGTGTGGCGGTTTTCTCTTTGGGGTGCCGCTGCTATACACCATGGAAGTTTGGTGGATTGGGGCTTCGGTATCACCCTTGCGGTTGCTGCTGACTTTTTTAGCAACGCTGGGAGTGGTGTATTTGCTCAGCCGGACGGAAGGTTTTCGCAAAGTGCAAGCGACTCATGAGAGAGAAGCTTTAGGGGATACCGTCGAAGCAGTGGCGATTGGGCTGTTGAGTGCTGCGCTGATGTTGGTTGTGCTACAGCAGGTTACGTTGAGTTCCCGCTTGAGTGCGGCAGTGGGTAAGATTGTGCTTGAAAGCGTTCCGTTCTCCCTTGGGGTGGCGTTGTCTAATCAGTTTTTAAGCGATGCCGAAGATACCGATGATTCAGAAGCCGCGAAGCCTACGCTTTCAAAACGGTTTTTTCCTGATAATAATTTGAATGAAACGATCGCAGATGGGGGCGCTACTTTAGTGGGCGCGCTGGTCGTTGCTTTTAGCATTGCGCCAACCGATGAAGTGACTGTTCTGGTGGCTACGGCTCAGAGCCCATGGATAATCGTTATGGTTATGATTTCGCTGCTGTTGTCATATGGCATTGTGTTTCAGGCTAATTTTACGCGGCAGGGGCAGCGACGGCTACAGCAGGGTTTATTTCAGTCGCCGCTGAGTGAGACGTTGTTTTCTTATTTGGTTTCGCTGCTAGCGGCGGCGCTAATGCTGCTCTTTTTTGAAAAAATTGATTTCAGTCGGTCTTGGGAGCTGACCTTTTATCAGATTTTGATTTTGGGACTACCTGCGACTATTGGCGGGGCGGCTGGCAGGTTGGCGCTATGAGTGAGTCAAAATTTTCTGAGCAGTCTTCTGAAAATTTTCCTGCCAGGTCTTTCGTCAAGTCTTCTGCTAAGTCTTCTGCCAAGTCTTTTGAAAAAAAGAACGGCAGTGACGACAGCGTATCGGCCAAGTCACCTGCTGAGCGGGTTAGTTTTTGGCTCTCGTCTGCGTTGGTTGTGAGTATTATTGCGACGGTGATTTATCTGTGGGTGCGCGATCGCAATCAGCAGCCTCCGTTTTTAGAAGTCACTTCGTCCGTAGAGCGACGGGGAAGTGAGTATTACGTCCCTTTTAAAGTGACTAACAGTAGTGGTCAAACCGTAGCGTCTGTTCAGGTGGTGGCCGAACTGCGGATAAATGGCGTGGTGGTAGAGGAAGGCGAGCAGCAAATAGATTTTCTTTCTAGCCAAGAAGAAAAAGAAGGAGCGTTTATCTTTACGCAGCCTGTGCCTGCTGGAGATCTGATTGTTCGGCCAGCGAGCTATCAGCTGCCTTAAAATTAAAAAAGCCTTCAGTCAAAAAGCCTTCAGTCAAAAAGCTCACATTCGGTGACAGTCGCAAAGCTTATGTGTGGACGGTATACGCAGACGAAAAACGGACAGGCGATCGCTCAAGCCTTTAACCTAAAAACAGCACCCGACCCTCAGCCGCGCTACAACATTGCGCCTACGCAGCCAGTGGGTGCCATTGCCCAGCCCACCAATACCGAACGTGACGAACGTGAATACAGAATATTTCAATGGGGCCTGGTCCCTTCCTGGAGCAAAGATCCGAGTATCGGCAGCCGTATGATCAACGCTCGCGCTGAAACGGCTGCCGAAAAACCATCCTTTCGAGCCCCTTTTAAGCGGCGACGGTGCCTGATACTGGCCGATGGCTTTTATGAATGGCAGCGCTCTGGGAATCGTTCTGGGAATAGCCCTGGGAATAGCCCTGGGAATAGCCCTGGGAATAGCCCTGGGAGTTCTGGTGGCAAACAAAAGCAGCCGTTTTACATTCAGCTGCAAGATCAAGACATCTTTGGCTTCGCTGGGCTTTGGGAGCACTGGGAGGGCAGTGACGGCAGCTATTTAGAAACCTGCACTATTTTGACTACCGAGCCCAATGAGCAAATGCAGGCCATTCACAACCGAATGCCGGTAATTTTGCACCCGGACGATTACGACCTATGGCTAGATCCAACGCTGCAAGAGAGTCGGCATTTACAGCACCTTTTGCGACCCTACGAGTCGGACGCAATGCAAATTTATCCGGTTAGCCAAACGGTCAATAATCCTCGAAATGAAACACCAGAATGCATTGATCCGCTAGACTAGTCAGGCAATAGGGCTGTTAGGCTAATCGCTTTGAACAACGAGCGTCTTGAAACGCTTCGGCTCAATGCAGCAATATGCTCCCAAATGCCCTCGCTACAAATTCGAGGCATCAAAAAAAGTTTATTTTGACATCAATCCAAGGGCATACTGAGCTCGCAATGTAGTATTGTGAAGCTTTGTAAACGAAACCTTAGAGCCTAAAAGTGCCAAATTCGGGGCAACTGCTGACTGCTAACTGGTGGCCTGTTTGTAGTGGTAAAATCCCTGGGTTTCGCTGTAGGGCAAAACGTCTCAGGCGCATCTGCCTGAACAAGTCGGTTTCTTTGATGTCTCCATCTCAATAGGTAATACGTGCAACTAAGTACCCGACCCATCGGTTTTGTGGCTCCCTCTTCTGTGGAGCCAGAACTTCCTTTTACGCTAAAAGATCTAAAAGACGCCATCCCTGAGTACTGCTTTAAACCGTCAGTTGCGCGATCGCTCTCATACTTTTTCTTAGATATTGGTATTGTGGCCAGCTTGTATGCGATCGCTCATGCGATTAACTCCTGGCTCTTCTTTCCCTTGTTTTGGGTTGCCCAGGGCACTATGTTCTGGGCCTTATTTGTGATCGGGCATGACTGCGGTCACGGTTCATTTTCTAAGCACAAGTGGCTCAATAATTTAATTGGCCACATTACACATACGCCTATTTTGGTGCCCTATCACGGCTGGCGCATTAGCCACCGGACGCACCATGCCAACACGGGCAACATCGACACCGACGAAAGCTGGTATCCCATCTCCAAGCAAACCTACGATGGAATGGATTCTTCAGCAAAGCTGCTTCGATTTGGCTTCTTTTTGCTTGCCTATCCTTTCTATTTGTTTTTCCGCTCGCCCGGTCGTCAGGGCTCTCATTTTTTACCGAGTTCCCCGCTGTTTCGTCCTTCTGAAAAGTGGGATGTCATCACCAGCACTACCTGTATTGCACTGTTTATTGGGCTTCTGGTCGGGATTGGCTTTGTCTTTGGCCCGCTGTTTCTCATAAACTACTACATCATGCCGTATTTGGTATTTATTGTATGGTTGGACTTGGTGACCTATTTGCACCATACCGAGCCCGATATTCCCTGGTATCGCAACGATAGCTGGTACTTTCTAAAGGGCGCGATTTCCACGATTGATCGCGACTACGGCATCTTTAACAGCATCCATCACAACATTGGTACGCATGTGGCTCATCACCTCTTTTTGAACATGCCGCACTACTACCTCAAAGATGCGACTGCGGCCATTAAGCCCATCATGGGCGAGTACTTCCGCGAATCTAAAGACTCCATTTGGACTAGCCTGTGGCGTTCTGCTCGCGAATGCATCTATGTACCCAATGAAGGCCAAAAAGTCTATTACCAAAAGGAACCCTAAAACCCGTTAGGGGCACTGAGGCTAAGACATTTAGGTGCGTAATGCCCTGATGCCTGACGCCCTTCGGCAATCTCAAAATAGATCTCAATGGATCTCATTCAAAAAGGCATCGCAGAAACTAGCTGCGGTGTCTTTTTGTTTTAATTCCTATCAAAATCAATCCAGCTCCAGACATTCTAAAATCTGGCTTCTATTATCCAAAGCAGATGCAAACCCCGCTTATGCTGGCTAAACGCTAAGGATTTTAGTTATGCGCCTGAATATTCGGCTCGATTTAACCTCTGAACAGGTGCGTCTGCATTTACTGCAAGGGCTTGATAGCTGGGTAAAGCTAGGGCTCATCTCAGACGCGCAGATACGCGAAATAGCCCAAACGTTAAGTGACACACTCCCGTTGCCGCAGGCCGATGAGGCGACTTCTTTACCGCCCTATGTCAATCGCGCAACAAATCGCGCAATCAGCCATGAAACAGATTGGGCAACAAATCGCGAAACGGCACTCCTAGCTACCACAGAAGCCACCCCAGAATTCACCCCAGAATCCGAACTCACCCCACCTGCTCAACCCAACAGAATGACGCAAGCGTTGCGGGCCTTACTCGACGAATTTAGCGTCATTTGGCTTTTATTTCTGGGTGTTTTTCTAGTTGTTGTTTCTTCGGGTGTGCTGGCTGCAAGTCAATGGCAGTCTTTTTCAGCAGTTGGGCAGTATGCCATTTTGTTGACGTATACATTGGCGTTTTGGGGCGCAGGTGCATGGGCGCAGCGACAGGAGCGATTGCAGGCCACAGCGAAAATGCTGGCACTTACTACCGTGCTGCTGATTCCGATTAACTTTTGGCTGATGGATGTGCTCAATATTTGGCATTCAGCGAGTGGCGATGGCGTCGCCATAAGCCCTTTGGGTATTGGCATCGGTGGACTATCGATATTGTTGCTAAGTAGCCTACTGCTCAAGCTGCTCAATCATTGCGTTCATCAGTTCAATATAGTGGGGCTTAGCTGGCTTCATTTGGGCTGGATGGCAAGCGGTTGGGCTGTTTGGCCGGTTGTTGCAACCTATGTAGGCACGGTCGGAACTGCCGCGATGTTGACCTATGAAGATCGCTATAAAAATCGCCGATTGGCGGCTGTATCAACGGCAATATCTTCAATTTCAGAAAGCTCAGCTGAAGATTCAGCAGGCGATGAGCCCTTAGCAGACTCTTTTGAAGCCTCAGAAACGACTGCATCAAAGCTAATTTCTTTTGATGTATTGGCGATCGCACTATCCGTTTTAATTCTATTATTTCGCAGTTTGTTGGGAGCGCAGATACCGCCCTATCAGCTGGGCTTAGCCGCTGGGATTTGTGGTTGGCTGATGTGCTGGCTCAGCCGTCATCAGGCAAGCCGAGGACTCTGGCAATGGCCAGGATTTGGCCTGCTCGTTTTGGGCTGGGCGGTTTGCGTTGCTCAACAGCCCCCTGTGCAGGCGATCGCCATCAGCATCCTAACCCTTTGGGTACTGTGGACTCGGCTACAACTCACCTGGGGCAAAGGCTATTTGCTAGCGCTAATCGGCGTCGCAGCACAGGCTTACTGGCTGTTAGGGGGACTCATTCCACCCGCTACCCAAACCACCCTACTCACGCGGCTATCTCAACAGCTCTCATCACAGCCCATTAGCCGAACCGAATGGATGAGCATCGGATTCATTCCTTTTTTGTGGGGTTTGCTGTGGTTTACTCGTCAGCTTCGTCGCTGGCAGCGGGCGGAGCTAGCGAAATTTTCCGAGTTGATAGCGCTGTCTTTGGGCGTGGCTTTAACCGGGCTAAGCCTGAGTAATCGCTTTACGCTCGCGGCCAATCTGTTGCTTTTGGCGGCGACACTGCTTGTGATTGTGAAACGGCGTCCGCAAATAGAAACCCTAATGGTGACGCTGGCGCATGGGGCAGGGCTTGGGGCGATCGCAGCTTGGATTGACTACTTACAACCCGATCTTAGCTCCGCTAATTGGGCCTATCTGTTGGTGTTGGGCGGTATTGTCGAATTCGTTCTACATATCACACTCAACAGCCTTCGCTGGCAAAAGAACACCTGGGGCGCAGGGCTGAGCCTATGGGCACTCAGCTACCTTCTGTTGCTAGAAACTCCGTTGCCAAGAGCGCTGCTGCTAAAAAATGAGGCCCTAAATCCCGGCTGGATTTGGTTACTGGTGCCTGTTACCTTAACTCTGGTCGCCAATTATCGCAGGGCGCTGCTGCCGGTGTGGCTTGCTAGAATCGCCACGCTTGCAATCGTGCTACAAGCGCCTTGGCTAGCGAGCTGGGGAATGGTTATCAGCAGCTTCGCTGTCGGCATGCTATGCATGTTGTGTAACAGCCGCATATGGCGCAGCAATGAGGCCACTTTTTTTACCATAGGCTGTGCCGTTGCTTTTGTCTCTAGCACGAGCTGGTATTTGCTAATAGAACGGCTCAACCTTGGCGGATCACGCTGGTTAATCGTTTGGGTGCTAGAAATTTGGGCGCTGTGGCTGCTCGCTAGATTATTGAATCGACTGAATCGACTGAATCGGCTGAATCGGCAATCGCGCGGCCTGGCTGTTCTCTATGAGCAGGCGGCTGAGGGATGGGGCGTTTTGCTCATGGTCGGACTGTTGTTTTTGGGTACGTTGGCCGCAGGCAGTAGCTTACCTGGCTCATTAAATGAGATTGTCATTGTGACGATCGAGGGCTTTCGCTACCTGCTTTTAGCCACAATTTTACTGATTGCAATACTGATCGAAGCAATTTGGTATCGCCCCGCAGAATGGCGCTATTGGAGCTTGGCCTGGGCAGGTGCGATCGCCCTCACGCTAGCGCTGGATATGGCAGATATTTCGCTGCTTGGAACCGCGATCGCCTTCCTTGCTTTAGCCCTTGCCATCCAGCTGGTAGGCGACCTCTGGATCCGCCGACATCCCTCCTATCGCTTGAGCTGGCACGGCATTCCACTGGTCTACGCAGTCATTGGCATCGCTCTGAGTCACAACCCAATGGTGCCGTTTCAAGCGACGACTGGGCTTTATACGCTCTTGGCCAGCATCGTCATGATGTCGGTAGGCCGACGCCATCCATTGGCAGAAAGTCACTCTTCTTTCCTTGTCAGCTATCTGGGGCTGGCCACTTTCTCCTTTGGTGCTTACGAACTGCTGATTTATCAGATGTCGCAAGCCAGCGGTGGCCAGGTGGGCGATGGCTTTACGCTGCTGGCGCTATTGGCGTTGGCGATCGCACTCCTACAAAAGTGCCTCAGCCCCTTACTGCTCCCTTATCTACGCCTGCCCGCCCCCGCTTTGCAAAGCGTCTCTCAATCGCACTGGGCCTTGGGTAGCGGCATGGCTGTCATCGCTGCGCTATCCACCCTCAGTCAGCCTATGGGCATCGCACTATGGACAGCCACCTTGCTCTCTCTCGGTGCCTATGCCATAGCCACCGGCAACCGCCACTGGACCTCTCAAACAGCGGGCTTTGGTCACGCTGCTTGGACAGGTATCGGGATTGTTCAAATCCTGCTGTGTGTTGCCTACGACCGCTGGGTCTGGTTCCCAGATAGGATGTTTATTCTGACTTGGGGTGGGATTGTTGCCTGCATGGTGAGCCTCGTTTTATATCGGCTTCCCTGGGTGCGATTTGGCTGGCCGTTGCGCCCTTGGCGATGGTTGTCTCTATGGCTACCGATCTGTATTCTCTGTATTTTGGGCATAGCGATTGACTATCGCGTTTCGGCTCAGAGTCTGCTAGTGGTCGGTGCGTTTTATGCCTGGATGGCCAAACAGTTTGATCGGGTGCGGCTGAGCTACCTGAGCATTGGGTTGTTTGACTGGGCAATGCTGAGATATTTAGACGAATTGGGCTGGCTTACTACGCTGGTATGCAGTTTGGTACTGGCTCTGTCGGTGCTGTATGTTGCGCAGGTAGACCCCTACTGGCAAGCGGTTGATAAAAATCAGCAGCGGCATTGGCTGCGATCGCTCGCTAGCGCCCTGATCGGTCTGACTGCCCTTTACCAGGCCGAAACCGGTAGGCCCATGTTGCTATACGCTGCCATTACGTTGCTGCTATGCATCGGCCTCATTTTTGCCGGACTATCGCTCAAGGTACGCGCCTTTTTATACGTTGGTACGCTCACCTTTGTTCTTCAGATTATTAGAGTGCTGTGGCTATTTATTAGCGCCTATTCTTTGCTGTTGTGGGCCGTGGGCATTGTGTTGGGAGTATTGTTTATTTGGGTTGCGGCAACGTTTGAATCGAGGCGATCGCAAGTGACCACTCGGCTAGAGTCTTGGGCCTCAGCTCTAGAAACCTGGGACTAAACCTGGAACTAAACCTGGAATTAGACCTGGAACTAGACTTGGAACTAAACGGCAATAACTAGCGACCAGATTTAGATTTAAGAAAATGGTGATTTAACCAGACAGCAATTTAGCCAGATAGCCCTGAAGGCGTTACATTTAGGTGTTTTACCCATAAGGAAATGATATGACGAATCCTATCTACGATACGTCTGCTCCGGTGATGGTGACAGGTGCTACAGGCTACGTTGCTGGATGGTTGGTGGCGCGATTATTAGAAAAGGGCTTTACGGTTCATGCTGCCGTTCGCGACCCCAACAATACCGAAAAGCTCAAGTCCTTAAATGATCTAGCTGCGCAGCTTCCCGGCAGCATTCAATACTTTAAGGCAGACTTATTAGCCGAAGGCTCCTACGCCGAAGCCATGCAGGGTTGCCAGGTGGTTTTTCATACCGCTTCCCCCTTTTCACTATCCGCCCAAAATCCTCAGAAAGACTTAATTGAACCCGCCCAGCTCGGTACTCGCAACGTGCTTGAGCAGGCCAACCGCACTGAGTCTGTGCGGCGAGTCGTTGTTACCAGCAGCTGTGCGGCGATCTATGGCGATAATGCTGATTTAGAAAATGTAGAAGGCGAGCAGTTTACCGAGTCCGACTGGAACACCACCTCTTCGCTCACCCATCAGCCCTATTCTTATTCCAAAACGCTCGCTGAAAAAGAGGCATGGAAAATTGCCAAAGCCCAAGACCGCTGGAGCCTGGTGGTCATTAATCCATCGCTGGTACTTGGCCCAGGAATCAGTCCTATGGCAACCTCAGCTTCTTTTACCCTGATTCAACAGTTTGGCGATGGCACCATGAAGTCTGGCATGGTCGATATCGGCATGGGTGTAGTAGATGTTCGCGATGTTGCCGATGCGCATATGGCTGCTGGGTTTTCGCCCTCGGTACAAGGGCGCTACATCACCTCTGGATACAACACCAGCTTTCCAAAGCTGGCTGAAATTCTGCGCAGCCACTTCGGTAAGGCGTTTCCGTTTCCCACCCAAACGCTGCCCAAATGGTTGGTGTGGATAGTTGGGCCGTTTGTGGCAGAAAACACTACCCGCAAATATGTTTCGCGCAATGTGGGCTTGCCCTTTGTTGCTGACAACAGCAAAAGCATTCAAGAATTAGGCATTCACTATCGTCCGCTCGAAACGTCACTGACTGAGATGTTTCAGCAAATGATCGATAACGGTCTGGTGAATGCGAAATAAATATCAAAGTGAAGATTGTCTTAACGATTGCTGAAAAGCCAATGGCCCCAGAGTCTCTACTCAGAAAATGAGAATTTTCTGGGTAGATCTGCCCAAAGGGGTGTTTTGTTTAACAAAAATTCATATATCGTTAATAAACACAGCGATAAGCAGTTGTGGGGTTTTCCTTCTTTATGAGGGGTGAATAGTAGCCCTTCCTGCTGAGCAACCAAAACTGAGGATATCGATAGTGCGTAACGCTTTTTATAGTCAATCCCAGAATCAATTCCCAAATCAATCCCAAAGTCA
Source organism: Phormidesmis priestleyi Ana (assembly GCA_001314865.1). Lineage (GTDB taxonomy): Bacteria > Cyanobacteriota > Cyanobacteriia > Phormidesmidales > Phormidesmidaceae > Phormidesmis > Phormidesmis priestleyi_B. Next base: position 263,559 of record LJZR01000001.1, on the reverse strand, counting down.
GTCCTACGCAAAAGTTGCTGTTATGGCTGCTCAGGTGACTTCGGCTGAAGCACAGCGCCAACAGCGTCAAGAGCAAATTGCCATTGCTTTAGTGGGCCTCTCCATTCTGGCTGCATCATGGATTGCATAGTCTAGATTGCATCGTTCAGCTAGCATCGTTCAGCTAAAGCCTAAGCTCTAGACTCTAGGCTCTAGTTTGATCCCCAAATTTTAAGCCTTAAATTTTTAGGATTAAGTTTTTAGATTCACCGCGATCGCCTTTCGATCGCGGTTTTTTGGGTTTTGTTTACTTCGCTGTCGGCTCACCTGTATGTAGCGCCAACAAAATGTAACTTAGAGCCAGCCAATGGTTGCTCAAACGCTGAGCTAGAAAATATCTGAAAAAAAATTATGCAATTGCTCAACATGAGGCGCCCGAAACCTCAAAATCGATCTACGGTATTGTATTGACCTATTTTTAAGCAGGCAAAGGTACCTGCGATCGCCCTCATGAAGCTTGCCTCCCGAATCCGTCAGGTTACCCCTTCAATGACGCTGGCCGTTTCTGCCAAAGCTAAGGCAATGAAAAAAGATGGACTAGATGTCTGTAGCTTCAGCGCAGGTGAGCCCGACTTTGACACGCCCCAGCATATTTGCAAGGCTGCCAAAGCCGCGATAGACAATGGCAAAACGCGATATGGCCCTGCCGCAGGTGAGCCTGCTTTGCGAGAGGCCATCGCTCAAAAGCTCAGCACCGACAACCAGCTCAGCTACAGCCCTAGCAACATTCTGGTTACCAACGGTGGCAAGCACGCACTCTACAACCTGATGATGACCTGCATTGAGCCCGGCGATGAGGTGATTATTCCAGCGCCCTATTGGGTGAGCTATCCAGAAATGGTCAAACTCGCGGGCGGTACGCCTGTTATTGTCAACACCACCGCAGAGAATAATTACAAGATTACTGCCGAACAGCTGCGTGAGTCAGTCACGCCCAATACAAAACTGTTTGTGCTCAACTCGCCGTCTAACCCAACTGGCATGGTATATACCCCCGAAGAAATTCGGGCGCTAGCGACGGTTGTCGTAGAAACTGATATCTGGGTGGTGTCGGATGAAATATACGAAAAGATTTTGTACGATGACGCTGAGCATCTCAGCATTGGCGCGGTCGGGCCGGAGATTTTTAACCGGACAATTACCTGTAACGGCTTTGCTAAAGCCTACGCGATGACGGGCTGGCGACTGGGTTATTTGGCTGCTCCCCAGGCGATTATCCAAGGTGCAACGACGCTGCAAAGTCACGGTACTTCTAACGTCTGCACGTTTGCTCAGTATGGTGCGATCGCAGCGCTCACCGGCCCTGTAGACGATTTGCAAATGATGCGTCGAGCCTTTACCCAGCGCCGCCTAGCGATTATGAAAATGATTGAAGGTATTAACGGTCTGACCTATGTTGAGCCCAATGGTGCCTTTTATTTGCTGGTTGATATTAGCCAGGTGGGCATTCCTTCCGAGCAATTTTGCCAAGCGCTGTTAGATGAAAAACATGTCGCCACTATTCCGGGCATTGCCTTTGGTGCAGAAGGCACCATTCGGATTTCTTACGCCACCGACCTCGATACAATCGAGCGTGGTATGGAACGGTTGGATGGGTTTGTTAAATCACATTTGTAAAACATCACATTTGTAGAACATCACATTTGTAATATTCTATATCGCGTCTCGTAAGGACAGTGTTTTGTAGGAGCACAGCATGCCGTACTCCTACCTGGCATCTCTACCTGGCCCATTCCTGTCATGATGCGTTAGGCGATCGCAGGCGATTGATCATAGGCATCGTCAGTCATATCACCGCTGCCGTTAGCATTACTGACAGCCACCACTGCCTGCCGAAGCGCCTCTGTGCGGCTGTCCAAAAATCGCTCAGCCGGGACAATTTTCAGCAGTCCTAGCTTGCTCAGTCGCTTATAGGTTTGGCCCGTGGCTCCCACAACGTACACCTCGCGATCGCCATCTACCGCTTCCTGGATGGCATTTTCAATCGACAGCGAGGTCGTCACCCCCAAATGCGGCACTTCGCTCAAGTCCAAAATCATGGCCTTACAGTTTTGAACGGCTTCGCGCTGACGAGAGATCGCCTTAGCCACGCCAAAAATCATCGGTCCGCTCAAACTAAAGAGCAAAATTTGATCACGCCCCTGCTCTAAAAGGCTTTTTTCTTCCTCACTCAGCGCAATCTTGTCATCGTTATCAGTAATCGCCGTGACGCCCTTATCTGAGCGCAGCTGACTCAGCTTTTCAATTGTTAAAATGTTGGCCACAAATATGCCGACCCCGACCGCCACTACCAAGTCAACAAACACGGTGAGAAAAATCACCCCATACATAATCGCCGCCGATTTGCCAGAGATATGGTGCGCTCGCTTCAAAAAGCCCCAGTCAATAATATCGATGCCCACTTTAATGATGATGCCTGCCAGCACAGCCAGCGGAATATTGCGCGTCAGTCCACTAGCCCCGAGTACAACCACCAATAAAATCACCGCCCGGATCAGGCCCGAAAGCGCCGTTCTCCCACCCGCTTTGATATTGACCACAGTTCCCATGGTGGCCCCAGCCCCCGGCAAGCCACCAAACAGTCCCGACACAATATTGCCAATGCCCTGACCCACCAGCTCCTTATTAGAATCATGCTCAGTGCGAGTCAGGCTATCGGCCACGACCGAAGTCAACAACGCATCAATACAACCCAGCACCGCCAGCACAATCGAATCAATCAGCATATTGCGCATTTGGGGGCCGCTAAACACAGGTAACCCTATTTGCGGCGCTTCTAGCGGAATTTCTCCGATTCGTCGCATCGACTCACCGCCGTCGAGCAGCGACAGCGACAGCACGGTACCGATAATCATCGCAACGAGCTGAGGCGGGGCAAACTTCCGCAGATTTTTAGGAAAAAACAAAATCAGCAGCACCGTCATCAGCGCCAAAATGGCATCCTGAGGCTGAATATTGGCCAGTAATTCAGGTAAGCTTCGCAGCGTTCCCATGACCCCGCCTTTAGGCGCCGCCAAGCCCAGCGCTGGCCCTATCTGTAGCACAATCAAAATAATGCCAATGCCTGACATAAAGCCAGAGACGACGTTGTAGGGCATCAGCGTTACGTACTTGCCTAGCTTAAGCAAGCCAATCGCAATCTGAATTGCGCCAGCCATCATCACCACCGTAAAGGCCATGGCCAGCCCGGTTTCAGGATTGTCAGGATTCGCCGCCACCAAGCTGGCGATAATGCCAGTAATCACAACCGTCATGGGACCAGTGGGCTCAGAAATTAGCGTTGGCGTACCGCCAAACAATGCAGCAAAAAAGCCCACTAAAATAGCGCCATATAAACCCGCAACCGGGCCAGCTCCCGAGGCTAGGCCAAAGGCTAGTGCCATCGGTAGGGCAATGACTGCGGCAGTCAAACCGCCAAACAGATCGCCACGCAGATGCCTGAAATTGATTTGGTTGGTTATTTGATAAGGTCTATTCATGGCTTGGGGTGCCTAGGTAGTATTTTAGCCAAACCTATTTTCTCATAGTGCCTTAACATTTCTACGAAATTCTGCTGATAAGCTCTGAAGAATAGACGCTCAAAAAAACGGCTTTTAACCAAAATGGCCTTTAGCAGATCTTCATAAGGCCAGCACAACTCGACCGACGGGTTTGGCGATGCAGGTTAGTACCTGCTGAGATGCGCGCTCATTCTCACTTAAGCCCCGTGGCTCTAGCTCATAACACACCTCGCCTTCAGCAATCGGGTGTTTGCAGGCACCACAGCTCCCCATTCGACAGCCACTCGGAATGTGGATGCCCGCCTGTTCAGCTGCGTCTAGCAGAGTATCGGTATCGTTGCAGGCAATAGACTTTCCTGATGCAGAGAATTCTACGAGCGGTGTGGAGCCGCAGCTTGCCATATTGCGATCTGTTGTATCGCGATCTGCCGTATTGCGATCTGTTGTATTGCGACCAGCTAAAGCCAACGGCGGAGAAGCCACAGATGAAAGTGCTGGGTTAGTGGCTTTGGCTTTAGCTTTAGCGCTAGCTTTAGGGCGGCCATCAAAGCTTTCTTCAAAATAGTGATCCATCGGAAAGCCCTCGGCTTGTAGCAGGCTTTTGGTGCTTGCCATAAAGCCTGCTGGGCCGCATACAAATGCATGACGCTCAGCAAAGTCTGGGCAAATAGCTGCTAGCATCGCTGGGTTTAGCCTGCCGCGATAGCCTGCCCAAGGCGTTGGCAGCGTCGCTTGGGTCAATGTAAAAGCCAGCTGAAAATGCGGATGCTGAGCCGCCAACAGCGATAGCCGCTGATGAAAAACAATGTCTTGCGCCGTGCGGGCTGCGTGAATAAAGGTGATATTGGTTGGGCTTGCCAGATCACTTAGCCACTGCGATATCGACATCATGGGCGTAATGCCGCTGCCTGCGGAAATTAACAGCAGCTTATCTGTTGGATGATCCACGCAGTTAAAGCTGCCAAAGGGGCCCTGTATAGGTAATGTCATCCCAACCTTCAGGCTGTCATGCAGCCAGTTAGAGGCCACACCGGGTGGCAAGGCTTCATTCGCTGCGCCTACGCGCTTCACTGTAATGTCTAAGGTGTGGGGTCGCGATGGGCTCGACGAAATCGAGTACGACCGGATAAGCGGTGAAGTTTTTCCATGCTGTGCAATTGGCAGCTGGGCAACCGGTAGCTTGATAGACACAAACTGACCCGGCTTAAAGTCAAACAACTGCTCAGGCTCGCTCACAAACCGAAAGGTTTTAACATCGTGTGTTTCTTGAATGATCTGAATACAGCGGACACTGATTTCTTCATCTGCCCAAACTTTCACGGGGGACTGAATTGGCTGTGACTGCGTCAGGTCTTCGACAATTAACGCAAACTCACCCATGCGAATCACGTCATCTGGCGCGATCGCATAGCGCTGATTCACTCGAATCTTGTCGTTGTTCAACCTCGACCCATCCGTACTCCCCAAATCGGTAAAAAAACACTGTTCTATATCAAATAACAAACGACCATGCACCCGACTCACTGCTGGCCCATCTAACACCAAATCACAGTCAGGATGACGACCAATCAGGCACTCAGCCTGATGGCTAGATCGGGGGGCTAGCTCTGTCGAAAAAACGCTGTTGTTGCTGTAGTTGATAATTTTTGCTTTTAACATGGTTTCAAAGAAAGTCGAAGTGGTTGAATAGGATTAAAATCAGAACAGAATCATGAGGCGATCGCGTATCACCCTCGTCGTAAACGCGTTTTCGGCAGAACCGTATAATCGCTTGGTAACCCAAGCTCTTGATACCTAATATCTTGCTGCCTAATATCTTGCTAATATCTTGCTGCCTAATATCTTGCTGCCTAATATCTTGCTGCCTAATATCTTGCTGCCTAATATCTTGCTGCCTAATATCTTGCTGCCTAATATCTCGATGTTTAATCACTGTCCTCGGCAAATCACCAGAATCCTCTTTAACATTGTTGTATTGCGCCTGCCAAGCCCGATCAATCTCGGGCAGCACCTGTACCAGTACATCTAGTTTGTCAGCGCTAAGGTTGTTGAGGCTTTGCTCGCCTAACAGTTCAGATACATTAAGAGAAAGTTTTTGCAGCTGTTGGCGTCGCTTAATAGCCATTTTCTCGATGTGATATTGCTTACTGCTTCGGCCCCAGGTTCGACTCAGCCACAAGCTGCTCACCCCCATAATCAAAGCCTGAAATCCAAACTGAGCAGCGACTGGCCAATGGTTAATCTCGGGACGTCCACCATAAACAAAGAAAAAGTTGAATGCCAAAAAGGTGCAAACAGAAAACATTCTATGCAAACTTTTTTCTGTCGCGTCCGCTGCATCCTTTTGCTTTAAATGACCTCGATACCAGCGCTCCAGCCTCATGCAGATCCAATAGCTAATGGCGGCAAAAGCCGCCAGCGTCAGCGGTGCGGCGATCAGCTTAGGTAGTGCAATCGTCCGACCCCAAAGATAAAAACCCGGATCAAATAGCGCTGCGATCGCACGAGACTCATGGCTCCACACACCCGAAAAGTAATAGTCAAAATTGCCTGCATATAGCCCGTAATAGCAAAAGTAGCCAATCACCAAACCCAAGTAGCCATACTGCACCAACCGCCGTCCCGGCTTTCGCAAAGTCTCCCAGTAAGCCAGTTCAGCATCAATATCCATACAGGCTGACTTACAAGAAACACAGTCACTTTGTTCTTTCGGGGCTCCCGCGCCTTCCGCTGTTTCTACTGCCTCTATTGTCTTTACCACACGACACATTGACTGAGTTAGGCTATAGGGCGCAGCCTCATGAGCAGTACTATCCAACAACCCTCTTGGCCCAGTAAAAACAGTCTGCACCATTCCAAACGGACAAACATAGTGACACCAACTCCTGCCGCCATACAGCATCACTACACCCGCCGCCAACAACAGGGTCACCACCAAAAACGCGCCCGCCGCAGGCCGTACCGAATTCACCAGCAAAATCCGCGCCGTAATGCCCAAAAAGAACAACACAAACTGAACGTACAGATGATTGTTCTGTAGCCACTGATTGCGGTTGATATCCATCAAAGGCTTCATTCCCAGGGCCCTAGGCAGCTGCGAAAAAAAGTACAGCGGACAAATTCGCCGCCAAAACTCATGTCCAAACACCAGCACAACAAATATTGCACTAGGCACCACCATCCCCCAAAACACCCTAGTCCCAAGGGCATAGGGCTCTAGCGCGATACAGTAACCCTGCGCATCTATGCAGCGCGCCGGATCATTAGCCGTCGCGATCCATTTATCGGCCAACGGACTCCAATTACTCTCAGGGCGGGTTAACACCGACGACACCGGATCATAAAATAGAGAAAAGATGAGCAGTGCCCAAGCCAAAAAAATTGCCCAGCGAATGACCTGTAATTTTTTTTCAGAAACGGTAGATAGCATAGTTCTCCACGCGGTGCTCGTGTACTTACCCAGCTATCAGTAAAATCACCTGTTTTTCTGCACTCGCAACCCTTTTCTTACAAATACAATTTTGATCCTATCCAACCCCCTTCCGCTCTCCTGGTTTAACCGTTCTTCAGCCCTCGTAGCCCCAGACCTAATTGGCTGCACATTGATGCGAAAAATAGGCGCTGAAATCATCCAAGGCCAAATCGTCGAAACCGAAGCCTACGAAGCCGGTGACCCTGCCATGCATGCTTACCAAACCCCAACCAAACGCAACGCAGTGGTGTTTGGCCCTGCAGGGTTTGTCTATGTCTATCGCATCTACCGGCAGTACCACTGCTTCAATATCGTTACCGATCGCAATGGCTTAGCGAGCACCATCCTGATTCGCGCTATTAGCCTAGTGCAGTACCCTAGTTGGATAGATCCGGCTAAAGAGAAGCTGGCCAGAGTCGCCGCTGGTCCCGGAAAGCTATGCCGAACGCTAAAAATTGATGAATCTTTGAAGGGCGTCAAACTGCATCCTGATTCAGGAATTTGGATAGAGGCGCCCTCTTCCTGCCGAGACGCTTCGCCATCACTCAAAGATGCTCAGTCTCTTGAGACCACCATACCTGCCGATATTACTCAAACCACCCGCATTGGCCTATCCAAAGGCACTGATATTCTCTGGCGCTGGTACTTAACCGACTCGCCAGCGGTTTCCCGCAAAACATAAAATCGGCAAACCCTCTATTCCAAAATCCTCTACAAGATCCTTTTTTAAGTCTCCTTCCAAGACTCCAAAAAAACAAAAGTTGTACAGACAAAAAGATTAGTTTTTTACTTAATCTCTTAAAGGCTGCCTACCTTCAAAAGGCTGCGTCAATTGATCTCCCGACGATATTGGCAGGTTTGAATAGTGAGAAACCATGCCATGACTCATCCCCGCAATTAACCCAATTGCAGCCGGCAAAATCAGGGGAAAAAGATTTTTCATAGTTAAATTACATATGTGCTACTCACTTAAGATTCCCAACTTTAGTAACTCATTTTTGTAATAATCTTTACATTTAAAACAAAACCATGCCGCATTTGATTAAGTAAAGCGTTCACTCAAGGCAATATTTTTATTCTTATAGGTTCCTTGAAATAAAATGCACGGTATTCTTGTAGGCTGTGGCCAAAAGAATACCGTGCTGAAAATAGAACTATAAGTCCAACAAATGTGATCCGATAGGGTCCAATGGGGTCAATAAATGGTCAACAAATCGCTAACCCTAGCTACCAGTGATAAAGGCATCTGTCTTACGTCTGAGCTGATCTGTAAAGAACGTGATAATTCGGCGCTTCCGCAGCTTGATATTTGCGTTTAGCGACATTCCCGACCGCAACTGAAGCGGTACGCCTTCAGCCATCATTTCCTGTGTATCTAGGGTCACTTCAGCCGGAAAACGGAAGAAAGGAAATAATTCATCGGGTGGCAGTGCGTCTGTTGCAATGCTGGTAATAGTGCCCTCAATATCCCCAAACTCGTTGTAAGAAAAAGCATCTATCCGTACATCTACTTTTTGCCCAACCTTAATAAAGCCAATATCCTTGTTAGGGATGAAAATTCGCGCTACCAAAGCATCCTCCGGCACAATTTCCATCAGCGGCTCGGTGGAGTTGGCCACGTAGCCCGGTCGGTTGGCTTTAAGGTTAAATACAGTTCCTGTGACAGGTGCAGTTAAGGCCTGGTTATTGATATTTTGCTCTAGCTGAACCTTTTGGCTTCTCAATTCAGCTAGCCGCTGATTGTTATCTAATATTCGCTGGCTTAGCTGGCTGTCAATATCAGCAATTCGCTGAGTGTTGACCTCAATTCTTTGATACAGCGTTTCATCAGATGCAGATCCGGTCAGTCCTACTTCCTCTTCGGCTTCTTCTATTTGTAGCGTCAGTCGCCCAAGTTCTTCTTGTAGCGTGTCCACTTGAGCCTGCTTGGTGCTAACCTCCTGTTCCTGCTGTAGAAAAGACAGTCTAGCCACCGCTCCTTTTTCGTTCAGCTCTCTTAAGCTCTCTAAAATTTCTTGATTCGTTGCCAAATCGCTTTTTGCATTGGCTAGCTGCACTTCGGTTTGCACGCGCTGATTGCGCAACTGGTTAGCCTGAATTTTATTGATGCTTTGCTCAGATCCTAAACGAGATTCTGATGCCTGTAGCTGTGATATTTGCTCAGCCGAAAGGCCAGAGGTGTTGCCGGTTAGCTGCGCTCTAGCCAGCTGATTGCTCGCTTGTAGCTGAGCGCGATCACGTCCTCGCTGTGCCAGATCGTTCGACACCTCTGCCGGGGCGATCGCATCCGAATTGCCTGCTAAAATCGCACTAAAATAGGCATTTGCCGCTTGCAGATCTTGGGTACTCTCTTCATTCGCTTTTAGCTGCGCCTCAGTCGAAGTTTCATCCAAGGTCACTAATACTTGACCCTTTTCAACCGGCTCGCCCTCAGCCACTAGCACCTCCGCAACCACGCCGCCCACCGGAGCCTGCACGACCTGTACCACCCCTTCAGGTTCTAACTTCCCCTGTGCGCCAATGCTCTCATCCACCTTAAAAATAAAGGCACTCAAAACGGTAATCGTAGTGAAGCTCATGATACCGATGGCAATGAACTTGGCCCACTTAGGCGACTGCCGTAAAATAACTGGTTTATCAAATGCCCGAGGAATATACGCCTCAAATTCAGGTATACCGCCATTGCCGCCATTGCCGCCATTGCCGCCATGACCACCATTGCCATTTGTCGGTGGCCCGCTGCTGTTGCTCAAACCCAGCGGATTGACCGGGTTCACGCCTCGACCGTTCGTGCGGCTATTGATGGGGCCGCCTACCTGCGCCTGTTGGGCGGCCGGACTGTTTATCTGAGTATTTATCTGCCTGTTCATCTGACTATTCGCTTGGCCATTGCCATTTACTGACGGTGGTCTACCAGAAGTGCTTGTCATTTATTTATTCTCCCTTCTGCTCAGATAGGCAGTAGTAGCGGCCTTTAAGCTCCATTAACTCATCGTGCGATCCCAATTCAACCACTGAGCCTTTATCCATGACCAAAATGCGATCAGCTTGACGAATAGTGCTCAAACGATGCGTGATAAAGAATACCGTGCGACCGTTGGCCCAGTTTTTTAGGTTGTAGCACACCTGTGATTCGGTGTCGTAGTCAAGGGCACTGGTGGCCTCGTCTAAAATTAGCAGGCGCGGGTTTTGCAAAATCGTGCGGGCGATCGCAATCCGCTGTCGCTGTCCGCCCGACAGTGACGAGCCCCGCTCTCCCACACGGGAGTTATAGCCGCTCGGCAGATCCATAATAAAGTCATGCGCACAGGCAATTTTGGCAGCTTCAATAATCTCTTCAGTGCTAGCTTGTGGATTCGTCAGGGCAATATTTTCCTGAATACTGCCCTCAAAGAGCAAGCTGTCTTGCGGCACAATCCCTACTTGCTGACGCAGCGAATACAGCTCTACTTTTCTAATATCGTAATTATCTATCAAAATCCGCCCTGACTCAGCATTGTAAAGGCGAGGCAGCAGTTTCATCAGCGTACTCTTACCCGAACCACTCTGTCCGACAATGCCGATAAACTCACCCTGATAGAATTCCAAGTTGATGTTTATCAGCTGCAAAGGGCCAGTGGGCGCAAAGCGAAAAGATAGATTTTCATACGTTACATTGCCTGAAATCTCTGGCATCGGAATCTGATTGCGGTCTTCTTCAGCCTGCTCTTGCGGGTTGTCAATAATATCGCTCAAGCGCTCCAAAGACAGTGCGGTTTCTTGGAAATTCTGCCAGAGCTGAGTTAAACGGAGTAGTGGCTGAGTGACATAGCCGGAGATAATCCTAAAAGCGATCAGGCCGCCCAAGGTTAGCTGACCATCCAATACTAGGGCCGCGCCAAACCATAGCACCAGCAGTCCTGACATTTTGTTTAAGAAGCCACTAGCCGAGCCTGCGGTCGTAGAAGTCAGTACGGTCTTAAATCCATCACTGACGTAACGAGCGTATTTTTCTTGCCACTTCCAGCGTGTTTTCAGCTCCATGTTCTGAGCTTTCACTGTTTGAATACCCGAGAGTGCTTCTACCAAAAACGATTGAGTTTCAGCGTTGCGCTCCGCTTTGGCCCGGAGCTGTCGGCGGACAATCGGCGATACAAAAAAGGTCAGCAGCATAAACAACGGAATCGTCGATAGTGAAACAAATGTCAGCTTAATGCTGTATAAAAACATCACTAGGATGTACAGCACTGAGAACAGCGCGTCTAACACAACAGTTAGTGCTGTTCCGGTCAAAAACTGACGAATGTTTTCGAGCTCATTAACTCGGCTAGAAAGTTCACCCACTGGGCGGCGGTCAAAGTAGCGCAGTGGCAATCGCAGCAAATGGTCAATAATTTCAGAGCCTAGCGCCATGTCAATCCGATTTGTCGTATCAACAAACAAATAGGTGCGCAAGCTAGTCAAAATAGCCTCAAATACGGCAACTACCACCAGTAATGAGCCTAGGACATGCAATGTATCAATGCTGTTTTGCCCAATGACCTTATCAATGATGACCTGCACCATCAGCGGATTGGCCAAGCCAAAGACCTGAACAAAAAATGAGGCAACCAGTACCGTTGTTAGTACCCCGCGGTAACGCTTCAACGATGGGATAAACCAGCTTAGACCGAACTTTTGCTGAGGTGTTTGCTCAGTGGTCTCCACCAGCAAAATTTCACCCTCTGGCCCCCAAATTTCCTCAAAGGCTTGTGGTGAGTGACGCACGAGCCTGTTTTCTTCAGGTACACCCAGCACATACTCAGACTGAGAGGTTTCATAAATGACGGCAAATCCTTCTCGCCATTTAATCAAAGCTAGCTTAGGTAGTCGGGCGATCGCACTTGCCGGAACCTTCGCTAGCTGAGGCTTTAGCCCCACCAAGTCAGCAACCGCACCGCAAGCCGTCAAAGATAGCTGGCCCAACCGTTCAGATTGGTTGGTGAGTACCCGCTGCACCACATCGCGCTTAAACGGCATACCTAAATGCTGAGCTATCATGGCGAAGCAGGTCAGCGCCGAGCCGACTTCACCGCGTCCGCGCATGACCGGATACTTAATCGAATTGGCTCGATCTGAACCTTCCTCAACAATATTGGAGTCAAAGTTCAGCTCGGGTGCATAAGGGGTATCGTCATCTGACCGGGCAAGTGTACCGCCTGGTGCAGCCCCGCCCCCTCGATCTACTGGATAGCCCGCAACTTGACCATTGGCACCGCTGATATTGACCCCATAAACCAGCTGACCGTTGCTTTGACCCGTGCTTTGATCATTAACCGGAGCATCAGCCGGTAGCGAAACAGCTGCCTGGGTCGCTAGCTGGCGCATATCTATCCCAATCAGCCGTGTCGGCTTTTGGCTCTTCACACGGCCATCTAGCGAGTTGGCCAGCAGCCAGTTACCCGCAGGATGGCTAGCAACGCTCTCGGAGCTAACAAACCATAGCCAGTTGGGGTCTTGCCCAGCCACAGTGATGGGGCCAGCAGGTAGGGTTAGCGCGATCGCCTCTTCACACAGCCTCCGAGCCACGCCAGCCGAGTCACTCACGTTACGAGCCTGGGTCTTAAAATACTGACTCACTAAGTCAAATACTTCTGCCAAATAGCAGCGTCCAATAATTGCCTGAGCAAACTTGTCATACTTGCCCATCAGCTCGCGAACGGTGGTTATCGGGATTGCAATGGCCATCACTTCAGATGAGGCGATCGCACTTTCGCAAGGCACCCCTCTCACGAGTCCAGCCAGCCCTAATACCGAGCCCGACTCTAACAAACCCAGCGTCATCGGCGTTTTTTGATAGGGATCGTAGCCGAGCAATCGCCCTTTCCCCTCCAAAATAACCACTAGCTGGTAAGGCATCGACTCTCGCCGCAGCATCGGTTGACCAATTCGGTATCGAAGCTTCTGCGAGCTGCTCACCAAAGACTCCAAGGCAGTCACCGGCAGCTGATCAAATGGGGGAATCATCCCCAGGCTTTGTTCAAGTGAGACTTTTGCGTAGGTCATAGAAAGCAGGGGGACTGAACAAGTTTTATTACCTTAAGACGGTTCATTTGATGCAACCGAGTCTAAAGATTCAGAGTTTGGCGTTTGGCAAAAAAGTAACCGCAAAATGAGCGTAGAGCCCTAGGATTAGCCTACGGTTAAGTCTTCTAAGGTGAGTGGCGAAGAACCGCCCGTTTTGGGGATACTTGATGACGTTTTTGGGGAGGTGCTAGATGATGAAATGTCACTATCTAACCTCTGAGCTGTAGGTGTCTCAGCTTGGGATGGCTCAGCTTGGGATGTCTCAGCTCCATATACCTTATGTACATTATCATCATCTCCTGACTGATTAAAATCTGTGACGGGCTCTGTGACGGGCTCTGTGACGGGCTCTGTGACTGGCTGTATGCCCAGTTCTGTTACTCCGATTTCTTGCAGCTGCTGCCCTAGCCAGGTTTGAAACTGCTCGGCTAGCAGTCGCTCTCGCATCGCCTCATCGAACTGAGCCGGAAGAAACTGCTCTAGGCGAGCAATCACGAGCCATTCTCCAATCTGAGTCGGTGCCCAAAGCTGACCCGGCTTGCTCACCATAAGCATCCTAGCCAGTATGGGATGCGGCACGCTCAGCTCTACAGGCCCAACCATCCCGCCTGTTTTAGATTCCTGTCCTTCTGAGTATTCACTGGCCAAGCTCGCAAACGACATGCCATCGTCGTTGAGCCGAAAGTAAAGTTCTTGAGCTAGGCTGATGTCTTTTGTTCTAATGAGCGAATAGCGCACTCTATCTAGCTGAGATTTTCGCTGTAAAAAGTAAGACTCAATCTGAACGCCCCAGGTATTTTCCTGAAAATTGATGAGCTTTTGCTCTCTAATCGCGATCTGTGTCAGCTGCTCGGGTGCTACTTGCTGCTGCTGACACCAAGCCTGCTGCTGCTCCCGAGAAAACAGCCCTCGCTTGTTACAAAACGCCTGCAAAGCTGCTTGCGGATCACACTCAACAGACGCAATCACGTCATCAATCAGAACCTCTTGCACAAGTTTAGGCATCAGTTGATGCTCTTTAAGCTTGGCAATCAACTCAGATGCCTCTAACGTTGTTTGACCAATTTTGAGAATCGCTGTCATACCCTGATGTCTTCGAACAAGTTTGCTTTATTAATCCCACAATAGAATAGGCATCCATCAAAAGAAATAGTTGCGATCCTAATTTCTCTATACATTCATATAACGCTAAGTCCGCACAAAGACATACGGAATTAAAGAAGTTACTGAACTATATGAAGCCATCTGCCAGAAATAGCTGCTACCCACTGTTTGTCCATATATCCATACTTTTCGTCAGAAGATGATGTTATCCAGACAGTTTTTTGAGCTTCATTTTGGCTTCATCTCTAGTTCATTCTCATTCGTGTATCCTCACGAGGTAAAGGGCAGGCAGCCGGGCGGGCATTCTCTAAAGGTATTGATGTCCTATCATCCTCTTTAGTAACGAGTCTTGATTAAGCGAGTCCTACAGTGGGTATTCCGACAGCTACGTCAGATTTTCATAAAGCCCTTCTATTCCGCCAAACCCAAGCCAATTCTCTACAGCATTCCCAGATCTAAGATCGTAGCGGAACTGAACCACACCCTCTATCACAGCCACCCGCCCCGCCCTAAGCCTGCTAGCCCCACTGAGATTCCATCCCCCTTTACTCTGCCAAATTATCACTTAAAGCCGACTTCTATATCGAGCGATTCTACTGCTCCCAATGCTCAGCTGCCTCCGACTTACGAGGATCATCCTGATATTGTTTCTGCCCTGGCTGACTCAGCCTATCTCTGCGAACGCCAAGGTCGGCATATTGAAGCAGAGCGTCTCTACCAGCAGGTGGTCACACTTAGACAAAAGCGATTTGGCAACGATCATATCTCTGTGGCCGATAGTCTTAGCGAGCTAGCAGCCCTCTATCGACTGCAAAAGCGTTACCGCGAAGCCCAACCGCTTTTGGAGCAAGCACTGGATATTCGGCAGAGATTGCTGCCAGCCAGTCACCTGCACACCTGCGACACGCTTTACCAGCTAGCCGATACCTACTGTTGCCAGCAGCTTTACGGAAAAGCTGAGCCGCTTTACCAGCAAACGCTCACTATTCTCAGAAAACGTCTCGGTGCTCAACACCCTAGAACGCAGACAGTGTATAGCGATCTTATGCACCTGCTAACAGCTGCTATAGAAGCCGGCCAGTTTTCGGAACTCATGGCTGAGATTCCGCCCCTCGATCTCGATAGCCTGAGCGAAAAGTATCCGTGGGCTAAACCGGCTTGGGAACGACCTAAGCCAGAGCACACCAAGGAATAAACGACAGGAACAGGCTCGATCCTGTTAAATTGAATAGGCATTGTAACCCTGGCTGCTGACGCCTGCTGTTCCCCCATGAAGACTGCTTTGATCCTTCTTGTAAAAGGCTATCGTCAGTTCATCTCACCGCTTTTTCTGCCGGTTTGCCGGTTTGAACCCACCTGTTCTTGCTACGCTATCGAAGCCATTGAACGGTTTGGTCCAGTTAAAGGTAGCTGGCTATCTGTCAGACGCATTGTTCGCTGCCATCCTTTTAATCCGGGGGGCTATGACCCTGTTCCCCAAGAAGACACGGTTGAATGATGGCGCTTGTACAATAGCGCGTATAGATGGCGCCCATAGGTCAGTTTGTTAAAGTTAAGTTCACCGATGCAAAGCTAAGCCCCAAGGTTCACACAGCGATCCCTATGAAAAAATTCTACGTCCTTGATACCAATGTGCTGCTGCATGATCCTAATGCACTCCTGCGGTTTGAAGACAACGACGTAGTACTCCCAATTACGGTTATTGAAGAGCTAGACCGTTTCAAAAAGCGACCTGAAGAAACCGGGCGAAATGCTCGGCAAACGTCTCGAATGCTTGATAGTCTGCGGCAAAGAGGCAGCTTGACTGAAGGTATTGCATTAGATAATGGTGGACGGTTACGCGTTACGCTGTGCGATCGCGAAACCCTTAACAACTTACCTGCTGAACTCTACAACGGCGGCGGCAACGGCGCTGACAATGCCATTCTCGCAGTCGCCCTACAGGTCAAACAGCAGTGTGACTGCCCGGTAGTCATGGTGAGCAAAGATACCAACATGCGTATCAAAGCAGATACGTTAGGACTTACCGCCGAAGACTATGAAACAGACAAAATAGATGTTGACGATCTTTATACGGGCATTGGCGAAGTCTTAGTGAGTGCTGAGCAAATGGCAGCGCTGTTTCAGCCTAGCATGGCGGCTGATTTACCTCAGCTCAGCGAAAAATTTTCGCCCAACCAAGCGCTGATGCTCGTTGATATGAGCAATCCTAGCCACACCGCGCTCGCAACGTTACGACCCGACGGTCAACTGACTCCACTGCCTAAGCTGCCCTATAACAAGGTCTCTCATATTCAAGCGCGCAATCGAGAACAGCGATTTGCCTTAGCCTTGCTCCTTAATGACAGCATTCCGTTGGTCACGCTGGTAGGCAAAGCAGGCACTGGCAAAACACTACTGGCGATCGCAGCAGGACTGCAAAAGGTGACTGAAGAAAAGCGTTACACCCGATTACTCATTTCCCGCCCGGTCGTACCCATGGGTAAAGACATCGGCTACCTTCCCGGCGATATGACCGAAAAACTCACCCCCTGGATGCAGCCGCTATACGACAACTTCGACCTTATTTTCAATACACAAGACACCACCGGTAAGTCAGAGCACTGGCGACGTGGCCACGAAGAACTGATGGACTTAGGCCTTTTGCAAATTGAAGCGCTTACCTACATTCGCGGGCGCACCATTCCTAAACAGTTCTTCGTCATTGACGAAGCTCAAAACCTAACACCGCACGAAGTAAAAACCATCCTTACCCGAGCGGGTGAAGGCACCAAAATAGTTTTAACCGGCGATACCGCTCAAATAGACAACCCTTATGTAGATGCAGCCAGTAATGGCCTGACTTACGTTGTCGAGCGATTTCGCAACGAGCCTCTAGCCGGTCATGTAACCCTGTATCAAGGCGAACGCTCGGATCTTGCAGCCCGCGCAGCCAGCTTGCTGTAGCAAGCTAAATACGATGTCATTTAGATGACGGATACACTCGGGGCGTTTTTTGTGTATAGGACGGCTATTGACTGGCGGACTATACATGATTAATCGGTGTAGCCTGCCTCTAAAGATGAATCGTGAATTGGAACGTAACCGAAACAGATCTGAAGCAACCATCTCAGAACAGCTCAACAGCGAGATCAGCGTCATTCACGAAGAAAGCGATCGCAGCTTTGCTAATTCCCATGCCTATGTTCGAGACGAATGGGCTAGCGTTGTATCCTTTAGACCTGCTAAGCGATCTATACCCAAACCCATTAGCTTGTCGTAAGTATTTTTACTGGTTGTTCTGATCTAATATTTCAAATTTCAAGTAAGCATGCGGACTATAAAAATGCTGTTTAGATACTGACGTATATCAGTGTAAATACGTAAGATTTAATCTCGTCAACCTTTCTTTTTTGTGTTGCCTTTATAAGAAGACTAGTCGCGACATCGAATAAGCCCGTATGAACCCCAATATTATCTACTTTTATTGTTAGGTGAAAGCAAATATAGAGAATTATTTTTGCGTAATATTTACTAATTAAACCCTTATTAAAAAGCCTTTGATCTATCTGAATTTGATAGATTTTAGTCTTTCTTGTCGGGAAGCATAGAAAAGAAGCCGTTTTACATAAAAGAGCTAAAAGGACTTAAAACGCATTGCTAATGCCTAAAAACGATTCTAAAAGTTTTGGGAGCAAAGGCTAAAAACTTTTAGCAATATCTATCTTTTTTGGGCTAATATCTCAAGTTAATTAGGTTTATTGAACAATGCTTTTAGAAAGCTACAAAACTTTTGAGCCAGCAAATTATCTTCAGGAATACTATTCTACTGTTGATCTGGAAAACCGCTCTTTGCTAGCGTTCTTTGCAGAAGCCTATAAAGGTATTGATCCCAATTCTGTCATGCTAGAATTTAGCGGTGGTCCGAGCCTTTACTCGCTTATTACAGCAGCAGCTCATGTTAAAGAGATTCATTTCTCTGACTTTCTTGAGCGCAACGTAGAAGAAATTAAACTCTGGAAAAGATTTCGCCATCGCAGCTATATATGGATCAACTTTTTCAAAGAAGCCCTGATGGCAGAAGGTCTATCCGAGGTAAGTACTGACGATATCCTTGAGCGCGAAGAGTTGCTTAGCAAAAAACTCAGTGATTTCTTGCTATGCGATGCTTTTAATCGGCATCCTTTGGGACAGCGTTGTTACCAGCGTTATGATGTAGTTGCTGCTAATTTTGTTGCAGAGTCTATTACACCTTCTCTAAAAACCTGGGAAGAGGTTGTCAATAATATTTGCTCTACGCTTAAGCCATCTGGAACTTTGATCATGACTGCTATCCAGGGAGCGAGCTTCTATTGCGTAGAGAATCACCGGTATCCTGCGATCGCTGTAACGCCCGAAGATGTCATTCGCGTCCTAAGCTATCAAGGGTTTGACGTGGATAATTTACTCATGCGCCACATCCCTGCTGAGATTACGGACATTAGCGCTAAAGATTACAAAGGTTACCAGGGAATGCTGTTTGTAAAGGCTACGCGGCTCTAACGAACATAATTTATGACTTCTTCTTCTTTACAGCAAGCGATAAAGCGGGTGCTGTGCGAACAGCCACTTACTTTTCTAGATCCCGTTTTTTACACCAATTCAGAATTTGTCAGCTTAGAACAACAGAACATTTTCAGTAAAACCTGGCTATATGTCTGTCACACTTCTAAGCTCACCGAGATTGGTGCCACGAGGATTGTCGAAGTAGCTGGCCGTAGCCTTATCATCATTCGCTCTGAGCAGGATACACTATCTGCATTTTATAATTCTTGTTCTCATAGAGGCTCCACTTTAATTCCGGATGAAAAGGCTAATAATGAAAAAGCCCCTCAGAAGCCAGCCGCTTCGCGCAAATGTATTGTCTGCCCTTATCATGGATGGACATTCGACATACAGGGCAACCTCAAAGGACTGCCTGAAAAAGATAGATTCTCCAACTCTGTTGATTTTAGTAAACTTGCTTTAAAGCCAGTACGACTTGAAACCTGGGGATCTTTGATATTTGTTTCATTTAGCGCCGAAATACGATCACTCAAAGATTATTTGGGAGAAATGGTTGCTCGCATGGCAGGGTTTCCCATAGAGTCGCTAACTCTGCTCTTTGAAAAGGACTACGAAGTTTCTTGTAACTGGAAAACTTTTCATGACAATGGCCTATGTGACTATCACGTTAGTATCGCGCATCAAACCACGCTCAAGGATGTGCAGGGGCATACTAAGTACTATCAGTACATGTTTGATGACTACGTCAACGCTTTGATTACACCCATTACCCAAAAATGGAAATCAGAAAATGAACCCTGGGAGGTGCTACCCGAGCCTATGCGATCGCAGTTCATCACGTTTGGGATTTTTCCTAACCTCCACATATATGCATTGCCCGATGGTACGCTCTATGTAGAGCGAATTGACCCTATTTCTGTCAGCGAATGTCAAATTCATTCGGAAGTGTATGGTCGGCCTCACCATTTGAACCATATTGGCGAACTTGAGAAATGGTACGAAGCGCTGTTTGAAGAAGATAGAATTCTAGCCGAAGGTGTCCAAAAAGGTTATGCCAGCATTCAGGGCGAAAGTGGAGAGTCAAAACATACACCTGGGCCAATCAATACCTTGGAAGCCCGTATTGTGCAGCAGCAGCAACTCATTCGTCGCTTTTTGCTATCCGGATTTCAGCGAGAGCTAGCTGCACCCATTGGCAGCATTTACTCAGAACAGTTTCGGCAGTCTGATACGTTCAAGGCCGTTATACAAAGGTCACTCTAAATAGCAAGATAGCTGTGTATATAGAACGGGAACATTGACGGAAACATTCTTTGTTCAGCTGACATGCCATGTTGCTCAAAATAGCCCAAAATTTCATAGGTAAAACAACTCGTATAGGCAAGAGCCGAAACCATCAATATCAAGGCTCACTTGCCCGAAAAACGCTGCTGATTATGACTCTGCGGATTATTGGCGTTGTAGGAGTGTCAGCGCTTGTCAGCTACTTACATCTTACGTCTAACCTAGAGCTACAGGTCAAAGAGCAACTAGAAAAATATATTATTGAAAGAGGCCGCAAAGAAAGCGACCTCTTTCTTTTGGCAGAAGAAAACCATCGAATATTTAAAGAAGAATTTCTAGCTCGGTTTCAAGCCTCAGAAAATGAAGATCCTACGCTAGCGTTTAATGATCTTTTTGAACCGAGCGAAGACGGAACTCTACGCATCAAACCTGAGTTCTTCGTCGGAACCACAGAGGCCAGTAAAGATCTTTGGATGACAGGAATTATAGGCCGCGAAACTAGCAAGTCGGTAGATGCTGAACTGCGTCGTATTGCAACAATTTCTAATGAGATGCTACTGGCCTATGGACCCGCATGGAACAATCGCTTCCCTGATCTGTATGTATCTACTCCAGATAACGTTGTAATTGTTTATTGGCCCGGACAACCTTGGGGATCAGACATCTCAGCTGATGTTGATCTTAATCAGGAAGAATGGGTGTATATCGCCAATACTAAAAACAATAAGGCACGCGAGACTGCTTGGACAGGTTCTTATTATGATATTGGTTCAGACCAATTTTTGGTCAGTGTTGCAACGCCCGTAGACTACGAAGGCAGGCACCTGATTACTATTGGTAACGATATCCTACTAAACAACTTAGTTGAGCGTACGCTAAACGATGGCCTAGAAGGTACTTACAACATCATCTTAAGAGAAGACGGCCGCCTAATTGCACATCCCAAACTGATGGAGGCGATCAAAGCTGAGGATGGCTACCTAGAAGTCGGTGACATTGATTCTTCTGAGCTAAAGGCTGAAGAAGAACTTGACTTACTCCATACGTTTAGCCTGGTAAAGCAGGCTGGAGAAAACGGTCAAGTTGTCATCTACGATCGTTCTCAAAAAGCATTTTTAGCCATTACAGAGATTGAAGGGCCTGACTGGTATTTTGTCACCGTTTATCCTACTTCTCTGCTCTCAGGTCTTGCGATGAAGAGCGCTAGATTTGTTCTCATAGCAGGACTAGTTGCCCTGGGTGTCCAAGTTTTCTTGCTTCATTCTGTTATGCGTAAAAAAATTGCACAGCCTTTGAATCAGCTGATTAAAGCGACTGATCAGGTTGCTGCAGGCGACTTTGGCGTGCAGTTAGATGATCAGCGTCGGGATGAACTCGGTCGCTTAGCCCACTCATTCAAAAGCATGGTAGGCCAGCTCAAGAGTTCATTTGTCATATTAGAGCAGAGGGTTGCAGAGCGAACAACAGAGCTAAAAACGGCGAAAGAAGCGGCTGATAGTGCTAACCGCGCTAAAAGCGAATTTCTTGCGAACATGAGCCACGAACTTAGGACACCGCTCAATGGAATTTTGGGGTATGCCCAAATATTACAGCGCTCAGGTACCTTGTCAGATAAAGACATCAAAGGTGTGAGCGTCATCAATCACTGTGGATCTCACCTACTCAATTTAATTAATGACATTCTTGATCTATCTAAAATAGAGGCTCGAAAAATGGAGCTGTATCCGAGCCAATTTCACTTTCTCTCATTTCTACATAGTGTAAGTGAAATTTGCCGTATTCGGGCTGAAGAGAAAGGTGTCGAGTTCAAGTTTTTGCCCGAGTCAAATTTGCCTGAGGGGATCATTGCAGATGAGAAGAGACTCCGGCAAGTCTTGCTCAATTTGTTAGGAAATGCGATCAAATTTACTGAGCAAGGTCAAGTGTCCTTTACGGTTAAGTCCTATAGAATTGACTCACCTGGTTTGCCAGAGTCGCTGCTAGATGGGGCCACTGATAAAGAAAATGAAAATAAACCGGTTTTAAGAAAATTTCGGTTTCAAGTTTCTGATACGGGTGTCGGCATGAGGCCAGATCAGGTTGAGAAGGTATTTCAACCATTTGAGCAAGTCGGTAACATTACCAAACAGGGAGAAGGAACCGGCTTAGGGCTGTCAATTAGTCAAAAAATTGTGTCGCTCATGGGTGGAGATCTGAAGGCGAGCAGCGAGCCTAATGTAGGGAGTGATTTTTGGTTTGATGTGGAGCTATCAGAAAGCAACAATTGGATTGAAGTGGCCCACCGCCATTCGCAAGGCAAATTATTAGGGTATGAGGGCGATCGCAAAAAAATCCTAGTACTTGATGATAGCTGGGAGAATCGGTCAGTCTTGGTCAACTTACTAGAGCCTTTAGGCTTTGAGGTCATAGAAGCTGAAAATGGACAGCGAGGACTGGCCATCGCAGAATCAATACAGCCTCATTTAGTGATTACTGATCTGGCTATGCCTGTTATGGACGGATTGGCGTTTATTAAACATTTTCGTCGGCAGCCTAAGTTTGCAAATATCCGAATTTTAGTCTCTTCTGCTAGTGTATCTCTGGCCTCTCAGCATCAGAGCACGCAAGCAGGCGGCGATGAGTTTTTGCCTAAGCCGATACAGGCCAAAGAACTTTTTGCTGCGATTCACAGACACCTAGATGTCACCTGGATTTATGAACCACTCAACGACGTCGATTCGCCGAGTAAAGAGACCGACGATTTGAAGCTAACACCGCCAGATGCAAATATCCTTAAACGCTTTTATACCTTAGCTGGCAGCGGCGATATCTTTAGCCTAATAGATGAAGCGCAAACCTTAGCGATTACGAACCCAAGCTTAGAGCCGTTTTGTCGTCAACTGAGCAATTTGGCTGAAGATTTCGAGATTCCGCCAATTCAAGACTTTATCCGGCTTTACATTGATGATCTATAGAACATATTTTTGGGGACTCTAGGAGGGCGAGCACGTTCTTATCATTACATTATTGTCTAAGTAACGTCAGGTTTGTTTGAATAAAGGCCTAGCTTTATCGAGGGCTTTAGACTAAGGCCTTATCGGCAACTCATAGCGTAAAGTCTGTTGCATCGGTTATTTATATAGAATTTGATTTGGATTGTGAGATGATGAAAGCCAGCATTCAGTCTTCTGGTTTTGTGCTGATTGTGGATGATACGCCCACAAATATATCTGTATTAGCGCAAGCCCTACGTCAGGCAGGGCTGGCAATTCGGATTGCTAACGATGGTGTGGCGGCACTAAAGCAGATTAATCAGGAACAACCTGCTCTAATTTTGCTAGATGTACAGATGCCGGTTATGGATGGGTTTGAAACCTGTCGTCGTCTCAAGGCGAGTGAGACGACGAGCCATATTCCGATTATTTTTATGACGGCGCTTTCCGACAAAGCGAGTCGTGTAAAAGGCTTGTCATTAGGCGCGGTTGACTATATTGCAAAGCCTTTTGAGCAAGATGAAGTGCTTGCCAGGGTGAAGGTGCATCTTCAACTAAAGCAGTTGACCGATCAGCTAGAACAACGGGTTGAAGAGCGTACGCGGGAGCTGCAAAACGCACAAGTACAACTCGTACAACAGGAGAAGTTAGCAACACTGGGTCAGTTGATTGCGGGTATTGCCCACGAGATTAACAACCCAATGGCCTGTATTGCTAACAATATAGAGCCAGCGCATGAATATATTCGTGACCTGGCTGATTTGCTGCGTTTGTATCAGCAGCACTATAGTGATCCTGTGTCCGAAATCCGTGATTTGCTAGAAAATAGAGATATTGATTTTGCCTTGAAGGATCTGCCCAAACTGTTAGATTCTATGCAGCTCAGTACAGAACGAATTAAAAAGATTTCAATCTCTCTGCGAAATTTTTCACGAATGGACGCAGATACTAAAGTTTTGACTGATATTCATGAGGGGTTAGATAGCACTCTAGTCATTTTGGGTCACCGCACAAAATCGCTGGGGGAACGTCCAGAAATTTCGGTCATGAAGGTATATGGCGGTGATATACCGGAAATTCTCTGCTTTCCGTCTGCCATCAATCAGGTTTTTATGAATATTTTAGCCAATGCAATAGATGCGTTGGAGAATGTTGATGCTCCGGTTATCACCATTACAACTAAATGTATTAATTCCGACCATGTTGCGATTGAAATTGCTGATAATGGTCCAGGATTGACAGAGATTGTTAAGCAACGCTTATTTGATCCGCTTTTTACGACCAAACCTGTCGGTAAGGGAACAGGTTTGGGGCTCTCGATTAGTCGGCAAATTATTGTAGAGAAGCACCAAGGTCAGATAGAGTGCTTTTCTGATCCGGGTAAAGGCTGTAAGTTTTTATTGGTGCTACCCACGAGAACGGTGAGCACAGAGCCTAGAATGAGCACGACAGCTGCATTGGTTTGATGCTCCTTTATCAGCTTTGATATTGGGGCTTTGATATTGGGGCTTTGATACTGAGGCTTTGATACTGAGGCTTTGATACTGAGATTAGCTCAACAGATTTGTGTCTTGACGCTATACTATTTGCCTTGCATAGCAGTTATTATATTGTGCAGATACATTATATGTATTGTTGTGTATTGTGCAGATATATTGTACAGATGCATTGACAGGGACGAGGGTGTAGGGGTCGCTGGCTGAAATGGACTATAGGGTTCGTCTGGCAGAGAAGACAGATTTGACTGTAGTGCCTGACATTGAAAAGGCAGCGGCGCAGCGATTTCGCCCCTATGTGGCATGGCTAAATGTTCCGTTAGATGTACTAGAAGGTTTGACGACGGCAAGCTTTTTGCTCAGCGCACAAGCTGACGATCGGCTCTGGGTAGCGGCGGTTGGAGGCAGACCTGTCGGTTTTATTGTGGCTAAGTTTTTAACGGATAGCTGCTTTGTTGTGGAGTTAGATGTGCATCCAGACTATGGTCGGATGGGAATGGGCTCAGCGCTGGTTAATGCCTGTTGTGAAGGGGCGATCGCGCGCGGATTTAATCAAGTTACTTTGACTACGTTTCGTCGAATTCCTTGGAATATTCCATTTTACCAGCGGCTAGGCTTTGAGATACTGCCTTCTGAGCTATGGTCTCAAGAGATTGATTCAATTGTGCATCACGAGTCGCGCTATGGCTTTGCACCTGAGAAAAGAGCCGTGATGAGACGGATGCTGAGGAATGGGCTAAACAAGACTTCTAAAGAAAATTTCCAAGGGGATTTCAAAGGAAATTTTCAAGGAAATGACAATAAGCGCGCTCAAGAGGGTTGGACGGATGGCTAAGCCCAATTGTGAGGCGAGTGCTTCAAGTGATTCAGATGGTTCAGATGATTTAGTTGACAGCGAGCGGGTGAAGCAAAAGGCGATCGCACTGGGATTTCATCAGGTAGGGATTGCGACTATTTCAGATCAGCCAACTGCGGCAGAACAGTCTGCTAAGACGGCTTTGGCTGCTTGGTTGGCGCAGGGATTTCAGGCGGATATGGCCTGGATGGAAAGCGATAAACGCAAAGATATTCGCCGAGTTATGCCTGCAGCAAAGTCTATTATTTGTGTGGGTTTAAACTACTACACTGGACATCAAAGACCTGATGGCAATGAATATGCAAAAATTTCGCGGTATGGCTGGGGACGCGACTATCACCGTGTACTAACCAAAAAGCTAAAGCAGCTGTCGAGCTGGTTACAGTTACAAAAAACAGATCAAAACACCAAAGTAGAGGCGCGGCTGTATGCAGATACGGGCCCCGTTCAAGACAAGTTTTGGGCGCAGCAGGCGGGTTTAGGATGGATTGCGAAAAACGGCAATTTGATCAACCGGCACTACGGTTCTTGGATATTTTTAGGCGAAGTTATTACGAACCTAGCGCTGCTTCCTGATCGTCCGCATATGGCCCATTGCGGCAACTGCACGCGCTGTCTGACGGCCTGCCCCACCGAGGCAATCCGTGCGCCAGGTGTCGTTGATGCCAATCGGTGTATTGCCTATCACACGATTGAAAATCGGGCAGAGGTTCTGCCGGCGGCGATCGCTAATCATCTGCAAGGCTGGGTAGCCGGTTGCGACATCTGCCAGGATGTATGCCCTTGGAACCAACGATTTGCCCAAAAAACTGATGTAGAAGCATTCGAGCCCTATGCTGAAAACATAGCGCCTACATTACAAACACTTGCCAATATTACCGAAGCAGAATGGAATAGACGATTCCCGGCATCGGCATTGCGACGAATAAAACCCGCTATGCTACGACGCAATGCCCAAGCCGCGCTAGCCGCCAATCAAGTGGCAACCCAAGAATCTAGCTCTCCAGAAGAATGATATGGTCACTAAATAGCTGTACCTGTGATACAGCGGTTTGATAAGAGTGTTTGAATATGAGCATAGAAGAAAAGGGCTTAGAACCTGCCCCTGCTGTTAACTCTGAAGTCGGCAATGAAGCTACCGATAAAGCCTTCAAGGAGGCTAATTCCAGTACTGTTAGGAGCATCCGTTGGCAAAAAATACTGACTGATAACGTCAGACTCGTGACAGTGGCTTTGGCGATCGCGCTAGTTGTGCGATTTTTTATTGCTGAGCCGCGCTATATTCCGTCTCCTTCGATGGTGCCAACATTGGCAGTAGGCGATCGCCTGCTTGTTGAAAAAGTGTCTTATCGTTTTGAGCCACCGCATCGGGGCGATATTATTGTTTTTGAGCCACCGCCACAGCTGCAAGAATATGGCTATTCTGCTAGTCAAGCCTTTATTAAAAGAGTGATTGGGCTGCCTGGAGAGACAGTTAAAGTCACTCAGGGACAGGTTTTTATCAACAATGAGTCTTTGTCGGAAAGCTATATTTTGGAATCTCCCGTCTATGAAATGCCGCCCGTACGCGTTCCTGCTAGCAGCCTATTTGTGATGGGTGATAATCGCAATGACAGCAATGATTCTCACGTTTGGGGTTTTTTACCAGTAGAGAACGCAATTGGTCGTGCAGCCTTCCGCTTTTGGCCTTTAGAAAAAGTCGGCTGGGTTGCTAAGAACCCTCGGAACCCCATTTAATTCTGAAGCTAAACCCTGAGACCTAAAACTTAAGATAGTGCAAAAGTTGGGCGGTTACCGGCGTCGTGAGCCGAAGGCGCGCCTGAAGATCGGCAAGATCTCTATACGGCCCTGACTTGCGGTAGTGAATAATGGCGCGACTCAAAAACGGATCTATCATCGGCACCGCTGTTAACTGTTCGGCAGTGGCAGTGTTAACATCGACAGCTATCGGTTCAAGGGCCTGCTGCGCTTCGTAGTAGCAAAACCGTAGAATGATTTCCCAAGGCCGAACCTGCTCAACAGGTACTCCTAACGCCGCTGCAATATCTTCTATACAGTTAAAAGATAGGCCGTTTGTGCTTAGCTGAGCGAGCAGCCGAGCCTGGTGAATAGAAATCCCTGGAAGCCTCAGCCAATCGTCTGTAGAGGCCGTGTTGGCTTCTATATAAATGCCCCAGCTAGCGGCTAGCTGTATCTCTGTAAAAGACTCAAACCGATAGTAAGGCAGTTGCTGTAAGCGACGGCGTAGCGGATGGCCCAGGGCTAAAAACTTTTTGAGCATAGGAGGATAGGCGATCGCACAACTGTCAGACCTGTTCGAGCAGCTTACGACGTTTTTGTTCAAATTCGTATTCGGTAATCAGTCCTTCTTGACGCAGCAGCTCTAGCTCTCGGATCGCTTTGGCAACCTGATTGGTGATATCGATGTTGGTGATATCGATCCGCTTCATTTCAGTTGTGTTTTGCAGTGGCCCTTCGGAGCTGACTGGCCGCAAAATACTTCCCGCCTGAGGAAACCGATTGGCAAAGCCGTCATCACTTTGGGTTAGATACCATGCACCTTCTAACAAGCAGGCGACCCGTGGCAGTTGGGTAGGTGCCAGAACAAGGTACACAATACCCCACAGGTAATGGCCCAAATAAAACTTGTGGAGCCAGGCGGTCGGAAAGGGGGCGATCGCACCTGAAAAAGCAAGCGCGATCGCGATCTTACGGTTGTATGCAGAAATAGCCATTTTGACTTTAGGGCTGGGTATTTTAGAGGGTAGTCATCTATACAGACGATAGATAGTTAGTAAGGCTGCTTTTTTACATGTCAAAAGCCGAACTGTTTACTGAATTAACTAATTTAGTTGATGTAGATCCCTTTGCTTTGATAGGGGTTTCGGTCAGCGCTGATGAAAAGCGAATTTCCAAGCGCTACCGACAAATCGCTAAGCAGCTTCATCCAGATGCGCTCACTGGCAACGGTGACTCAGCAAAGATGACTCAATCCTTAGCAGCCAAAGTAATTGCGCGTATTGTAAACCCCTCTTACCAAAAGCTCAAACATGAGAAAAGCCGCCAAGAATCGCTCTGTAACATTCGGCTCATGGTCAGACGGCTGATTCGTACTGAAAAGCTAGTTCCTACTTTTCGGAGTGCTCAAGAACTTATGACCATTGCGAAAGAAGAGGTCGATATTTTTTATGAGCAGTCCCTTAGCGGTTTGGCAGAATGCCAGTTTCAGTCTTTAGAAGATCTCCACAATCAGACCGTAGAGCTTAGCCAGCTCAACCTTGTTTTTCTGAGCCGCAATCTAGAAAACCTGGTTATTCACCCCAAGCGCGTTGGTCTGATGACTGTACCCGTCACACCAACATCTGCCGTAAACGTAGCCTCTGGATCTACTATTGCCTCGCCTACCAATAATGACTCGGCAGCGAATGGCGCACGAGGGGCGGCAGAGCCCTCCCAAATTGACTATGCCAAACAACACATGACACGGGCTAAAAAGTACCTCTCACAGCAAAACTACGAACTCGCTGTGCAAGAACTCCGAGAAGCCCTAAAAATCAAACCTCAAAGCCCAGAAATCCATTCCATGATTGGTCAGGCTTACTATAAGCAAAAGCTCTCAGGCATGGCCAAAACACATTTTCGCCAAGCCCTAAAGCTCAAACCTACTCACCGGATAGCCTTGAAGTACAGTAAGCTCCTAGGGATGTCTAGCGATGATGCACCTAAGCAGAGCGAACCGACCTCAACCAGCCCTGATCCAGCAGCTAAAAGGCTTTGGCTAGGTAGATTATTAAATCGGTAGGGATATCCACCTTGGCGAGCAGGCCGTAAAATTTTACGCTATAGCTATGCAATAAAAATTACGTACAAGTTGAGGCAATCACAGCTTGATGCGTATCCCAACGGGGTAATAGTCATGGGAATATTTGACTCAGAACTGGTACAGCAAGAAGCGACGCAGCTATTTCAGGATTACCAAAACCTGATGCAGCTTGGCAGCAACTACGGCAAGTTTGACCCAAAAGGCAAGAAAATCTTCATTGAGCAGATGGAATCGGTCATGGATCGCTATCGCATTTTCATGAAGCGCTTCGAGCTATCTGAAGACTTTATGGCCAAGATGACCATGGAGCAGCTAAAAACACAGCTGAATCAGTTTGGGACGAATCCTCAGCAAATGTTTGACCAAATGCACCAGACGCTAGAGCGAATGAAATCAGAAGTTAAAGAAGAGTGATGGATTGGCATTGGCTCTGCACCGGAGTCCCCCATGGGCTTCGGTGTATTGCTTTCGATGTATTGCTAGTGTGTAGCCGACACTACGGGCGAATAAACTCGCTAGGTGAACGGAAGTTCTCCACCGGCTCATCACGCAGCGCTTGAATCATAAAATCTCGCCATACGGGAGCTGCATAGCCGCCACCAGTTGCGCCGCTACCGAGGGGGCGGTAGTCATCATTGCCGACCCATACAGCGGTTGCTAGCTGCGGCACATAACCGACAAACCATACATCCCGCTGCGAGTCTGTCGTACCCGTTTTACCTGCTGCGGGGCGGCCAATTTGAGCGTTGGTCGCAGTGCCCTGAGAGATAACACCCTGCAATACATCGGTTAGGGCGGCGCTTGCCCAAGGATCGAGAACAAGCTGCGGTTTGGGTGTGTTATCTAGCAAGATATTGCCGCTGCTATCGGTGACCTGCATGATTAGCGTAGGCGCTGAATGCCAACCATAGTTAGCAAAGGTTGCGTAGGCTCCGGCTAACTCTAAGGGTGTGAGATCGACTGCGCCAAGCGGCAGTGATATAACCGGATCCATCGGGCTTTTGATGCCTAGCGTCCGGGCGATTTCGACAATTCGATTGATGCCAACGGCCTGACCAAGCTTAACAGCAGGGACGTTGCGTGACGTTTCGAGTGCTTTGCGTAATGGGATGCTGCCCGCAAATGAGCCATCGTAGTTTCTTGGTGAGTAGTAGTTATCGCCGTCTGGGTAGGTTACGGCAGCATCGTTAATGATGCTGTTGGGCGTGTACTTGCCTGAGGCAAAAGCCGCATAGTAAACAAAGGGCTTGAAGGCAGAACCGGGCTGACGACGGGACTGTACGGCGCGGTTGAATTGGCTAGACTCGTGATCTACACCGCCGACTAGTGCTTTGACGAAGTGAGTGCGCGGATCGATCGCTACTAGCGCAATTTGATCGGCATAGGCACCGCTGCCAAAGGAACTGTAGTAGCTGTTGGTGACCGTATCTTCTGCAATTTTTTGCATGTTTAGATCGATGGTGGTCTGGATGCGCATGCCGCCTTTGGCCATGGCTTCTTCGCCAAACTGCTCCGTCAGCTCTTGCATGACGGATTCGGTCACGTAGGGTGCTTGGCTAGATCGGAAAGACGTGATCTCGCCTAGTCGAATGGGTTGGGCTTTGGCGTTTTCTTGCTCTTCTGGCGTAATCCATTTGAGATCACGCATTCGTCTTAAAACAATTGCCTGACGCAGTTTGGCTTCTTCGTAGTCTAAAAAGGGGCTAAAGCTCTCTGGCGCCTGAATGAGCCCAGCCATCATGGCAGCTTC
The DNA here is from genome assembly GCA_001314865.1 of Phormidesmis priestleyi Ana. GTDB lineage: Bacteria > Cyanobacteriota > Cyanobacteriia > Phormidesmidales > Phormidesmidaceae > Phormidesmis > Phormidesmis priestleyi_B. Next base: position 232,694 of record LJZR01000001.1, on the reverse strand, counting down.
GCCCAAGGTGAGATCTTCTGCAGCCTTGTTGAAGTAGCTTTGCGCGGCAGTTTGTACGCCGTAGGTATTGTGGCCCCAATATACTTGGTTGAGATAGAGCTCAAATATTTCGTTTTTTTCAAAGATTTGCTCAATGCGCATGGCGAGCACGACTTCTACGAGCTTTCGGCTGATGGTGCGCTCAGGAGTCAGAAAAAGGTTTTTGACGAGCTGCATGGTGATGGTAGAGCCGCCTTGGACGGTTGCGCCAGCCCCGAGGTTAGCAAGGGCTGCTCGGCCAATACCGGCGGGGTTGATGCCGCTGTGGCTATAGAAGTAGCTGTCTTCAATGGCGAGGACAGCGCGCTTTAGATGGGGGTTGATTTGGTTGAAATCAACCACTTCGCGGTTGGCTTCGTCGTGAACGCTGTCTAGTAGGGTGCCTTTAACGTCGTAGACGTAGCTGGTTTCTGAAGGGGTGTAGTTACGAAGTACGCGTACGTCTGGGAGGTTGCGAAAGCTGACGGCTAGTCCCACTAGGCCCCCTGCGACAACAGAACTGCCCAGCATTGTAATGGTGAGTAAGGTGGTGGCCCCAATTTGACCGACGTCCTGGATGTAGCGAAGAACTTGGGGCGATCGCGTAGCGCTACGGGGACGGGAACGTACTTTGCGATAAGTATTAGAAGACACAGTGGGACGATATTTCCTAATTTAAGGGAGGCTTATGCAAGCGATTGCCAGAATAAATATATTAGCTGGCTATACAGCTAATGTATGGCTATACAGCTAATGTATTCGCAGGGGGTATGCAGCTTTGATGGGTAGAAGAGACAAGACAAAGCGTGCTTTAGTCGGCTGTCTTGAAGATTTTTGATTGATCTATCTCGTCAATATAGATGATCTCTGACGAATGTCCATCCCTTTCTGGACTTTTTCTGAAAAATAGGTTGACATCACTGCCAAATGCCGCGTTTTTACTCAGGTCTGCACTGACTTCTCGACAGGCGATCGCTCGGTTTTTATGGAGGTGCTTACTGCAAAGCTGCGGCTCATACAGTAGCGTTCAAATAGGGTTCAAATAGGGCCCAAATTTGATTCCAGATTGATTTAAGTGCAGGAGGTTCACCCATAAAGCTACACTGGCAGGGCTAAGCTTTAGTTTTTTAATTTACTTGTCTGTTTGCTTGTCCTATGACTGCCGATCCTGCTTTAGAAATCTCGACCTCTCTGCCTACGGAGATTCCCGCAGAATTTGTTGATATCTACCGAGGCGTCAGTGAGGTTTTTCCTGATCAGCTAGACTCTACCGATGGCAACGATAATTTGTTGGCGCGGTTGCAGCAGGCCCAGCGTCCCTTGCGAGTGAAGCTAGGGATTGATCCAACGGGCTCGGAAATTCACATGGGCCATAGCATTCCGGTACGCAAGCTGAGAGCTTTTCAGGATGCTGGACATACGGCCATCTTGCTGATTGGCGACTTCACTGCGCAAATTGGTGATCCTACTGATCGATCCGAGGTGCGTAAGCAGTTGAGCGCAGCGGAGGTCAAGGCTAATGCGGAAACCTATATCGATCAAGTTAGGCCAATTTTAGATTTTGATACGCCGGGGCGGCTGGAGATTCGATACAACTCTGAATGGCTAGCCGATATGGATTTGAGTAAAATGCTATCGCTGCTTAGCACTATGACCTTAGGCCAAATGCTGGCTAAAGAAGGCTTTGCCAATCGCTACGAAAAAGGCACTCCCGTTTATCTCCATGAGTTTTTGTATCCTTTGCTGCAGGGTTACGATTCGGTCGCTTTGCAGTCGGATGTGGAGCTAGGCGGTACGGATCAAAAGTTTAATATCGCGGTGGGTCGAGACCTCCAGCGACATTTTGGCCTGCGCCCGCAGTTCGGCATGCTGCTACCCCTATTGCTAGGCACTGACGGCACCCAAAAAATGTCAAAGTCTTTAGGCAACTATGTTGGTTTACTAGAAGATCCTCTCTCTATGTATTCCAAGCTAGAGAAAACGCCAGATGCATTGATTTTGGATTACTTCACTCACTTAACGAATGTTTCTTTAGGCGATTTGCCTGAGAATCCGAGAGCGCGACAAAAGCTTTTGGCGACGATAGTTACAGGTCAGTTTCATGGAGCGCGAGCTGCCGAGCAGGCGCAACAAGATGCGCTGACACTGGTGGCGGGCCAAGCGCAGGCGGCTGAAGCGGTCGCGGAGTTTTCTCTAGCTGAGGTGGGGTTTCCTGCTAAGGCCTTTTATTTGCTGGGGGCTACGCCACTGTGTGAAAGCAGCAGTGAGGCGCGTCGGCATATCCAAAATGGAGCAGTCAAGCTAGATGGCCAGAAGGTGAGTGATCCTAACTTGATGTTTGAAAGTTCAGATGAGTTGCTCGGTAAGGTATTGCAAATAGGGAAGAAAAAGTTTGTGAGGCTGGTGGAATAGGCTCAGGAAGAAGTGGGAGGTGCTGCTGACGTGACTAAAAAAATGCCTGAGAAGACAGCTGAAAAGATGTCTGAAAAGATGTCTGAAAAGATCATCGTGCCTTTGGATGTGTCGGCAGAAAGGGAGGCGATCGCTCTCATTGAAGGCCTGCCTGAGGTCACGTTTTGGAAGGTAGGGCTAGAGCTATTTATCAGCAGCGGGCCTAGCATCTTAGCCGCGCTAAAAGCTCGAAATAAACGAATTTTTCTAGATCTGAAGCTGCATGACATTCCCAATACGATGGCAGGGGCTAGTCGGGTGGTGGGTCGCTATGGTGTGGATTTATTGACGGTTCACGCGATCGCGGGGAGTGCGGCGCTATCAGCAGCTCAGACAGCAGTGGTGGAAGGCGCTAAGGCCGCAGGATGCGATGCGCCTCGGATCGTTGCGGTGACGCTGCTGACCAGTATTAAGCGAGCAGCACTGTTAAGTGAATTACAGGTGCCAGTAGAATCGGGCCATTACGCGCAAAAATTGGCGCTTTTAGCTCAACAGAGCGGACTGGCAGGGGCAGTTTGCTCGCCGCAAGAAGCGGCAATGCTGCGGATCGCTTGTGGGGATGACTTTTTGCTGGTGTGTCCGGGGGTGAGGCCAGCCTGGGCGCAAAAGGGTGATCAGCAGCGAACGATGACGCCGATTGAGGCCGTGCAGGCTGGGGTTGACTACTTGGTGATTGGCAGGCCAATTACACAGGCAGACGATCCGGCGGCGGCGTTTGCGCGGATTTGTGAGGAGATGGCGATGTGAAGGGGAAGCGCTTAACACTATTATTGTTTGCGCTCATGATGTCACCGCTGTGGAGATTGCCGCTGTCTGCGTCGGCGCAGTCTGGGGTAGTTCAGGCGGTGCAGTCTGGTTCAGTGCAGTCTGGGGCGGCGTCAAAAGAAGGTCTGCCAACTCTGGAGCCGCCTGCTAGAGATGAACCGCCTGATGAACCGATGAATGAACCGACGGATGAAGCGGTTGATGCGCCTGTGGAAACAGAGTCTGTCGAATCAGAGCCTGTAGAAACAGAGCAGCTCGATTATGAGACGGAGAGGCCCGAAGCGTATCTGCGATCGCCCATTGCCTGCCCCACCGATATTGAAACCCTTACCGCTTTGATCCTTCGCGACATTCCTGACTACACCAACCGAGTGTTACAGCGAACCGTCGCGGTCATCCCCAATCGCAATATCAATAGTCCTTCTAGCAACAGCATCCTTAACGAACCTTATCGCCCTTCTTTTGTGCTCATTGCCGGACGACCTGACCTAGAACCGATAGACCTGAACGAATATGCCTTTACAACAGACGCAGCGGCAGGTGGCCCCTTAACGCAAGTGTTTTTCACCACGCTATCGCGCCAATATTCGGGGCTAAAGGTCAATGAAGTGCAGGAATATCACTGGCTGTTTTTAGCAGCGGCCCCTGATGGTTGGTGGCTGAGTTTTATGTTTTCGGCCATTGACAACGCGGATACGGAGCGATCGCCGCTGCCGCCCCGCGAAAATAGTCAAGGCTCTGTCGGTAAAGCGATACAGCTATGGCTAAGGGACTGCCGGGCCGGGGCAATTGATCGCTTATGATCGCTTAGAAATTGCGCATCTACGACTAAGGGAACGAGCCAGTGAATTGAAATTAGGATTTAAGCGCGAATTTCGTCTAACTTGGCGCGAACGGCTTGAATGTCTTGCCACATTAGCCACTTTGGCTTGCCGGGGTCGCGAGATGGGTTGCGCAGCAGGTAGGCAGGATGAAGAATCGGCATGCATAGGCGGCCTTCCCATTCAATCCATTGGCCGCGAATTTTGGTAATGCCGCGCTTTTCGTTTGGCATGATGCCTTTGACGGCGGTGGCGCCAGTGAGCAAGATAATTTTAGGATCAACGAGGCGGATTTGCTCCAGGATGTAGGGGCGGCAGGCGTTGACCTCGGGAGCGAGTGGATTGCGGTTACCCGGAGGGCGGCACTTAACGATGTTGCAAATGTAGGTGTCTTTTTCGCTATCTAACCTGACGGCAGCTAGAATTTTTTCGAGGAGCTGACCGGATCGGCCGACGAAGGGGAGTCCCTGTTCGTCCTCTTGTTGGCCAGGGCCTTCGCCGATGATCAAAATGGGGGCATTGGGGTTGCCTCGGCTGACGACGACGTTCGTTCGAGTTTCGGCGAGTTCGCAGCGTACGCAGCCCTTGCAGTGGGTCGCGAGCTGGTCGAGGTTGTTGTAGGTTCCTAGGGGAATAGGGACTTTGGCGCTGGTGGGAATTTTGTCAGGGTCGAAGTCTGCCGGGGGCGGGGTTGCCTCCACGCCGCTCGCGCTGAAGAGATCGATCTGGTCTGTCATGAATGTGGGTGTAAAGGGGCACTGCTTTTCAGTTTAGAGGTAAACCCGTCGGTTGATTAGGGAAGTTGTATTGGTCGGGAATTTTTTATGCCTAAAGATGGGCGATCTAGCGATACTCATCCTCATTAAATGTTCTCCATTTGACCTAATTCAATCTAGATCTAATTCAATCTAGATCTAATTCAATCTAGATCTAATTCAAGCTAGATCTAACTCAAATAGGATCTGTCGGTAGGTGGCTGTCATGAGTTGTGCGATCGCTTCCCACCCATACTTTTCTTCGGCACAGCGCCGAGCATTTTTACCCCGATGCGATCGCTCCTCATCATCCCCTAATGCCTCAGCCAAAGCCTCTGCTAATGCGCCTACTTGAGTGGGCACCACCCAGCCAGACTCACTCTCTTTGATGGCAGGCCAAATATGCACTTGGTCGGAAATAACGACCGGTATTTGAGCTGCCATCGCCTCAGCGACTGCAATGCCAAAATTTTCGTAATAAGAGGGCAGTACAAATACATCGGCAGCGCTGAGAATTTGCGCTTTTAGATCACCGGAAACAAAGCCCACCAGGGTTGCCCAGTTCGCCCAAGGTGATGATTCAATTTGCTGTCGAATGCTTGTTTCGTAGTCTCTATTTTGCGGATTAGCGCCGCAAAGAAGAAAGTGAAATGGCTGGCCGTTTTTATGGAGCTGTTGCAAAGCCGGAAGCAACAGATCGAATCCTTTTTTGGGATCTACTCGGGACATAAACAACAGAATCGGCGTGGTCGTTGGAATACGAAATCGCTGGCGAATGGTGGCCTGTGCGGCGTTACGCGCTGGCAAGTTGGGGAGCACAACGCCCAGTGGAATGACCCAGCCTGGGGTGGTGACGCCAAAGCGTTCTGAGACTTTTGCCTCTAGCTCGCTGGTGAAGTGGATGGCAGCGGCTCCTGCTAAGTTTGGCCGCTCTAGCAGGGTGGCGTAGAGTTTTTTGATTTGCTTTTTCTTTTGCAAGTCGGCAGGGTCTAAGGTGCCCAGTGGGCGCATGATGTAGGGCAGCTTTTTCCAGCGACAGAGCGTGGCGGCTGAAGTGCTCACCGGTGAAAAGAGTGCATGAATGTGAGCGATGTCGTAACCGTGAGCGTTCGCCCATAGCCAGCGGAGTAAAGCGGTGGAAAATTTGTAACGGCGAAAGGGTGAGCAGCGGAAGTAAATAACCTCGTAGCCGTCTTCTGGGATAGGTTCTCCTAACGGTACATCTAGCGGCGCTTCATCGACATCGCCATTAGAGTCGGTGGTGATGATGGTGACCTTTGCATGTTTGCCTAGCGCGGCGCTGAGGCCACGCACCATTTGGCTTGGGCCGCCATACACCAAAGAGATGGAAGGCACAATTTGGAGAATGTTGAGCGGCTTCATAATGACTAAAAAGCTAAAAAAGCTGCAAGGAGTAGATTATGGGCCGTTTTATCGGGCGTTTTATCGGGCGTTTTCTTCTGAGTCGCCCCTGCGCGTCAGTCCGTGCGCGTCAGTCCGTGCGCGTCAGTTCACCGGTTGTCAAGTCGAGTTCTAACAGCATACCGCCGGTTTCAACTCGTGCGACGAGATTGGATTCATTCAATGAATCACTCAATGTAGGCGGAGCGGAAATCCACCAGCCGCTGGCGGATTGGCGGGTGATGTCGGCGCGAGAAACATCCAGAGTCGCCTGAATATCATCAAAGCTGTACTGGGCTATGGTTGTGCCGTTTGGGTGAATGAGGGCGATCGCATAGGGACTCGCCACGTTAATGTACTCATCAAACAAAACAACATAGCCGTTTGGGCTAACCAAAGAGAATCGGGGGCCGTACTGATGAGGTAGAACCTGCCGCCAAAGCAAAAGCCCGTCTTTACTGAGCTGACCAATGGCTGCGGGCGATCGCCAACCATCTTGAGCCATAATTTCTAGCCGATATCGCTCATCTTCGCCATTTGCGCCACTTTCGCCACTTTCAATAATCTGCTGAATTGGTGGGTGGGTTATTCTGTCCGTAGCAGACACTCTCACAACCTCTCTAGACAAGAAAGGGCTTAGAATGACCAGCCCTATGAGGCTAATCAATGCTCCTAATAAAGCGCTTAACAGCGAAGCTCTCAATGATTTAATCCTGAGCAATTGGATCATAAGCAGTTTAATCATTATGATCATAGGCTGACTAGATGATCATAGGCTGACTAGATGATCATAGGCAGTTTGATCATGCTATGCGCTATGGCTGATCGTCGAGCGCTTTAGCCTTAAGCATAGATAGACCTAGAAAAAACAGCCCAACCCAAACGCTGGGCTCGGGGACCTGTACTGTGCTGTTATCGTCAGTAGCACTAATGGCAAACCCATTTGTACCCTTTGATTCGTTACCAAATGCTGAATCACCAAACACTGAATCGCCAGACACTGAATCGTCCCAGACAGTATTCCTCAGGCTAGCGAGTAGCTGAGCATCGGCGGCAGCAGCCTCTGAGCCAGAGAAGGTGCCTGGAGTGCCTTGAGTCACAAGCGGGCTTTGCTTAATCGCTGCGATTTGGGCATTGGTCAGTGCGCTTAGCTTGGCACCATCGGGGTTAATATCATCGACTGAGTTTGGAACATTCCTGCGATCGCCATCGGTGAGCAAATTATTTGAGCCACCTGCGCCTAATGTCTCATGCCGTAACCCCAAGTTATGGCCAATTTCGTGTGCCACGATGTCTGTACGACCGTTTGTGCCAAACTCAAGGGCCTCTTTGCTAATAATGACGCCATTGGCACCGACCCAGGCGAGTCCAAACTGAGTAAAACCATTCAGGGCCTCGATAGTATCAACATACCAAATGTTGATCGGGCCGCTAGTGTCAGTAGAGTCGGGATGGCGACCAAACGCGCCGTTAGAACCTGTACGAGTCAGTTCATAGAATTCGTAATCAGCAGAGCCTCGCTCACTAGCTGGCCGATCGTTAATGGATAAAAAGCGAGTTGCATTGAGTTGATTGGTGGGCAAAAAAGACAGTTTGAGATTGGCCTGCTTTAAAATCTTGGCGGTGATATCGGCAAATAAATTGACCTGAGCGCAGTCGCTGCCATCGTCTTTACAGACGCGAATCGGCTGCACACTCAGCTCGTCGGGCTCGCCAAAAACAATCGTTTGAGCTGACTGAAAATCGCTCTCGGAGCAGCCACCTAGCGCTAATGCCAAGCCCAGCAAAACATGCACTGGCCGAGGGGTAAGGTGCGATCGCCATTGATGAAGCATGGTCGCGACCGGGGGTTGTTTTGAGCGGCGATTAGGAGATATCAACGGAGAGACCAAGGCTATTGGGTTGGGCGTCTACAGATGCTGTCACGTCTTTTGTGGTTACAAGTTTTGGGTCACGTTTTGGCTGATACTTCGCTGGCAAGTTTACAGAAAATGCCGCCGCTGTAAAGGAATGAATGTGACAACTTCTCAGCCATATCAAGAATGCCCAATATGAAGGTCGGGTTTGCTAGGCGTATTTGCCCAAGCCTGTCTGCCCAAGCCTGTCTGCCCAAGCCTGCCTGTCCCATCCTGTCTGTCCCAGACTACAGTCATTGCATCGATAATTGAGTTAACAGAGTTGTTTGGCAAATTCTACTAAGGGCCGACAGCCAGTCAGAACAAGGTTTGGTAAAAGGCTAACAGCCTTTCGGCTAGTGCCCGGTTGGTATATTCACTCATGGCGCGTCTGTAGCCTAGCTCTGCTAGCGTTTGTTGCTGTTCAGGCTGCGCCATTAGCAAAGCAAGCCTTTCGGCCAAAGCTGCCGCATCGCCTTCAGGAAAGACCAGCCCGTCTGTTTTGATCACGTTGGGAATCTCGCCCGAGTCAGACCCAATGACGGGCACCTTACAGGCCATCGCTTCAATGAGCACATGGCCAAACTGCTCTTTCCAACCTGCGGCGCTGAGGGTTTTGAACTGATAGGTCGTCTCAGAAGGCAGCACTAGCGTATCCATCAGGTTGATGTAGCGGGGAACATCGTCATGAGGAACGCTCTCTATCCAGATGATGCGATCAGCAATGCCGGAGCGGATAGCCTGCGTTTGGAGTTTTTCTTTGAGTGGGCCTCGGCCTAGTAGCAATAGCTTCCAAGGGCGAGCAGGCGGATGGTTCTGAAGCTTAGTCAGGGCTGTAAATAACGTCAGCAGACCTTTCTCTTCAACAAAGCGGCCTACGAAGCCAATCACAAAGTCTGTTGGTTTAATTCCCTGCTGAGTCGCTAAGTCGGGCTGACGCTGGGGTTTAAACAAATGCTCATCTACACCGAGCTGAGGCATCACGCAGGTTGGGCCACGATAGCCATGATCTTTGAGAATATCGGCCCCATCTTGATTGCCTACGACGAGGCCGTGCGTATGCCGCAGATTGTAGCGTTCTAATAAGGAGAGCGGAAACTTAACCTTGTAGGGCAGGTTCCACCAGGTAAAAAAGACATTTTTGGCTTTGAGCTTTAACACTCGGTTCAGGGTAATTAGCTCGGCATAGCCGATGGATTTAGCGCCCTGCTCAACGTGAATAATATGGGGTCGAAACTCACGCAGTAGCGGCATAATATCCGCGCCAAAGCTTAGCAAACTCTGGTTGTTCTGGCTGAAATTAGAGATGGGAACAACGCGAAAGCGCCCTTCTTTTTTGGGCTGAGTTTCTATTTTTTTACTTTGTACGCCGCCGGGATTCCATTGCTTGGGAACAACAACGGTCACCTCTATGTCGGGGGCAAGGTGTGTTAGCGATCGCAGCTTCTCACAGTTAAGATCGACGATGTAAGTATGGCTAGCGACCAAAATTTTCATAGCAGATGCGCAGCAGAACGGCGTAAATTAAGGCTGTAGCAGAGACAGAACTGGGTAAAACTCACACAGAAGGCGGCTGAGAATAGCGCCGGCCATTTCGCTCCCACGGGCTAAGCAGTGTGAGACAGGCTTGTAAAAAGCCCAGAGCGTAAAAGCCAAAGCGAGTCACAATCTTGATTGGCGAGCCGCTTTTATTACAGGGCGGGTTGCCTAGCACATGACAGTCAAAAAGCCGCCCCGAAAGCCGCAAAAATTGCCCCGGTGTCAGGTTTTTGAGCGCCATCAAAAAATGATTGTGGTAAAAGGTAGTCTGATACTTGAGCGATCGCGTACTAATATCGTGACAGCCTCCGGTCTCCTCACCTAAATGCACCAAATGCGCCTCGGGCTCGTACCAAATAATGAGTCCGGTTTTACGCAAGCGCAGGCAAAAATCAGACTCTTCACGCACGGCACTCCCGGCAAAGCGCTCGTCGAACCGAAGGCCATGCTGTTCAAATACTGAACGGCGAAAAGACATATTGCAGCCTCTAGCGGTGAGTACCTGCTGAGGCTGAGTGGTATGCACCAAATCAATGTGATACCAGGCAATCCCCGGATCCATCGCTTCAGGGGGGAGTATTTCAATCGGTGGCACACTGGCCTCTGAGAGTTTCATGCGGTCGAATACCCGACCTGCGATCGCGCCCACCTCTGGCCGACCTTCGTAAGCCCTCGCATGAGCCCTCAAAAAGCCCTCTGGCAGCTCTACATCGTCATCCAAAAAAAGCAAAATGCTGCCATTCGCCCGCTCAATGGCATAGTTACGAGCAGCCGGGAGACTCGCCCAACTCACCTGATACAGCTGAATCTTACATGCTTCAACCAGCTGGTCTAGCAAGGTTTGCGTAGTCGGCTCATGCTGCTGAGTTTGGTCCACCACAATCAGCTCAAAGGCTGGATAGTCTTGAGCCAGGATGCTATTGATGCTGTCGCACAGTACCGTCTCACGTCCATAGGTTGGGATGACCACCGAGATAAATGGATCGCTAGTATCGGCGCTAGCGAGTGAAGAAGGCATGGAAGAGGTGATGTCTTGAGCAGTCATTTAAGAGAAAACGGCTAAGAGAAAACAGCTAAGAGAGAACGGCTAAGAGAGAACGGCTAAAAGAAAACGGCTAAAAGAAAACAGCAGAGATTATGGCAACCAACCGCTTGCTAGGAAGATGAGCTAGCTAAAGCTAGGCTGTTGTTTGGTGCGGCGGGCTCGCCGACCTTTCGCGATCGGGCGCGAGCCAGCCGCCGGATCGTCCTCTGCCGCCTGTAGCGTTAGGGTCTCAGCTGCTTCGCGCTCTTGTCGCTCCAGTTCTGGAATTTTGAGCACAATACCCGCTGCCAGCCAGTAGTAAACCCCCACCGGATCAACATCTAAAGGATAGTAGTACGGGCAATAGCTCATAAATAAAACAAACACCCACATAGACGCTGCATAGCTGCGCAGGTTTTTGTCTTGGGTGTTTCGGTACACCTTAAAAGTCACCACCGTCAGCGTGGTATACAGCGCCAGCACGGCAAATAGGCCAATCGGTCCTAGCTCGTACATTACCTTTGGATGATAGGTCTCTAGCAAAATAGTTTTACCAAAGCTGCGCGCAGAGTTAGTCGCCCGCCCCACCCCATGACCAAACAAGCCCGTTTGCTCCTTCCATACCTGCTCAAACTGCTCAGCAATAAACTGCTGCGGAGGAGATGCCTGCCAACGAGACATCAGGCTTTCCATACGGGTATTAATGACATCTGGATTATTTATTGCCAGGTAGGCCAAAATGAGCGCCAAAACTACCCCAATGGGCAAAAACCGTTTGAGGTTAGCAACCTGCCCAGTGAGCACCGTAAGCAAGCCAATAGAGATAGGGACGAGCACCAAAGCAATACGCTGCCCTGAAACGACTGACATAATCATCACTGCTACGAGAGAAACTAAGCCAACGGCCCGCCAAAAGGGGGATTTGTCACTGAATGTAGTCCCAAAGCTAAAGAAGGCAGCGGAGATTAAAAACCAACCCCACTGCCAGGGCGCTACAAAGGTTCCAGGCAAGCGAATTTGGTTCACATCTGGCGCATATAGCAAAGATCCGCCTACAAAACAGCGGGCTGCCAAAGAGGCTCGGAACATCTCTTCGCCCAGTCCGGTGGTTCCCGCACAAACGCCCGTTTTGAGCATGAGATATTGAATCAAGCCCAGGCTAGAGGCCACTAGCACCACTACCACCTGCATACGCAGGAAAAATAACAGATCGTCCGTATTGCGAATAAGGTAATAAATGCAGGCAACAAGCGGAATGTAGCCAAAAATAATTTTGCCACCCCAGATCGCCATAACCACTGGCAGGGTATTGCCTTCACCCCCTATTATCTGATCGGGTAGGTTCGTTACTAGGGCCGTAATGATGACAATAATCAGTAGAAAAATCAGCGGCGGTTTAATGGCTCTTGGCAAAATAATAGGCAGCCGATTTTTACGACAGAACTGGTAAACCCCAATTAGCGCGGGGATGTAGAAAATGTCTTTGGCAATTTGGAGCAGCGGGTTGCCGCCCAGCGCATAGGTGACTGTCCCGGAAAACGGCACGTAAATAATAAAGGCGTACAGTGCCAGTCGCTGGTACTTGAAGGACATGATGAGGCACATGATGGCCCCGCCTACAGAAATGCCTATTTTGGGTTCTATGAGAATACCGACGAGCAAGCCTAAGAATGCGCAGCCTAAAAAAACCGAAATAATAAACGTAACGGTTTCTTTGCGGCGGGCAGCGGCGGCACGCTCTAGAACCAATCTTTGTCGGGGTGTCAGCTCTTCACGGTTGTCGGCAGTAGCCTCTGATTGAACCGTACTTTTAGCACCGTTTCTCTTTGTCTGCCCCTTTTTGTAGGGCTTTTTACTGGTCTTTTGGCCGGCTTTTTTAAGGGTTGTAGAATTTCGCTGTTTTGCCCGCTGTATGGATTTCGTGATGGAGCGTTTTCCAGAGGTGTTTGAAACCATAGCTTTGAGACAGTTTTTGGACAGTTTTGAGACAGCCTTGAGACAGCCTAAATGGGAGAAGATCTAACCCAAAATTTACCCAAATTATGCCTGCAAATCTGTATATATGCGGAAGGCAGCTACGGGTATGGAAGGGTATGGAGAAAATCTTCTTCAACTTTAGCGCTGGATTTTCGGGATCTTTATGTTTTTAAGGTAAGGAAATAGGCCAAAGCAGTAAGGTTTTTTATCTGCCAAGCCGATTGGGAATGCCTTCACAGCCACCGGGAACAGTCGCCCTGGTTTTGCTGCCGCCCCAAGCGCAGCAATAGCAGCGCTGAACTTCTGATAGTCTCTGAGCGTTGGTGAGATCCATTCCTTCAATGACGGCGCCTGTAAATGCGCCCGTCATGTAGTTAGGTTTGTCCTGACGAGTGCGAGGCGTTGCGGTTTCTAGGTCACCGTAAAAGAAACGAACGCCCATAATGTCGGTGTTTGTAAGATTGGCATCACACAAAATGGCTCTTGCTAGGTTCGTGCGTACGAGGTCGCAGTCAGTTAGGTTGGCACGAATGAGGTTAGATTCGCTTAAGTCGAGCCAGCGGAGATCGGTGCTGGCCATGTTGCAGGCGGCGAGCATGACGCCCAAATCAATTACACGGGTACCCCTGAGGCGATCTTCTGCGTAGCCGCCAAGGCCATCGAGAATAGGTCGTCCCAATCGCTGGTCGCGAGCTAGCGGGGTTAGTAGTTTCGAGCGAGAGAGGAAGCGCAGGACTTTGGCCTTTCCACCGGCATCGACGCTGCTGAGAATAGCGGCGGTACGGGCTTCGGCGATGATGCGCTCTTGGGGCCAGTCTTCAAGCAGTCCTTCGTCATCTAGTACGAGTTCGGAAATGCCCTGAAAATAGGAGTCGATAGTTTGCTGCTGCGTAATCAGGTTTTGCTGAACGGTTAAATCCCGCGAAATAATGTACTGCCGCCAAGCAACATAAACGGCAATGATGGCAATGAGAATTTGGCCAATAGCGCCTAAAAAATCACCGAGGGCGCTGATAATATCCCAACGCAAACCGCTGCCCCAGCGAGCAATCGGACGGGCAATGCCGCTGGTGGAGATTAGGCCCACGATCCCAAAAATGAGACCGGGCACTGCGATGAAAAGGGCTCGCTGCTGCTGGCTCAGATCGTTTAAGGCTTCTTGCAAGGTAGGCGCTAGTAGCCGAAGAGAAACTAGAAAGGTAACGATGGAACCTGCTAAGGTGAGCCAAAAGCTACTGAGCGTAAAGCCGACGACAATGACAATGGCACCTGCGATCGCAACGACGCTCACTGGGGCTTGAGCCACCTTTAGGGGGTTAATGGGCGGCTGCTGTTGGTATCTTTCGGGCGCTTTTGCAATGGTGGCTTCTTCGTCTAAGGTCTGGCTGTCTTCTATGTCCGAAAGACCGAGCGAAGGGTCTAAAACCTTGACTTGCTCCTGCCCATTAGAGCCGTAATTGTCAGTGCCGTAATTTTCAGAGCTGTAGTTTTCAGAACCGTACATATTGGAGAGGTAAGTGCGCGGTTCGTATGCGTGCCTATCTTCGTTATCGGTCTGCAAGTCAGGATCAGGGTTGTAGTCAACCGAAAAGGATTCATTGGGATTAATTGACGGACGTCGAGATAGGTTGGCTGGTAGGCCAGCAGGCGAATCACCGGTAGGCAGCTCGCTTTCGTAAGCGTCTTTGGCAGATGCAGACCGCGGGTTAAAAGAGGGTTCGGAAGAAGAGTTCGCCATGGGTGCTCGCATTGCTTAGAAGCCAGTGTACATGAAAGTTTTTGCCTTGTATGGGCTCCTTCGTCAAGGCCTGCTGAAATAGGCACACATCCTCTATTAAGATGAAATTAAACCACTAAAAAACATTGCTGGAAACACCACGCCTGACTGTTCACGACTGCCCGTTTTAGACAACGCCTAACTTATGATTATCGGTTTACTTTTACTCGCAGCAGTTGGCATTTTAGTATGGGGCTATCAGCAGGCCAAACCCTATGGTAGGCCAGGAATTTTGGCATGGCTGCAAACGGTTGTTCTGATGGGGCCATGGCTGCTGTTCTTTGGGTTCTCAGCGGCGGGTGTTTATCTCAACTTGGCGGGCATTTTGTTGCTGGTTGTTTCGTCAGCAGGTCTTTACATTTATTTGGGACGGCAGCTTAGAAAGGCCGGACAGGCCGAAATAGCTGAGAAAAGAGCAGCGGCGCTCATGAGTAATGAAAGTAATGAGGCGAGTAGTGAGGCGATCGCCTCTTCAGAAGCCTTAGACGCACCCGCAGCCCAATCGGCGTCGATACCAGCCAACAGTTCTGGGCCAGGCGCGACTGTCGAATCAGTCGAATCGACAGATAAAGAAGCAGACAAGCCTACAGCCATCGCCGATACCGCATCCACCAAAGCAGCGCCGCCGAAACCAGCTCAAGCGCCTGAGATTTTGCCGCCGATTCCGCCTGAAGATATGAAGATCATAGAAGGCATTTTCGGCATTGATACTTTTTTTAGGACGCAGAGTGTGCCCTACCAAGAAGGCGCAATCTTTAAAGGAAATCTGCGTGGCAGGCCAGATACCACGGCGCAGGCGCTGAGTCGCAAGCTAACCGAACAGTTTGATGACCAGTACCGTTCTTTTTTGCTGCTAGACCCTGAAGAAAAGCCGGTAGTGGTGGTTTTACCTAGTAGCAATGGCCCTAGGCCGACTTCAACTGGGCAGCGGGTGCTGGCGGTGGTCTTAGCAATTGCTACCTTGGCTACCTGCTTAGAAACCGCCAGTATTCTACAGAGCTTTGACATTTTTCAATCGCCCCAGCGCTGGCCCGAAGCCCTACCGATTGCCCTTGGACTGGTCGCTGTGCTGGTCGCCCACGAACTCGGCCATCGAATCATGGCCAACAAGCTAGATGTGAAGCTCAGCCCTCCTTTCTTACTGCCGGCTTGGCAGCTAGGGTCGTTTGGAGCTATCACTCGATTCGAGTCGATTTTGCCCAACCGCTCTGTCTTATTCGATGTTGCTTTTGCTGGCCCAGCGGCAGGCGGTATTCTCTCTTTTGTCTGTTTATTTGTTGGTTTGGTGCTCTCTCACCCTGGCAGCAAGTTTCAGCTTCCGGGCGTGTTTTTTCAGGGCTCTATTTTGGTCGGTACGCTGGCGCGTACGGTACTAGGCGATGCGCTGCAAAATGACTTGGTCGATGTACATCCGTTGATGATTATGGGTTGGATGGGGCTAATTATTACGGCGATCAATGTGATGCCTGCCGGACAGCTCGATGGTGGCCGCGTTGTCCAGGCTATTTACGGTCGTAAAACCCTGGTGCGAGCCACTGTCGTGACCCTGGTGTTGCTGGCCGTTGTTGGCTTATTCAATCCGCTGGCATTGTATTGGGCGGTGCTGATCGTATTTTTGCAGCGTCAGCCCGAACGGCCCTGTACGGACGACCTTACCGAGCCCGATGATGGCAGGGCGGCTTTAGCGCTGCTCTCTCTTTTTCTGATGCTGCTTGTGCTGCTGCCCCTCACGCCTAGCTTGGCTGGTCGGCTAGGTATTGGATAAAACCCGTCAAGTGGTGATAGGTCGCCAAGCGGCGTGGTCTGCTAACGCACTGCAAGTGGGTACCAGTAGCCGAGAAGGAAGTGGAAAGGAGTCGCAATATGGACATGCGAATAGGAATGGGTAGGATGCTGGCGCGATCGCGACGATCACAACGAATGCGACTAATCGGTATAGGGGCAGCGTTGCTTTCATGGGGATTAGCTGCGGTACTGGCTCCCGCACCGGTCAATGCTGAAGATTCAGCGCCGATTATGCTTGATGCTGAAGCCGCCGATATACCAGCAGAGGTGCAAGGAATCACAGCAGGACGCAACAGTTTAACCCAGATGGCAGCGCGCGATCGCCGCCGAAAAGTATGCCTAGGCTACGCTGCCGTAGACCCTAACCACACCTTGATCCTCACCGCAGATCGACCGCACTTGCGAATAGCCGTTGATAGCGGTGGCAAAGACACGACGCTGCTGATTCGTGGCCCTAGAGGCATAGACTGTAACGATAACCGTAGTCGAGGCTATCTAGATGCTGCCATCACTGCTCGTGATTGGCCAGCAGGGACTTATCAAATTTGGGTCGGATCTTTCCATCAAGGAGAACAGATTACCTATCGACTCAGGATCTTTGACCCTAGCTTGTCAGCAGATGACTAAACAATTGAAAATCTGTCAAAAGACCGGCTAACCGAACATTTTGTTTGGCGTTCATGGGGAGGTAAGCCAAATTAATGAAGCGTTAATATGGTGATGGCCTACAGATGGTTTTATGCTGGGTGAGTATATTGCCTTCTTTTCTTTATCTTTTTTAGGGAACTAACCGTGTTCAAAGCGCTTGTTAAAGACTTTCGCATCATTTTTGAGCGTGATCCGGCTGCCCGCAATTGGTTAGAAGTTGCTTTTTTATATCCCGGATTTCAGGCTCTCGTGCTGCATCGATTTTCGCACTGGCTTTGGAATATTGGCATTCCCTTCATACCCCGACTCATCTCTCACTTAGGACGAGCGCTGACGGGCATTGAAATTCACCCCGGTGCTCAAATCGGCTGTGGTGTATTTATTGACCATGGGATGGGCGTTGTTATTGGTGAAACAGCCATCATTGGCGACTTGGCGCTGATTTATCAGGGGGTGACCTTAGGTGGCACTGGCAAGGAAACCGGCAAGCGTCACCCAACGCTAGGAACCGGTGTGGTCATTGGCGCGGGTGCCAAAGTACTCGGCAACATTCAAATCGGTAACAACGTTCGAATTGGCGCAGGCTCTGTGGTGTTGCGAGAAGTTCCCTCCGACTGCACGGTGGTCGGTATTCCTGGTCGTATTGTGTATCGTTCGGGCGAGCGTGTAGAGCCTTTGGATCATGCCAAACTCCCTGATTCTGAGGCTATGGCCATTCGCGCCCTTGTCGATCGCATTGATGCTCTCGAAAATGAGCTGAATAAGATTCGCGAAAACCAAGCGCAAGATGCGATCGCTTCCGGCCAAAAGAAAATGAGGAGACCAGACGCTGACCGAGCGCGGCTCCTAGAGGTTGGGGCCGGACGTGATGACCAAATTGCCATGCTGATGCGAGCCCTACAGGATGAAAGCTGTGAGCCGGATCAGTGTTGCCGGATAGAAGACCGTGCGATTCAAGAGTTCTTAGGCGGCGCTGGGATTTGAAACTGGAGATTTGAAACTGGAGATTTGAAACTGGGGATTTGAAACTGGGGATTTGGAACTACATAAGCCCTCAGTTTCAGTGTTGCTCAGCTGCGGTTTTGCAAGGATTGACGACTTAAGACCCGGCAGATCAGAGATTGGCAGTTCAAGGATTGACAGACCTTATCTGCCAGTTTTGATCGGCGATTTTTTCGTAAAGATAACGGTCTTGCGGTTCGCCTCGCAGTGCTAAATGATCCACGGTGCTGACAGATAAACACAGCAGGCAAAAAGTTTTTGGCGGTTTTTGTTGTGTCTGGCTGTTATTCGGAGTGTCCTCCCTTGAGGCTTCGGCAGATGAGGCTTCAGTAGATGAGGCTTTGGCAGACGTTACTGGCGAGGTAAAGGCTTCATCGTTTGCTTTTTCTGCCTTAGGTTGCGGCCAACTGAATTGGCGTTTGGCATTGTCTGAGAGCTTTTGCCAAAGGTCGGTGCGGGCCTTGGCTAAAGGGTTAGACACTGTGGCATGAGTGATCAGCATTAGCTGGCCCGATAGGCGAAACTGCTCACGGCTTTTGGTAAAGTACCAGCAGATTTCGGCGTTTGGGTTTTGCTGGATTTGGGTTATTTTTTCGCTGCGGCGATCGCTAATAAACATCACCTGATTGGTCCCTGGTAAAAAGCCTCTAAAAACCACCGTACGATTTGCTGGGCTGCCGCTAGCAGATACGGTAGCAAGCTGAAAGTAACGCGAAAAAGGCACCGCGCGATTGCGATGAATAGCGCGGGCAAGCGGCGATCGCCAAGGGGCCAAATTTTCTGCGGCTAGATTTTTTGAGTCAGATTCTTCTATGCTTTGTATCAAGACTTTTGCGCCAGTGCTTCGTACCTCATCTTACCGACGAATACATTCCGACATTCACAACCTATCTGGGTAGTTTGATAGAAGAGTCTGATATAAGGAAGAAGGCCGAGTGCAAAAGTATGCTTGTCTTTTCCCTCACGCCCACCTGACCCTCACGCCCACCTTACACCTAAGAGATAAAGTTTCAGCGCCTATGAACATTTGGACGTTTGTGTACCTAGTCATAGGATTGATTTTATTAGTCGGCGGAGCAGAAGTTTTAATCAAAGGCGCTTCTAAGCTTGCCGTCACGGTTGGCGTTTCGCCCCTAGTCATCGGACTGACGGTCGTTGCTTTTGGAACCAGTGCGCCAGAGCTGGCCGTGAGCCTTAATGCCAGCCTTCATAATCAAGCCGATATTGCCTTAGGTAACGTGGTTGGCAGCAACATTTGCAATGTCTTACTCATACTGGGTGTGTCTTCAATTATTGCGCCACTAACCGTTGCACAGCAGTTAGTACGGCTAGATGTGCCGATTATGATCGGTGTGTCGGCATTGGTGATGATGTTTGGCTTTGACAGCCTCATAGGCCGCTCGGATGGCTTAATTTTATTCATTGGTGGAATTGTCTACACCGTCTTTTTGCTTTATCAAAGTCAGCAAGAGAAAGACCCGGCTGTGCAGGATGAGTATGCAAAGTTTGGTGAAAAATCGCTCTCCTTTAAGGAAACCGGACTCAATGCCGCCCTGTTTGCGGTCGGCGCCTTGACGCTGATATTGGGCTCTCAGATGTTGGTTAACAGCGCTGTGCAAATTGCCGAATATTTGGGCGCAAGCCCTTTAATTATTGGCCTGACAGTGATTGCATTGGGCACTTCGTTGCCTGAGCTGGCCACCTCAGTGATGGCGACCTTGCGCGGGGAGCGCGATATTGCAGTCGGCAATGTGATCGGCAGCAATATTTTTAATATTTTGATTGTACTTGGGCTCACGAGCACCGTTTCTAAAACGGGTATTAGCATTTCAGAGTCGGCCAGAGTCTTCGACATTCCTATCATGTTGGCCGTTGCGATGATGTGCCTGCCGATCTTTTTTACCGACAATGAAGTGTCTCGGCGAGAAGGCGTGCTGCTGCTAGCCTACTATTCACTCTACGTGGGGTATTTGGTGGTAGATGCCGTTGCACCTAGCTCAATTTGGGCAATTGGAATAGGAGTGATATTCCTACCGCTAACGCTTCTGATCGCGGGCTTGCTCGGCTGGCGAACCTGGACAAAAGTAAAGCGAAAACGAGCTGCTAGCGAGTAAGTTCGGCTGTTTATGGACGGGCCACTTAATATGTAGATTCAATCTCCTAATCCTGTATTATTCAGGGGTTGTACTTTAAGCACCTCAAGTACTTGATGATGAGTACTGGACACTTGATAAAGAGTACTTAATGAAGCATTCATAACACCCGTTTATACGAACAGGAGCTTTCTCCCGATGGTAAAGGCAAAAATTGCGATCGCATCCGATATCAGCACCGACAAAGTCCTCAAAGCAACGGCCAACGGTAAAGCGGTTTTAGTCGCTAAAGTCGGTGACAGCTACTGCGCAATTGATAACAAATGCCCTCACTTGGGGCTTCCTATGGCCAAGGGCAAATTTGAAAACGGCATCATTACCTGCCCTTTTCACGGCTCCAAATTTGAAATTTGTACCGGTAAGAACGTTGAATGGGTCGATTCCTTTGCGGGCATTCCCTTACCAGGCGTTGCCAAAAAAATGATGGCTATGGGCAAATCACCCACCGACGCCCCTAGCTTTGCCGTCACTCAAGAAGGTAACGATCTCTTTATTGAGGTATGAGCGAGGTATTAGTGTATTGAGCCCAATTCACCAAGCCATATGCAAAGCCATCGTCTACTATAAATACCTGACTAAATCACTGACACTGACCTGATCTCAGGTTGAAATAACTCGTCACTTCAGCGCGTTTGGACCGCACAAATAAGCACCTATAGCTATGAGCAAAGGCACACTCTTCGATAAAGTTTGGACTGCACATACCGTCGGCACACTGCCCTCCGGCCAAACTCAGCTGTTTATCGGGCTACACCTGATCCATGAGGTCACTAGCCCGCAGGCTTTTGCCATGCTTAACGAGCGCAACCTCAAGGTGATGTACCCTCAGCGCACCATTGCTACGGTTGATCACATTGTGCCAACCGAAGATCAGTCGCGGCCTTTTGCTGACCCGATGGCCGAAACGATGATGCAAGCGCTAGAAACCAACACGACAGACCATGGCATTCGTTTTTTTAATGTCGGTTCGGGTAGTCAGGGGATTGTGCATGTTATTGCTCCTGAACAAGGCTTGACTCAGCCTGGAATGACGATTGCCTGCGGCGACAGCCATACCTCTACGCATGGCGCATTTGGGGCGATCGCATTTGGCATTGGTACTAGCCAAGTTCGCGACGTGCTCGCTTCCCAAACCCTAGCGCTGGCCAAGCTCAAAGTCCGCCGCATCGAAGTAAACGGTGAGCTGCCCCACGGCGTTTTTGCCAAAGACATTATCTTGCACATCATTCGTAAGTTGGGTGTTAAAGGCGGTGTGGGCTATGCTTACGAATTCGCTGGCAGCGCCATCGAAGCCCTTTCAATGGAAGGCCGGATGACGCTTTGCAACATGTCAATTGAAGGCGGCGCTCGCTGTGGCTATGTCAACCCCGACCAAACCACCTACGACTATATTAAGGGTCGCGATTTTGCCCCTAAAGGCAGTGACTGGGACCGTGCGATCGCCTGGTGGCAGAGCCTACGTAGCGACCCCAATGCCGACTATGACGACATTGTGAAGTTCGATGCAGCTGATATTGCACCGACGATCACCTGGGGTATTACGCCCGGTCAAGGCATTGGCGTTAATGAAGCGATTCCGACTCCTGAAATGATGCCTGCTGACGAACGGCCGATCGCCGAAGAAGCCTATCGCTACATGCAACTCTCACCCGGACAGCAAATAGCAGGCACCAAAATTGATGTGTGCTTTATCGGTAGCTGCACTAACGGACGAATCAGCGATCTGCGAGAAGCGGCCAATGTGGCCAAAGGCCGCCATGTCGCCCTTGGCGTAAAAGCATTTGTCGTGCCCGGATCGGAAAGAGTCAAGCAAGAGGCTGAAGCCGAAGGGCTAGACAAAGTCTTTATTGAAGCCGGTTTTGAATGGCGTGAGCCTGGTTGCTCAATGTGTTTGGCGATGAACCCAGACAAACTAGAAGGCAATCAAATCAGCGCGTCTTCTTCTAACCGCAATTTCAAAGGTCGCCAAGGGTCATCTTCGGGTCGGACGCTGCTTATGAGCCCCGCGATGGTGGTATCGGCTGCGGTTACAGGCCAAGTGACGGATGTTCGGCAGCTAGCGTCTGTGAGCTAGCTAGAAGCACTGGTATAAAACCGTAGCGCAAACTGCCAAAACCATTTGGATAGCTGAAACAACACTGCTGCCAGGATCGCAGAGCCTAGTAGCCAAGTGGTTTCGCTGCGTCCAAGGGCTGTTTGGGCAGGCACTGTTGTGAGGAACGCAACTGGAATGATAAAGGTGAAAAATACGCGATAGGCCGCAGGATAGCCTTCTATAGGGAAGCGGCCTGCTTCTAAGAGCGATCGCAGTACCTCAGTGACGTTGTAGACCTTAACAAACCAAATACTGGTCGCCCCCAAAATAAACCAGAGGCTGTACAAGCTAACAATGCCGAGTGCTAGCGGCGGCAGCATTGCCACATAAGCCAAAGGCGCAAGCCCTAGCTGATGGCCCGCGTAAAAAATAATAATCAGCCCAAATACCAAGTCGGGTAGGCCCCAGGGAGAAAGCGTATGCGTGCTTAGCCAAAACTGTGAGCTAATGGGCTTGAGCAGTACAAAGTCGAGGGTGCCTTCCTGCACATATCTAACAATTTTGTTGAGATTAGGAACTAAAAAGGTCGCAGCGGTTCCTTGTAATAAGGTGAAGACACCTAAAACAACGAGCGCTTCATACCATGACCAACCTTGGAATGTGTAGCCAGTTCGGTAAAACAAAAACAAGCCAAACACACTACCTACTAACCCCCCAATGCTGCTGATGACTGCAACTGCAAAGTTAATTCGGTACTCTAGCTCAGCGGCGATCGCCACTCGCCAAAAAAGATTCAATACTCTCAAATAGCGCTTCATGAATAGGCTCTAGCCATTGAATATCCTTCAAAGTCTAGACGATATCCCTACCGTTGCTCCACATATCCCTACCGATCAAAAGTCTCTACAGAAAAAGTCTCTACAGAAAAAGTCTCTACAGAAAAAGTCTCTACAGAAAAAGTCTCTACAGAAAAAGTCCTATAGATCAGAAGCCAAGACCTTAAGCATTCGGAACAGCTAAAGAGTCTCCTGATACCTGCAAGCCACTTTCTATAAGCCATCAGCCAAAAACAAGCTTGACCCATATCTGTCACCAGACATATGGCGTAACTTTTAGTTTGGGATAACTTCTTGGGATAACTCCTAAAACATAGGAAGCAACCCGTCTCGGCAACCTAATGCAGAGAATTTACTAGCTGAGCTATATAGTGGCTGAGCGTATGTTTGCGGATCTATGAAATGGCTTAGCGGTTTCTTCGATTAGGCTATGCTATGCGCAAATCTCTGAGTTGAGGTACAGCTTCAGCTTTTCCTGCAAGCGCTGTCTAGCTCTGGCAATACGAGACTTCACGGTTCCTAAAGAAACGCCTGTAATATTGGCAATTTCTTCGTAAGAAAGGCCTTGTAGCTCACGCATGGCAATGGTTTTTTGAAACACATCTGGCAACTCGGCCATCGCCTGCTTTAAGTGGTCGTGAAACTCCTCTGTCATCATAGTGTCGGCAGGCGTAGGCTCTACTGAAGGCAGTTCCCAGTCGTACTGGCCATCACTAGAGTAACGAGGAGCATCTAATGAAACAGAGCCCTTAAATCGCTTGCGTTTGCGTAGCTCGTCGTAAAACAAATTGGTGGTAATTCTACCCAGCCAGCCCTTAAATTTAGCGGGCTCTTTCAAGCGATGAATGCTGCGATATACCCGAATCCATACTTCCTGCGCTAAGTCAGCTCGATCAGGCCAGTCCGAAGCTAGATGATATAGGAGCTTGTCTACATAGCGCTGATAGCGATTGACCAGTTCTTCAAAAGCAGGGCGGTCTTTCTGGTTTGGGTTTTGGCAGCGGATGACCAAATGATGGTTAGAGAGCTGAGATAAGGGAATGTCACTAGCGAGTTCTGGCTGATTTTCCAGTGGTATAGAAATCACCTGCAAAGGCATGCTACCAAAGGAAGCAGACGGTTTTAGTGGAATTAAACTATTCATCAGTGTTTAGAACTCAATCCTAAATATTGGCTGCACCTGGTCGCACAAACGGTCTATCGATAAACGCTTGAGAAAAAGCGTTTGGAAAAAAATAAATTTAAGAGTGCAAACGTTTACGTAAACATACGCAGGTATTTGCGCTCTCTAGTAACGCTTTGCTTCCATAAACATAGTAAACATTACTTAGGCCATACATCAGCTAAATAGCCTAATCTTATTCGTATAATTACTTGCTAATAAAAGAGCAATGATTCTTGATTCAGCAGGAATGACGAAAAATCGTCGAAATACTAAATATATGAGATGATTCAGTTGCAGCACTGGTTTTAGTTATTGTTTCAAATATTACATAACTAAAGCTGAAACTCTATTGGCATAAACTTATTATGCCCCCATCCCTGAGTAGTGTTTTAGACCTAATCGCCACAATTTTCGGTTAATTATAAAAGCCAACAACCCCCAGCTAGCCATTGTTATCAGGCCGCGTGGCAAGTCTACGGGCAGGCCTACGAGGAGGCTAGCTGGGAAATAGATCAAATAGGGAAAGGGTGTCCATAGCGCAAATTCGCGGACAGCATCGGGGAATAGCGTGAGCGGCGCAACTAGGCCAGAAAGAAAGGTATAAAACAAAAACCAAAACTGCTCAATTGCGTTGGCTCGCTCTACCCAAAAAGCCAGCATGGCAAAGGTGTATTGAATTAGAAAGCGCAGGCAAAAAGCCAAAATGAGCGAAACGATGCCCCAAAAGCAGGCGTAGGGGGTAGGAATCCAAATTGCTTCGGGATAGAGCAGGCAAAATAGCCCAACCAGAAGCAATACAAAGGGTAAGCGCGTAAACCGCTCGGCAACGTGACCGAAGAAATGTCGCCATACTGGATCGATAGGCTGAAGCAGCAGCGGTGAAAGGGTGCCCTGAACAACTTCTTTTTCAAAATCCCAAATCACCCAAACCACAGTAAACTGACGGGCTAAAAAAACAGCCAAGAAATACTGTGCAAATTGAGCCGGGGTAAATCCCAAGTCATTGCTTTGAGCGGCTTGGTTCCATAGACCTAAGAAAATCAGGGGGAAGCTGCCTGAGAGTACCCAAAAAATGAGTTCTGCCCGGTATTCCACCATGTAGGCGTAGTACACCGACAGGAAGGTGCGTACGATGCGTAGGGATCTAAGCGTCATTATTTTAGGCTGCCTGTTTGAAACACTTTGCCAATGACATCTTCGATTGGCGGTTCAGCGATGGTTAAATCCTGAACACTCAGATGGTTTAAAAGCTTGGATACGGTGTCGGTCAGTTTGCCTGTGCGAACTAAAAAGGTCGCTTTGCAGCCTTCTAGGGATTGCAGGTCGCCATAGGGGGCTAAGGTGGCTGCGTTGATCGTTTGATGGCGGGCAAATTCTACCGAGACCTCTCGGTAAGGTGCGAAACGATCGAGCAGGCCATCGAGCAGGCCGTCGTAAATGAGGCTGCCTTGGTGGATGACTAAAACGCGATCGCACAAAGCTGTGATATCTGCCATATAGTGACTGGTAAGCAGCACAGTCGCCCCATAGCGCTCGTTATAGTCCTTCAAAAAGCTGCGAACGGCTACTTGTGCATTGATATCGAGTCCTAATGTGGGCTCATCTAAAAACAGGACCTGTGGCCTGTGCAGTAAGGCCGCTAGCATTTCAGCCTTCATTCGTTCTCCCAAAGACAGCTTGCGCACCGGCTGCTTGAGCTGATCTTGAATAGAGAGCATCTCGGCTAGCTCGCCAATCCGCTGCCGAGCTTCTGCGTCGCTTAAGTCATAGACAGCCGCGTTTATTTTCAGCGAATCCAGCGCAGGTAAGTCCCAAATGAGCTGTTGCTTTTGACCCATCACCAGCGTAATGTTCCGCAAAAACTGAGCGTCGCGGTTAAAGGGCCGATGCCCCGCAACCGCGACAGTTCCGCTAGAGGGGTGAATCAGGCCTGTGAGCATTTTTAGCGTTGTGGTTTTGCCTGCCCCGTTTGGCCCTAAAAAACCGACGATTTCACCTGGCTCAATAGCAAAAGAGACTTGCTTAACTGCTTCGATGTTGCGATAGGTGCGATGAAAAAAGTGGCGGATTGTGCCCTTGATTCCAGGGGATTTAATCGCCACCGGATAGACTTTACCTAGATTTTCGACGTTGATAATTGGCATAGTGTTCTAGGTGCTTAGGCTAAATTTTATCAGGGCCAAGTTGCTGTAGTCCGTAATCGGCAAACTGAAAGTGGGAAGCTAAGAAAACTGAAAGCATGAAACAGATCACGACGAGAGACCTGATAGGAATGCCGCAAAGCGATGGGCAGAGGCGGCAGAAGATATGACAGAGGCAGATTTGCTAGCGATTCGGCAGGCTATTGAGCAGCAGATTGCCGCTTTTCAGGTCAATGATGCGGCGGCGGCATTTTCTCAGGCTGCGCCCAGCATTCAGGTGGAGTTTGGCACAGCTGAAAATTTCGTCCGAATGGTCGAAGCTGCCTATCCACCGGTTTATCGGCCTCGCTCTGTCGTGTTTGAAGATCTGCTGCGGGTAGAAGGACTGCCAGCCCAGCAGGTGATGCTGATGGATCAGTCGGGGCAGCTCATTCGTGCGACCTACATCATGCAGCAGCAGAGAATGGGCGACTGGAAAATTGCGGGCTGCTACCTGACGCCCATAGGTTACTCGGAGGCGTAGTGCTCGTAAAAGTATCCAATGAGGTATAGCGAGCCGCACAGCACAGTTGGGAGGTTAGAAAGAGGGAGCGTAGAAAGTGGGAGGTTAGAATGCGATCGCGGTTCTGTACCTGAAGTGCCTGAAGTCTCTGAAGTCTCTGAAGTCTCTGAAGTCCCTAAAGTGTCTGAAGTCTGCGTAATGGCGCTTAGTCCGGCTTCTAGGTCGCGGTGGATAAACACCTCCACCGGGCAGAGGTTTTGCGCGATCGCACCTAGTTCCTTGGGATCTGCGCTCAAATGTCCTGGCACCGGCACTAGATGGAGATGGTCACCCGCCCGCAGTAGTTCGCTAAATACACCCTCATGATCTTTGGTTTCTAGCATCCCCATCAACCAGCTGATCGGCTGGTGGGGCAGGGTCATATCAAGATAGGCTCGGAGCGATCGCGCCGCCTCTCGGTTATGGGCTCCGTCAATGAGCAGCTCATGCCCGCGCCATGGTTTTTTTTGCAGGCGTCCAGGCCATTGCACATGGGCCATCCCGGTTGCGATCGCCTCGTCTGAAATTTGCCATCCTTGAGCACGCAGTGTTTGAATAACTGCGATCGCACAGGCCGAATTTATCTTTTGATGCTCCCCTAAAAGGGCTTGGGGATACTGAATGCCCTCGTAGCAGAGAGTGGGTAACGCAGACTTTGGATCGGCGTCTATATTTGCTTGAATGGCTGGTTTGACCACTGACTTAGCAGGTGTGACCCAGGTAAGCGGAATGTTGAGTTCAGCGGCTCGGGCGGTGACAACTGCACTCGCCTCAGGCGGTAAGGGGCCAGCGATCGCGCCCACACCTGGCTTCAAAATACCTGCCTTTTCACCTGCGATCGCAGCAAGCGTATCACCCAAGCGTTGCCAGTGATCGCGGCCAATCGACACAATCACCGTAGCCAAAGGCTGTGAGCACACATTTGTGGCATCCAGCCGCCCGCCTAAGCCTACCTCTACAACGGCCACATCTACCCGTTGTTGCTCAAAGTAGCGCCAAGCCGCCGCCGTAAATACTTCAAATTGAGTCGGCATGGACACTTGATCAATCCGCATCGCCGTCTTCACCACCTCCAGCTGATCCTGCAAATCAGCCCAGCTAATTGGCACCCCGTCAATACAAATGCGCTCCGTCCAGCTGACTAAATGAGGCGAGGTATAACGCCCCGTTCGATAGCCCGCCGCCCTCAGTACAGACGCTAAATACGCACAGACCGAGCCCTTCCCGTTCGTTCCTGCCACATGGATCACAGGCACTTGCTGCTGTGGACTGCCCATATCTGCCAGCAGCTTTTCAATTCGGCTGAGTCCTAGGTTTACACCAAATCGGGCAAACCCTTCTAGCTCAGCTTCTACAGTGGCTCGGATAGCGGCATCTGGCTGAGAAATTAAGTTGCTTGTCATCAGCTGCTCACTGGCATAGCGCCAAAAAATAAATCAAAGAAAATAAACGGGGAGACAGCTGTTGCTATCTCCCCGGAAATTCTAATATTTTACCTAAGAATGCTTGTCTAATTAAGGATTTAGACGGCTTCTAAGTTCTTCTCGCCAGTCCGAATGCGAACAATTTCATCGACAGCGCTCACAAAGATTTTGCCATCGCCAATTTCGCCAGTGCGAGCGGCTTCGACAATTTTGCCGACCACCATATCCACTTGTGTATCTTCCACTACGATTTCTAGCTTCAGTTTTTGCAAAAACTCTACCGTGTACTCAGACCCGCGATAGCGCTCAGTTTGTCCTTTTTGGCGGCCAAATCCTCGCACTTCTGAAACGGTCATGCCCACGATGCCCGCATTGACCAAGGCAATCTTGACCTCATCTAGCTTGAAAGGACGGATAATCGCTTCAACTCTTTTCATGACTTAAATACACATCTCCCAGTAGTGGCCACAGTTTCACAGGCCAAATTGAAAGGCCCACGTTCAAAAACTGATTAAAACTTGAATTCCATTAATACCATACGAGATATCAACGATCGTTGAGCAGCGGTTTCATAATTAAAAAGCCCGCGCCAAATGCAGTCACAATAATCAACACAATAGAGAGCACCAGCCAGATACCTCCAATTTCTTTATTTTCAGAAGCGTCTAGCGCCGTGCTGGGATATTTCCCAGGTTGATCAGTGAACAGCTTTTGAGCCTTTACCGGGGTCATTGTGGTCTGCCCGGCGGGGTAATAATCTTCCAGTTGGTTTTTCGGCAATGGCTGCTGACGCGGCCTTGATGCTTGCTTTTTAGCCGTATTTTGGGACTTGTTCTTAGCGGCTGCTCGGTTGAGGTCACGCGCAACGGCTCTCATCTCTGAGGCTTTTTGCTGCTCAGCGGTCTTGGCAGTTTGCTGCTGCGGTGCCGAACTTTGAGCGATTGGGCGAGGCACTCGGTGAGTGGGCGCAGCAGGCGCTGTGCTAGGCGATGATTGTGGAAAATAGGGAATCATCGGTGCCTGAGCTTGTTCCAAGTGCGGCTCGTAAGCGTTTTCGGATGCGGTTTCAGCGTTGCTGCGCACAAGTTTTGCGAGGGTATCAGGCGCGATCGCACTCGGAAATTCTCTTGATAGGCCCTGACCATTACTACCGTTAGGGGCTTGTCTCGCCACACCCGCTATTTGTCCTAGGCTGAGCGTTGCTTGCACCACGTTATGAATTTCCTGCTTTAGCATCTGATTTTGCTGAAGCAGCTGCTGATTACGACTATTGAGTGAGTCAATCACGGCTTTGTTTGCTCTTAGCTCTGCGGCTAGCTCTCGGTACACGGTCATCGGAACCGAGGGTGCGTAGTTAGTGGGAGCTGAACGGGCATCAGCGGGATGAGAAGGCTTCATAGGAGGGGGTAGTCGCTTAGTTTCTAGTTTGAATAACTTAAAAATTTTGAGGGCAGGCCTCTTAAGGTGAACCTATTCGCTAATTTTACGGTACGCACCTTTGATCAGATAGTGATGATCAGCATAGTGATCAGATGGTCGGGTGATCAGCTCTGGTAATTAGATGCTCTGGTCATATGGTCAAAACATTCTATATCAACGATTAAAAGTCGGTAAAAAGACTGAAATTTATCGAATCTACCGAATGAGTAGTCAAATTAGAGCAACGTAGGTGACATTCGTCAAGATAAATCCTTTAAAAAAACAAAAATCCTCTGACAAGTTACCTTAAGTACGCGGTGGAAGTAGCTGTGAGACTGGCTATGGAAAAGTGTAAACGGGCAGTAGAGAGGCCCCGTTAGAAAGCCATTAAAAGCTAGGGAAAGGCCATTAATTGCCTGCTGTCAGTTCTCTCAACCTTCCTTCAACACATTTAAATTAGTTGATTAGAAAATCTCAGTCTATTTGTACCCTATTTTCTTTCGTTATCTATAGGTTTCGCCCATATTTTCATCCATATTTTTATTTAAGCGACTGCGCTCACTTTTGCTTCAAACGGCTTTGCGTGCTGCCCCATCTGCTACCAAAATCCAGTACGGCTACTTAATTACATATGGCTATGGCCGCGAAAATCATCTTTCTACGCTCAAACCCTGTCATCGTCAACTTAGAATATCTGGGGCAAAACCCCCGTTTCACCTCTTACGATGCTAAAGATGTCTGTGACGATAATATTTTTGATTTTGCTGCTGCTGCTGCCCTGAGGCAAGTCGTTCAACCGCTCTAAAATTTTGTGAGTATAAGGATTCTAGGTGAACGTAGTGCTCGGCAAAGTGAGCGTTATATCTTGTCTGACAGCAGGCTTCTGCGCGTGAAAACGGAAACTGATCGTTTTGCTGGAGTTCTTCGATCAGCCGAGAAATTTTTGTGGTAGGTAAATTGAGCCTATTCGCCAACAATTGAATATCTCTAGCCTGACTGATGTAACTTCTGCAAGTGGATTGAATTGGTTTCTTTAGCCCGTTTCGTCCACCTATTTTTTAATTGTTTTTTAGGAGACTTGCTGATTGTCATTCTCCGCTATTGCCCTGCTCTCAAGCAGGACAAGCCTCGGGCGGTGTCACTAGCTGCATTATCAGCTCTCGGTTTCTTAATCCCCCCAATCTCTCCAATCTACTAACAAGTCCTCTAACAAGTCCTCTAACAGATCCTCTAACAGATCTCCTGGCAGATCTCCTGGCAGATCTCCTGGCAGATCCACTGGCAGAAGCAGCGACTTTTGGGGTTTTGCTGCCGCCATTCGGTTGATGTTCGCATTTGTCGTCCTGTCAGTGGCCGCTGCCGCCACGACCTATATCAACCTGCAACAGCGCGCCTACCGATCGGATCGATGAGGCGTTAAGTATCGTAAGCGCGGTGCCTAGCTACAGTCCTTGGTATGGCCAAAAGGTTGCGGTAAAAAGCATTAGAATATCACGGTGCGATATCCGCCAACTTTTCTTACCAACACCATGGAATACCTCAGGGAATACCTCGCTGGAGAAGATGCGCTACAGGGGCTACCGCTACTACTGGCTGGGCCAATACTGCGGCGTACCGAAGCTGATCAAGTCACCGTGTGGGTTGCGCTTAAGCAGAGGGCTCATGTCAGGCTACAGGTTTTCCAGACGCAGGCAGAAGGCGATCGCATTGACCGTTGCTTGTTGCAAGGTAGCCGAACCACCACAGCGCTCGGCAAGTATCTTCATGTGGTTGCTGTTACCGCTCGCGCGCCCAAATCTGAATCGGCTGCTAGTCAGGAGGCGCCTTTAAAGTCAGAGTGCATCTACGCCTATGATCTTCAGTTCACGGCTGACAAACCCTATTCACTTGCGGCGGCGCTAGCTTATCCCAATCGCTCTGGGGCAACCGATCGTTCTGCTGAAACAATTAGCTACTTCGCTCACCAAAAGCCCACTTTTGTTTTGCCGCCTACCCAGCTCAAGCATTTGAAAATAGCCCATGGATCTTGTCGTAAGCCCCACGGCGCTGGATTTGATACGCTGCCTATTTTAGACGCTTTGATTACAGAGACCGCTAGCGCATCTCATCTCCGCCCTCATCAGCTATTTTTAACCGGTGATCAAATTTACGGCGACGATGTGGCTGATCCGCTATTGTGGTTAGCTTCTGCGCTAGGTGACACCTTGCTGGGCTGGGAAGAGCCCCTGCCGATAGAACCAATAGAACAACAGTATGCCAGCAGCACGGCTGCTCAAAAGGCTGGTACTCAAAAGATTCAACCGAAAAATCTGCCCGCTGACCAGCAGGCAGATTTTTCCATTCGGCAAGCGGGGCTCACTGCTGGATTGAACAATAAGCGCGATCGCACAACGAGTCATTTATTTAGCTTTGGCGAGTACTGTGCGTCTTACTTGCTCGCCTATTCGCCCGCCTGTTGGCCGCTCCATTTGCCCATGGGTCATGAAATTACTCAGGATCGCAAAGCTATTCGCCAGTGGAATAAAGACCGGCGACAAATGGAACAGTTTTTGTACACACTCTGGAAAGTGCGGCGTTTGCTGGCCAATATCTCGACTTACACCATTTTTGACGACCATGATGTTAGCGATGACTGGAACCTAAATGAGGAATGGTGTTTGCGCGTGTTGGGCCGACCGCTAGGTCGTCGGACTGTTCAAAATGCTCTGCTGAGCTATGCCGTTTTTCAAGCTTGGGGCAATACGCCTCAACAGTTTGAACCGGGTGAAACAGGCGCGGCGCTGCTGTTGGCGGTGCAGCAATGGTCGCATTCGGCTGGTCAGGATCACAAAGCGGAAGGCGCGATCGCAACCTATCTAGGGCTTCCCACGATTGATCCGCATACAGACTTACCTCAGTTCGTTCAAGACAATGAAACAGTCTGGGTGCTGAAACGCGCTCAGCCCTCGCTCACTTGGCACTACATTATCCGCAGCGCCTGCCACGAAGTAATTGTGCTCGATACCCGTACTCAGCGAGGCTACCCGACCACTCGCTCACCGATTGCGCCGCCGATGCTGCTCAGTCCCTCCGCGTTTACTCAACAGCTCACTGAGCCACTTTCTCAGCCCGTTAACGGCTCAAACGACAACTCAAACTACGCCACCTTTGTGGTGGCACCGACCAATGTTTTTGGTATGAGAGCCCTGGATTGGATTCAGCAGTGGTATCTCGACCGGCGTAAAACCTTTGCCGCAGATGTAGGCGATTCTTGGAATTTAAACAACGAAGCGCTGGCGATGCTGTTGACCACTCTGTTGCAACATCGGCAGGAGGTAATTGTGCTTTCGGGCGATATTCATTACAGTTCTGCTATTCAAGCGCGCTACCAAAATTTAAGGTCGGGGAAGCAGTCTACGTTAGTGCAGTTAACTTCTAGCGCTATCAAAAACGAAGAGCTATTAACTCAAATACTGCACACTCGCTTAAAAGAATGGTTGTTACCGGAAAGACCCCGTGAGTGGATAGGGTATTTCTCGCCGCCTGATTTGGAGGAGCGATCGCCTTCTGCCAAATCATCTTCTAAGCCTTCTTCTAAGCCTTCTTCTAAGCCTTCTTCTAAGCCTTCTACCAGACCATCTTCCCAGATGCGATCGCCCGACTGGCAGTGCCAAATAACTTGGCTGAAGCGTCAGCGATCGCGGCCTGTGAATATCACCACTGCGATCGCTGAGCTAGTGCCGTCGCCTACCGCCAAGTCGCAGTATTCATTGCTTCATCGGCTCAAGTTTTGGCAGACTCGCTGGTTTCAAGAAGGCAGAGAAGTGGTCGGAATCAACAACATTGCAGTGGTTCATTTTCAAAGCCCAGATTCATCAAATCAGCATCCACACAACCCTTCAGACAAACCACTTCCATTAGCCGTTAGCCAAGATCACTACTGGTTTTCGTCTTGGTCGCCAACTCAGTTGGTTTGTAGTAAATTCGAGTCAACACTGCTTCATGACGAGGAATCGGGCCGTGGGAGCGTCTCGTAAATAATTTTCAGGCACAACCTTCAAGCACTTTATAGGCCACAGCCAGCCTCTTAAAGCCCCTTAAAGCCCCTTAAAGCCCCTTAAAGCTGTGTCCTGTGACCAAAAACTGCCGCAATGTCGCGATTGAAATAGATCCAAGAACAAATCAACAGCCTTGGTGGGTGTGAGCCCAAATGCCAACCAGTGAAATACTTCATCATCTCTATGAATCGGTTGTCCAATGTCATAGGGTAGGCACCGCGATCAAGTCATTATTAATGTCTGCTGATAACAATAGCTACTCTACAGCTACTCTACTCAGCAGAGGTCAATATCGTACGAGCACTCTCTTCATTAGCACTTTCTTTATTAGCACTCTCTTCATTAGCACTTTTTTCAGGGTCCAACAATAAGTCGTCTGCTGGTTGAGCCGCACTCACCAGCGAAATCAACGGCCCCATTTGCTCTTGGCCCGTCAGCGCCAGCTCACTATGGCATAGAAAAACGCGCTCGGTTGCTCTGCCGAGCAAATCTCGTAGCGTTCGTCCTAGCTGCGCTTCGTTGGCTTCTTCAGTTTCTACGAGCGTCATTGGCCGCCCTGTCCAACTTTGCAAAAATATTGGCGCACCAAATAGTTCGCCGCCGCCCATTCCCCATAGGGGAGAGCCCGAATCTAGCCAAAACTGCCAGCGGTGAGTCAGGCGCTGAGCCCGATACTGATAAATGGTCGAAAGGGTAACGCCCTGCCGTTCGGGTGCAAGGGGTTTAACCGGATAGGGATTGGCCGATACCGTACCTTTTAGCAGCAGCTGAATGAATCGGCCCACATCACTTTGAGATTTGTCTGCCGTTTTATCAACAATCTGTTTATCAACAATCTGTTTGTCTACTAGGCGCAGTCTTTCTTCAACTTCCCAAAAGTGCTGTGCGGTTTCCATCAGTTCTCTGAGCGTGGCGAGCTGATCGTACGGCAAACGGCTGCCGCGCCACAAAAAGTCTTGCACAATTCGGTCAATGGTTACTACTGGGCTAGCGGTTAGGCGCTGCTGGCGTAGCTGCTTTTGCGCCTCGACCCATTGGAGAATTCGATTGTAGGCAGCAACCGACTGATGGCCTAGTCGATCCCACCGAGAGAAGGTATCAGCCGGGAGCAAGTGAGGATTTTCAATATCAGGCACGAAGCAGTTGTCGGCGATGAGTTCAGCTCGTACAGGGTCAATAGAGATTAGATCAAACCAGGGCGCTGAAGCTGAATCATGTGCTGCAAGCGGCGCAGATAAGGGTGACAGACTCTGACTTAGGACAACGAGCATTTCAGCGATCGCATCTCGATCGACCAATCGTCCTAACCCCGGATATACCAGCGCCAGTAGGGCCAGCAGCGCCCTTACCATCGGCGAGCTGACCAGCGGCCTCTGATCATTGAGCGATTCAATCGCAATTCCCCGACTGCTCAAAATTTCGATCAAACTGTAGCGGGCAATAGCGTCTAACCCAGGGCCAATGACGGCGATTTCATAGGGTTTTGCCTGCCCAGTGGCAATAGCGCGGGCGATCGCCTCAGCTGTGGTTCGCAGCATGTGACCCCGCGAGGTTTCCTGAATGAGTTTAATGGGCTCAGGTAAGCTTGGGACGGCCAGCGGATCTTCTACCCACTGCACAAAGCGATCGCCCCAGTGTCCTAATGATTTTTGCGGCAGTACGTCAGTTCCCTGCGTTTCTTTGGTTTCCTGCGTTTCTTCGGCTGCTTTTTCGGATATTTTTTCTACTCTTTCTTCTATCTTTTTCTCTATTTTTTCACAGTGGGCTGCGATCGCCAGCAAAGCATCTGGGTCAGCGCCTAGCCCTAGCCGTATTTTGCCTTGAGGATTGTAGGTAAACAAGCAGGGTCGCGCCGACTCTAAAAAAACTGAAAACAAAGGCGACATCAGGGCTGGATACTCATCAACATCGTCAGCCAGCACCCCGCTAAACCGAGCCAGCAGCTGAGATTGATACTTAGGCATGGGTAATAAGTATCGCCAGTACAGCGCACTCATAATCCCATAGGTCAACAGACCACGCTGCAAGCACCAGTTCTGCCATTCAACCAGCGCTTCTCCAACCGTGTCCCACAGCGCTTTGGGCGCAAGCGCACTCGGCATCCCTGCCTGAAGCATCAGCGGAATGTCTTCAATTGGGATACAGCCTTGAGAGGCCAGCTGCAAAAAATCAAGTGTTCGGCGAACCATGCGAGCTTCACGCCAGCCCTCTACCGCCAAAGTCCCGCCCTCTAGCCGAGGTTTCCAAAGCTGAGTGGCGAGGGCTTGTTCATTTTCAGGCCGTAGCTTGAGCGGAAACTGCGCCTGCAAATCAAGCGCCTGTACCAGCAGCGGCCAAAACAGGATCACTTCGTCTTGCACAAAGCCTGCGGGTGTGGTGGTGAGGGTTGCTGTGCGATCGCTCAATCGATCCATCATTCGACTCGCCAGCACAATGCGATTATCACCATTTGCGGCAAAGGCCAGCAACGGCTGCTGTTGCTCAGCCCCAGTTTCGCCAGCAAACTCAATCAAATACTCCGTTTTACCGCTACGAGTAGAACCCGATACCCACCGTGCCACCATCGCCATTGCCTAAAAATCTATCCCTTTCGATACCATATCGCGTCTGGTACATGAGCAAAAAAAAGAGCCCGCCCCACGGCAGACTCTTTTATCAAAACTTGCAAATAGCTATTCTCAGACCTGTCTAGAGAGGAGAGTCTCCAATATGAGAGCAGCTAGCTGCCAGCAATGCTAACTTGAGAAAAAAGGATTAAGAAACCGCTGCTGCAACCACAAACAAGCCCACGACCAAGGTAGCAGCCATGCTCCCCAAAATGATGTAGTTACGCTTTTCAGTACCCGTGGGAGGCTCAGCTTCGTACATCTTCGGCTCAACTGCAAAATTGTTTAGCAGTCCGCTTTCTTCTTCTGTGTAGCGCATAGGGTTAGGCCTGTTTCTTAGTTATGTTAAGCATTGTAACAAGTTGATGAACCTTTTCACAGTTAATTGTGAAATCTCTGTCATACGAAATAGTGACCAAATTTTTCAGCACTACGATGCCGATGCGTTAAAACCTTATTAAAACGTTAACTATTAATGGTTCCAGTGGTTGGGGAGCTGGCGCTGGCATAGCCCTTTACCGGAATCCGACCCGCTTGGTAGGCCAGTCGTCCGGCCTTGGCAGCCATTCCCATCGCAGTGCCCATTGCCACCGGATCTTTGGCAAGTGCGATCGCGCTATTCACCAACAGCGCATCGGCCCCTAGCTCCATAGCATAAGCCGCCTCACTCGGCGAGCCAATTCCGGCATCTACCACTACTGGCACATTCGCATTCTCAATAATAATCGCAATATTTGCCGCATTCCGAATGCCTTGCCCCGAGCCAATCGGTGAGCCCAACGGCATCACAGTGGCACAGCCAACTTCTTCTAGTCGCTTGGCTAGCAGCGGGTCAGCATTGATGTAAGGCAGCACTGCAAACCCCTCCTTCACCAGCTGTTCAGCGGCCTTGAGTGTATCAATCGGATCGGGCAGTAAATACTTCGTATCCGGAATCACCTCTAGCTTGACAAAGTTATTGTCTTCCTGGCCTAGCAGCTTTGCCATTTCCCGTCCTAGCCTAGCGACCCGAATCGCCTCTTCTGCGTTTTTGCAGCCCGCTGTATTGGGCAGCATCCAAATTTTGCTCCAGTCAATGGCTTCAGCGAGTCCTTCATGACCCGGCGCATTAGTCTGCACCCGGCGTACTGCGACCGTCACAATTTCACTACCGCTCGCTGCAAAGCTCTGGCGCATCGTCTCTAGGCTGCTAAATTTACCCGTACCCGTCATCAGCCGAGAGGTAAATGTTTTGCCCGCAATCACCAGCTCATCTGGCTGGTGAGAAGGCTGGTGAGAGGAATTGTGAGAGGGGTTATGAGAGAGGCTGTTAGATTCAGGGTGAGAAAGGTTTGTGAGCGAGGGCGTATCAAGGATTTGCATAGAAGCACTGGGCGTAGAAGGGAGAGAATAAGGCGTTGAAAAATCAGTAAATCGCCGATAGCTAAAAGCTGATAGCAGCGTATCAGAGTCGCTTGGCTCAGCAGACTTAGCCATTAGTTTATTGGCAATCAGCTGAGCGGTGATCGGAGCCAGTAAAATGCCGTTGCGATGGTGTCCCGTTGCCAGCGTTAAGTTTTCGCAAGGGCCTGCGCCAAGAATGGGTTGCTCATCGGGCGTTGCAGGCCGAAAACCCCACCAGCACTCCTCAATCGGAAACGTTTTAAGCACGGGATAGAGTTCTACGGCAGCGTTGAGAAGCTGAGCAACACCAGCGGGCGTGTTGTGCGGGGCAAAGCCTACATCTTCAACGGTTGCGCCAATTACAATGCGGCCATCGCGTCTAGGTACGATGTATACTTTTTCTCCATACAGCACGCGCTGCAAGGGCTGCACCTGACCATAGCCAGCGGGCACCCGCACCGATAGCATTTGCCCTTTGCAGGGGGTCGCCGGAATGGGCAGCAACTCACCCGACCATGCCCCAGTGGCCAATATATAGTGGTCAGCAGTCTGCGGGCCAACTGAAGTGCGCAGTTCAACAATCTGCCCTCGCCGTTGCACAAAGCCTTCGGCACACACCCCTGACTGAACCTCTACACCTAAATCCTGCGCTGCCAACTGGAGCATTTTCATTAAGGCGCGGTTGTCTATCTGCGCATCGTCGGGGTAAAACTCAGCGCTAACTACTCTGTTGCTTAACCCAGGCTGATAGCTATGGGCGGCAGCTGCACTCAACTGCACCGTACCAGTTTCTGTTTTAACTTCTTCTGCCGCTAAAACAGGGGCCAAAATACCACAAGGCCAGTAGCCGCTATCTTGCCCGGTGAGTTTTTCTAACTTGTCAATCCAGGCAGGATACAAATCTAGGCTGCGTGAGCACAGCTCGGCCATTGGCCCTGGCGCTATTTTTTCAGCGCTAGGTGCTAGCATTCCAGCCGCTGCGTGTCCGGCGGCGGCGGTATAGTCCTGACTCAAAACGGTGACTTGAGTTCCTCTCTGACGCAGCTCTAAGGCGACCGCCAATCCAATCACGCCACCGCCGACTATTAGTACTGTTGAGTGACCCATGTGTTGACAAGTCAGTGATAAGTCGTTGATTACTGCCTACTCATGTTATCTGGCAGTGCTACTAACGCTGTCTACCAGAGGGCAGGCACAGCAGGTGTTGGTGAGGAAGGTTGAGAGGTTGTGGTGTCAGGACGATCAGCACTAGGCTGTGGGTTCAGCTGAGTATTATTTTGAGTCGCAACTTCGTTGTTTGCGGTCGGAACTATGTCAACTTGAGTGTTGGCAATCACTCCATCTTCTTCTACTCGCTTTTGCCGTTGAATATAGGTACCGGCTTCCTCTAAAGGGGCAACCGTTGAGTTTGCCGCTGACGAATTGTCTGCTTGGCTGACGGCTGAATTGGCTGAGTCGCCTGAATCATTTAGCTGCGTAGCTTGGTTGTTTTGGGCGCGATCGCTCTCAATCCGGTTTTCACTGCTAGACACTAGGCTTTCTTGCGTCGTGGCATTGGACTGAGTTAGCCAGTTGGAGGCACTACGAATGCCCAAAAAAGCTAACAAGAAAATACCAAGAATGGTACCTCCTAGCATATATTTACCGCCCATAAAACTGGCCTCACATCACTTAATATCTACTGTATATCTACAGGTGTCTATCTTAGATGTCTACCTACAGAGTTAGGTGTCTACCTACAGAGTTATTATGCCCTGCTCAAGGTTTCATACGTGCGATTGTCACCTCCATCCTAGCGCCTACGCTCTGTTTTGGGCCTAGAGGCGTAAGCGGTGTCAGTTGCAACCACGAATACAGCTGTCCTGCACCGTCTCAGTTATGGTATGTGGGGCAATTGGGTAAGGCAAATGGTTGAGTCCAACCGTTGCTATTTTTTCTCTACTATTTTTTTTCCCCCCTACTATTCCTTTTCTACTTGCTGCTAGCAGCCTGATCTCTATGGAGACTCCGATACCGCTTCAAACTCAAGCTTGGACCTGGCAAACGTGGCAAAGCAAGCCTTTTTTAACCTGTGGGTTGATCCCGCAGCCTCATGGCTTTTTTACGCGGCACTTTGATCCATTAACCTTGGAAGATTTGGTTCAGACGCTTTTAGATAGCGATATAAATAGCGACATAAATAGCGATATAAATAGCGATATAAATAGCGACAGAGCTGACGAATCGGGCACGAAGATATATCGAGTCAAGCAGGTTCACGGGGCCGATGTTTTAACGCCTACAGAAGTCGAAAAAGCTATCGCCTCAGGCTTACCTCCTTTAGCAGGCGGCTCTTTCTCTCCGTTTCCGATGGCTGATGGGCTTATGAGTGAATTGGCTAATCAGGCGGTTTGGGCCTGCTCGGCTGACTGTACGCCAGCTTTGATCAGTGATGTGGTCACAGGTCAAGTATCAGCCGTTCACGCGGGTTGGAGAGGGACTGCGCAGAAAATTTTGCCAGTCGCCGTGAATAGAATGCTGGATCAAGGAAGTCAGTTAGGCAATATCCGAGTCGCCTTGGGGCCTGCGATTGATGGCAGTGTGTATCAGGTCGGAAAAGATGTTGCCGAACAGGTAGGGAAAAGCGTTGTTTCGCTGCCGGATAGAACGCAGGATACGATCGCACAGCTCATGGCAATGAAAAATCCACCCTTGCTAAGCGATCCTGAAATGGGGAAAGTGCGTTTGGATGTTAGGCGGATTAATCAGATACAGCTAGAGCAAATGGGAATGGCCACAGATCAGATTGCGATCGCGCCTCACTGCACCTACCAAGAGCCAGAGACCTTCTTTTCCTATCGTCGTAGCGGAGAAAAGAAAGTTCAGTGGTCAGGCATTATTAGTCAGTAACGCAATCAGGCAATAACGCAATGAGTCAATAACGAGTCAATAACGTGATTGCCTAAACGAGGCAAGCAGGCAACGCGTGATTATGATGCCTTGTCATCAGCAGGGGGAGGATTGCCAAACACGGGGGTTAAAAAGGCGACAATCAGACCGATTAAAAAGCCCGCCACGTTACGAATAACCGGCAGCAGCTCTGGCGTGCGAGTGACGACCGGCCCTAGCCCAAAAGCAATGAACAAAATTCCCCACAGCGGTGAAAACAGCAGTGCCCACTGCCACGCAATGCCCTGGCCTTCTCTCCGGGGCTGCGCAGCGAACCCACAGATCACGCCGCCCAAAATAGAGGTAATGAGGGTTAAAATCCACTGCTCGCGTGGCAAGCCGGG
Organism: Phormidesmis priestleyi Ana; assembly: GCA_001314865.1. GTDB lineage: Bacteria > Cyanobacteriota > Cyanobacteriia > Phormidesmidales > Phormidesmidaceae > Phormidesmis > Phormidesmis priestleyi_B. The sequence continues at coordinate 191,824 of LJZR01000001.1, read as the reverse complement.
CACAACCGCGCAGCCTCCTCGATTCAAACAGGTCTCTAGCGCATTAATCGCGCCTAGCACAGCCCCATCTTCGCCGTTGTCACGAACGTAAAACTGGTTGCCGAAGCGAGTTTGAAGCTCAATCCAAAAGGTTCGGGGAAGCAATGGGTAAAGATCGTCGCCGACGCTGAAGTTGAGCAAATTGCCCCCGCGTGGGTCGGCAACTAGCATCACGCTATGCTTATTGAGGCCCCAAAAGTCTTTAACCGCGCGACCGGGTGTTTGGTCAAACTGCGTGAGTATCCTTAGTTTCCAGCCTGTTTCTGCTTCAAAGGCAGACAGTCGCTCATTTAAAGACTCTTCTTGCGCATCGTTGAGGATGCGCGCTAGATCGATCACAACAGTCGGCTCGTCAGGAAGGAGTTCGGGGTTGTTGAAGGCTCCAGCGGGTAATGCGGGAGACCATGCCAACAGAGTGATGCAGCAGGCGATCGCGCACTTTATCGCGACTTGAGCGAGCCACCTAGCAGACTGCCATTGCTGAATTTTAGCAATTTGCTCTCGCACGATTTGGAAGCGCTCTTTCATTATTTAAAGCCGAAGGCCATGACGCCTCTTTACAGTTGTTTACTTAATTTTAAGATAGCAGAAGCCGAGGGAATGCGACTATGTTGGCCCTAGATTAGGTCGTTTTTTTCAGCCTCAGTCGGCCTATAGCTGGCGGGCGATAACGTCTAAAATGCCTATGGGCTAAGTTCTTCTGGCTGTGCTCTCTGAGGCTTTGGCTCAAAATTGGTATTTTTTAGCGAAGCGGGTAAGGGTTCTGAAGAGGCTGTTGGAGTCGATTGATTATGAGAATGCAGACGAGAGGTATTTTGTGGGGTATGTTGCTGAGTCTCTACCGGGGCGACCGGGGCGACCGGGGCGACCGGGGCGACCGGGGCGACCGGGGGTGGGATAGGCGGGTGACGGCGACGGCGGCGGGGCGGCTTCATTAACACATTTAGCGCTGCTGTAGCACCGGCAAATAAGCTGCGGGTGGTGACCTGCGCTTTTTGAGCCTGAAGCTTGGCTTCTATTAATCCTTGATCTACCTGTTGAACGACATTGCGGGCACTTTGCATGCCGCTGCTCATTTCCTCGGTGAGGACAGAGATTTCTTTGCCGGTTAGTCGCAGGTCTTGAAGGGTCGCTGGCAGTTCCCGGTTAAGGTTATCTAGCAGCTTTTCAGCGCTTCTGGCTGCACGGGCTAGCTCTTGTAACGCCAGTATGGCAACCAAAAGCAAGGCCATTAGGCTAATGGCGACGAGTAGGACAGAAATGCCGAGCCAGAAAAAGGGATTGTTCACAATTGCGCTTACTCGTTTTCGGCAAAGGGGACTGTCTCCTCGCTGTGGGTACTGTTCTGATTGTTGTTTGGGCCGCTGTTTGGGCCGCTGTTTGGGCTGCTGTTTGGGCTGCCCGTAAAGTCGGCTTGCTGCCGCTGCCACTCATCGCGGCTGGCCGCCTGCCCGGCGGCGATGGCTTCGCGTAGGCGGCTCAGCGTTTTGTCCCAGTTGCTCAGTCCGTTGTCTGAGAGCCGGTCGGCCTGAAACTGAATGCTGGTGGCGAGGTCTTCGGCAAGCTCGGGCAGGGCGTCGGCTGATTTTTTCAAGATGCGTCGGGTGTCTTTACCGGGGCGAGGGGCGGCTAAGATGCCAGCGATTACACCTAACGCCGCACCCATAATCAGGCCACCTAACAGCCCGTCTGACTTGCCTTCTGCCATCATTTACTTCCTAAAAGCTTGAATTAGTTTACTTTGAATTTTAGTGGCTATTGGTCAGAACTCCTGACCATCCTACTGAAATCTCTGTATTTTTCTATCGAAGTCGTCTACCTAATTTGGCGACCGGCGCGTGACTGAGCGGCTCGCATCCCGACCATTGCGCGGAGCGATCGCAGCGTTTGCAGCAGCTGTACCAACTGCTTAAGCTGGTGTGACCGCTGCTGCCATTGGGCAACCGTTAGTCTGGCCTGCACAATTTGGGCTCTCTTACGCATGAGTCCATAGCCCATCTGCTGCGGTGCTAGCCCAATATCCCGCTCGTAGCTTTGCAAATAGGCGGCCAACACACCGATTTTAAGCTGCCACCGCCACAGCCAAAAAGCCAGCCAGCACACCAGCGCTGCGAGCAGACAATTGAAAGCAATTACACTCAAAACAACGTCCATAGAGCGCCCATAGATTTTGAAGGTTTCGACCATTCCGCAGGCTAATCAAAGCCAATGAGCCCTCTGGAATGTAGTTTAGTCTGGAATGTAGCTCATAATGAGCGGCGCGAGCCCGATGTCTTCAGGGCGCTTACTTGGCATCTCAAAAAAAGCAACGATTTCTTTGAGCGTTGGCTGACCTCTCCGGATGCCCGTAGCGCCCGCGGCGATAATACAGCCGCAGCGATGATGATTTTGAGCGCTCACCTTTGCCCATTGCTCTAGGCTCAAGGTGTCGGTTGGATTATTGATTTCATATTCATTAAAGAGATGGAGATAGCCCTTTTGGGTTTGTAAAATGCCCACCTGAAAGATCTGCCCGCTGATCGGATCGCTGCCGGGATTAAAGCAAATAGATTGGATGCCGCCTTCTTCTTTTAAGCGGTTGGCCAGCTGCTGTGCCTTGGGCCGTGTTGTTTGAATCGTTAAAACAGGCCAAGTTGCTGTGGGGCTAGTTTTTTTTGCGGGCGGCTGTTCTAGGACATCTAAGCCGCTTTGGTAATAAATCCGAGGGGAGTTTCTCAGGGGCACTATTCTGGTTTCAAGATGGCTGCCCAGCATAATCAGCGAGCCTTCTGGTACGCTGTCGTCAATCAGTGAACCCACCGCGTTGGAGGCTTCGACTGAGCCGAGGGTTTCTTCTAAGAAAACGCTGGAAACCTCGGGTACTGTAGACACCTTAACGGCAATTTGACGGGGCAAATCAGAGTCGGTCTCAACCGGATTAGGAATGCGGAATCGACTGCTAGCAGGCCGCAGTGCAAAGTCTGGCTCGCTGATATCGTGCTTTTTAAAAAATCGATGCAGGGCCTCTAGGGCCACAATTAGGCTGGCGGCTTCTTCGGCGGCGAGCTGCGATCGCAATCCCTCTAAGGGATGCAAACTGCCAAACTCATAGTCTACAGCCGCTGGATCGTTGCTTTCGTGGCGGCTTCTAGCCCGATTTTTTTGAAACTGGGCTTTGGCCTGCCGAGTATCTGCTTTGGCCTGTTCGGCAGAATCACCCAACGCCAGATGCAGCGGAATCACATCTTCAGAAGGGTTGAAGTTAATAAACAAGCAGTTTTGCTCTAAAAAAGCCTGCTTCATGCCATCGGAAAAGTCATCGCCAGTGAGCAGCTTGTGTCGAAACTGCTGTAGTGATTCAAGGTTACGATAGAACAACAGACCATATTCCATGCCCGCAAGGCCCAGAATAGAGAGATAGAGTGTTTCTATTTCCCAGCAGTTAAGCTCAATGGCCAAAATTTCTTGCTCGCTCAAATAGCGCCAGGGTGCGTCTTTCCAGAGCAGTGCGGCTTTTTGCAGCAGGGTTCCTTCAAACACTCTGGGCAGTTTGTCATCAGGAACCTCTGGGTTCTGAAGCTTTTCAAAAACTTCGTCTATGACGGGCAGCGTTGGTGCGTGCTCAACCGCAATATCGAGATCTTGAAGGGCGCCTCTGAGAAAAAACTGAATTTCGCGATCGCGCACAATCACCTTTCGAGGTCGCGCGGGCTCCACGCCCCCTTGAGGCGTCTCAATCGCCTGCAACAACGTTCTGACAATCGCTTCATTTCCAGTTTCCCTCGGGACAACGCTCAGCCCTCGAACCACACCCTGCAACCCGTCGGCCCACATAATGCAGTCCCCTTCAGAGGCAGCAATATCTTCTGGGCTAGCTGAATCAGACAATTGATAACCAGCGGCGGCGAGCGGACGGCGATCACATTCCCAAACACTAGAGAGTCGAGGCAGTTGACTCAGGCGACGACAAGTAAATGGACTCAGTTGATGCATTGAGATTCTATCCAGCTCTGCTGCGTTAAACTAAAGCAACGTACCCAACCTATCTTAATCCCTATGACACAAGCTACTCCATCTGCTGAAGCAACTGTTCAGACTGTGGATCAAAGTATCAGTCAAGGCACCAGTCAAGGCACTGCTCAGGCCGTTAACCCAGAGGCCAAAGGCATTTTAATGTCTGAAACGGCGCTTGCTCATGTCAAGGCGCTACGAGAAAAACAGGGTAGCGACTTGTGCCTGCGTGTCGGTGTCCGCCAGGGGGGCTGCTCTGGCATGTCATACATGATGGACTTTGAAGACGCAAGCAACATCGGCGAACACGACGAAGTTTATGACTACGATGGATTTCAGGTTGTATGCGATCGCAAAAGCCTGCTATATCTATACGGCCTCATGCTGGACTACAGTGACGCGCTAATTGGCGGCGGATTTCAGTTTACAAATCCGAATGCAAACCAAACCTGCGGCTGCGGCAAGTCATTTGGAACCTAACTGGTTGGCTTCTATTTCTATCCTTTCTTCAATGTTTCCTTATCAAGTATGCAAACCTTAGAAACCCAATTTGACGAAGGCATCGCTCGCTATAAAGACGGTGAGTCTGCCGAATCTTTGCTGCCTGTATTCAAAGAAATCTGCGCCCAAGCCCCCAAAAACAGCGCAGCTCAAACCTGCCTGTCTTGGCTGTATTTACTTGCCGACAAACCCAACGCCGCCTACAAAGCAGCGCAGCGGGCAGTTAAGCTAGCCCCTAGCGATCCGCAAGCGCGCGTCAACCTGTCTATCGCTATGCTAGAAATCGGCAAAAGTGGCGTACGGGAGCAGGTAGAGAAAATTGTGCCGTTTGTTTCAGCTGTCGATGATCTCAAAGTTGAGATAAAGGAAAATCTTGAAGAAGGATTAAGGAGAAAGCCAGATTGGAAAAACCTAAAGCGCGTCCAAAAATGGATATTTGAAGACTAACAATGCTGGTATGACAGTCTTTTAGCCGTTAATCTGGCAATCAAATTCTCATGACGGCCTTCTCATAACTTCATTAAGTATTGCAACGAAAATTATAAAGGGGCAGTGGAGATCGCGGTTTTTAGCGATCCCCGCTGCCCTTCTTAATGGCTTTATAGATGGGCGTTTGAGAAGGGTAAAGCGACTCAAAGAGCCTATTTATATATCTCAAAAGAATACTCAAAGGCGCGAAACAATAACTTAACGAGCGATCCCCGACCTGACTGATAAGATTAAGTGAAGCAAGCGATAAGCCCAGCTTAAGTGTTGAATCTTATAGAACTACTCCTTATGTGTGAAGTAGGCATTAAGAATCAAACACTCAGCTCAAGTGCTTATTGCTTAAACCCTTACACACACTTTATTCCACTTCGGGAGTCACCTATTATGAACCTTCGAACTGTTGCAATCAAGCCAGAGACACGGAATCACAAAGGCTGCTACGTCCAACAAACTGACTATACGTTCGTAGAGATTGACAAATCGGGCTGGGCACTTATTTGTGTTGATGATGCGGTTTGCCATTACGTTGACCCTGACAACATTTTGGCGGGCGAATTAGATATTCCTACGGCCATCTAAGCGTTGTGCCCTTTCTTGAGAAAGGGCAATCCAAATTCAATGAAATATAACTGCCACATGGCTGCTTCTCCCAATAGAGGCAGCCATCTTTAGTTCAAGGGAGCGTTTAGTCTGTATGAGACTATGGAATAACTGAGGAATAACTGAAACAATAGCCGCCGATAACGCCACCTATGACGATGACAACCCGCTTGAAAGACCGCTTCTTCAATGTATTGAACACGCTATTGATGTTCAATCTCTTTTTTGTTTTGTTTTGCTTCTTTTGGTTTGCCATCGCTCTAGTCGGTCGGTCTGCCGATGTGGATTTGGGGTTTGACCTATGGTATGGCCTGTGGGAGCCGGTGATTATGCCCTCAATTGGCATTTTGATGGCAGGCGCACTGATTAGTGGCGTTTCTAGCTGGGTTAGCAGTAAGTTCTTGAAAAAAACAGAGGGGTAAAACAGAGGGTAAAGCCAGACGGTTAAATCAGACAATAGGTTACCAGCTGCCGCGAGTGCGTTCGTACCACCTAAATAGGACATGGGCCAGACGCTTGGGATCGTGGCGTACAGTGCCGTTGACTTCGCTCATGACGTTGGCAATGACGATTCTGCGGCCTGAGTCGGTTACGGCTTTGCGGTCGAGCATGACGGGTGTAGAGCCTTCTTTCAGGTATCGGTCGATGGCGATCTGTGAGGGCATTTTTTTCTGGATTAAAACCGCATCGAATAAATATTGGCCACAGGCGCGATCAATTGCCTGGATATGTTCGGAGACCGTATAGCCCTGCGTTTCGCCGGGTTCGGTCATAATGTTGCAGATGTATATACGGGGCGCTTTGCATCGGGCGATCGCATCCACCAGTTCCGGCACTAATAGATTAGGAATAATGCTGGTGTACAGGCTACCTGGGCCAATCACAATATAGTCGGCTTCTTCAATCGCCTCAACGGCCTGCGGCAGTGCAGGCGGCGCCGCAGGCAAGCAGCCAATTTCGTCAATGCTGCCTCTGGCTTTGGTAATGTTAGATTCGCCCTTGATATGGCGACCATCGCTGAGGTTGGCCCATAAGCTGACATCGCTCAGGGTAGAGGGCAAAACGCGCCCTCGAATCGCGAGTACCTGAGAACTTGCAGCGATCGCCTGCTCCCAGTCTCCCGTAATTTCATTCATTGCCGACAAAAACAAATTGCCAAAGCTATGACCACTCAGCCCACTGCCCGACTCAAAGCGATACTGAAAAAGCTCAGTCAGTAGCTTTTCTTCATCGGCAAGGGCCGTGAGACAGTTGCGAATATCGCCCGGTGGAATGCCGCCCATCTCCCGCCGCAGTCGTCCCGAGGAGCCGCCGTCGTCAGCAACGGTGACAATCGCAGTAATATTGCCGCTGTAATGCTTAAGGCCGCGCAGTAGGTTAGAGAGCCCCGTGCCACCGCCAATCACGACGATGCGAGGGCCTTTGCGGAGGCGGCGATGGGTGGCGATCGCATCCCATAAATTATCCTCGTTATTGCCCGGTAGCAAAACTTCGGTAATGGCGCCGAGCGTCCGAGTTTGCCCCCAAATAATAAACAGCAGCCCGCCAATGACGGCTAGCGGCCCGCTAATATAGTTAGGCACTAAGCGCGTAATTAGGTTGAGCAGGTTACCGACAAACCTCACCGTGTAAAATACAGGTGTTTGCCCGGTCCACACCATAATGCCAAGACCCACCGCCAGAATGCCAACCGTGCTCAAAAACATCCAACGCTTAACAAACAGCCCCGGTCTGAGCCATCTCATCCAAAGTTTAGGCTTGGCAGTTAACTGTTGTTTACGATTGGGACGCATAGTATTGGCTTGAACGGCCGGAAGGATTGCACTAGGTAGATGGCATCACGCATTTGGCATCATGCATTAGGGTTATACAGCAAAAAGGCTAATGCTAATGTAGATTTCGTTTAAGCCTTTTCCCACCCTAAGCCTTGTCTTAGCCATTACTTGGAAACTCGGCCTAAACTCGGCCTAAAACTAGCCTTGAAACATTTCTAACATTTCTTCAAATATCGCCCTTGCCTTGTCATTTTCTGCACCAACGCCCAACTTAGTTTCTACCCAGATTCAGCGCTTAACCCCTCAACATCTTGGATATGGCCCAACCTCAATCTTCACAATCCGATCCATCGGCAGGGCGGCCTATAAACCAAGCGCGGCCGTATGGTGAGGCCCGTAGTCTGTTTTCGAAGGTTGCTGTGCCGGTCAAACCAGGCCAAACGACAAATGGCTCAGGCGGTGAAACTGCGGCAGGCGAACCAACGGCAGGCGCAACCCCGCTCGTAGAACTGAGGGGAATTTCTAAGCAGTTTGGCGGCAATCCTGTACTCAAGCAGATCGACTTTACTGTGAATGCGGGTGAAGCGATCGCCATTATTGGCCCCTCAGGAACTGGAAAATCTACCATTTTGCGAATTGTTGCGGGCTTGCTGGCACCCGATGCGGGAGAAGTGTGGGTCGGTGGGCAAAGGCGACTAGGCCTAGTCGAAGATTCACCCGACTCGTTAGGCATTGGCATGGTCTTTCAGCAGGCAGCTCTTTTCGACTCACTCACAGTCGCCGAAAATGTCGGTTTTTTGCTGTATCAGCACACTCGCCTCCCCGATCGCGAAATTAAGCAGCTCGTGGTTGAGGCGCTCGCCCGAGTAGGGTTGCCCGATATCTCCACCCGCTATCCGGCTGAGCTGTCAGGCGGTATGCGCAAGCGGGTCAGCTTTGCCCGAGCAGTGATGTCTAACCCCTACAATCCGACCGATCATCCGAACCTTTTACTGTACGATGAGCCGACGGCGGGTCTTGATCCTATTGCTTCGACCCTGATTGAAGATTTAATTCGCCACGTTCATAACGACAACGGCTGCGGTGCATATTTGATTGTGACTCACCAAGAGAGCACGATTCGCCGAACCGCAGACCGGGTTCTTTTCTTGCATGACGGGTTAGTACAGTGGGTCGGTAAGGTCGATGAAATTGACACCACAGACAATCCTTTTGTGCGTCAGTTTTTTAGTGCCAAAACAGAGGGCCCTATTCATGTAACGGGATAAACAGGTGCCATTAAAGGCAGCTTTGAGGATGCGCTAGGTTTAGGACGCCTCAGAGTGTAAGAGCGGTTTAGAGTTGGGTAATTAAGCGTTAGGAAACTCATGCGGGCACGAACAATTCGAGAAGGTTCTGTGGGGCTGCTGATTCTATTTGGAATTGGTTTATTTGTAGGGTTAGTGCTGTGGCTACGTGGGTTTAATCCTAATAACCGGCCTTACCGGCTAATTGCTGAATTTGAAGATGCCATGGGCATTCAAATAGGAACCCCCGTGATGTATAGAGGCGTTCCGGTTGGCCGAGTACTCTCAATTAGGCCACTCTCTAACAGCGTAGAGCTAGAGCTAGAGATTACAGAGCGGGATTTGAGAATGCCCAATGAGGTGAATGTAGAAACCGTTGAATCTGGCCTCATTGGTGAGATGTCAGTGGATATTACGCCGTTAGAAGAGCTGGCAGTCAGTGCGGCAGAGATCAGTCCTTCAGGCCCTGATTGTGATAGCAGCATTATTCTTTGTGATGGAGATTATCTGCAAGGGCAGGTGGGGCCTAGCTACGAAGCGCTGCTGCGTTCAGCGGGTGAAGTCGCCGATTTACTGGCCGATCCTGAGTTGATTGCTCAGCTTAAAACTGTGCTAGAGACGGTTTCGAGTACAACAGCGCAGGCAGGATTGTTAGCGGAAGAAGCGACTGAGCTAGCCAGAACTGCTAGAGGTGAAATTATGCCGCTTTCTGAAGCGGCGAGAGGGGCAACAGCCTCGGCAAGTAGCGCTGCTCAGCAGGTAGAAGCGGCTGCGGCTCAGTTTACGCTGACGGCAACCGACATTAACGGACTCATTGGTGAGAACCGTGGGGTTTTGGTAGATACGCTAGGCAACTTGCAGGCCACCAGCCTACAGCTCCGTAGCGCGGCTGATGTCTTAACGCCAACGATTCAAAGTGGCCAGCTCGTTGGTGATTTGGAAAGATTAGTGAGCAATGCATCGGTTGCTTCTGCTGATTTGCAATCCATTACGAGTTCGCTGAATACGCCCGCTAACCTAATACTGCTTCAGCAAACATTAGAATCTGCCCGTGATGCCCTTGCCAGTGCCCAAAAGGTAATGGCCGACGTTGATGAAATTACGGGCGATCCGGCGATTCGCGATCAGCTACGCCAACTGATTAACGGCCTGAGCGGTTTGGTCTCTTCAACCCGGTCTTTAGAGCAGCAGACTGAAGTGGCGCGGGTACTCACCCCGCTTAGCCTGTCCGCTACAACGACGGTGCCAGCTACACAGGTACTACCCAAAACTGCTGCCGAGTTCGATGAAGGTCTCCCGATTCTTGTTTTTGACGGCGAGCGCTATATTCTGCGGTCGGACGATCGCCTCGCCGAAAGAACGCCGCATAGGTCGCCTGCGGGTGTTTCTGCTGAGGGCCAATAAAAATAAGTGCTAGCGCGACAGACACACAAGTGACGGTTGCTGGTTTTACCGTGAGCCGTAGATTTGAGCCATAGATTTTGGGAGCCAGCAATTCCACATTTTAGACTGCGTACGTCCAAACTCCTTGATTTCTTGTTCGTTTCAGATCATGGCCAAATCTGACTTGTTGCCTTGAATGGCTAAAACCTAGCAAACTCCTTCCGGATTAAGGCAAAAATCACGTCTGTAAGTTGGAAGTTGGAATTGCTGTTCGGGAACATTGTGCTAACTAGCATCAATTTATGTTTTTACCTCATGTTCATGAGGTGTGTGTAGGGTGACTTATTCTCCGCCTTTGTCTGCATCTGCTCAGCCGGATCGAGCTTTAATGTCTGAGCAATCACCAGATGCTTTAATCAGTCGGGTGAGCTATTTATTGCACTGCCCTATTGATACGCCACAGCTATGGCCACAGCTGCTAGCGATTGTCAGTAATGCGTTTGGTAGTACTTCAGCGCAGCTATTTTTACCAGAAACAGTGAGCACTAATACTTACTGTTCGTGGCAGGCTGAAGGGCATGAGTGGGAATACATGCAGCCGCCTTCGGCTGATAGCGTAGCGGCGCTATGGCAGTATCTGGAGCTTGGCCACTCAGAGGTTAATTTGTTATGGCAGGATCAGGCAACTGATTTGCGATCGCAACTAGCTGCGATCGCAACCGGGAAAGACTTTCACCTCAAAGGCGCGATCGTGCATGCTAGCAATCACTGGCCCCCCCAGCTAACCGCCATTTTGGGTCTTAGTCGAGGCCGACATTTACTTTTGCTGCCACTGAGCTACAAAGCTGAACAGATCGATTCACAGTGCTCAGATTCTAATCGTATGCAGGCGCCCGACTGCTTTGGGCTGCTGGTTTTGCTGCGTTTGGCTGAGCAAGGAGAATGGCTACCTGCCGAAAAGCGGCAGGTAGAACTGGTTGCGAGCCAAATGTATTTGGCCTTGCGGCGATCGCATCTCGATCAGGTGACGCGCTCACACAGTGCTTATGATCAGCTCACGCAGCTGCCCGACCGCATGCTATTTAACCAGCAGCTAGTGCGATCGATTGCGGTCGCCAAAGAGCAAGATACGATGCTTGGCGTCGCTTTTTTAGACTTAGACCGGTTTAAAAACATCAACGATACGCTGGGTCATGAGGTGGGTGATTGTCTGTTGCAGCAGGTTGCTATTCGTTTGAAAAGCTGCCTACGCGGTTACGATGTCGTGGCTCGGTGGGGCGGCGATGAATTTACGCTGTTGCTCTCTAACCTGCTCTCAGCCGAAGATATTACCAACATTGCTGAGCGGCTCTTGCAGCGTCTTTCTGCCCCTTTTCAGGTTCAGGGAGAGGAGCTGTATGTGACGGCTAGCTTAGGGATTGCGCTTGCGCCCTATGACGGGGAAGACGGCCAAACCCTCCTGCGAAATGCTGATGCCGCGATGTATCAGGCCAAGGCCAAGGGGCGAAACAACTATCAGGTGTATTTTGAAGAAATCAACGCCGATGCTCGCAATCAGCTCAACTTAGAAACCGATCTGCGCAGAGCTGTTGACAACGGCGAGCTATTTTTGTGTTACCAACCGCAGGTTGATTTATTGAGTGGACAGTGGATTGGGCTAGAGGCGCTGGTTCGCTGGCAACATCCAACATTAGGGCTGATTCCACCGGCCAAGTTTATTCCGATCGCTGAAGAAACGGGCCTCATTGAGCCGATTGGTCACTGGGTGTTGCAGGAAGCCTGTGCTCAGTATGGCGCGTGGCAAAAAATGGGAATGCCCAAATTTCGGTTAGCGGTCAATCTATCTCCGCATCAGTTTCACCGTAGCTACCTGGTTCGCTCTATTTTGCAGGTTTTAAAGGCGACTGATTTTGACCCGCGCTATTTAGAGCTAGAGGTTACTGAAAGTGCGGCAATGCATGATGTGGGCTTTGCGATTGGCGTGTTAGAGAAGCTTTCGCACGCGGGTATGCAGATTGCTATGGATGACTTTGGCACCGGCTATTCGTCGCTGAGCGTGCTAAAGCATTTTCCGTTAGATACGATTAAAATTGACCGATCTTTTGTGATGGACTTGGTTGATAGCTCTAGTGATGCGGCGATCGCATCAACCATCATCGCTTTAGCCAAAGGTCTTAACTTTAAGGTGCTCGCCGAAGGTATTGAAACCCCTGAGCAGGTTGAGGTTTTGATCAAAATGGGCTGCGACTATGCGCAGGGCTACTGGTTTAGCCGTCCGCTAACGACCCATCAAATAGACTGCTTGCTGAGTGAAGGGACGTTTAGCCAGGTCGCCAAACTTTAGCGCTTACTTTCTATTGATGGACTCAGATCTCCATGCAGAGATTTGCCCAGAGATCCGCCCAGAGATCTGCCTAGAGATCCGCCCAGAGATCTGCCCAGAGATCTGCCTAGAGATTTGCCTGGTGATAGGCTGAATACCGCAAAGCTCTTCAGCTTCAGCCGCGCGCATGTCCCACGGAACCACCGAGAAGAAAAATAGGGTGACAGCCATTACTAACCCGCTGACTAGAAACTGATCGCTCGGATGTAGTTGAACTTCGATCAGGGCAAAGCCATGAACCAGGCTAGCGGCGGTAAAGCAGCGCGATCGCAATCCTATCCCCATTGCCAAGTAACCCGCTGCACAAAGGCTGAGCCACAACAAGCATAGGTTCGCCAAAATAATGCCGACGCCGCAAAAGATGCCGTAGGCCGTCGCTATCATGCCGCCCATCATCAGCACCGCCCACAGGCACACGACCCAGCGAAGGCTTTCACTACAGGCCAGTCGCCAGGTGAGCTTAGAGGTACTGACAATGCCGAGTCCTGTGAGGGCGGCGTCTACCAACGCCTGATCAGGCCAGCTCAGCATAGAAAACTGAGCCAGCAAGAAAATAGCCAGCGCAATAAAGCCCCAGATGATAAAAGCCTGATCGAGTTCTGAAAAAGAGAGGGCTGGCATGGCCGCAGCGATACGCTTGAGCGATCGCCTCCTGGCTTGCTGAAAGTGAGCTTTGGTCAGCCCATTGAGGTCTTGCATCCCTACTGTTTCAGCATGGGGAGGCAATAGCGGTTCGTTTAGATCAAAAGAAGTCATATTGACAGGTAAAAATCCTGGCTAACTGCTTGGTTACGATTGCTTGGTTGCGATTACTTGATTGCGATTACTTGGTTAAGGATCGGTTGGTTAAGGATCGGTTGGTTAAGGATCGGTTGGTTAAGGATCGGTTGGTAACAATTGGGTGACGGTGAGGTTGACGAGCGGACATTTCTAGAATTGTAACTGATCGTTAAGGAAATATTATATTTACATTTAGATCGGGAAACCGTCCATCGGTTTGGCAGATGGACAACGCTAGATCTTGCGCGATAGGCTTTGTCATAGCGCGTTACGATACTATCCCACGCCTTTTTTAGGCCTTTCTTTGATTGTTTTTTTGATTATTTTGATTCAATGATGCCTTCTGATTTATCGGTATCAGTCCCTCCCTCGGTGTTTACTAGCTCAGTGTCTAATAGCTCAGCGCCTCTATCAGTTCCTCTATCGCTTTCTAAGCCTGCATTAGAGTCTTTTGACCTTCGGAAAAGCTACGGTCGAGGAAAGCGCCGCTTTGAAGCAGTACAAGGGGTTTCACTGAGTATTTCGGCAGGGGAAGTGCTGGCGTTTTTGGGGCCTAACGGTGCGGGTAAAACCACCACCATTAAAATGATTGCGGGCTTAGTGCGACCGGATGCAGGCTGGGTCAAAATTGCGGGCGCTGATCCGCACCGTCAGCCCCGTGCCCTGACGGGCGTTGGCGCAGTGCTAGAAGGGAACCGCAACTTGTATTGGCGGCTGACGCCGATGGAGAATTTGGAGTATTTTGGCGTGCTCAGGCAAATGCGCCGACGGTTGGCGCGATCGCGAGGCGAAAAACTGCTGGCAGAGTTTGGCCTGAGTGATAAGCGCAACATTCCGGTGCAAAAGCTATCGCGGGGGATGCAGCAAAAGATTGCGATCGCAGTTGCCCTCATTCATGAGCCCTCACTGCTGCTGTTGGACGAGCCCACCTTGGGACTCGATGTAGAGTCGGGTGAAACGGTCAAGCGGATTGTCCGACAGGTGGCCAACCTGGGCTGCGCAATTTTGCTGACGACCCATCAGCTCAATGTGGCCGAAGAACTTTCGGATCGGGTCGCGGTAATTCGCGCCGGGAAAATTGTTGCAGAAAAGCCCACCCAGGCGTTGATTCAGCAGTTCTCTAACGGGGCGGCCTATCACATTGAGTATGAGGGCGTGCTCAGTGAGGAAGCCGCTGGCGCGATCGCGCAGCTCGGAGCCACCGTTAAAGCCCAAAAAATTCACTATAATCCGCTGTCTCAAGGCAATGCCCAGTCAGACAAACTCGCCTCATCGGCAACTCTCTACAAAATTCTGAATCTGCTTGCACCCCTTCCTTTATTATCTGTTCGCCAAGATCGCGCCGACCTGACCGAGGTTTTTTTGCAGCTTACTCAAACCCCATCTCCTGATAGCCACGGCTCTGATACTCTTCATGATTGATCTTTTGATCGGTGAATTTAAGCGCACCTGGATACAAACTCGCCGTTACCCAGCGGAGGTAATTGGCGGCATCGTGATTTTAACGAGCGTGTTTTACGGCATTTTTGTCAGTAGTCAGTACATGGCAGGGCCAACCACGAACTTTGGCAACCGACTAGACGCGATTGTGGTCGGCTATGTCATTTGGACGCTGGTGCTCTATATCGTTAATGACATTGCGAACAATCTTCAGCTAGAGGCCCAAACGGGGACGTTAGAGCAGGTATTTTTATCACCCTTTGGCGCTCCTCGGGTGTTTTTGGCGCGAGCCGTTGCGAGCTTAACCCTGCGGCTAATGCTGATTATGATCGTGATGGTAATTATTATGTTCATTACCGGAAGTCAGCTGGCCTTTCCGGTTCTGCTTCTGCTGCCTCTAGCGACGCTGCTATTGAGCGCCTACGGGCTGGCTTTTTTTATTGGGTCTTTTGCGCTGGTGCTCAAAAAGGTGCAGCAGGTGCTAGGGCTGTTTCAATTTGTGCTGCTGTTTTTACTGCTTGCGCCGACAGAAACCTGGGTGGGCGGGGCAAAGTTGGCGGCTTATATGATGCCGATTGTCCCCAGCATTGGACTGCTGCGAGATTTGATGGCAAGGAATGAAGGCTTGGATTGGGGGGTGTGGGCGATCGCGCTAGCCAATGGCCTGTTTTACTTTACCCTCGGTACTTTAGTGTTTCGCTGGGCAGAAGGAAAGGCAAAGCGGCAGGGAAGTTTGGGCGGATACTAAGCCAACAAAAGCGTTCAACAAAAGAGATAGTTTTTTAACTGATGATGGGCCGCCCAAACATCTGCATGGACGGCCCATCAAAAGATTATCAATGCGGGTAGATACGGCTTATTTAACGGCTACCGGTTGTTCCACGCTGTAGCAGCGTCAGTAACTGCCTGGTCAACCGTTTTGGAGCCCAGCATAGAAGCTTGAAGGTTGTCGTAGATGATTTTTTGCAGCGCTTTGACATCTTCCATCGCGGGGATTAAAACGGCGGCATCGCCCAGCTGACTGGCGCTGACCGAACGCGCCACTTCAACCGGGGTTGACTCTGCCGAAACCTCAGAAAAGTAGCTGTCTTTCATCGCTTCTACCGTAGAGGGCAGCACATTCGCTTGCTTGGCAAATTCCAGCTGATTGGCATCGTTTGTAACATAGGTCGCAAACTTTATCGCAGCTGCCTCGACATCGGTCGATTCTGGAATCACCAAGTTCATCGCAGCGACGTTTTTTTTGCCTGTGCTACCGGTAATTTGGGGGGTGCCTTTCGTCGCGGCTGCCACGCTGGGCGCATTTGTCGCGATAGTATCCAACGATTCTGCACCTGAGGTCAAAATTGCTGTCTCGCCCGCTTGATAGAGCTGGACAGCCTGCGCATGTCCTTGAGTGAGCACTTCTCGGGGCAGCAAATCGTTTTGGTAAAGGTCTGTCCAGTATTGAAATACCGCTTTCCCGGCTGGCGTATTAAAGGCAGCTTGGCCTGCGTCATCGACTAAAGGCACGCCCATTTGCACAAAGGACTGAAGCACATCGGCAGCATCTTCAGGCACGAAGGTGATGAAAAAGGCGTACTTGCCTGTTTTTTCTTTGACCGTTTTAGCGACCTCAGCGAGTTCTTCAAACGTAGCAGGCGGCTCAGTGATGCCTGCTGCTTTAAAAATGTCGGTGTTGTACAGGGTGATTCGGGCAGTGAGGTACCAAGGGAAGCCAAAGCTTTCGCCGTTGAGCTGCGTCGCTTCCCAAATTTTGGGCAGATACATGGCCTGATCTTCAGGCGAGAGCTTGTCATCTAGGGTGAGCCAAGCGCCTTTAGAGGCCAGTTGTGAAGCGAAGTTAGGGTTCAGATTTACGACATCTGGCGCATTTCCTGCTGAAACCGCAGCCAAAATTTTGGTTTCCATATCGCCCCAGGGCACATCTACCCATTTGACGGTGATGTCGGGGTTTTCGGTTTCAAAGTCGGCAATCAGCTGATTAAAGTAGTCGTCGAACTTGGGGGATAGCTGCATGGTCCAGAATTCGACTTCGGCGGGGCCACCCTCGGAGCTAGCGGTGGTGGTGGTATTGCCGCAGCTGGTGACTAGCCAGCTTGAGAGCAGGCCGATGAGGGCAAGGGCAATAAACCGTTTCCAGTGGCGGATGAAAGACATGATAGGTTCTACAATTCACAGCGCAATGTGTATGTGACTTTACAGCACGGATCGCGCATTTGGATGGTCTATATAGGCCGCTTTTTTGGATGCGTTGTTTGGCGCTCCCGCCCTCTGTAAGCTGACGGTAATCTGACGGCAATCTGAAGACTCTAAATTTTATGTAATCTGAATTTTGCTCGCACAGCTTTTTGCGCGATCGCGCGCCTCATCTGTCGTATCGCCCAGCGCCAATGCAACGCCCATGCGCCGATTCTTATACGCCCTGGGCTTGCTAAACAATCGCAGCTGGCTAGTCGGCACGCTTAAAGCCTCGGCCATACCGCTGAAGTGAGGCATGTCGGTGGCCTCGGGAGCCAGAATAACGGCGGAAGCGCCAGGCCGAGTGAGCTCTATTTCGCCAATGGGCAGGCCCAGAATTGCCCGGACATGCAGCGCGAATTCTGACTGATTTTGGCTGACCATTGTCACCATCCCAGTGTCGTGAGGGCGAGGGCTGACCTCGCTAAAGTACACCGTTTGCTCGCCATCGGCTGAACCGGCAATAAATAGCTCTACGCCAAAGAGCCCCCAGCCACCGAGGGCCTCGGTCACTTTGGCGGCCATCTCCTGGCAGGCTTGAAGGGTTTCACTGCGCAGGGCGCAAGGCTGCCAAGATTCACGATAGTCGCCGTCTTGCTGAATATGGCCAATGGGCGGGCAGAAGTGAGTGCCAGAGATAGATCGAACAGTGAGCAGAGTAATCTCGGTTTCAAAGTCTACAAAGCCCTCGACAATGACTCTGGCTTCCTGCCCTCGACCGGCTTCCCAGGCGTAGTTCCAGGCAATGTCTATTTGCTCAGGAGTGCGGACGGTGCTTTGGCCTTTGCCCGACGAACTCATCACCGGCTTGACCACGCAGGGCAGGCCGATGGCTTCTACCGCTTCTCTGTATTCTTCAACGGTAGAGGCGAATCTATACGGAGAGGTTTTTAGGTTCAAGTCAACAGCCGCTAGGCGGCGGATGCCTTCACGATCCATGGTGAGGTTGGTCGCAAGAGCTGTGGGGATGACACGCCAGCCTGCTTTTTCAAGCTCTATGAGGGTGTTTGTAGCGATCGCCTCTACCTCCGGCACAATTAAATCCGGCTGAACCTGCTCAACCAAATCCTCTAGGGCCTTCCCATCAAGCATGTTTGTTACATAGCAACGTTGGGCAAACTGCATTGCTGGCGCCTTTTCGTAGGCGTCTACCGCTATCACCTCTATGCCTAGGCGCATTGCTTCCAAAGCAACCTCGCGGCCTAGCTCTCCGGAGCCTAGCAACAGCAGTCGCTTAGCATCATGGCTACCGGGTGCCCCCCATCGTTCATGCCGCAAGTCATGGGTGGGCGTAGCAGAAGCAGAGGAATAACTCATAGAACGACCTTTGGATATCACCGTTAGCTGTACGTTTTGGGAGGTCACACCACTGTCTCATATCTCTTATCGGTTAAGACCCCAGTTTTTTAAGAAGGTTTTCTCAGTAGGTTTACTGTTTATCACAGTTGGGTCTGTCATATAGCGCCGAAGCGAGTATCCCAACCGAAGGACTACAAGCGTAATAGCACTGGCTGGCTTCGGGCTCGAATGTAATTTTATTGTTAGGAACTGGGCAATCTAGAGCCCAAATTCGGATCTTTTAGCTTCATGGCGGTCACATCCTCTAAAAGTGCTAAAAATGCCTCCCGAATCATGACCGTTATCATTCCGTCATTCATCACTGGGCAAACGTTGTCGTGAATAGCCTCAAGTCTTTATTTTCTAAGAAATCGTCGGGTGTGGGCATTGAGCTAACGCCTGAGCGCATTAATATCGCTCGACTCAAAAAGCAGGGCCAAAAGCTCAAGTTACAAACTCTGGTCACTGCCGAAATTCCTGAAGGAGTCTTTGAAGAAGGCCAGATTATTGATAGCCCTGTGATGGCAGAGATTATTCAATCTACGCTGGCTGAAAACAAAATTAAAGTTAACCAGGCAACGACAGCGGTGCCCGGACGAGCCGTGACTCGGGTGATTCCGGTCCCTGCCGAACTAGATGATAATGAGCTGCGGGAAATGGTGCTCAACCAAGAAGCCAGTTTATATCTGCCGTTTCCTCGCGATGAAGCAGATGTGGACTACCAAAAGCTGGGCTTTTTTGTCGATGATGACGGGATTGAAAAAGTACAGGTTTTGCTGGTCGCGGTCAAAAAAGACATTACCGATACCTACACTGAAACGTTTGCCCAGGCAGGGCTAAACCTCAACGTGCTAGAAACCAGCAGCTTTGCGCTCATTCGCACCGTTCGCGAACAGCTGCGGCAGTTTACCTCGCAGGAGGCTGCGGCCATTGTCGATATTCAGTTTGAGAGCACTGAAATTTCAATTGTGGTTGACGGTATTCCCCATTTTTCGCGAACAGTGCCGTTAGGCACCGCCCAAATTCAGACTGCGCTGAGTCGAGCGATGAATTTGCCACCTTCGCGCAACGCCGATCTGTTGCAAGGCATGTCGATTCCTCCTGGGCCAATGGCAGGCGGGCCAAAAGGCGGTATGAGCCCTGGTACAGCGGCTATGTTGAGAGTCATTGGCGAACTTTCGGATGAGCTGAGGCGCTCGATTGATTTCTACCTTAATCAAGGAGAAGACATGGAGGTGGCGCAGCTGCTGCTGGCCGGTGCCGGTAGTGCTATCGGCAATTTGGATGAGTTCTTTTCGCAGCGGCTTGGACTGCCTGCTAGCGTAATTGATCCGATCAGCTCGTTGGCATTAGAGACCGATGAAGAGCTTTCGCCCGCCCAACGCTCTGGCCTGGCCACGGTGCTTGGCTTAGGCCTTAGAGAGATATAGGAGGTTTAGGCCATGTACGGAATTGATATTAACTTTTTGAATGATCGCGTTGATCGCCCTTCAGCGGCGATTGTTCCGCTCAAAAAATCACGCGGCAGTAGTGGTAGTAAAACGCCCATGTTAGTGGGCGTGGGGATTGCGATCGCAGCCTTTGCTGGCGTAGGTGGCTCCTGGTTTATCTTTCAAAACCAGCAAAAGGGCCTCATTTCTGAAAACGCCGCCCTCGACTCACAGCTCTCCGAGCTTCAGCAAAAGCTAGACCAGGTAGACATCATCGTTCAGCAGACCCAAGCGGTCGAAACAGAGATTCAAGCCTTGGCCAGCGTATTCGAGCGCATTCGCCCTTGGTCTGCCATCGTGCGAGACCTTCAAAGCCGCACCCCCAATCGCACCCAAATTTCTGCCCTCACGCAGACCACGCCCGAAGAAGGGCCAGAAGCGACTGTGACTTCTGTGGCAGGTGGCCTCTCTATTCAGGGCAATGCCTGCTCCTTTGACGATGTTAACGACTTTATGCTGACGCTCAAAAACTCGCCATTCCTAGAGGGTTCCACGGTTGAAATTACTACCGCTGCACTCGGCGGCGAGGTCGAAGGACGCTGTCCGGGTGAAGTAGAAAATGGAATACCTTTGGCGCTAGTCAACTACACCATCACTGGAGACATTAAGAGCATTCCGGCAACAGCCCTGCTCGACGAATTAAACCGCCAGCAAGAATCTACCGGACTTGCTGCCCGTATTAGAGCCCTACAAGCCACAGGAGCAATTGAGTAATGGCTGCCGTTGGAGATTTTATTCCACCCGATGATGCTGATTTTATTGACGAACCGTCTAACCCGGTCGTTTTTGGCATTGAATTATCCCCGCCTATCATTGGCGGAATTATTGCTGCGATTGGGATAGGTGCTGCTATCTACGGCTTTATCAAGTTTGTAAAGCCCGTGCAGGTACGCAACACTGAGCTACAGCAAGAAATTACCACCAAAGAAGGCCAACTATCGTCGCAGCAGCAACAACTGCAAGACATTGCCAAAATAGAGGCCGAGCTAGAAACCGCAATGCAGCGTCGTCGTAATGTTTACGGCTTATTTGCCAATGAAAAAACAATGGATACGCTGCTACTAGACATTAACCAGCGAATTGAGAGCAACAATGCCTCGCTGATCGGTGTGCGCAACCAGGTTTTTGAACGCGGTATTCCCCCCATTTTGGTAGAAGCCAAGTTAGAGTCTTTTATTCCTGGAGAAAAAGCAGAGGTCATAGACAGCTCGTTAGGAGAGCAGGTTAACGGCAAGCTAAAACGCGAAACATATTCGGTTCGGTTCTCTGGCGACTATGCGCAAACGCAGGCGGTGCTTCGCAATTTGGAGCGCTTAGAGCCACTGTTGCTGGTGAGAGATTTCAGCATTGTCAGCGGCCAAAATGTTGAAGAAACGGTCATTGGCGACAACGGCCAAGTGGTGTCTCGGCCCAAAACGCCGATTACAACCTCTTTTAATATCGAGGCGCTAATGCCGACCGCCAATGCAGATGTGCCGCCAGAGATCGCGCCACCGGCTGAAGGTGTACCCGCTGAAGGCGCACCAGCAGAAGGCGCACCACCCGAAGGAGGTTAAAAGTCTGTCTCTTTAGCTTGCTCATTGCGATAGATTACTCAGTTTTGTTTCTTTTTCGCTTTTACATTTTTGTGTTGTTGTTCTGTTTACCGCTAGTTTCGACTCAAGGAGTGCCCTGTGAAACGCCGTCTTAATTTTAAAAGCCTAATGGTTGGAGGTGCTTTAGCTGTTCTAGCTAGCCCCTTAGCTGCTGAGTCTGCGTATGGTGCCACCACTGTCGAAGGCATCTCTTTGCGAGAAACCAAAAAAGGCTTGACTCTCACGCTAGAGACCTCTGGCGATACGCCTCAGCTGTTTTCTACGAGTACCGGTAAAACCTTTCAAGCCGACATTGCTCACGCACAGCTACAGTTGCCCAAAGGCAAAAGTTTCACACAACAAAATCCAGCGCCTGGCATTGAGTCTATTCAGCTTGATGCGCTGGAGAATAATCGAGTGCGGTTAACGGTAAAAGGTCAGGATAAGGCGCCTATCGGCGATATCAAAAAAGCCGCAGATCGTGATTCTGTTGTGATTAGTTTAGATGCGAGTGCAGGTGCGAAGGCAACGCCGTCTAAACTGCCGACCTCCATTCAGACGACCTCCATTCAAACAAAAGGTGACGAACCACAGGGGGCGCTTCGGTTTCCTTCGCTTAGAAGCGTTGGCCCCTGGCAGATTGCTCAGCAAACCGAAGATGCGCCAGAAATTTTGATTCCGAACCCAGAGGTCATTATTGATGGTGAGCCTGTATTGGCTCCTCGTGTTAATGGTGCTCCACCGTTTTTGCCGCGTGCGGTTGCTCCCCCGGTAGGCGATCTTTCTATCTCAGATATCGACTCTAGACTTGATGAAATAGATTTGGGAACGGCTGAGCGTGTTCCTAGGCTAGTGTTACGGGATGCTTCTGCTCGTGAGGTATTGTCTTTGCTAGCTCGGGCGGCAGGGTTAAACCTAGCTTTCACCAACGCTACGGATGGTGAAGAAGGGGCGACAGCGACTCCAGAGGATATTCGAGTGTCCATAGATATTGAGAATGAGCCGGTTCAGAACGTATTTAATTATGTGCTACAGATTTCTGGGCTAGAGGCGAATAGAGTAGGAAGGACTATTTTTGTGGGGCCACGGTTGCCTAATAGCGCTCGTAACGTTTTAATTCGAAGCATTCGCTTGAATCAAGTAGATGTAGCTTCAGCGCTCAGTTTCCTTGTTGCCATGGGTGCGGAGACAGCCGTTTCTAGTGAGCGTACAGTGACTAATGTCAATGCCACTGAAGTCGGTGAAGGCGCAGACATTAGCGAAACGGCACGGACAAGTACATCAACTTCGTCGACAGACGTTGAAAACCAGCGGATTGATTTTGAAGATTCACTGCCTCTGCTTAGAGGGTTGCAGGTTGTGGGTGATGAAAGAACCAATGCACTCACCTTAATTGGTACGCCTCGTCAAATTGAGATTGCTTCTGCTCAGCTTGTCCAGTTGGATCTGCGCCGTCGTCAGGTGGCAGTGAATCTGCGCGTGATCGATGTAAACCTCGATTCTCTTGATGCGTTTGGCACCAGTTTCTCATTTAGTGCTGGTGATACAAGTCTCGTTCAGACAGGCGGATTGGGACTGGTTAATTTTGGAGCTGGAGCGCCAGCTTCTACAAGCTTGAATCCTGGTCAAGTTGGAAGAGGACTCGCACCTGTATTCGGATCTTTACCTTTCAACATTGCATCTAGATTTTTGTCTCAACTGCAAGCTGTCGTAACTAATGGTCAGGCTAAAATTGTGACCGATCCAACACTAGTTGTACAAGAAGGTCAAACTGCTGCTGTTGATCTTACTCAAGAAATCGTGACGAATATCACTATAGAAAGAGAGTCCACCGACGCTGGTACTGTGACAACGACAAGTTTTGAGAAAGGAAACGCAGGCTTGAGTTTACAGGTTCAAATAGAAAGAATTGATGACAACGGCTTCGTCAATTTGTCTGTTGCGCCTACTATATCTGCGCCAACGGCTACCTTTCAAGTTGGTGATGTTGGTACAGCGACTCTATTAGCAGAACGTCAGCTATCTTCAGGACAAATTCGCGTCAGAGATGGTCAAACACTTATACTCTCCGGAATTATCCAAGAGTCTGATCGTACAGAAGTTTCAAAAGTACCTATCCTAGGAGATATTCCGATTTTGGGGGCGCTCTTCAGACGTACGAATCGCTCTAGCGAACGTCGTGAACTTATTGTATTGCTAACACCTCAAGTGCTGGATGATTCGGATGAAAGTGTGTATGGCTACAGCTATACGCCCGGTGAAGATGTTCAACAATTGCTAGAAGATCGTCAAATTCAGCGCTAGGTATTTCAGCGCTAGGTATGTGAGTTGAGTGCGATCGCTAGAGATCAACGCATGACTGAAGACAAGTGCCTTTGCCGTTCAACTTGCAAAGGCTAACACTAGGCCAAATCTAGGCCAAATCTAGATAAGGCCAAAATAGACAAAAAGCCAATGCTGCCTGGATTTAAGGGAGGCATTGGCTTTTTGTCAAGACAGATTTTTTAATTTTTCCCTTGAAAAGTATGAACTTTCTTGAAAATCCCTAGAATCCATAGAAATTAAAGGGTTTCCCTGTTCATATTGCACATGTACCCCTTAAAATGGTGCAGTAATTTTATGAGGTTTCAGGGGTTTCAGCGATTGCTGCTCTGACCTAATTTTTTAGGGCCTCATAGAAACTTTAAATTTGCCATGCGGCAATGTGTAGTTCTCGCTAAATCTCTAATCAGAGATCAAAGTAATCCAACCATCTTCTAAAGGAGATAAGCATGAATAAAGGTGAACTCGTCGATACTGTTGCAGAAAAGTCTTCAGTGACTAAAAAGCAGGCTGATGCTGTGATTTCTGCGGCTGTAGAGTCCATTATGGAAGCCGTGTCCAAAGGTGAAAAGGTAACGTTAGTCGGATTTGGTTCGTTTGAACCCCGTGCTCGTAAAGAGCGAGAAGGTCGAAATCCTAAAACTGGCGATACGATGGTTATCCCCGCAACCACGGTGCCTGCATTTTCAGCAGGTAAGCAGTTTAAAGAGATGGTGGCTGGGAAAAAGAAAAAGTAATTTCTTTGATTATCCGGTACTACTCATGTCTAGACCCGTTCACGGGGGCAATTTGGTTTGGGCGGCTGCGATCGCTCGCTGTTCTCCTCGTGAACTGCTAGATTTTTCAGCTAGCATCAGTCCGCTTGGGCCGCCGCACTCTGTGAGTGAAGCGATTCAGGCGGCTTTTTCGTCTGTGGTGGCCTATCCTGACCCAGCTTATGGATCGCTAAGGGGGGCGATCGCCCAACACCACCAAATTTCTAGTGACTATATCCTTCCCGGCAATGGCGCAGCAGAGCTGCTAACCTGGGCTGCTCGTGACTTCTCCGAGCAGGCTCAACTGTGTTTTCAGCTATCACCCAACTTTAGCGACTACGACCGAGCGCTGAGGGCCTTTAATGTCCCCACTCAAAATATTCCGTTATTGACTGCCAGCGGTTGGCAGCTACAGAACTGGGATCGGTTGCTATTGAAGGCGATCCCCAAGGGTATGAAGGCTCGCAACTGTGGCATTTTGCTCAATAACCCCCATAATCCGACGGGCGCACTGTTTGCTAAGGCCCAGGTTCGTGCCTTGGCCGATCAGTTTGGTTTGGTCATTGTCGATGAGGCGTTTATGGACTTTTTGCCGCCTGAGCGATCGCAAAGCGTGATTGAGTGGGTAGGCGATTTGCCGAATTTGGTGGTGCTGCGATCGCTCACTAAGTTTTACAGTATGCCGGGCATCCGGCTCGGCTATGCGATCGCTCAACCCTCTGTCCTTCAGCGCTGGCAGCAGTGGCGCGATCCCTGGTCGGTGAATACGCTAGCCGCTGCTGCGGGGGTTGCTGCGATCGCCGATGCTCCTTTTCAAACCAAAACCTGGGATTGGCTGAAGACGAGCAGTGAGCAGCTGTTTGCAGGGCTCCAGGCACTGCCCGGACTCGCTCCCTTACCCAGCTCGGCTAATTTCTTTTTGGTGGCTTGCCAGGTTTCTGCGACAGCGCTCCAGCAACAGCTGCTAGCGCGTCATCAAATATACATTCGTGACTGCATGAGTTTTGCGGCATTGGGCGATCGCTACTTTCGCGTTGCGGTTAAAACGCCAGAAGACCACCAGCGGTTGCTTGCTGCCTTAGCAGATGTATTGCCCAGTCTGCCTATTTGTTCATGATGAGGTGTGCGATGCCCTCTGATTACGATTTGGTGATTTTAGGCGGTAGCTTTGAGGGCCGCATTGCGGCCATTACCGCTGTGGGCTATGGGGCGCGAGTGGCGTTGGTAGAGCCGCCAGGACTCTTTGAGCAGCGGCAGCAAAAGCACTATTTGCTTCAAGCTTTGCAGCAGCTAGGCGAAGGGGGCAACCGGCAAGGTGTGGTGCGGCAGCTGCAAACGACCAACGAGGGCACCGTTCAAGCGCAGTGGGACTGGCAGGCGATTTTGGCATGGAGTGCGATCGCTGCCCAAACCCAAAATCCCACCCTATCTGCTGACTACTTAAATGCCTGCGGCGTTGATGTGGTACTAGAAATGCCAGAGCGATTATCTCGCCAGCTAGTGGTCACAACCGCGACCCGAAGGCTAACAGCGAGGGGCGTTTTAGCGGCCTTTGGCACGGTTCCTTTGCCGATTTCTTCTCTGTTAGAGCCCGCTGAGTTAGAGCCCGCTAAGTTAGAGCCCGCTACAGCAGCATCCAAAACAGATGCCGAGGCCGAAACAAATGCCGAAGAGCGACTGAGCCCTTTTATGACAGGGATAGATCCATTGTTGAGCGCGTCTGAACTGCCTAATGAAATCACCATTTTTGGCGACTCAGCGGAGGCTGTGATGTGGGCAGAAGCGCTTTGCCTAATGGGCTCCAAGGTTCGGCTCGTGAGCGATCGCTTTTTACGATTTGAGGATGCGGATGTGAGGCGGTTGGTGCGATCGCAGCTCATCGCTATGGGCGTCAGTATTATTCCTTTAAGTTCTTTTTTCAATCGTCAAGATCAGCAAAATCAGCAAAATACGGTCGATTCAGCCATTTCAGAACAGGCGTTGCTACTGGGCCAAGGGCAACCAGCCTTAATCCTCCCTGGCTTTGTAAAATCCCCCACTCAAGATCAGACCTATACCGACCATCAAGGCCATGGCAAAACCTACCTGCACTCAAATCATCGTCTACAGACCTCCCATCCGCGCATATTTGCCTGTGGCTCTTTGATTGCGGGCTTTTCGGTGCATCGCGCGATCGCCATAGCCGAAGCCAAAACTGCCGTCCGCAATGCTCTATTTTTGCCGACTCGGCGAATGCGCTACCGGGCTATTCCAGAAGGCTATTATCGCTTTGCTCGGGTGGGCCAAACCCCGCGATTTGCCAGGCAGTCGTTGCCCATTGCAAAAGACCAATATGGCGATCGCAACCTAGCTAATCTAGCTAATCTAGCTAATCTGAATAACAATCTGAATAGCAATCTCAATAACCAAGACAGCTGGGATGGCTGGTCAGTATGGACAGCTAGCAGCCCCAACAGCACCGACCTGATGCGAATGGACCCATCCCCTTCTTACTGCAAGCTCATTTGCTACGAAGGCAAATTACAGAGCATTCATTTAATCGGGGATGGCGCAGACGAGCTGATTGTCCCTTTGGCCGCGATGATCGGGAAGCCAGTGAGTGCGATCGCTCACCTGATTAAAGAGTTAGCCGCAGATGATCTGATGGACTTGGTCGCAGCGGCGGCAAAAAAGGCAGGGCGATCGCGATGGCAGCCCGGCCAATGGCGACGCGACTGGGCCGAAAACTGGTTTAACTGGAGACGTAGCCAGAGCAGATAGAACCGCCCATTCGACTGATATCTGAGGCAGTTTATATATTCCGAGCCAGTTTATATTCGAGCTAGCGTAACAGCTTCAGGCTGGTCTTGATACTTGCCGCGTCGGGTTTCGTAGTTAACTTCGCACTCCTCGCCTTCTAAAAACAAAAGCTGAACGACGCCTTCATTGGCATAAATACGGCAGTCGGCGCTGGAAGAGTTGGAGAATTCTAACGTTAAATGACCGCGCCATCCGGCCTCGGCAGGCGTCAGGTTGGCGATAATGCCGCAGCGAGCATAGGTGCTTTTGCCAATACAGATAGTGGTAATGTCATTGGGCATTTGTAGACGCTCTAGGGCAACGCCAAGGCCATAGGAATGAGCCGGCAAAATAAAGTAGCTGCCGTTATCGTCTTCTCTGAGCTTGCTAGGTTCTAGGTTTTCAGGATTAAAGTTTTTAGGGTCTATGACCGTACCGGGGACATGACGGAAAATGCGAAACTCGTTGGGCGATAGACGAATATCGTAGCCATAGGAAGACAAACCGTAGCTAATAACCGGGGTTTCATGTCCGGGTTTATGCCCATGAGTTGGTAGCTGCACACGGCGAACGAGCGAGGGCTCAAAGGGCTCAATGAGTCCATTTTGGGCTGATTCTTTGATCCAAGCATCGTTTTTGATCATGGGTAGGGCTCTTTTGAAGTTGAAATAGCTGTTATACAAAAAATATACAAATCGCTGTTATACAACGTAATTGCGACGAAATTCAGTCACCTGATCGGCGACAGCAATAATAGAGTCCGGCATTTGCGGGCCCGTTAAAATAATCTCGACATGGGCAGGACGGCTTTTGAGCAGGTTCAGTAGCTCGTTCTCTTTAATTAAACCAAAGTCAATCGCAAGGCTGAGTTCGTCAAGTACCACTAGGCCGTATTTACCTTCATTTACCACGGTTTGTGTGTGCTTCCACAGCGCTTGAACCGCCGATCGGGTTGCGTCCGAGACATCCGGGCCACTGACACAGTCTAGAGATTCGCAGCGAATCCAGGAAAGATTTTGGCCCATTTGAGAAGGATGATCGGGGCCCTGGCCAATACCGCCTTTCAAAAACTGAACAATGAGGACGGGCAGCCCTTGTTCTGCAACTCTAGCCGCCTGCACCATGACATTGGTAAAAAAGGTGCGACGCTGTGAGGTGAAAATTTGAACCGTTCCTTCAACCGCGCGCAGCAAAGGATGAGCGCGAACCGCTGACGATACGTTCGGCATTGCTCTGAGCTGTGAGACCGCAGGGCGCTGTGGAAGCATAAGTAATGAATAAATAAAGTATCTGGAAGTGGCTGGTGAATGAGTAGTTTTAACGCTGTCTGGAAGGGCTCTGACAAGCGTGCTGACAAGCGTTCTGACAAGGCGGGTAGTCGCGCCAGCCAATAAATCAAGAACGACGGACCAACTAAATATAGCGTAGTAGGTGCCACTCTCATTAGTAAATGCGCTATATGCATAGGGCTTTACTTAAATTCATTGAAATACTCATTGAGATATTCCTTGGGATTCCTTCACATGATGTCATTACACTCCGGTCTAAAGGGAGGCAATCCAAGTAGTATGACTGAGGTCTCTTTATTTCTGCAGCGCTTTATCACCCCTATGGCTTGGCAACGTCCTGACAACCGGCAGCCCGATGAGCTGCGACCCATTAAGTTTGAGCGAAAATTCACTCGCTATGCAGCGGGCTCGGTGCTGGCCCATTGTGGTAACACACAGGTGATTTGCACGGCCTCTGTGAGTGAGGGGGTGCCTCCTTTTTTAAGGGATTCTGGGCAGGGGTGGCTGACGGCAGAGTACCGGATGCTTCCGGGGGCCACGCACACCCGTAAGTCTCGGGAAACCATGAAGCTGTCGGGCCGCACGCAGGAGATTCAGCGGCTAATTGGACGGAGCTTGCGTGCTGCCTTAGATATGGAGGCCCTTGGAGAGCGAACGATTACGATTGATGCTGATGTATTGCAGGCCGATGGTGGTACGCGAACAACTGCGATTACCGGTGCCTATGTGGCGTTAGAAGATGCGATCGCCTGCCTGATTGCCGCTGGCGAGCTTACTGCCTCACCTATCCGTCATCAAATCGCTGCCATTTCTGTTGGCTTGCTCCAGGGCGACCCTTTTTTAGACCTTAACTATCCCGAAGACTTCGCTGCCGACATTGACTTCAACGTCGTCCTCAATGAAAAACTTGAATTGATTGAAGTGCAAGGGACTGCCGAGGCAGGTAGCTTTAACCGGGCGCAGTTAAACCACATGCTGGACTACGCCGAAAAAGGAGGGCGCGAAATTTTTCAACTTCAGCGAAACGCTTTGGCTGAGTAAATTCTCCTCACTTCTCCCTATCTTTCTGCGGCTCTGTTCTCTTCAGCCCGTTCTCTCAAAACCTGTTCTTCTCAAAACCTGTTCTCCTAAAAAGGTTGGTATAACCCCTCAGAAGTGCTACATTCCCCCCATAAGTACATTCCAGGCCGCTCAAGTTGGCTTAATTTATGGCGAAGGATCTGAGAGATTTTCTCAAAAAAGTGAGGTCAAGAGGGCAGCTGCGCACCATTACTGCGCAGGTAGACCCCAACCTAGAGATTGCTGAAATCTCTAACCGGCTGCTGCAAGCGGGCGGGCCAGCTGTGCTGTTTGAAAATGTTAAAGGCTCGCCCTATCCAGTGGTGGTAAACCTGCTGGGTACGGTAGAGCGCGTGTGCTGGGCGATGGGCATGGAGCATCCCGAAGAGCTAGAGGTGTTGGGCAAAAAGCTAGGGATGCTGCAACAGCCTAAGCCGCCCAAAACAATTTCTCAAGCGATTGACTTGGGCAAGGTGTTGTTTGATGTGGTGAAGGCCAAGCCATCGCGAGACTGGCTGCCCGCCTGCCAGCAGGTGGTTAGGTTAGATGATCAGGTCGATCTGACTCAGATTCCGATGATTCGTCCCTATCCTAAAGATGGCGGCAAGGTGGTGACGCTGGGGCTGGTGATTACCAAAGACTGCGAAACGGGCGTGCCTAACGTGGGGGTGTATCGCTTGCAGCTGCAGGGCAAAAACACAATGACGGTGCAGTGGCTGTCGGTGCGCGGCGGGGCCAGACATTTGCGGAAGGCCGCAGAGCGGGGGAAGAGTTTGGAGGTTGCGATCGCCATTGGCGTTGATCCGCTGATTATTCTTGCTGCCGCCACCCCTATTCCTGTCGATCTATCTGAGTGGCTGTTTGCAGGGCTATATGCCGGTAAAGGCGTGTCACTGGCCAAGTGTAAAACGGTTGATCTTGAAGTGCCCTCTATGTCGGAGTTTGTGCTAGAAGGAACCATTACACCGGGCGAAACGGCCACTGATGGCCCTTTTGGCGACCACATGGGCTACTACGGCGGCGTTAACCCAGAGGCCCCGCTGATTCGCTTTCACTGTATGACGCATCGTAAGTCGCCGGTGTATCTCACGACCTTTAGCGGTCGCCCCCCTAAAGAAGAAGCGATGATGGCGATCGCACTCAACCGCATCTACACGCCTATCCTGCGTCAACAGGTTTCCGAAATCGTAGACTTTTTCCTACCGATGGAAGCGCTCAGCTACAAAGCAGCCATCATTTCCATTGATAAGTCCTATCCTGGCCAAGCCCGCCGTGCCGCCATGGCCTTTTGGACGGCGCTACCGCAGTTCACTTACACCAAGTTTGTAATCGTTGTAGACAAAGACATCAACATCCGCGACCCGCGTCAGGTCGTGTGGGCTGTCACCTCAAAGGTCGATCCCATCCGTGACGTGTTTATCCTGCCAGATAGCCCGTTTGACTCACTAGACTTTGCCAATGAGCGGCTGGGCTTAGGAAGCCGAATGGGCATTGATGCTACGACCAAAGTTCCTCCTGAAACCGCCCATGAATGGGGCGAGCAGTTAGAGTCTGACCCGAATGTGGCAGATTTGGTCAGGCGTCGCTGGCGAGAATATGGCTTAGACGATATCAAGCTAAACGAAGCCGATGCCAATGTGTTTGGCTACGACATTCATTAGGCTCGCGCCCTCGACCTATCGCACAGATCAAGTCCTTGCCATGAGTTCTGGCTATCAGTAGATCGGGCTATCAGATTTCGGCTAGCAGCCGATTGGCAACGAGCGTTTGATTTTGCTCAAGCGCTAGCTGTAGTTCAGAGAGCTGGGTGAGCTGGGCCTTGGCTTCTGCGGCTGATTTTTTAGCTGCAACCTTGCGATACAGCGCCGCGCGTGCGAGGTCTTCACGATCTTTGGTCAAAGCTCGCTGGGCTACCCGATGCCAGGTGAGCATGTCGTTAGTTGCCTGCTCATATTGGGGTAAAAGGGTTTTGGTGGCGATCGCCACATTCTCTAGTGCTTCTTGAAACAGCCGCTGAGTGCGCGCGGGCGATTCAGTTTGAGCCGCCCTGCTTGCCAAATCAGCCACCTCAGGCAGCTTAATCTGCGCTGATCGCAAGCCAAAGTTGTCAAGCTGCATGCATTCGTTCCGACCGGTTTTACACCAGTTGGCAAAATGCTCACAGTTATTAAAAAATAAATCGTACTGGCGCTCACCCAATCGACTTTCAGCCCGTTCGATCACCACCTCCGGAATAAAGGCAGTCGCCGACTTTTTGGTATAAATTACGCCGCCTCTGGCAAAATCACGACGAGATGTCCGCGCAATCTGAGCCTCACTGGCCTTGCTGTAGTGAATAATCGTGCCATCGCCGCAGTCTATGCCGTGGTGCTCGTAAGGAATGCCTACAATTTCCCGAAATGCGTAGACCTGATCGCCCCTTGCCATGCTCTTAGCCAGCTTTTAGCTGGTCAGCTGGGTTTATCAAGATGTTGGATCAAAAATTTAGCATGTTGGCTTCGGCTTCGCTGTGCCTACATCAATTTAGTCCAATGGCTAATCCAATGGCTGATTAGTCTAATGGCTGAGTCGAGTCCAATAGCTCATTAGTCCAATGGCTGAGTCGAGTCGTCATTCGTCTTTTGCCTTGCAATCAACGCATGAATAGAAGACATGCCCTTGGTTTGCCTCAGCACGTTAATTTGGATATTAGGGCCAGAGCGCGCGAGCCGAATGACGAAACCATCCTGTACGATTTCTTTATCAATGCGTTGGCCTGCCAAAAACGTGCCGTTGGTGCCAATGTTGTGAATCTCCCAGCCATTTTTAATCGGATGTAGTTCGACATGGTGCCGCGATACCACTGCGCTGTACAGCACGACATCGTTATTGACTGAACGACCAATCCGTACAACCTGCTCTCGTTCAAACGTCCAGCTTTGCACAGGCGTTTTATCAATCGGGTGCAGCAACGAGAGAGTGATGATGTTATTTAATGCAGACACAGCGCAACACCAAAAGGGAAAACATAGTTTGAGCTAGCGACAATGCGCATCGCTCAAACTAAATTCGTTGAGGGTGCGCCAGCCTAAGCTGTCTCAAAAATGAAGCTGACTTTATCACCTTTACCTAAGGCAATGCGATCGCCTAGCCGCAGTCGATGACGATTCCCCGCAGCCAGAGGCAACCCGTTAATGTAAGTTCCATTAGAGCTGCCCACATCTTCGATGTAGTAGACATCGCCTTCTATCCGAAGATTGGCATGCATCCTAGAAACCACTTCTGAGTCTGGAAATCCAGAGACATCAATATCGGGAGGCGTTTGATTGTTAGGTTTCCCAATCCGTACAATAGATAGCTGCCTGGGAATTTCGATCAGGGTGTTCGTTTGTATCTGACGCAGGCGGGCGCTCAGGGTCTGTAGCTGAGTGGCTACAGGTGCTGCGGGCATCGCTACGGCTTTCCCTTCTGGCTGGCTTTCTGGCTGGCTTTCTGGCTGGCTTTCTGGCTGGCTTTCTGGCTGGCTTTCTGGCTGGCTTTCTGGCTGGCTTTCTGGCTGGCTTTCTGGCTGGCCGACCCCAGCAGGCTCAATGCTGATCGGTTCAGGCTCAACTAGGGGTTCGGGTTCGACCAAATTAGAAAAGTCTAAGTCTGGTGGTGTGGCCGCTGGAGTCACTGAACTAGAGGAGAGCGCAAATTCGTTTTCTGACAGGAAGTTCTGAGTTTGGGGTGAGGCGTCTGGAATGGCCGATACTTCTGTATTGCTGCTGGTCAATGAGGCTGCTGCTGGAACGGCAGCTGGCGCTTCAGATTGTTCTCGCAAATCATGTCCGCACTGGCCGCAGAAGCTCGCATCTGCCTGCACGGGGGTGTGGCAGCTAGGGCAGGTCATCATTGCTGGCAGGGGCGTATAGCAGGCTTCGCACTGGAGTGCGCCTTCGGGGTTTTGGTGGTTGCAGTTGGGGCAGGTGATCATGGTAGTCACGCGAAGTTAGCGGGGTTAAAAGCTGGGGGGACGCCCTGGCCTGCGGCCGCATCCATTAGCCAGAAACAGGTGCCGCCGGGGTTAATGAGCTTGCTGGGATAGACATGGTCGTCGCTACTGGGTGAAAAGACCTGAGAGATCGCTTCTTGCTTGCTTTCTCCGGCGACTAAAAACATCACGGTACGACCCTGATTAATTAGTGGCACGGTAAAGGTGATTCGAGGTTCTCCATTATGATTGCCGACTGTGACGAGGCGATCGCGCACATCTAAAGCGGCTGTATTAGGAAACAAAGAAGCCGTATGGCCATCATCCCCCATGCCTTGCAGAACAAAGTCCAAAGCAGGCCATGCGGAATTCGGCTTTGTGGAATCCGTAGAATCCGTAGAATCCGCTGAATCAGCTAAATCACCTGGATCTACCTGAAAAAATGATTGCAGCGTTTCGCTGTATTTTACAGCGTCGATAGTGGGATCGTTGGCACTGGTTGGGACTGGAAATATATTTTCGGTTGGAATGGGAACATGGTTTAACAAGGCTTCACGAGTCATCCGAAAATTGCTTTTTTCATCGTCGTGGGGAACATATCGCTCATCACCCCAAAACACATAGATTTTGTCCCAGGGCAGGTCAGCTTTTGCCAGGGCAGCATAAAGCGGTTTGGGGGTGCTGCCGCCCGATAGTGCAATAGTGGCGCGTCCCCTGAGATCAACAGCGTTTTGCATGTGAGCCACCATTACTTCATAAGCCCGCTTAATCAGAGCGTCTTTATCTGGCAGGATTTCGACAATAGGAGACATATTCATCATTCCAGTAAAATTAAGGTTACACGTGGCACGCTGTGCAGATTCTACCTATGTTTTCTGTTGTTTTGCCTTGTTTTAATGAATCTCGCCATGGCTATCTTCCTCAGGTATTAAAAAACCTTTGCCAACAAGCGGACTGCCAACAAGCGGATTGCCAACAAGCGGATGGTCAAGCCGTTCCTAATCAGCTAATTGCGGTGGTCAGCCCTAGTCAGGACGAGACCCTAGAGATAATTCGGCAGTTTCCGACTGTAGAAGTGATTACGACGAATGCAACCAATCGGGCTCAACGCCTCAATGTGGGTATCCAAGCGAGTCGGGGTGACTATGTGTTGCTACATCACCCGGCGACGCTATTACCGATGGGTGACGCGCTTATTCAGGCCCAAGCTGCCTTGCAAAAGGCCGACTGGGGTGGGTTTGTGCATAGTTTTGATCACGATCATTGGCTGCTCAGGTTTACCTCGTGGTATTCAACGAGGGTGCGATCGCAGCAACAGCGCATTTTGTACTTGGATCACTGCATCTTTGTGAGGCGCTCGGTACTGATAGCAGTGGGCGGTGTCCCCGATATGGATATTTTTGAGGATACGGCGCTTAGTTTGGCTTTAGCAAAATGGGGAAGACCTGCGATCGCACCCGGCAAGGTCATCACCTCAGCGCGGCGATTTTGCGATCGCGGCATTTACCGCCAGGCTGCCCTTAACCAGCTACTCAAGCTGATGTATCTCACCCGCCAAGATCCCAAAAGGCTCAACTGGCTGTACGAGCGCAAAAGCCAAATAAATGTAAGTTACGCCAAAATACAGCCAAAATAGGCGTAGCCAAAATGGACATAGCCAAAATGGACATAGACAGTAAATAAGACGTACGCTAGGGGTTCGCTATTTCATCAACTTTGCTTTATTCTTGTTGAGAAATCGTACCGATTTTGACCACACTAGCGAGCAAAATGGTGTACCCATGCACCTAGCTGAACCTCTTCTATGACCCATTCTTCTCCACCCACTTCTGCTCCTAAAGAAATTCTGCCATCGCCGCTAGCGGCCATCTCGCTCAAGCTAGTGGGGGCAATTACGATTCTAGCCGCCCTAATTGATTTTTTGACCCTGCTGCTGCCGCCTCAATTTGGCAATCGGGCTTGGCAGCTAGCGACGACTACCCAACTGGTGGATCGGGGCATTGTGCCACTGGTGGGCATTGCGCTGCTGTTTACGGGTTATTGGATAGATAGCAGCTTAGGCAGGGTGCCCCGGCGAGTGAGCCTGGCTTTAGATGCCCGATTTTGGACTTGTTTGCTCTCTTGCCTACTGGGTTTGATGTTCCTGTTTACGACAGTGCTGCATCCTAACAATGTGCGGATTCAAAGCCGCGAAGCCCTCTCACAAGTTGCCTCTGAAGCCACGGAGGCAACATCAGAGCTAGAACAGCGACTCAGCGCTGACTTAAACGCCAGACGAACGCAGATTGCTGCTCTGCTAGAAAACGAGGAACAGTTACAGGCTGCGATCGCCAGCGGCGAACTCGACGAGGCACAGCTCGCGCAAATTGAGAGATTTCGCAACAACCCAGAGGAACTCAACAATTTCCTAAATTCGCAGGTCGGCGAAGCCCAAAATCAGCTACAAACCCGCATTGGCGAGCAACAGAAAGAAGCTGAAGCCAGACTCAAAGCAGAGGCACTCAAAGCCACGGTTCGCGTCACTTTGAGCAGTTTGCTATTAACATTCGGCTACACCTTTATTGGCTGGCAGGGCCTCCGTCGTCTGCTAGCTATGGTCAACTAGCCTTAGGATCAACTGACCTAGCAAGGCTCTTGCTGGTTATCGCTAGGGCGGCAAGAGCTATTGCTAATGTATGGGTGAAACTATCGGTGAATAGCGCTAGCTGAGCGCGGTCATCATTGCTTGCTGAGCGACAGCTTGATACAGCGTTTTCAAATATTCTGATACGGCTTGTGCCTCGGTGCTGGCAAGCGGCATATCTCCTATCACTTCTAAAACCGTTTGCTCTGAGGGTGTAATTACCACTAAAGACGAATCTAGGGGCTGGTTGTATTGCCAGAAACTATCGATTTTTACAGGCTGCTTTGCAGGGCCAGCGGCGGCGGGTGAGTCTTGTGCGATCGCGGCGGCATTGGCCGCTAACTCGCTAGCAGCTTTTTTATTCGTTTGGGCGCTGGCTTGGTTTACAGCCTGGCTATCAGTCTCATTGCTCTCGCCTGACGCTTCATCTGATTTTTCGTTTGATCCTTCGTTTGACTCTTCGTTTAACTGGGCCATTGCCTGCTGACGCCGTAGCCGCAATGCCTCTAAAATTTGCTCCTTGGTACGACCGCGCAGCTGAAAGAGTACGAAGGGATCTTCTCGGAAAAAGTCGCCTAGCTGATAGTAAACGGCGGCGATGTGCTTGCAGGGATTTTTAGGATCGGGGCAGCTGCATTTGGAGTTAACATCGGCCAGCGTAAAGGGAAATAGGTTCAGGCCATTAGAGGTAAACACACGCTCAATATCATCTGGCATTTCGCCTGCCAAAAGCTGAGCCGAGTAAAGTGCTTGCTGACTGAGTGTGTCAATCACAAAGCCCCAGTCTTCATCCGAAAACCGCTCAATCCAAATAGAGAGCTGATAGGGCTCGTTGGCGGTGCCCTGTACCTTTGCATATACTTTAGAATTCTTAAATTCTAAGCTGAGAATATGCC
The DNA here is from genome assembly GCA_001314865.1 of Phormidesmis priestleyi Ana. Lineage (GTDB taxonomy): Bacteria > Cyanobacteriota > Cyanobacteriia > Phormidesmidales > Phormidesmidaceae > Phormidesmis > Phormidesmis priestleyi_B. Next base: position 154,841 of record LJZR01000001.1, on the reverse strand, counting down.
CTTGACGGGCGTAGTTGCGGCCTCGCTCTAGCCGCTTTTTAAAGCGATAGGCGTTGAGCAAATCGACCCATTGCTGTACCCACCAGGCATCTTCTTGAGCAGCAGGCGGCTGAGGCGCGGCGTATGTCATAGAGCGTTTAGCTAAGGCTTCTAAGGCTTAAAGGAAAGGAAAGGCTATTGAAAGTTAAGGCTAACAGAAAGTAAGGCTAACAAAAAAGCGCTGCCTTAACGAGTGATTATTAAAGTGATTACTGAGTAGATGCGATTGCAGCTAATACCGGTTCATCTGGCTGACTGCGGCTGTCACTAGCGGTTAGTTCATCTAATAGGCCCAGCAGCTCGCGCTCAAAAGAGACTTGAGCCCGGTTAGTGCGTCCGCCGACATATAGCCTATCGGCAATTTGCAGCGCCCATACTTGTGAGTGAGATACATAGCTCATCATCACGCCTATCATCAGCAAACCAAAACCCAAGTAAACAATCGGAATCCCCGGATCGGCCTTAATTTGTAGTCCGGTACTGCCGATAATTTCGTCTAAAAACAGCGTTACACCGTTAGCTTGCGTAGATCCGCCTTCGCGTACGGTAGAAGCCAGCTGCCCCTGCATGTTGTATAGCAGCAGCGTGCCCTGCAAATCTTGGGCGATGAGTGAAACGCCCTCACTCATGTCAGGCTTGGTCGGAACCCAGGTGCCCCACAGTTTGCCGCTCTCTGTGTTTAAAGGGGCCATGGGTAAATTAAACACAGGGCTGTTGTTGAGCCTGACCTTGACTGCTCCGACCGCCCAGTCGGCCTGATACAGCGTCACATTTTTGTAGCGCAGGGGCTCGTTTACATGAATGGTCTTACGCTTTAACTCGGTTCCCTCGTCGTTTAACACCGAAAGATCGGAATAAAACTGATCGACTCGGCCCTCAGGCGAATAGTCAATCCAAAAGCGATTGACTCGTACCGACCAGTCTTTAGGAACTTGTGGAGCTGCCCAAGGCCCAGCTTCAAAAATATTTTGAATCCTAAATGTCTCACCGCTCGGCACCATTTCCTGTGCAAAAAAGCCCGTCATCGCGCCAACAATCGCGCCTAGCAAAATCAGCAGCATACTGGCATGAACCACAATCGGCCCAATCCGACCGACGAGACCTTTGTGTGCATATAGCATTTTGGGGGCTTCGTGATTGATCAAATCAGGCTCAAGTCTTTCTTTAGTCGTTTCCTCAACCGTTTTTTCAGTCGTTTCTTGAGCTGTCTCTTGAGCTATTTCCTCAGTGGCTTTTTCGTAGATTTTGTAGCGGCGATCGCCTAGCTGCTGCTTTAGCGCCTCAATCGAATAGCCCTCTAGCTCAGTGCTCAGCGCCATTTTGCCAAACTGGCGGGGCTGGCTATAAAAATTCCATGTCCGCGAAAACCACCGCAGTGCCGTAATTTGCCTGGCAAAGGTGCAGGCCGTCAGGCTGGCTCCAAACAGAATCAAAATCGCTAAAAACCACCAGGTGCTGTACACATGGTTGAGCCCCGCAATCAAAATAAATTTCCAAGAAACAAACCCAAACAGCGCAGGCTCTGTAGGATAGTTCTCTTGATAGAAGGCGAGGCTTTTGCCCTGCTCGATTATGGTTCCGCTGATGCTAAAAAGGGCGATCGCCAACAGCAGGGCGATCGCTAATCGCAGATCAGCCAGCAGTGGAATCAAATCCTTACGGAAGTAGCGTTTGATAGCGAGGAGCATAAATAAAAGAAGGAAAAAAAGTAAAAATCTACGCTACCGGCAGTAGCCGAGTCACCAGTGAAAACAGGCCAAAGCCCACGAGCAAAACGCCGCTTGCAGGCGTGATCCATCCTGACCAGCGCCGTAGCTCTAAAATACGCTTAATCGACGCGGTAAAAATGCCAGCCAGCATTAAAGGGGCCACATAGCCGACCGTGTAGGCCAGCAGTAGCGAAGCGCCCAGCACCGGATCGCCTTTTTCTCCGACCCAGGCCAGCAGCGTCGCCAGCACTGGCGTACTGCAAGGGGATGCCACTAGGCCAAACGTGAGCCCTAGTAAATAAGACTTGACCGATCGGGGAATGTTTTTTTCTAAAAAATCTGTGCCATTAAATGAGGGCAGCGGCGGCAGCGGCAGTGCTTCTAGCAAGTTGAGACCCATCAGAATAGCGATCGCACTCACCATCACTGGCAGCCCAATTCCGACCTGGCCATACACCCAGCCCAAACTACTCGCCAACAGCCCCAGTGCTGCCAAGGTCGTTGCTAGCCCTGTGGCAAACCATACCGACTGTCCAACTGCCTGCCAGCGGGTTTCTAGCTCGTAGCTGCCCATGTAGCCTACCGTAATCGGCAGCATCGAGAGCATACAGGGCGTCAGGCTTGTTAGCAGCCCAGCCGCTGCAATAATTCCCAGACTCGAAAAGCCCAAGTGGCCCAACTGGCCTTCTACCCAACCGTTCGCCTGCTGACTGAGATGATAAAGAAAAAGTTGTAGGCTCTCGCCCAGCGTCTCGAATGGAGAATCGCCCATAAAACCTGTAATTGGCACATAGCCTTACAATTCTATCGAATTATTTCGATAGAACGATTGGCATTCATGTTTTGAGGCTACGGATTTTCAGACAAAGGCTCATTTGCGGGGTTTTCTGTCGGGTTGTCGGCAGATCTCTCTAAGCCACTAGCCGACTTTCTTCGCACCGACTTTTTTAATAGATTGTGAGCTGTCCGCAAATCTTTTTCAGGTGAGGCTTTGTTTGATCTTGCGATCGCTTCGTTGGCGTGAGCAAACGGCTTTTGGAGCTTCCCAACCCGTCGCCGTGCCGACCGGTCTAAATTATGTTCAATGCGCTTGAGCGTAAGTACCTCAGCATCTCTTGATTCTCTGGCCACGCGAATCAGGAGGCCAGCAGTCAGGAGGCTGGCCATCATGGAGCTGCCACCATAGCTGAGCATCGGGAAAGGCAGCCCGGTTGTGGGTAGCACGCCTGCCGCTACGCCAATATTGACCAGCGACTGACCTACCAACAGCACCATACAGCCAATGGCAACGAGGCGATGAACCGTTCTTTTGGCCTGAATAGCGACCATTAAAGCCACCGTGCTGTACACCGCTAAAAACAGCAGCAACATGATGCCGCCAATAAAGCCAAACTCCTCAGCAAACACCGAGAAAATAAAGTCGGTGTACTGAATCGGCAGAAAATCGAGCTTTTGGGCCGATAGCCCATAGCCTGTTCCGCTCGTCCCGCCAGAGCCAATAGCCAGCAGGCTTTGAATCAGCTGATAGCCGTTCTCGTTGGGGTCGGCCCAAGGATTGATAAAAGAAGTAATGCGATCGCGCTGATAAGACTTAATACTCACACTCAATACCGCTGCCATCAGGCCGGTACCCGCCGTTATCATCAGCTGTCGATAAGGAATGCCTGCTGCAAACGCAATGAGCCAAATCGTAATGCCGCAGACTGCTGTTGTACTTAGGTTAGGCTGCGCCAAAATCAGCAGCAACCCACCGGTAAAAATACCTAGCCAAACCAACCGAGTCTGGTTTGTTAGCTTGTGCCATTTTCCAAACAGCTGAGCACTATGCAGAACCAAAAAAGGCTTCATCAGCTCTGAAGGCTGAAGTAAAAAAGGGCCAAATGGCAGCCAGCGAGTCGCACCATTCACCGAAACGCCCACGCCTGGAATGTGGGTCGCCATCACCATGAGCATGCACACCAGTAAAAAGAAGCCCGACATTCGCAGTATCTTTTGGATGGGATGCCGCGTGACCCATCGCGAGATGAGCAGACCCGCTAACGCCCAAACTAATTGGATTTTAAAGTAGCGAGCACCGTCGTCGAAAGCGGATTCGGCCACCGGATAAGATGCCGAGAATAAAATAACCAGCCCAATCGATAGCCATAGCAGCGTCATCCAGCGCAGTAACCGAGCCTCTAGCGCCCAGCCCCGCACTGAAAATAGTCGGGTCAGCCCGCCCATTACCTTTTCGCCTATACTCTCACCGCTGTCTTGGCCGCTGTCTTGGCCGATGTCTTGGCTGATGTCTTCAGCGGTATTCGCACCCGAATTTGCAATCAAAAGAAGCAACCCAGCTTAAAAATGTTCTTTAGACCTATAGAAGATTAGATGCCAACCTGTCAAGACGATCTATTCAGCTAGACCGAATTTTAGAGCTGGCACTATTTCAGGGCTGCGCTATTTTAGGGCTGGCACTATTTTAGGGCTGGCACTATTTTAGGGCTGCGCTATGGTTTGCCCAGCGAATTACCTAGTTCAGGTGCATTGAGTAGTGGGGTGGTGGCAATAGGGAGCGGTGGGGTTTTGTTTTGAGCGATCGCAAACATCTCTGTCCGAATTCGCTCAGTAATTTGCACTGTTTTAGCGTCATACAGCTGCGTTAGCCCCTTTGGATACAGCCCAAATCCAATAATAGGAATCAGCAAGCAGGCAATTACAAACACCTCACGCGGTTCAGCATCAATCAGCACTTCTTTCTCAATCAGCTCCTTGTTCTCAGGGCCATAGAAAATATCGCGCAGCATCGCCAGCAAATATAGCGGCGTCAAAATCACACCTACCGCCATTAGCATCACCACAATCAGTTTGAAGTTGAAGCCATAGGCATCGCTGTTTGCAAAACCCACAAACACCATCAACTCGGCGACAAAGCCACTCATTCCCGGCAGCGCCAAAGACGCCATTGAGCAGGTCGTAAACATCGCAAAGATCTTGGGCATTTTGCGGCCTACACCGCCCATTTCATCCAAAATCAGCGTGTGTGTACGGTCATAAGTTGCACCCACAAGGAAGAACAAGCTAGCGCCAATCAACCCGTGAGAAACCATTTGCAGCACCGCACCGCTGAGGCCTAAGTTGGTAAACGATCCGATGCCAATCATCACAAAGCCCATGTGGGAAATAGATGAGTAGGCAATTTTTCGCTTCAAATTATTCTGTGCAAACGAGGTCAACGCGGCGTAAATGATGTTGACCACACCAAAAATCACCAGCCCTGGCGCAATCACCGCATGGGCATCGGGCAGCATTTCCACGTTCATGCGGATAATTGCATAGCCGCCCATTTTTAGCAAAATGCCTGCTAGCAACATATGTACAGGTGCAGTTGCTTCTCCATGCGCATCGGGTAGCCAAGTATGGAATGGAATGATGGGCAGCTTCACTGCGTAGGCGATCAAAAATCCTGAATACAAAAATAGCTGTAGTCGCAGTGGAAATTCTTTGGCCATTAGCGCTTGCATGTCAAACGTGACCGTATCGCCGTAAAAGGCCATGCCTAACGCAGCCAACAGAATGAACAGTGATCCGCCTGCTGTATACAAAATAAATTTAGTCGCCGCGTATAGTCGCTTTTTACCGCCCCAAATTGAGAGCAGCAGATATACGGGCAGCAGCTCTAGCTCCCACATTAGGAAGAACAGCAGCATGTCTTGCACGACAAATACGCCAATTTGACCAGCGTACATACTCAGCAACAGGAAGTAAAACAGTTTTGGCTTAAAGGTAACTGGCCAGGACGCCAGGATAGCCAACGTTGTAATGAAGCCCGTCAGCAGTACTAGCGGCATCGACAGGCCATCTACCCCTACCGACCAGCGCAGGTCCAGCTGGGGCACCCAGGTGTAGCTTTCGTACAGCTGCATCCCAGAGCTGCTGATGTCGTAGTTGTTGACAAAGGCATAAACAATGACAGCGAAGTCAATTAGGCCAACTACCAAGGAATACCAGCGAACTGTGCGACCTTTTTCATCGGGGATAAAGGGAATCAGCAGTGCTGCTAGGAATGGGAAGAAAACAATAAACGACAGCCAGGGGAATTGATCCATAACGAAATTGATAGTCTGCCAGCTAGTAGGTGGACAGAAGGATGATGATAGGGCTAATGAAACGAACTATATCGATAAGACGCTATTTTCTTTTCACACTGTAGAGAGAAAAATAGAGTCTGCGATCGCGCAATTATTTTTTCTTAAGCGATCGCCTCAAGCAATCATGATGAGCACCCGCGTTCCAAAAAATCCAAAATCTTAGTTGAACCAAAATTTAGCTGAAACGCATCTCGCCCAGTGAATGATACTGCGACTAATCAAAGACGGCGCTCAGCTTAGTATCAACTTAAGGATCGCTGTGTTTATTTCCTACACACCAGGGTTGCCTATCCCGAAGAGATAGGTTCCATAAATAAATAAAGGAGCATCGAACTTAATTCGTTGCTCCTTTAGGTTTTCTCTGAGACTTTTTCTGAGGCGAGTGTTTGGCTATGTCAGCCCAGACACAAATACCAAGCCCAGCACCGCACCAAACACAATCAGCGCGTAGAACTGAGCGCGTCCGTTCTCAAAGTACTTCAAGCCTTCACCCGTCACTAGGGTGACAAACCCAGTCAGGTTTACGATGCCGTCTACGATCTTGACATCTACGTTCAGCACGCCCTTAGCGAGATTGCGAGTGCCTTTAATGAACACTTCGCGATAGATATCGTCGATGTACCATTTGTTGAGGGAAAGGTTGTACAGTGGCTTGATTTTTTTGGCGATCGCAGCGGGATCAATCTTACGAGCCCGGTACATCAGCACCGCTAAGATAATGCCCGCGACTGAAATTGCCACAGAGGCTCCTGCCATCCGCACAAATTCGTTCATATCAAACTCTTCAGCAATTTCAGCCACGGTGAGAGCTTCTCCTGCCGGATGAATAAATGCTTCAAAGTAGTTAGCAAACGGAGTCCCCACGAGGCCAATCAGCGTAGACGGAATCGCCAGCATCATCAGCGGAAAGGTCATGCTTAGCGCCGACTCGTGTGGCTTTTCAGCATGGTGATGATCCCCTGACTCGTGAGCGCTAGAGGATACTTCTAGTTCCTGGGCACTCATGGCACCTGGGCCCATTGAGGCACCTGCCATTTGCAGCGATTGCAGCTTCACCCGAGTGCGCGCTTCCATATCGTTGCCCCGAAATTCACCTTCAAAGGTAGAAAAATACATGCGAAACATGTAAAACGCTGTTGCTCCGGCAGTCAGCCAGCCAATAGCCCACATCACGGGGTTTACTGCAAACACAGATCCTAAGATTTCATCTTTAGACCAGAATCCGGCGAAAGGCGGCAGTCCTGAAATTGCCAGCGTACCAATCAAAAAGGTAATGGCGGTAATGGGCATGTACTTTCGCAGTCCGCCCATCAGTCGCATATCTTGAGCAAGGGCCGGATCATGACCCACGACTTCTTCCATCCCGTGAATGACCGATCCTGAACCCAAAAACAGCATTGCCTTAAAGTAGGCATGGGTCATCAGGTGAAATAGGCCAGCGCTGTAGGCCCCGACGCCCATAGCCATTACCATGTAGCCCAGCTGAGACATGGTCGAAAAGGCCAATCCCTTTTTGATATCGTTTTGCGTGATCGCAATCGAAGCCCCTAAAAATGCCGTGATAGTTCCAATCCAAGCAATGACGCTCATAACGGTCGGAATATGCTCAAAGACCGGGTACATACGGGCAATGAGAAAAACGCCTGCGGCAACCATTGTCGCTGCGTGAATCAGCGCCGAAATTGGTGTGGGGCCTTCCATGGCGTCGGGTAGCCATACATGCAGCGGAAATTGAGCCGACTTTGCCATCGGACCCATAAAGACCAAAATGGCAAACAGCGCGGCGAGTCCGCCTGAAATAGTGCCCATACTGACCATGTCAGTGAGGCGACTGCCCATTAGGTCAAACTCAAATGTGCCTGTGGCCCAAAATAAGCCCAGCATTCCTAGCAGTAGGCCAAAGTCACCCACTCGGTTAGTCACAAATGCCTTTTGACAGGCATCGGCAGCGCCATCGCGGTCGTACCAGTAGCCAATGAGCAGATAGGAACACATGCCCACTAGCTCCCAAAAAACATACACCTGTAGCAGGTTGGGGCTAACGACAAGGCCTAGCATAGACGAGCTAAACAGGCTTAAATACGCATAAAATCGCACGTAGCTTGGGTCATGCGCCATGTAGCCATCGGTGTAGATCATCACCAAAAAGGCAACAGTGGTGACAATGACCAGCATCAGCGAGGTGATGTGGTCAATGGTAAAGCCCATGTTTATTTGAAAGTCACCAGCCGAAGCCCACTCTAACAAGTAGGTGTAGGGCGCATGCCCTTGTAACTGACTGACCAAAATTAAAATAGATAACGTCATCGCCGCGCCAATTAGGCTGACGATGAAAGCAGCAACCGGTTTTCTAAGCTTATTGGTTGCTTCGTTGTAGCTGATAAGACCTGAACCGACAATCGCCGCCCCTAACAAGGGCAACACGGGGATGATCCAAGCGTATTGATAAATGGCCTCTGCGGATTCCATTGATTACTCCATTTCCTGCCAAGGTTTTTTGGATACGTTTTCGTCTAAATTACGTTAATTACGTTTTCCATTGTTGGCAAACCGTTTTTATATTGACACAAGCTGTCGTTCTGGTTGTGTTGCTTTAGAAGGAGAGCAACCAAAAATGTCAATTTTAATTAAATAAAAATATTTTACTTTTGAAGTAAATTAGCGCACTAGATATTTGAGAAAAATTTGCTGACCGTTTGCCGACCGTTTGCCGACCGTTTGCTGACCGTTTGCTGGCTAGTTATTGCCTGGTTTGGTTTGCCTGGTTTAGGTTGCCTGGTTTAGTTGACAGTCGCGGTTGCAGCGATCGCACGCATGCTCCCCATCGTCTCACCGATCAGCGGCTGCGCCAATTTATGCGCTTGTGTTCCTGGCGGAATGGTTTGGAGCTTGGTTACAATCGCCTCTAGCTGAGAATACTTAGCGGCGCTAGGGGTCGTTGAGTTATTTAGCTCAGTCAGGTTTGCCTGTAAAGATCGGAGTCGCTGAGTTGCCGCTTGCTCTTGCTGGTAGCGATCGCGAATCATATTTAAGTTTTGCTGATAGCGAGCCTTTACCTGCTGCGCCTCAGCATAGCTCGGATGCGCTGGGTCAATTCCACTTAGTACCAGCAACGCGCTCCGCCAAAGCCGGGAAATATCGGCCCATTTTTCGGGGGGATGGGGTGCATTTTGGCTCGCGAGGGCTGCCTGCCAGCCGTAGTTCTTTGCTATTTTGAGCGGATCTTCGGGAGGCGCTTCGGGAGACGCTTCGGCAGCTGGTGACTGCAACCCAGCGGGCGAGGAAGCCGAAAACTGAGGCGTTGAATCTGCACTGGGCACGACTGTTGGAAGCAGTTGTCCACGCTGGTGCTCACGCTGGATTGCGATCGCGTATTGCTTCTGAATTTCCTGAAGGTTTTTCTGATAGGTCTTTTTCTTAAGCTGCGCAGCCGTGTAATTAGCGCTGTAGGGCGGCACCTGATTTAAATGTGCGATCGCCTGACGCCACATTTCTTCTGTTTTGCCCCAGTGTTGCGAGCTATACGGTGGGTTTTGGCTTCTGAGTGCAGCCTGCCAACCCAACTCTTGAGCCTTTTCAAAGGCATTGTTAGCCATGGGATTGTTCCTAAAGCGGCTAAAAATTCCTTGACTGCGAGTCGTTGCGGTCGTTGCAGGCTGTGATTGTCCGACCATGTCCTCGGGTGAGTTCTCGTCAGCATTCGGCTTGACAGAAAACAAGTTAAACAGTTGGGGAAGTTCGCCATTCCATGCCGCTATCGGACGTTGCGTCGCTTTCTGAAAAGAATCTGATGATTTGGCTGCAACGGGCTTTCCCTGTTTTGCAGGCTGCTGCTCCCACGCACCTGTGATGCGAGCAGTCGTAGCAATGTTAGCATCTTCTCCTCTAGTAACAGTTAGATGCTTCATGCCCATTGCGGCTGCCACCAGCACAGCGACTGCCCCAACGCCCACAGAAATCCCCGCCAAAGGCGGATCGGTCTCTACACTTTCAGCATCCATTAGTACATTCTGATCAAAATTGGGCGCAATATCGCTCAGAATTTCCCAAAGTTGCACTCGCGTCATCGGCTTACCCGGTTCGCTTCTCAAGGTTTCTAACCGAGAGAGCAAAATAGCGCGCTCGATTTGATCTTGTTGATTTGAGGGGGCGTTGCTATATTGGCGCTCAATTTCATTTTTAATGATTTGAAAAGCGCGATCGCTCAGACGGGCCATGATTAGAAACTCATGTCAGGAACTCGATGATTTTTGTGGGAGGTAAAACGCTACCCACAGAAAATCTTGTAGATATTGGACTATTTGACCAGATTGCTTGGTCAATAAGATACACCGAGTTAAACAAAATTTGCATATATTCACGGATGCCGGCCAAGTATCAATGATTACGCTGTTATCACAATTGACTGGCTGTCAGCCTCTCCGTCAATACGCCTGCAATACGCCTGTCAATGCGCTCAAGGCATACGCTTGAGCCAAGTCGAAAGCGGCGTCTGATCAATGCTGTGATCTACCTGGATGTACTTGAGATATAAGGTAAATACACATTTAGTCAGTACGCAAGTCTCTACATCAAGTCTCTAAATAGAAGTTGCTTTAGATAGAGGCCGCTTTAGATAGAGGCCGCTTTAGATAGAGGCCGCTTTAGATAGAGGCCGCTTTAGATAGAGGCCGCCCTAGATAGAGATTAATCTAGAGATCAATGCAGATGTCAATTAGATTGCATAGCTAACATACGCAGCAAAATACGTGGCAAAAACGGTACGTCGTGAAAAAAATCCCGCAGATGCTTGGAAGCTTTTTAGAGACTTGTCACCCTGTGCCTGATTGGTTAGAGGCTTATCACCCTGTGTCTGATTGGTGTGCCTGATTGGTTCGTCTGATTGGTTGTGCCGAATCAATTAGGCTTAATCAATTAGACTTAATCAATTGTGCCTGATCAATTGAATTTTATTTGAATAGACACTTTTAGTTATACAAAAACCAGCTATATGAAAAATGTATCTTATTCAAAGCTTAACGATTATTTGGCTGGAATCCGGTTGCCTAGACCCACGATAACCAGATCTGCGAAGATTACACTAGCCTTGTAAGCTGCACTCGGTAGCGCTGCTTTTTAGTCACAACAACATCGCCAACTTCTAACCGGCCTTTGCCTCGAATCGCGATCAGGTCACCTGTTTCAACGCTGCGGCTAGACTGCGTGATGGGTTTCCAGTTCACTCTTACATCACCATGGGTAATCATGTCGGCCATTTTGCTGCGGGACATGCCAAATCCGGCAGAGGCGATCGCATCTAGCCGCATAGAAGCCTCCACCGTCGTCATTTCCTTTTTTTTCGGCTCACGTACCCGTAGCTCACTCAACCCTATCGGCTGCGTTTTCACCGGTACTGACCGCACCTGCACCAGCGAATCGGTCAAAAAATCCACCAATTCTGGTACAACAATCGCCTGCGCACCCCGTTCGCCCAACACAATAATATCGCCCACCTTGTCGCGTACGATCCCCGTGCCCAACAGCGATCCCAAAAAATCGCGGTGAGAAGCGGTATCAAACAAAAAATTGCCTGCAATGCTCAACGCCGCCAGCGGCACTAGGCTCTCACCTGCTACTTCTTCAAATGGAACTTCGCTGCGAGCCACTACCAGGCGCTGCCGCTCCGCCTGAGGGTAGCCCCCACTCGCGATCATATGCACATCACTGAGCTGACTAAAAATTGCCTGCGCCTCAAACAACTCAGGCGGTGAAAGAAAGTCAGTCGCCAGCGGCTCCCAGGTCCGAATTGCCTGTTCTGCACGATCAATAATGCGAGAGAGTGCTTCTTTGTTCTCAGCCCGCCTAAGTATGTCTTCTTTGGGGAGCATGCCTAAACCTTTGCAACCTCAGGCTTGGACTCAGCCCGAGAAGACCCTACCCCATTCACCACATCGGCGGAAATATTAAAGTTCTTGGCGATTTCACGCGCCGTCATTTTGGCGCACATCATCACCGAAGGGGTGCCGCCACCGGGCTGAGAACTCGCACCGACTAAGTACAGGTTCGAGATATCTTCGCTACGGTTATGCGGACGGAAGAACGCGCTCTGAGTGAGCACAGGTTCTACTCCAAACCCATTGCCCAAGTAGCTGTTCAGCGTGCCTTCAAAATAGTCGGGCGTAACATGGCTCTGGTACACCAAGCGTGCTTTGAGATCAGGAATATAGCCGCGCTCTTCCAAAAATGTCAGTACTTTATCGGTGAGCTTTGGCCCCTCTATATCCCAGTCAATCCCGCTGGCATTGTTTGGCACGGGCACCAGCGTATAAGCGGCATGATGGCCGGGCGGCGCCATGCTGGGGTCGGTCAAAGAAGGAATGTGCAAGTATTGTGAAAAGTCGGGGCTCAGCACTTTTTGATCGAAGATTTCGGTGAGCAGTTCTTCGTAGCGTGGCCCCAAAATGATGTTGTGATGGCGTAAGTCCAAATCTTCGAGCCCATCGGCTTTAAAGCCAAAGTAAATCACCAAAATGGACATGGATTGCCCAGTGAGTTTTACCTTTAGATCTTGGTTGATCAAGCGATATTTAGGCTCAATCAGCTTGGAGTATGTATGGGCGTAGTCGCCGTTAGAAATTACGACGTCAGCAGTGTGCTGGGTGCCATCAGCTAGGGTGATTCCCTGAGCGGTTTTTTTACCCAACCAAGCGCCTTCTACGTCAATTTTGGCCACTTCGCTGTTGTACTGCATGGTGCCGCCTAGTTCTTCAAACTTGCGCACAAATCCATTCACCAAAGCACCCGTGCCACCCATTGCAAAGTGAATGCCCCAGGTTTTTTCAACAAAGTGAATCATGGCGTAAATAGCCGGAACCTTTAGCGGGTTACCGCCTACAAGCAACGGCTCAAAGCTAAACACCTGCTGAAGCTTGGGGCTTTTGAAGTATCTTTTTACAAAGGAAAATAGCGGGCGTACAGCGTCTAGGCGTATCAAATCAGGCGCAACCTTCAGCATCGAAAAGATGTCGCCAAAGTAGGTATAGCCCAGCTCTATAAAGCCGCGATCAAAAATGGCTTTGGCCGCGTCGTGAAATCGGTCGTAGCCTTCTAAGTCTTCGGGCTCAATGGCTTCTATTTGGCGGCGGGTGTTTTCAGGATCGCCGTCGTAGTCAAAATAGGTGCCATCGTCAAAATAAATGCGATAGAAGGGCAAAATCGGAATGATTTTGACGTATTTCAGTGTGTTAGGGCCACTGGTAATGCCGGTTTTGATCCGATCTTTGGGATCCATAATCTCGGCAGGGAAGTCGGGCTCGCCTAAGGCTGCTGCGTCTTTTTCGAGGGAGAAGAGTTCTTCAATAAAGTGAGGTACGGTGAGTACGGTTGGCCCCATGTCAAAAACGAAGCCATCGGCCTTGCGTACATAGGCCCGCCCCCCAGGAGCATCTAGCTTTTCAAAAATTGTGGTTTCAAACCCTAAGCTCTGCAACCGAATGCCCAGAGATAGTCCCCCGATCCCCGAACCAATAATGATGGCTTTTTTGCGACTCATACCGTAGTTTCACTGGCTATACGGCTCTTAGTATAAAGCAGTTTCACGAACTATACACTTCTTAATGTGAAGCTCATAAAGTTAACTCATAAAGCTACTCATTGATTGAGTGACCAGTGGTACTCAATCGGAATTTGGGCTCGTAGACAGCTTTCTTCGAGCTGTTTTTGTTGAGAAAACGCTTTTCGCAGTGTAATGATTAAAGCCTGAAGCTGTTCTTTTTGATTAGGTTCTTGCTGGATACCTTTGGCTGTTTGTCGCTCTAACAGCTGAAGCAATAGTTCGTAGTGAATATGTGAAGGCAGGGGCAAAGGCGGACGATTTTGAGCCATGCGAGTAGGCCGTGAGGGGTGACGGTTTGGGGAGCTTCCTAAAGCCTATAGCTTTAGCCGCTTAGCTTCATACCTTACATTAGGCTTCATCCATCACGCTTCATACATGGGTGATAGCCAGGGCCGTTATGTATTGCGAGCTAATAGGTGCTGCGAGCTAATAGGTACTACGAGCTAAGTGGCTGGCTGTTGTGCGTATGCATCCGACGATGGCTATATGCCTTAGGCTTCTATCTTTAAAGTTATCTTTTTAATTTATATATTTCACAGGTTCCTGATGCTTCCCCGGACAATGTGGTGAAAAGGCGCTGTTAAGCAGATGGGTTAACAGTGCCTTTGGCTGGACTTTAGCGGGGTTCTAGCTGAACTGTGATGGGCTGAGAAATCGGGCGATTAATTTATAGGCTCAGCAATGGGGCGATCGCCTCTCCCGGATTGGCCTGTTTCATTAAAGACTCGCCGACTAAAATTGCCTGTGCTCCAGCGGCGCTCACTGTCGCCACATCTTCAGGTGTGTGCAGCCCTGATTCGCTGACAATTAGCAGGTTTTTTTGCGTGATCGACTCGCGATATTTCGCCATGATCTGGGTGGTTGCCTGCAAGCTCACGGTGAAATCTTCTAAATTTCGGTTGTTAATCCCTATTAGCTCAGTGCCTTCTAGTGCTAGTACCCGTTCAAATTCTTCAGCTGTATGCGTTTCTACCAAAGCATCGAGTCCTAGCAGCCGAGCAATTCGCAAAAAATAGTTGAGGTCTTTATCGGAGAGAATCGCGGCAATGAGTAGGATGGCATCTGCGCCCGCTTGCCTGGCCTGATAAATTTGGTAGGGGTAAATAATGAACTCTTTGCACAGTAGTGGTAGATCGACGGCCTGACGAATCTGGCTGAGGTATTCAAAGCTGCCCTGAAAAAATTTGCTGTCGGTGAGTACTGATAGGCAGGTGGCTCCGCCAGACTCATAGCTACGTGCGATCGCAACCGGGTCAAAGTCAGCTCGAATTACCCCTTTGCTGGGCGAGGCCTTTTTGACCTCAGCGATAATGGCAGGACGTGCGATCGCCGATTCTGACTCGTTTCCTCGCTGCTCTCCCTGCTGCTCTCCCTGCTGCTCTCCCTGCTGTTCTCCCTGCTGTTCTTCATGCCGCCGCCGCAAAGCCGCCACAAAGCCTTTGGTTTCAGGCATTCCCTGTACCTGCTGTTGCAGCGCTTTCAACGGTAGCAGCTCTCGCTGTTGGGCTACCTCCATTTCTTTGTGCCACACAATCTTTTCTAAAATATTGCGGGGCTCAGAATCGGGTGTGTTGACTTTGTATTCGAGGCTGGCAACAGAAACAGCGGGGCTGGGCGGACGACGACGAATTTGCATGAAAACAGAAAATAAGGGAACAGGGAAAACCTCTGAGCAGCGGGTTAAGCAGAGGGGCTAGTTAAGCAGAGGGGCTAGTTAAGCAGTCACAACAGCTCGCTTATATGCTTCGTCCAAAACCTCAGAAAGCGTGGGATGCGTATGGACAAACTCAGAGAGTTGGGTCACAGATTGCTTTTGCGCGATCGCATTGGCTGCTTCCTGAATGAGATCAGCTGCATGGAGCCCAATAATATGTGCCCCCATCACCTCGCCGGTATCCTTGCGGTATATCACCTTAGCAAGCCCTTCGGTCTCACCTTCGGCGAGTGCTTTAGAGTTCGCCTTAAAGTAGCTGCGCACAGACGCAACCTCGTAGCCTTCTTCCTTTGCTTTGGCTTTTGCCGCAGGCTCTGTTAAGCCCACAAAGCTCACCTCAGGATGCGTGAAAGCCGCCGCCGGAATCGCGTTGTAATCCACCGTCCGGTTTTGACCACAAATATTATCTACAGCGACAATGCCTTGCGCCGAAGCTGAATGGGCCAGCATCATTTTGCCGTTAGCATCGCCAATTGCGTAGAGGTGCGGAACGGGCTTACCATCGCGCATCACGGCCAACTGGTCATTCACTGGAATAAACCCGCGACGGTCGGTTTCTACCGCCACCATATTGAGATCCAGGTTCTTAGTTGCCGGAATTCTGCCGGTTGCGACTAGGCAGGCATCTACCTCCAGCACATCTACTGTTTCCATTGTTTTAGGATCGGCTAGCTCAATGACAACCGGCGATCCCGGCGTAATTTTTTTCGCCAGTAGCCCCACCCGCGTTTCAATATCGCGAGGTTTAATCAATACCCGTTCAGCTTGCTTAGCAATGTCAGGATCAAACGTTGGCATCAGCTGAGGCAGTGCCTCAATCAGGGTCACTTCTGAGCCGAGTGCGGTATATACATCTGAAAATTCCAGGCCAATGTAGCCGCTGCCAATAATCGCCACCCAATCAGGCAGCCAGTCTAGCCGAATTGCCTCGTCGCTGGTGTACACCGTTTTACCATCGGTTTCAATGCCTCTGGGCACAAAGGGAATCGAGCCTGGAGACAAAATAATGTCTTTGGCCGTCACGATGCGCGTACCGCTCTCTTCCTTAATCGAAACCTTTTGGCTGCCGGCAATTTTGCCCCAGCCGCGAATGGTTTCTACGCCCAGGCGAGTCAGACTATTCGTGAGGTCGCCTTGGATTTTGCTCACTAAGTTTTTGGCATGATCGGCGATCGCGGCCCGGTCGAATCCGACCCCGGTCAAGCTAATGCCCATCGCCTTAAGATGCTGCTCGTCGCGCATTTCGCGCACTTTGCCCGAAGCAGCCAGCAACGCTTTAGAAGGAATGCAGCCTCGGTTCACACAGGTGCCGCCCATATCACCGGCTTCAATAATGGCGGTTTTGAGGCCGCGTTTTACCGCGTGTAAAGCCGCGCCATGTCCACCGACGCCTGCGCCAATAATCACCAAGTCGTAATCAAATGCTGAGTCCACTGCTTTCTCCTAAAGTCTCTTGCTATTTTCAACTAGAGCGGTCGGTTTAGACAACTCAAGCGCCCAGACTCACCTAGTCAGTTTCGACGATTCGATTTGGCTCAACCCTGAGGCAATCTATGAAAAAAGCAGGAACTGACTCATATGGATCAGGAAAAACAAGAAAAGCGACAGGCCGCTGATGAAGACTTTGTGCGATCGCTCAACCAACTAGAAACGCTTCTCCACGCAGACAGCATCGCCGAAAACAGCCTCTTTGAAAATTTAGATCCTCTTCAATTAGATCCCCCTCAAGTAGATCTTCCTGAAGCGCCTAACCGATTCGGTGGCAGCCTGCTAGATGCGATTCCACTCGCCCAGCGCCTAGGAACCCGGCTAGAACAACCCCGTTCTCAGTCCTCACCGAGCCCAGAAATCTAAATTTCTCGACTTCGTTTGCTCCCCGCCCTTTCGTTTGCTCCCCGCCCTTACGCCTCTCTACTTCCCCATTCCTCTCTGCCGCTTTGCCTCATACAGCAATAGCGCCGCCGACACCGCCACATTTAATGACTCCACGCCCGGCATCACCGGAATGCGTACCCCCACCGATGCATGCTCTAGCAGCGCTGCCGAGAGCCCAGCGCCTTCATTGCCCATCATAAATACCGTTGGCTGCGACAAATCCAAATCCCAATAGTCCAGCTCAGCGATCGCTGAGGTCGCCACCACCTGAACGCCCTGCTGCTTAAGCTGCTGCGCTTTTTCAGTGATATCTACGGTCGCCATTGGCAACCGAAACCATTGACCCACTGATGCCCGCAACACCTTTGGATTCTCTAAGCTGACGCTGTCCTCACTGAGCCACAGGCCATCAATTCCCGCTGCTGCCGCTGTCCGAATAATCGTGCCAAGATTGCCGGGATCTTGCAACGTTTCTAGCAGCAGTCCCAGGCTAATGTGCTCGCTAGGCCGACTTGCTGCTTCTTGCCATGCATTGCGTTTTGGAGCTGTTGCGACCACACCGTCTGGCGTCACTGTACTGGCGATCGCTTTCAGCACTGTTTCCGACACCTGTTCTGTGTGATCGGCTTGGGCGATCGCCGCCTGATAAATTTCGGGATATTGTTGCTGCCAGCCCTCGGTGTAGCACAACATCTGCAAAGGATAGTTCGCTGCACAGGCTGCTTCAATCAAGTGAGTACCCTCTAGTAACAGCACAGCTTGCTTACGGCGCTCTTTAGGCTGCTGTAACTTTCGCAGCTGCTTAACGGTGGGGTTTTGAAGACTCGTCAACATAAATGAGCAGGAACCGCAGGAACAACAAACAAAAGGAAAAAAGAAAAAATTGAAAACAGGCCTAATGAAGCCGACATCGGAAGGATTGCTAAATTGTTATGTATTTACACTGAGTCCATAGAAAGTTCCGATTAATGTCAATCCGTTTGTCAGCTAAAAGAACAAAAAGCGCCTTAGCAATTCTCCGCTAAGACGCTTTCTTTGAGGCTTTTTTCTGAAGCCATTGAGATGCGGAACCCGGGACTTGAACCCGGAAGTCCTTGCGAACACTAGAATCTGAATCTAGCGCGTCTACCAATTTCGCCAGTCCCGCATGAGCAACCGTCGCCCACAGTTTAAGAGAATTTTTTAATTTCTCAAATCCTGCGATTACACATACTCTAGCAATAAGGGACATTCGTCAACAGCCGCCACGCTCAAGTATGTTCTCTACGCCTTAGATTTTCGCCTAACTAACGGACTGTCTCCGTAATTTCTCCTAAAAAAAGATACCAAACTTGACCAGTAGCGACCATTTTGTTCAAATCAACCGGGAGAAACTCTGAAGTTTCGGGTAGAATCCATACCAAATTCTTTAACATTTTTTGACATCGCTTGGATATTCCTTCAGAAAGGTTTATCCAAAAGAGATTTTGAAACAATGGAATTTTAGGGAATTTTGCAAAATTTATACCTTTGGCTCAATCATTTTTATGGAGGCTACTCCCATTACCACGCCGACCTCTTCTGGTACTGTCTACACAGTCCCTGCAACTGACTCTAGCAAGCACGACTCTACACAGCACAGTGCAGCCGCTTCAGACACAGCCTCCGTAATTGAAATTTGGGGTGGTCAGACGCTCAGCGGCCATATTCCTATCAGCGGAGCCAAAAACTCTGCGTTGGTCGTGCTAGGGGGCACACTTCTTTGTTCGGAAACCTGTCGCATTCGCAACATCCCCGACCTCATGGACATTGGCCGTATGGCTAGCGTGCTCACGGCACTAGGGCTCAAAGTTTCGCGCAACGGCAGCATGTTAGATATTGACGCTAGCCATGTCAGCCATTCCAAAGCGCCTTACGACATTGTTAGCAAGCTGCGGGCCAGCTTTTTTGTGATTGGTCCCTTATTGGCTCGTTTGGGCGTTGCGCGAGTGCCGTTACCAGGCGGTTGCGCAATCGGGGCCAGACCTGTCGAGCTGCATATTCGCGGATTGCAGGCACTTGGGGCGCATGTCCATATGGATCACGGCGTTGTTCATGCCTATGTGCCGGGTGCTCGCGGCAAGCTTAAAGGTGCAAAAATCTATTTGGACTACCCCAGTGTGGGAGCCACTGAAACGCTGATGATGGCTGCGACCCTCGCTGAGGGTGAGACCATCCTTGAAAACGCTGCTCAAGAGCCTGAAGTGATAGACCTGGCGAATTTTTGTCGGGCTATGGGTGCCAAAATTCGAGGCGCAGGAACCAACACCATTACAATCATGGGCGTTCCTAGCCTGCACCGCACTGACTACTCCATTATCCCTGACCGCATTGAAGCAGGGACTTATTTGGTCGCTGGAGCCCTGACCCGCTCTGAAATTACGGTAGGCCCTGTTGATCCCGACCATCTTTCACCGCTGATTGCGAAGCTGCGTGAAACCGGCTCTAAAGTAGAAATTGAAAACCGCAGCCAAATTCGCATCTCCCCTGGCGAAAAAATTGCTCCGGCAGATGTTCAGACGCTTCCCTATCCTGGATTCCCAACCGATATGCAGGCGCAGTTTATGGCGCTACTGACCCTTGCTGAAGGCAATAGCATGGTCTCCGAAACCGTGTTTGAAAATCGCTTGCAGCATGTGGCAGAGTTCAACCGCATGGGTGCAGATATCCGAGTCAAAGGTGACTGTGCGATTGTGCGAGGTGTGAGCCATTTATCGGGTGCGCCTGTCACTGGGAGCGATCTGAGGGCGTCGGCAGCTTTGGCGATCGCAGGCTTAGCCGCCAAGGGCAAAACCACCCTCTACGGCCTCCACCACCTAGATCGCGGCTACGAAAAATTTGAAGAAAAACTTACTAACGTCGGCGCTCGCCTACGTCGCATTCCGCTGAGCGAAGCCGACGAGGCAGCGCAGCCGACTATTACCGAAGAGCCCGCGATCGCAGCAGCGCTCAAGTAGTCTGCAAGTAGTCTGAAGAACGTATCTGAAGAATGTATCTGAAGAACTTGTCTGAAGAACTTGTCTGAAGAACTTGTCTGAAGAACAAAAATCTGAAGGCTAAAAAAGGGAACCAGGGAGCGTAGGCAGTGATTTATTCAATGATTTATTCAATGCTTAATCTAAGCGCTCCCTGCTCCCCACACCCCAAAACGCCCCCGCTATACTAGCGAAGTAGCCCTGACCAACACCCTATGGCCACTTCTAAATCTCTCCTCACTGGCCTGACTGCCAATCACTTTCGCCATCCGCTCGACAAAAAAGCCACTCAAGCACTTCAGCGCCTACCCGGTTTAGATGTTGCCATCCGCAGTCTGCTAGGCCCAATGGGTGAGCAGTTTTTTTATTTAGAGAACATCGCCGCCAGCGTTTTGGTTGGCCCTAACCAGCTGCCTGAGCTACATAACGCCCTTGTAGAAGCCTGCCAAGTCTTAGACTTAGAAGTGCCGCAGCTTTATATTAAGCAGCACCCTGTTCCCAATGCCTACACCTTTGCCATGCGAGGCAAGCAGCCCTTTATTGTGGTGCATACCTCTTTGATTGAACTGCTCAACCCAGCCGAAGTGCAGGCCGTTATCGGTCACGAACTAGGGCACCTCAAGTGCGACCACGGCGTGTATTTAACCCTGGCTAATTTGCTCACACTGGCCACTAGCCAGCTGCCCTTTGGCAATGTGCTAATGCAAAACTGGCAGTCACAAATTATGGAATGGGTTCGCTGTGCCGAATTTACCTGTGATAGAGCTGCCCTCCTCGCCACCCAAGATGCTCGCACTGTCGCTTCTGTGCTAATGAAGCTATCGGGAGGCTCCCCTACCCTATCTCCTCAGCTCAACTTAGATGCCTTTATTAACCAGGCTCGCGCCTACGATGCCATTAGCGAGAGCGAAACAGGCGAAATACTCAAACGACTAAAAACTGACGATCTCAGCCATCCGGTGCCGGTTTTAAGAGCCCGAGAAATTGATCGCTGGGCCAGCACATCTGACTATCAGTCTTTACTCAGCCGTCGGCCATTGGTGAGTTCTGAAAAAAAAGAGGCGACCAGCGGCTGGCGGAACTGGTAGCTAATAACCGTTTAGCGATTCAAATTGTCTATTCTCAAAAAAATGGCAGCCTGTTAACAGAATTTTGGCAGTAGAAAGGCTGTAACAAAGTCACCTGATTCTGTATACTAAAAAACCTACCTGGGCAAGTGGCGGAATTGGTAGACGCACCACACTCAAAATGTGGCGGCTTCGGTCGTGAGAGTTCGAGTCTCTCCTTGCCCATACTCTTAGCTAATTTTCTTAGCTAGTTTCTGGCAAACTTCTGGCGAACTTCTGATGGGGGCGTTGCTATAATGGGGGTTGCAACAGTGTTGAGACTAGCATTAAGACTAGCAATGCACTCTTAGTTTGGAGAATACTTCTGATGGCTCAGCAGCTAAAGCGCTGGGAGTCGCCACGTAACCAGGGAAGAAACCACAAAGGGCGAGGCGGTTCTGCGAAACAGCGGCAGTACATAAAAAGACAAAAGCAGTTACGTAAACGATTGCAAGCAGGCATTGACGGCTCACTCAAAAAAGACCGCTTTGGGAAAGACTCATCGGCTCGCAAGGATATCGATTCCAACATCAATCCAAACACCGTTCCGAATGCTGGTTCAAACGATTTAAAGCTAAACGGATTAAACCTAAACGAAAAAAGAGAAGCTCATGAGCTTCTCTTTTTTTTGATCCGTTTTCAAGGTCACTTTCAAGGTCACTTTCAAGGCCATTTTCAAGGCGAATAGTGTAGGGCAGATCCCCTCATTTCAATAGGGGTTTCAGCGATCGCACTCTCAGCCTATTGAACAGATTTTTCGTGACTTTACATGTTGAGTTGGGCAGTCTAACGGCAGGCATTTTGCAATAGTTCAGGCCGTCCGTTGATAAAAAATTCTAGACTTAATAATATTCCTTCGGTCGAAGCCGCACTCTACTATGTGCAGCTCAAAACTCATAATAGCCGCAGTCTTTTTGTACCGTCGGCAGATCATCTATCAACAAATAAAACATCAACAAGTTCAAGCAACCCGCTACAGAATGAGCAAAATGATGATCTCGCAGACAGTCTGAATAGCGGTCTGAATAACGATCAGCGTGAGCAACAGACCCAGGCGACTGCCCTGTTGCTTGCGCAAGTCGTCGCTGATGAGATATTGGTAGCTGCCAGACATTGGGAAATTGCCCTAGACCAGTGGGTTATTTTGCCTGATGAGCTACAGGCGCTCGTTTACTTGCCCAGCCATCCTGACGACTTGCTAGCGCGATCGCTCACCCCAGTTACCACCCACCGGCTAGATCCGCGCACCGTGGGTAAACGGAAGCAGGGCCCCGGTAAACCCCGTGCCCTTACCTCCTTTATCGCTGGGTTCAAAGCCGCAAGCGCCAAGCGCATCAACCTTCTGCGCAATCAGCCCGGTTCGCCCGTATGGCAACGCAGCTATAGCGAGCAGTTAATCGATGGCGAAGCCTTACGCAATCGACTCAAAAACAATCTTTGCGGCTTGAATGGAGCCGTGATGCGATCGCCCGACCTTTAACCTAAGTTGTAACCTAAGCCATTCGTCTCGCCGTTCGCAAAATTTGCCCTGCTAAAATTGCTGCGCCAAAGCCGTTGTCAATATTCACCACGCCGATTCCGGTGGCGCAAGAATTTAGCATCGTCAACAGCGGCGCTAAGCCGTTAAAACTCGCGCCGTAGCCAATGCTTGTGGGCACCGCAATTACCGGACAGTCGGCCAAGCCTGCCACCACACTAGGCAAGGCCCCTTCCATACCTGCCACTACAATCAGCACATCCGACTGAGCAATTACATGGCGATTGCTCAGCAGCCGATGAATGCCTGCCACACCCACATCCCACAGCCGAGTTGCTCGAAATCCGCACAGCTCAGCAGTGAGAGCAGCTTCTTCGGCAACGGGTAAATCCGCTGTTCCTGCGGTCAAAATGCTGAGCCGACCTGGGCGCTGAGGCAGAGGCATCGCAGGCCGAATGGCACAGATTCGCGCCATTTCAGAATAGGTAACTTGAGGCAATACAGACTGAATCTCTGCGCTTTTAAGGGCATCTACTCGCGTGGCCATTACGACCGGATGGTGTGGTTCTAGCACGCGCATAATGTCGATAATTTGCGCTGCCGTTTTGTCTTGTCCCCAAATTACCTCTGGAAAGCCTGTTCGCTCAGTTCGCTGATGATCTATTTTGGCGAAGTCGCCGACGGTTTCATAGCTGTGGTGATAGCCTTGAGATTCTGAATAGGCTTCGGAATAGTGAGTTGCCTGATCTGGTTGTATTTGTAGCTTGTCAAAGGCTGCCTGCGGGCTGAGACGACCGGCAGCTAAGGCCTGGAGCAATTCACGAACGGCATCTGGCTCTATCACGGTGATAAATCTTTTGAGGGCAAAGTAAAGACAACTGTAATAGGCTAACGTGTCTAAGTCGCCCTTTTTTGTTGACTTGGCTTGTATGCCTTCTGCCGTGCTGTCTGATACGCCGCCTGCTGTGCTTTCCTATACGCCTACGGATGTGGTCATTTTGACCAATGGCCCAGGTGAAGTGGCGACCTGGGTAAAGCCGGTTGTTCAAGCCATTCGGCGGCAGGCGCAAAGCGGCTCTAAGCCCGATGCAACGGCAGTTCTTCGGATTTCTGTTATGCTCTCTCCTTGCCCTCACGCTTCTGGGCAGGAGCATATAACGCTACAGCAGTATCCCGAAGTTGATCGCGTGCAACGCGCGGATCATTTTTTTAAGTTTCTGTTGACCGGCCAAACAGCCGATTGTTGGGATTGGTATTCTCAAGGCATTGTTGTGTTTTTGGGCGGCGATCAGCTCTACACGGTGCTGGTTGCTAAGCGCTTGGGTTATCGAACGCTGACTTACTCTGAATGGGATGCGCGTTGGCCTAGCTTAATTGATCGCTTCGCGGCGATGTCTGCTGAGCCGGCTCAAAAGGTCGCGGCTCGCTATCGGCACAAATTTTTGGTGGTGGGTGATCTGATGGCAGATGTGCAGGCCATGGCAGATCGCAAGGCAATTACAGATCGGCTGGGCTGTGATGCTGATGTTCAAATTATTGGCTTTTTGCCTGGCTCAAAGCCAATAAAGCTGAGAGTGGGAATGCCTTTAATATTAGCGATCGCCCAAAGCCTCTATAACCAGCATTCGCTTGACCAAACCTCGTTTCAACCCCCATTTCAACAACCCCCATTTCAACAACCCCCATTTCAATATGTCATCAGCGTCGCCCCAAACCTCACGCTGTCCGATCTGATGCACTACGCAGAACCCAGCATTAATCCTGCTATCCAGCGCCTCAACGCCCCCCTTGTAACCCTGATTGAACCCGATACTGGCCTCCCTTATTTACAGATCAAAAATCAGAACAAAAACGGCACTGAAAATGGTTTTAAAGTCTTTCTATGGCAGCAGTTTCCAGCCCTAGATCTGTTGTCTCAATGTACTCTTTGCTTTACGACCATTGGTGCCAACACAGCTCAGCTAGGGGCGTTAACCACGCCTATGATCGTGCTGATTCCTACCCAGGAGTTAGATGCTTTGACCGTTGCCGATGGCTGGCTAGGGATGATTGCTCGGTTGCCTGGAATGAGTGCGATCGCCCGAAAATTCATCAATCCTCTTGCCCTCAAAGCCATCCAAAAATCCGGCAAACTATTTGCATGGCCCAACATCTGGGCCCAACGCGAAGTCGTCCCCGAACTTTGTGGCCCCATCACCCCCAGCGAGGCCACCCAAGTTGCCCTGCCCTACCTCAACCATCCTGAAAAACTAGAGGCCATGCGCCAAACCCTGCGCACTTTACGCGGTCCCGCAGGCGCAGCCAACAAAATGGCCAAGCTAATATTAAAAACAGTTGATTATCCCGTTTCTCATTCTTAATCCTTCATCCCTCGTCCCTCATCCCTCATCCCATCTCTATGCCCCTTACCTACCCCACCACGCGCCAAGACGACCATACCGACACCTACCACGGCATCCCAGTGGGCGACCCCTATCGCTGGCTCGAAGACCCGAATGCACCTGAAACTGCTGCCTGGGTAGAAGCCCAAAACAAAGTGACGTTTGGCTATTTAAACGCTTTGCCAGGACGAGACCAGCTTAAGGCTCGCCTCACCGAACTTTGGGACTACGAACGCTACGGCATTCCCTTTAAGCAGGGTGACAGATACTTTTACTACAAAAATAATGGCCTGCAAAACCAGTCGGTGCTGTATACCCTGCCGGACTTAGACGCTGAACCGACCGTCTTACTAGATCCCAACACGCTCTCAGAAGATGGCACTGTGGCCCTCTCTGGCACTGCTATTAGTGAAAATGGCCAGTACATCGCCTATGGCCTTTCCACCGCTGGCTCAGACTGGATGGAATGGAAAGTGCGCAACATTGAAACTGGCGAAGATACCAGCGACTTGGTGCAGTGGGTGAAGTTTTCGGGCGCAGCTTGGACGCATGACCACAAAGGCTTTTTTTATAGCCGTTATGACGAGCCGCAGGAAAAGAGCAAGCTAGAAGATGTCAACCGTTATCAAAAGCTTTACTATCACGCCCTTGGGACGGCGCAGGCCCAAGACATCCTCATTTATGAACGTCCTGATGAGCCTGACTGGGGCTTTAGTGGCGGCGTTACCGAAGACGGTCGCTACCTCATTATCTCTGTGTGGCGGGGCACCGCACCTCAAAATCTGCTGTTCTACAAAGATCTACAAAAACCAGATCTCCAAAAACCAGACAGTGAAGTCATTGAACTCATTTCTGAGTTTGAAGCGCAATACAGCCTAATCGACAATGAAGGCACTACTTTTTGGTTCCGTACCGATTTAGACGCGCCTAAGGGCAAAGTCATCGCTATTGATATCACGCGTCCTGATAAAGCTAACTGGCAAACCCTGATTCCTGAGGCAGCAGAAACGCTTGAATCGGTTGGTGTGCTCAATAATCAGTTCATTGCCGACTACCTTAAGGATGCCTACACCCAAATCAAAATTTTCGACCTTTCTGGGCGTTTTGTTCGCGAGGTTGTGTTGCCTGGTATTGGCTCAGCCGGTGGCTTTAACGGCAAACGCAGCGATACCGAAACCTTCTATAGCTTTACCAGCTTTACCGTGCCTAGCCGAATTTATCGCTACAACCTCACGACAGCCGAAAGCACTCTCTTTCGCGAACCGACAATTCCGTTTGATCCTGACGCCTACGAAACTCGTCAGATTTTTTATGCCAGCAAAGATGGCACCCACATTCCTATGTTCATCACCGCCAAAAAGGGTCTTGAGCTGAATGGTGAAAACCCGGTGTTGCTATACGGCTACGGTGGCTTCAATATTTCGCTGACGCCGAGCTTTTCGGTCAGTAATTTGGTCTGGATGGAGCTGGGCGGGGTGTATGCGGTGGCGAACCTGCGGGGTGGCGGCGAATATGGCGAAAGCTGGCATCAGCAGGGAATTAAGCTGAATAAGCAAAATGTATTTGACGATTTTATTGGGGCGGCTGAGTGGCTGATTGATCAGGGCTACACGAGCAGTGAGAAGTTGGCGATCGCAGGCGGAAGCAACGGTGGTTTGCTCGTAGGTGCCTGCATCACCCAGCGCCCCGACCTTTTTGGCGCAGCGCTCCCGGCTGTAGGCGTGCTAGATATGCTGCGCTTCAACCAGTTCACTATCGGCTGGGCTTGGGAATCGGACTATGGTTCCCCTCAAAACGAAGCTGAATTTAAGGCGCTCTATGCTTATTCGCCGTTGCACAATCTCAAACCCGGCACCGAATATCCGCCCACAATGATCATCACCGCTGATCATGATGATCGTGTGGTTCCAGCGCACAGCTTCAAATTTGCGGCGGCGCTACAGGCGGCGCATAGCGGCGACAATCCTGTGCTCATCCGAATTGAAACCAAGGCGGGTCACGGTGCAGGGAAACCCACCACCAAGCAAATTGAAGAAGCGGCAGATAAGTGGGCTTTTTTAGCGCATGAGCTAAAGGTCGATTTGGACTAGATTCATCTGAGCTAGTGTCATCTAGGCTAAGTCGATCTGGGCTAAATCTCAGGGCTTAAGCGTGCCCGAGGTAGATATGGGCGGGTGGTGCGTGGTTTTAGAGATAGTCTTACAATAAAAGAATTCTTTGTTCTACCATTTGGGACTTCCAATGGTCGCGACGCCCATCCGTCCAAAAGCTCAGCTTGCGCCTAAACCAGAGATTGTCTGGGAAAAACTGCCCGAAGATTTCGTTTTACCAGACGACCCCGTGGATAATATCAACCAGCCCGCACTGGCTGCTGCCTTGACCGACAGCCTGTTTTTGGCAGGCTATTTGTCTCAACTCGCCGCGACTACAACCAACTATGGAATTTGCGCCAAAGTAGATGGCAAAACCGTCGTAAAAGCGCCTGACTGGGCTTGGATTCCGGCGATCGCGGTTCCCAAAGCAGAAGTCGAACGCAGCTACACGCCGGTATTAGAAGGCGATTTGCCCATTGTCGTGATGGAGTTTCTCTCTGAGGCGGAGGGGACTGAATACTCTATCAAGCCAACCTATCCGCCGGGCAAATGGTTTTACTACGAGCGCGTGCTCAAGGTTCCTAACTACGTCATTTTTCATCCCCAAAATGGCACGATTGAGTTCTATCAGCTTTCAGAGGTTGGACTGTATGAGCCGCAGGTGCCGGATCAAGACGGGCTGTACTGGTTGGCTGAGGCCAATTTATTTTTGGGTGCCTGGGAAGGTGCTCACCAAGATCGCGCGGGTTGGTGGTTGCGGTGGTGGAATGCAGATAGAGAAATGCTGCTGTGGGGCGAAGAGCTAACCGAGCAAGAAAGGCAGCGAGCTGAGCAAGAAAGGCAGCGAGCTGACCAGGCAGAGCAAGCGCTGGAAAAGGCGGAGCAGGGGAAGCAGACAGCCATTGCCAGGCTTTTAACACTAGGCTTGAGCCCTGAACAAATTGCCGATACCCTATCGATTTCGGTCACCGACATTCCTGAGCGCCCATAAGCGATGGCTATCAGCAAGGGCTAAATCTTTTGCATTTTTACAGCCCAAACAGCAGGTTAATCGCAGGTAAGAGTCGATTACACATATCCCACAGCCGCAGCTGTCAACTTATGATGAATGGTGCGTACCGACTAGCTAAAAAAGTTGTAAATTCATGACGAACGGTTACCCAGCTCTAGCAGCAACAGATGTTGAAACCTTGGTGCAACGTATCGAAACCGATCTGGATGCGATTCAGCTCATTGATGTCCGCGAGCCCCACGAACTAGAAATTGCCAGCGTCCCTCACTTTGTCAATTTGCCGCTTAGTCAGTTTCCGGCTTGGTCGCCTACCATTAGCACCCAGTTTGACCCCCATGCTGAGACCATTGTGATGTGCCATATGGGGATGCGCTCAGCTCAAATGTGCCAGTGGCTGAGTGAACAGGGCTTTACTAACGTCAAAAACTTGGCCGGTGGCATTGACGCCTACAGCCGCCGAATTGACCGCTCAGTGCCCATTTACTAAGCTTTTCTTTTACTAAACTTCTCCCACTGCTGTCTCTACTGACCTTGTGTCAAATACTCCCCTCAATCCCCTCACTTCGGAACCTTCACCAAGCGCAGACTATCGGATACTTGGCCTAGTCGGGCAGGGACAGTTCGCCCAGGTTTACTGCGCAATTCACCGTCGTACGGGGCAGCTAGTTGCGATTAAGCAAACTCGCCACACTTCCGAAAGCGCCTCCCAAGAGGCTTGGATTTTGGCTGAGCTAAATCATCCCAATTTGGTGTGCTGCCAGTCTATTGCTCAAACCAAAACCGGCTATGAGTTCGTTTTGGACTATTGCGAGGGCGGAACGCTGCGGGTTGCCATTGGAGAGCGATCACAATTTTCCTTGGCTAAAGTCAAATCCCTGATTACTGATATTTTGCTTGGCTTGGGCTATCTTCACAGCCAGTCTATTATTCACGGTGACCTCAAGCCCGAAAATATTCTCCTTACCTACCTGCCGCTTCCTTCTGCTGCCGATGACCAGGGGCCTTCCCGCTTTCCAACGGCTAAAATTGCTGACTTTGGCAGTGCCTACTTTGTGCAGTATCCCAAACGATCTAGGCGCGAAATTGGCTCTCCGACCTATGCTGCGCCCGAACGCTTTGATGGTCAGTCAAGCTTTGCTTCTGATCTCTACTCAGTCGGTATCATGCTGTACGAAATGCTGCTGGGCGATCGCCCCTTTTCAGGCAGTCCCGAAATGCTGCGAGCTGCTCACGAAACCCAACCGGTGCCGCTCCCTGCTTCCTTAACACCCGCTGCCCGTCAGTTACTTAGCGTCGCCCTCAGCAAAGAGCCTGATCAGCGATTTGCCAGTGCAGCCGCGCTGATTTCGGCCCTTCAGTCGCTTGCTGGCATTCACAAGGCGACCAGCGATGTTACTTCTGTGGTGATATCTGTTCCTAAAGCGGTTGTTAAATTAGAGTTTGGGGGAGGTGCGATCGCTCAAGTCCCAGACCTTATCACGCAGCTACTGCCGATTCGTTTGGGCAGTCGTTTGGGCATAGCTGTGATTACCGCCAAATCATACTATCTGCTAAGCGAAGCAATGCAGCTGTCGCGGGTAGCGCAGTTCACCCAAAATAGCTGGATCGCCGTAGACCCTCAAGGTCGCTGGTTGGCTGCTTTTGCTCAGCATTCTGCGGCTGAATGCAAAGCCCCAGATCAAGGTCTGCTTTACCGGCTTTCAGCAGCAAGCGCAACCACAAGTCAACCCATACGGCTAACCAGCAAACTCCTAAGTGCCCTGCAATCTGAAGTCATTCAAATACTGGCGATTAACTCCCGATACTTGCTGCGCGTACGAACCACTCAGGCACTTTCAAAAACGGTTTTAGAATGCTTTACCCGGCGCGGAGAGTTTGTGGGGCAGGTCTCCTTTAACTTTCCTATTGCCGATATTGCTGGCACGCCAGAGCCCTATCAGCTCATTGCTCGCACCGCGACGGCTGATTCAAGTTTCATTCTGATCAGTCTTAAGCCCTTTCAAATCAGACACTTTCCTCAGTATTCGCGACTTCAAAGCATCGCTGCTTTGAGTTGGGGCTACCTTCTCATTCGCGCTGATCAGGCACTTGTGCTGGATCGCTCAACCAATTTGATTGGTGTTATTGAAGGACTGCCAGCAGATAGTGCGATCGCCTCACTCACCCCCGACCAACTCCTAATCGCTAGCCCTAATGGTTCACAACAGCGTTCACAAGAGATCTCAGAACAAATCCCAGAACAGATCCCAGAACAGATCCCAGAACAGATCCCAGAACAGATCTCAGAACAACCTCAAAACAATGACCCGTCAGTAAAAAACACATCTACCCACGGGTCATCATCTCTATTCGTCATCAATTTAAGACCGCTTGACCTCGACCTGATTTTTTGAATCTCGGCCTTATCTTTTGACTCAAGCCCAGACTTTGACTTAATCCCAGCCTCTGACTCAGCCCAGACTCAAAAATACCCAGACCTAAAATACAAACAATTGCCTAGCGGATGTACTCTACCCGAGCGTCCAAATTGTTGTCTTCTAGCAGCCGTCGTCGGTCATTCGCTTCATCTTCAGTCGGAAATGCGCCTACCTGCATCATCGTTCGCCCTTCAAACTGGGTGCGGAAGGCGTCGGGGACAACCGTTCTGACTTCGTCTTGCATAAATGGGTCAGAGGCTTCGACAAAGACTCGATAGTAAAGGCCCAGGGCTTGGGCGCGAGAAGTGGGTGCAGGGGCTGCACCTGCGCCCGCTCGGGGTGCAGAAAAGGCCGCGCTCGATCCACTGCCTAGCGGAATACTGCTACTTGGCACAGCTAAGCGATTGTTGTTTATCGGTGGTAGCACTGGTTGTAGAGGCGCTTCATCCGCAGGGGAGATATTGCGCGCAGGCTCGGGCTCATCGCGTGTGTTACGACGACGGCGAATCAAAGGAGAATCCGGATTCTCGCCGCTGACCGCCCGAGGCACGAGTGCAACCGTAGAGGCAATCCCTGCCCGTAGCGCCGAGAGGGCCGAACCCGGTGCGCCCGGTTCCAAGGTATCTTGAGTAGCAGCATCTGACTCCACAGAAGATCCTCCAAAAGAAGGGCCTCCAATAGATAGCCTAACAGTGCCTTCTTCAAGCGCCGTAGAAAAAGAAGATTCAGCTACTTCTATAATCTCATTTTGGCGGTTGCCGACAATTTGATTGTCACGGAGGACGGGGCGGGCGTTCCCTATTACCACTAACCCCGCGTTGTTATCAGTCATGCGGTTACTCACAATTTCGGGCGTTGCCCCATTGACCACTCGAATGGCATCACCTGTGCGCTCAAAGGTATTCCCTTGAATACTGGCACTCGAAACTCCAAATACAATTAAGCCTGCCACCTGATTGTCCGAAAAGTAGCTGTTTCGCACGCGAGGTGAGCCACCTGCGACATAAATACCCGTTTGGCGATTGCCCACAAAGGCAGTTTCGATAATGGTTGGGCTTGCTGACTCTACCCAAACACCATAGCCAAAAGGGTTTGAAACGGCTATTTGGGCAATACCTGCACGGTCAGCAGCAATAATGGCTGCATTTTGCTGTGATTGGCTTGGGCTCTCAAAATTGCCGCCGCCTTCAATAATCGCTGTGCGATCGCGCGCGCCAGACATCCCTTGAATCGTCACGCCCGACTTTAGCTGTAAAGGAAACACTTCGCCTGAGGCCTGACTGTATCGGCCTGGTGCCAACACAATGACCGTGTTCGGCGCAGCTAGCTCCAGCGCCCGAGTCACGGTTTGCAGTGGTTGAGCTTCAACGCCGCCAGCGCTATCATCGCCCCGCATTGGATCTACATACAGTGTTTGGTAGTCAACCGTCGTCCTAGCAGCCACAGGCAGAGAGCTTACCTGTACGGTTTCTCGGTTCGTCTTTGCGTTTGTGCTACTCATCTGAGCTATCTGAGCTATCTGAGTCATCTGAGCAGAGGCAACGCCTGCGGTTGTCGATAGCAGCAAAGCGCTGATCGCGATCGCCGCTGCCATTTGATTGTTTTTTGCAAACATGCGCTTACACAGCATACAAACCTAACCTTCGCCTTGGCGAATAAACCCTGACAAGAATGGACAAAAAAGTGCTCCTGATTCTAGATATATGCAGGAACGTAGTTCTGATTAAATATTCTCGAAATATATGATTTCAACAGCCCCCCGATCAAGCGATCAAGATGTGTCAATTTCGCTTTGGAAACCTCAGCTGATCTAGCGATACTGATCCAGCGATACTGATCCAGCAATTCCCGTGATGAAAGCAATCGCCCATCATCTAGTCCTGCGCAGGAGATCCTAGAGAACCACGCGCGCCTACATATTAGACTGACACAGCCGTCTAATACTGACTGTTTCGATACTTACGGTTTTACTCACGCTGTCCTATCACTTTTCTGAAGTCATTCCTCACAACCACCTTGTCTGTAAAGCCTCAGCTCGAATCGTTATCTTTGAGAAGATTGAGCATCCATCAGCTTTTACCTGTAATACTTCGCACACACACACACTTCGCACACACACACACTTCGCACACAGAGTTTTCCCGACCCCATCTACAAATTACTATTGATATGACTATTGATATGGACACCTGCCATAAAACATCCCCCAACGCTGATCAATCGCCCGCCGACTCGCCCGCCGACTCGCCCGCCGACTCCGTAGATACACAGACTTCTGATGCCCTCTTTCGTATCCTTGATGCCAACTTAGATAGGGCCAGAGAAGGGATTAGAACCATTGAAGAATGGTGCCGATTTGGGCTGAATGACGAAGCCACAACGACTCAGTTCAAACATCTCCGTCAGCAAATCGCTCACTGGCATACCCCAGCCATTCGTCTGGCTCGCGACACGCCTGGCGACTTGGGTACTGCTATCACTCATCCGCAAGAGGCCGCCCGCAGCAGCCTAGCCCATGTTCTCCAAGCTAACTTTGCACGTACTCAAGAAGCCCTGCGAGTTTTAGAGGAATATGGCAAGCTTCATAGCGCAGAGATGGCGGCAGACTGTAAGCAAATGCGCTATCAGCTCTATACCCTAGACAGCCAAATTGTTGAACCGCTATTAGCTAAACAAAACGCCCAGCAAAACACCCAGCAAAACACCCAGCAAAACGCTCTAAACCTTAAGGAATCTCGCTCTATGCAGCCTACCGCAGCCTTTCAAAGGCGCTATCAGCAACTACTATATGCCCGTACCTATCTGGTCACTGCACCTGTCCCAAATACCCCTTTTTCAGACTGGCTCGGCATTATAGAAGCTGCGCTGAAAGGCGGCATTGCAATAGTGCAATATCGTGAAAAAACGGCTGATGACAACGAGCGGTTGAGGGTGGCTCAGCAGGTGCGATCGCTTTGCCACCAATACAATGCCCTTTTTATTGTCAACGACCGGGTGGATATTGCTCTCGCCGCTGATGCCGATGGCGTGCATCTAGGTCAGCATGACTTACCCATGCAGGCTGCCCGAATGATTCTGGGCCCCGATAAGCTCATCGGGCGCTCGACCACCAACCCCACAGAGCTCAAGCGGGCGCTAGATGAAAAAGCCGACTACATCGGTGTCGGCCCCGTTCATGCTACCCCCACCAAACCTGGCAAGGCCGCTTCTGGCAACGAATATGTGCAATATGCTGCGCAACATGCCACGATGCCCTGGTTTACCATCGGCGGGCTTAATGCCGACAATATCGCGCCGACTCTCGCGGCTGGGGCTACCCGAGTCGCCGTTGTGAGGGCACTTATGCAGGCTGACAATCCCACTGATGTCGCGCGATCGCTCGTTCAGCAAACTCAACAAACCGATCCACCGTCTGCTTTCTAAAGATCTGCCTTTAAAGATCTGTCTTTTAATCTCAATGCGGACCCAACCCATCCCTAACCCAATGGACAACCCTAACCCAATGGACAACCCTAACCCAATGGACAACCCTAACCCAATAGACAATCCGTCAGGCACCATTGAGCTTCAGGTCAATGGTGAAGCCAAAACCTGTTCTATTGGCACTTCTCTGCCTAATTTTTTGATTCAAGTGGGGTTTAACCCTAAGCTCATTGCCGTGGAATACAACGGCGAAATTCTCGCCCGTCCGCTGTGGGAAACCACCTTGCTGCAAGCGGGTGATCGCTTAGAAATTGTCACGATTGTCGGCGGTGGTTAGGAGTACGGCAATCCCGTCCTCTGGGTAGAGCTTTACGGGCTGAGTGCTTCTGGAGAAGCGCTAAAATAGAGGCATCCAAAAAAGAGAAAAAAAACTCAAATCAATCATGGTTGAACGCATAAAAAACGCCACCACAACCTACAGCGCCCGCGTTGCTGAGCACCTCAAGCTCAAGTCACTCTTAAAATCACTTTTCGTTTTTGGCCTGGCTGCCCTGCTAATTTTTTCCCAGGCAGACGGCGCCTTAGCGGCCCGTGGAGGAGGACGCATCGGCGGCGGCAGCTTTCGTGCGCCTAGTCGTACTTACACATCTCCTTCGTCCCGTGCACCTTCTGGCTACGGTGGTGGCTATGGCGGCGGCTATTACCCCGGCGGCGGTGGATTTGGCTTTCCCTTCATTTTGCCGTTTGTCGGCTTTGGCGGAGGCAGTGGGCTGTTTGGTATTTTAATTGCGATCGCGATTGCCAACTTCCTCATCCGCACCTTCCGCACCTCTGGGGTGGGTGAAGATGGCATGGGTGCCTACGGTGATAGCAGCAATCCCATGGTGTCAGTCGCCCGGCTCCAAATTGGCCTGCTAGCCCAAGCTCGCGGCTTACAAACCGACCTCAACCGTATCGCCAACACAGCCGATACCGGCACCTCAGCAGGTCTGACCAAGGTTCTGCAAGAAACGACTCTTTCGCTGCTGCGCAACCCCGAGTACTGGGCCTACGCTGATGTTGAATCTGATCAAACTCGGTTGGTGAGCGCTGAGCAA
This sequence comes from Phormidesmis priestleyi Ana, assembly GCA_001314865.1. GTDB lineage: Bacteria > Cyanobacteriota > Cyanobacteriia > Phormidesmidales > Phormidesmidaceae > Phormidesmis > Phormidesmis priestleyi_B. The sequence goes on along the minus strand of LJZR01000001.1, from coordinate 119,781 downwards.
GCCTTCAATCAACTGGCCATCGCCGAGCGCAGCAAATTTACGGGCGAAACCCTATCTAATGTCAATGCTCAAATTTCCCAAGCAAAGCCCAAAGCAGCGCTTAACAGCAGTGGCGAATTGGCTACCGATAGCGGCATTCCAGATGCTCCTGGCGAATACATTGTGGCCACGATTTTAGTCGCAGGCCAAAGTAAACTCAGTTTGCCCAGCATTAACACCGCCAATGACTTACGCGACGCGCTGAAAAAAATCGGTGCAATCTCTAGCGATCAGCTGATGGCAGTCGAAGTTCTTTGGACACCTCAGGTTTCAGGCGAAACCCTCACCGCTGACGAACTCATTGCCGAATACCCGAACCTGCAGCTGGTTTAATGTTTAATGGCTGAGGCTAATTTCTAAAAAAACGAAGGTCGCCATGGCGACCTTCGTTTTTTTATGGCTGTAAATGCGCTGAATGTGCTTAACTTCTCAACAAAGTGGTTAAATGAAGCCGGTCGTCGTTACTGCGTTTACCCATTAATAGTCAGTGCTGGGCAGATGTCCCAACGCTGAAAACAGCCATAAGAGAAACGAACATGCTGGTATTGCTCACCCGTGTACTGTTATGGGCCTCAGTCGGGCTCTTAATCTGGTACGTACTGACTCGAATCATTGATAGAAAATATCTCACCTGGTTCGGAGGGGTTATCTTAATCTTGCTCCTGGTGGCATCTTTTATCGAACCCGATGACGGCACTATTAGCGTCATTTGGCGTATTTTATCCTTTCCACTCATGCCGTTGGGCGCCGCGATAGTTTTCTTAGGTGTTGCGCTCAGCGAAGGCACCAAGAGCATCAAGGGCACACCCGCTGCGATCGCCCTAGCCATTTTGCTCATCTCTAGCATTCCGCTCATGTCTCAATGGTTGGTGAGCAATGCCGAGCAGTCTGTCATCAATGCCTACCAACGGCGAGCCGAAATATGCGGCGATGTTTGCCCAGCAGGCACTATCCCCGCTCAGGGGGAACCCGGCGATGCTGGCGCGATCGTTGTTATGGGCGAAAGCGATGATATTGACAGAGCGCTCTCCATTTTTGAAGCCAATAACGACGTTTCGCTCAATACCTCTTTGGCTCCCCGGCTCATCTACGCAGCCAATCTCTATCGGCAGGCTCGTAGCCAAGGCGCATCTCCTGTGGTATTTGCCACCGCTGGCGCGGGCGACAGCGGCTCACAGCAGCGGCAAATTATTCGCAACATTCTAACTAGTAACGGTGTTTTTGGTGAAGATATTGTCATTGAAGACACCGGATTAGATGTTTACCGAACCGCTCAAGAAGTCGAAACGCTGCTACAAAACAGACGGCTAATCGCAGGGTCTCGAGCTGCTAGGCGGGAGCAAGGGACTGAAAACGATCCGCGCGTGTTTCTGGTCGCACCGGCCATTATCATGTCTCGGGCTGCCCTCACCTTTGAAAAAATGGCGCTAGAGGTCGTTGCCAAGCCCACTGATTTTTTCACTGCCGACTTTAGCCTCAATGGGCGATCGCTCCGCCGCCTCCCCGACTTGCTGCCCAGCGCAGAGGCCCTTCAGCTTACAACCCGCTACTGGAACGAGCTGCTAACCTCTATTTACTACTTCCTGAGAGGATGGCTGCCTAACTTTAATTTAGGATGGGACTCTAATATCGAAATCTAGACAGTTTCTGACACAGGCTTTCGTCTTTAGCGAATCGTCTTTGGCGATGCATTTCCCAACGACTCACTCTCAGGAATCTAGCAAAGGTAAGCGCTATCCGACTATCATCAATAGTCCAGGTAACCTCAACCCTTCCTCATGGCCCAACCCTCAAGAATTGTCCGGTTAGCCGCCTACCTCAAACCGCACTGGCGAGAAGTCACGCTGGGCTTGCTAGCCTTGCTTGTGGTCAATGCTATTGGCGTTACCATTCCGCTCACAATTGGTAACATTGTCGATGAGCTAACGGTCGCTTTTACGCTATCGCAGGTTATTCGCTCTGTTATTTTGGTGCTGATACTGGCCAGCGTTATGTGGGTTATCCGCATGACCTCGCGCATCTGCTTGTTTGGCGCAGGGCGCAAGGTCGAATTCGACCTCAAACAGCGTATTTTTGAGCATTTACTGACACTAGAGCCTGCTTACTTTGGCCGCAACACTATTGGCGATCTAATCAACCGAGCCACCAGCGATGTAGACAATATCCGCCGTTTGCTAGGGTTTGCCGTACTCAGCATGGCCAACACGTTCTTTGCCTATGTCATGATCGTACCCGCGATGGTCGGACTCAATGCCAATGTGGCTTTCTTTTCTCTGGCGGTCTATCCCTTTATGTTTGCTGTGGTTGCGGTATTTGGCGATCGCCTCCGCAATCAGCAACTCGACGTTCAAGAAGAAATCTCCAACCTCAGCGATCTCATCCAAGAAGATATGGGCGGCATTTCCCTGGTTAAAATCTACGCTCAAGAGGAAAACGAGCGCCGCGCTTTTAACCAACGAAATCAGGATCTCCTTAGCGCCAACCTAGCCCTGGCTAAAACGCGTAATACCCTCTTTCCACTACTCGGTGGATTTGCCAGCCTCAGTCTAGTCATTGCTTTGGCCATTGGTTCTCAGGCAATCATCTCAGGCTCGCTGACACCCGGCGATTTTGTCGCCGTTATCTTATTCATTCAGCAGCTGGTTTTCCCCACTGCCTTACTTGGGTTTACTATCACCGCTTACCAGCGCGGCGAAGTCAGTTTAGACCGTATTGAAGCTATCTTCGAGGCCCGACCGACCATCCGCAATACATCCCAAACTCGCCCCTTGCCCAACCCGATCGGTCGGTTAGAAGCTCGCAACCTAACCTTCACCTACCCTGGTTCTGATCGGCCTGCACTCAACCGAGTCAGCTTTTCTATCGAACCAGGGCAAACCGTTGCGGTCGTAGGCCCAATTGGCTCCGGCAAGTCTACTCTGGCTATGGCCCTGCCTCGCCTGCTAGAAATAGACCCTAATGAGCTTTTTTTAGATGGATATGACATCACACAAATTGAGCTATCTGATTTGCGAGGCGCGATCGCCTTCGTCCCTCAAGACAGCTTTTTGTTTAGCACCACCATCAAAAACAACATCCGCTACGGCAATCCCATGGCCGAACCCATCGAAGTTGAACATGCCGCTAAAGAAGCCCAACTATATAGCGAAATTCTCAACTTTCCCCAACAGTTAAAAACCATGGTAGGCGAGCGGGGCATTACCCTCTCCGGCGGTCAGCGTCAGCGAGCAGCCCTCTCTCGGGCGCTACTCGTCGATGCGCCCATCCTCGTTTTAGACGACGCCCTCTCCAGCGTAGACAATCAAACCGCCACCCAGATTTTAGACAATCTTTCGAGCGAGACTCAGCGAAAGACAGTAATTTTTGTATCACATCAAATGTCGGCAGCGGCTTCGTGCGATCACATCCTTGTCATGGACGCAGGCCGCATCGTTCAGTCAGGTACCCATCGCGAGCTTGTCAGCCAACCTGGCCTGTATCAGGATCTGTGGAACCAGCACAAGCTCAAAGAAGTTTTGCAGTAAATGAACCCTTACTTCAATCTCAACACTTGTTGAAGTCTGGTTGTAGTCTTTAGACCGGTAAAAAAGTTTTAGACGAACAACACCAGCCAATAACACCAGCCGAATTAACCCAAGTGATCCATGACCGAGAACATCGGCAAATACATGGCCACCAGAATCGAACCCACCATACCACCGAGCACCACAATCATAATCGGCTCCATAATACTAGTCAGGGCCTTCACCGCCTGTTCTACTTCATCCTCATAAAAGTCCGCCACCTTCATCAGCATCTGGTCTAGCTCACCCGTTTCTTCACCAATGCTAATCATCTGAATCGCCATCACCGGGAATACGCCATGCTCTTGCAGGGCCAAGCTAATCATTCCGCCCGACTGAATCTCTCCTTGCGCTGCGTTAATCGCATTTGCAATTACCTGATTACCCGATGTATCGCGCACAATCTCCAGCGCTGTCAAAATTGGCACGCCCGACCGTGATAACGAACCAAACGTCCGACAAAATCTAGCCGTCGCTGACTTCTGCGCCAAATCACCAAATAGCGGCATCTTTAAGAAAAAGCCATCCATCGTTACTCGGCCCACAGGCGTCTTGTAATACTGCTTATATACAAACACCAACACCGCAATAATTCCAATTAACCCCAGCGTCAAATACCAAGTTCGCAGTAGCTTACTAATCGCCATCAGCGCCCGCGTAAACAGCGGCAGTGGCGCCCCCAAATCTTCAAAAATCTCGGCAAAAATCGGTAGCAAAAATACCGTCATCCCGATAAAAATAGTCACTGCCAAAAAGCCCACCGTTACCGGGTACGCCATCGCCGACTTAATCTGGTTTTGTAAACGGTTCAAATCTTCAAGCAGTTTCGCCAAACGGTTAAGTACCTCGTCTAGCACACCACCAACCTCACCTGCTTGCACCATACTCACATATAGGTTGTCAAAGCATTGGGGGTGCTTCCGCATTGAGTCAGATAGATTCGTTCCCTGCTGTACATCATTATTGATGCCCTGCAAAGCCTTTTTCAACTTTGGGTTAGGGCACTGGTCAGCCAAAATGCCAATACCTCTAACCAACGCCACACCTGAAGTCACCAGCGCAGCAAACTGACGTGAAAATACAGCCTTATCTTTCACCGTCACTTTTGCCATTGAGGTTTGAATATCAGCCATGTTAAAGCTGATACCTCGACTCTCTTTTATGTCCTGAATATGCATCCCCTGCTGCGACATCAAAGTGCGCGCCTGAGAAGGAGAAGGTGCTTCTATCTTCTGGCTAACCGATTTTCCAGTAGTATTGCGGCCAGTGACGACGTAGGTAGGCATCAGTTTTCTCTCTATGCTCTTATAGGTGTTTTCAAAAGAAGTAATCTACTCACGCGATCGCAACAATGTGCCTTACAGCGCACGGGTTCCGGCTTTAGCCGCAGCCTTTACACCACTAGGCGGGCCACCAATGAGCCTCTGTAGCTCCTCCGGACGAGAAGTCTTAGCCATTGCCGCTTCAAAGCTAATAATCTTTTTCTTATAGAGGTCGCCCAAAGCCATTTCCAGTGTCTGCATCGACAGCCGACCCCCAGTTTGAATCGCACCATAAATCTGAGCAGTCTTACCCTCGCGAATCATGTTGGAAATACCCGGAGTGACCACCATAATTTCCTGCGCCATCACGCGTCCAAACTCACCCGGCTTTGGATTTGCCTTCGATACCAGCGTCTGGCTAAGTACCGCCACTAATGAGTTAGAAAGCTGTACCCTAATCTGTTGATGTTGTGCAGGTGGAAACACATCGACAATTCTGTCTACAGTTTGAGCTGCCGAGCTTGTGTGCAAAGTACCAAACACCAAGTGACCAGTTTCTGCCGCAGAAATCGCCAGAGAAATTGTCTCTAGGTCACGCATCTCACCAACCAGAATCACGTCGGGATCTTCACGTAACGCGCCTTTCAAAGCATTAGAAAAACTCTTAGTATCCTCACCTACCTGCCGCTGGTGAATGAGACTTTTAATCGGTTCATAGATAAACTCAATCGGATCTTCTACCGTTAAGATATGCTCCGCTCTAGTTAGGTTAATGTTGTTAATCATCGAAGCCAGGGTCGTTGTCTTCCCTGAACCTGTTGGGCCCGTCACCAGCACCAACCCTCTGGGCTTTTCCGATAGCTCAGTGACAATGGGCGGCAGACAAAGCACATCCATACTTGGAATCTTAGAGCTCAGTGCTCGTAAACAGGCCGCATAGGTGCCTCGGTCTTTGTATACGTTCACACGAAACCGAGCAAGTCCTTTCACTCCGTAGGAACAGTCCAGTTCCCAGGTTTGTTCCAAAATCTTCCGCTGAGAGTTGTTCAGCATGCTAAAAATCAGCCGCTGGCACTGATCTGATGTCATAGGCGGATGGTCAGTAGCGGTCAGGTGCCCGCTAATACGGATGTAGGGTGGCAAGCCCGTAGAAAGATGAAGGTCAGAGCCCCCACGCTCTACCACTTCTTCCATCAAATCTTCAATCATTAATTCCATAACATGTTTCCTCAAATAGGTTGGGGTTTAGATGATTACTGGTGAGTTCTGCAACGCTAACTGCGTTGATAAAAAGGGCCCGAGCTATTCCTTGTAACGCGGAGTCAGACAATACGGGCAGTCAAGCCATTCGTGGTGCAGCTCGGCGTTACAAGTCGTACAGGAAAGAACGCTCTTACGTTTGGCTTTCAGTTCAGCCTCAAGACCTTTGTCGGTAAAGGTTACCCGCTCCACTTCCTCTAGAGTGGTATGGCCCTCCCTTACCAAGTTCAGGCTGTAGGCTAGCAGCGTATTCATGCCCTCTTCTACAGCCGCTTCTTTTACCTGCTCAGTGGGCGCGCCGTCTGAAATTAGTTGTTGGAGTCGCTCAGTAACTCGCATCACTTCATACACCCCTACCCGGCCTTTGTAGCCACCACCCTGACATTTCTGGCAGAGTTTGCCAGATTCTCTCAGCTGGCTAAGTTGATCGGTAGGCACTTGGTTCGCTTTATACAGCGTCATTTCATAATCACCAGAAACCGTCATCCCATACCGAGCTAGCTCCTCCGGGGTTGGCTTATAGCTGATTCGGCATTCCGAACACACGCGACGAACTAGGCGCTGCGCCAGTACGCCCAGCAAAGAACTCGACACCTGAAATGGCTCAACGCCCATTTCGCCGAGCCGAGAGACTGCGCCCGCTGCGTCATTTGTGTGCAGCGTTGTCAGTACCAGGTGTCCTGTTAAGGCAGCTTCGATAGCGGTTTTCGCAGTCTCAGGGTCACGGGTTTCACCTACTAGAATTACATCCGGGTCCTGCCGTAAAAATGCTCTTAAAATGGAGGCAAAGTTCATCCCCTTTTCCCGAATCACCTGTACCTGAGTAATCCCGGGTAAAGCATATTCAATCGGGTCTTCTGCTGTGCTAATGTTTACGCCCGGATCGTTCCGCTCAGAAAGTACCGAGTACAGCGTGGTTGTTTTCCCTGAGCCGGTAGGGCCCGTTACCAGAATTAATCCAAATGGCTTTTTCGCCATATCTTGAACAATTTTCAGTGTTTCTTGATCGCTGATTAACATCCCCAACCCTAGCTGTGTTGAGGAGTTATCCAAAATTCGCAATACCACCTTTTCACCGTACCGACTAGGTAGAGTGCTGACACGAAAGTCAATTTTACGGTTTTGAAATACTCGGCGGATTCTACCGTCCTGAGGCAAACGGCGCTCGGCAATATCCAGCTCGGCAATAATTTTAAAGCGCGCACAAACAGCTGGGATAATCTTTTTAGGTAGATGTGGAAAGGCTTCTTTTAAGACACCATCTTTACGGAAGCGGATGCGCAAAAATTCCTCTTGAGGCTCAATATGAATATCTGAGATCTCTTCTTGGACGGCTTTGACCAAAATTTTGTTAACCAGCGCAATTACCGGAGCTGCGCCTGCATCCTGTAGAGCTGCGCCGAGGTCATCATCTTCGTCAATAACGTCTTCTAATCCGCCGCCGTCCAGATCAAGATCTTCAAGATCAGTTCTAACATCAACCGCCTGCTCAAAGTCCAGTTTCTTCTCTTTCGCTACTTGTTCGTCTAGGTATTTTGCCATCAGGCGTTGATAGTCCTCAACGCTGATAACCATTCGCCGCAGCTTCATTTTTTGGGGTCTAAGAATGCGGTTGAGATCGTCTTGCGCTTCCAGATTTTCTGGGTCTACCATCGCAACTAGGACGGATAGATGCTCCCCTTCTTGAGTTTTTGACAGGGGCACTAAACGATGACGGCGGCAAATATCTACGGAAATCAGGCTGCCGATGAGGCTGGTTACCTGGGTATCAGAGATATTTTCTACTTCGGGGTCGAGAGACTCCACACCGTAGAGAATTTTTAGCTCGAATAGCTGCTGTTTTTTGTACTGACGCAACAGCTCTGGAGATAGCTGCTGGCCAGTCATTGACTCTAAAACGTCCGTTAAAGCCCGACCTGATTTACGACTTTCGACCAATGCTTGCTGCATCTGGCCACCGTCTACAAACCCGGCTTCAACAAGCTTGTTGCTAAAAGGCGAAAAGCTCTTTTGTAAGACGAGGGCCTTCCGCGTAGATGAAGAATTTGTCATGGTCGATGCGAAAAAATCTCACACCATTGTGCCCACAGTCCTTGAAACGATACCTGGCTCAAATGACTGCGTTAATACCAAAGAGCTTGAAGACCTTAACTCAACTAGTTGAACGTCACTCGAACGACCTACTAGGGAGGTATACAGACAGATTGAGACAGTTAAAACAGGCTTTCCCCATTTCTGATAAGTGCGTAGATATGAACGTAAGTTTTTGAATCTGGCATCTTGAAGGTATCAAGCGAAGTAAATCTAATTTTTTCTGTCTGGTGTTTTTACTAAAGCCAAAACACCAGGAACAGTTAGATCGTCATTAAAACATTCGTTGATCGCAGCTTCGAAAGAAAGAGTAAAAGGCGTGTTTCTTCCAACTTATGAAAAGCGGATGTTCTATGGTTGTTGTAAATCTTGAGCTCAAGACAATATTTCTAAGTGAGTAATCATCATAAGCTCAGCCCAATACTTTGAATGGGACAATAATTCAATATGTCACAGCTCCATGCCATAGCATAAATGGACAATGCGTTACGGCGACATGAAAGTTTTGCTGGAGTGCTTTCTAGGGGTACTGTTTTACCGCTTAAGACTGTCTGACGGCGTAAGATAATAGGCTCATTAAGTAACATGACCTTTTTAGCTTTACGACATCACCCCTTCGAAAGAAGGGTTTAAAGCGGTGCAGGCACTTAATCGGGCACTTGATTCAGATTTGGATTGAGCAAACGAATGCGCGGGACTGAGTTCGCATTGATTATAGGGAAAATGAGCAACTGGCATTACAGTCGAAAATCAATTCGAAAAACCGTTCCGCAATTGATGCACCGCCAATTAATATAGACAGGGTAAGTAGCTTCATGCATTATTTGTATATCTGCGGGGAATAACCTCGAAAGCAAGGCTGGGGAATAGAGGGTTTTAATCAATATGATAGACACAAACACTAGTGACAACCAAAAGGGCACTGATGAGAGCCCTGAGGTCATAGAAGAGCTTCGAGTGGAAGATGCCTCAACCGATATCGATTTCGATAAGGTGTTTGAAGAAGAGAACACCGCTCAAAACGAGCAGGCCGTGGGCGAAGCCTTAGATAGTTCGGAGGTTTTAGAAGATATTTCCGCAGAGGATGTTTTTGCAGCAGAGGCTAGTAAACGCGAATTGTTGCAGCAGCAGATAAATCAGTTACAAGCACAGCTAGAAGAGCGCACTGGTCAGTTCACGCGGTTGACGGCTGATTTTGACAACTTTCGCAAGCGGACAGCCACTGAAAAAGACAATTTAGAAACTCAGGTTAAGTGCAATACCATTAGCGGTTTGTTGGAGGTCGTTGATAACTTTCAGCGGGCTAGATCTCAAATCAAGCCCCAAAATGATGGCGAGATGAACATTCACAAGAGCTATCAAAGCGTTTATAAACAGCTAATTGAGGCGCTGAAAAAACTGGGCGTATCTCCTATGCGAAGCGAAGGGCAAGAGTTTGACCCTAATTTGCATGAGGCTGTGATGCGTGAGCCAACCAGCGAGTATCCCGAAGGTACTGTTATTGAGGAGTTCGTCCGTGGGTATGTTTTAGGGGAACGTGTTCTGCGCCATGCCATGGTTAAAGTGGCAACACCCCTAGACCCTTCTGATGAATCTAGTGAACCATCCTCCGAGGCTTAATTGGGCCGTACAAGTGAGCTTTTAAGTATCTGGTTAAAAGATGTCTTAAAGCTTAGGCGTTAAGTAGGGGCTGGTAGTTTTGAAGAAGGACTCGTGTCGTATAACGTATTACTCGTGTCGTATGACGCATCAATTATAAGAAGTAACCTTCATTTAAAACATCCAAACGGATTATGGGAAAAGTTATTGGCATTGACCTAGGTACTACAAACAGCTGCGTAGCTGTACTTGAAGGGGGGAAGCCTGTGGTTATTCCCAATACAGAGGGAGGCCGCACGACGCCTAGTATTGTAGGTTTTGCCAAGGGTGGGGAGCGCTTGGTGGGTCAGTTAGCAAAGCGGCAAGCGGTGACAAATGCTGAAAATACTGTTTACAGTATCAAGCGGTTTATCGGGCGGCGATGGGATGATACTGAGGCTGAGCGATCGCGCGTTCCCTACAAATGCACTCCTGGTAAGGACGACACCGTTGATGTGATGATCCGAGCTAAGAGCTTTACTCCTCAAGAAGTGTCGGCGATGACACTGCAAAAGCTCAAAAACGATGCTGAAGCTTACCTGGGAGAGTCGGTTGACCGAGCTGTTATCACAGTGCCAGCCTACTTTACAGATGCGCAAAGGCAGGCGACTAAGGATGCGGGCACCATTGCCGGACTCGAAGTTCTGAGAATTATTAACGAGCCGACAGCAGCAGCACTCTCTTACGGACTAGATAAGCAAGATCAAGACCAAACGGTGTTGGTTTTTGACTTAGGTGGAGGCACGTTTGATGTTTCTATCTTGCAGCTAGGCGATGGGGTTTTTGAGGTACGTGCGACCTCTGGAAATAACCATTTAGGTGGCGACGACTTTGACAACTGCATTGTCACCTGGATGACAGAAGCCTTTCAGCGCCAGGAAGGAATGGATTTAGCCAATGATCGTATGGCGCTGCAAAGAATTCGCGAAGCAGCCGAAAAAGCGAAGGTTGAGCTATCGACGATGACAAAGACCTCCATTAATTTGCCTTTTATTGCAGCTGATGAAACGGGGCCGAAGCATCTGGAGATGGAGTTGTCGCGATCGCAGTTTGAAGAGCTCGCCCGTGATCTCATCGCCAATACGTTAGAGCCTGTAAAGCAGGCTTTAAAAGACGCTGAGCTCAATGCAGAAGATATCAATCGCATTTTGCTCGTCGGTGGATCAACGCGAATTCCCGCAGTACAGGCAGCTATTACTGGCTTTTTTGGCGGACAAACGCCTGATCGTTCTATTAATCCAGATGAAGCAGTTGCTCTGGGCGCCTCTATCCAGGCGGGGGTCCTTGGTGGAGAAGTCAAAGACTTGCTCCTGCTAGATGTTACGCCGCTTTCTATGGGTATTGAAACATTAGGGGAGGTTTTCACCAAAATTATTGAGCGCAATACAACGATTCCAACGAGCCGGACTCAGGTCTTTTCCACCGCTATTGATGGTCAAACTTCTGTAGAGGTACATGCATTGCAAGGTGAGCGGGCGATGGCTCGCGACAATAAAAGCCTAGGACGATTTGAGCTAGCCGGCATTCCACCTGCCCCTAGAGGTGTTCCCCAGATTGAGGTTTCCTTTGAAATTGATGCTGATGGTATTTTGCAGGTAGCTGCTAAGGATCGTGGCACCAACCGAGAACAAAGCATCAAAATTACTAACCGAGGTGGTCTCTCTTCCGCTGAAATTGCGCGGATGAAAGAAGACGCTGAAATGTATGCAGGAGAAGACGAGCAGCGGAAGATGTTGGCGGAGCTACAGAATAAAGCCGATTCATTATTCTACAGCTACGAATCGACCATGAGAGACAGCGGTAGCCATGTTTCTGAAGAACTTAAGGCACAGTCCGAGGCTGAAGCTGAGGCCCTGAGATCCGCTCTTGCTGATAGAAACGCGAATTCTGCCGACATCACCCAGAAGCTAGATGCCTTGCGGCAGACCATCTTCAATATCGGTGCGGGGCTTTATCGCCAGACAGGTAATGAAAATAGTGGTTCTAGAACTAATCGTGAAATGCCTGGGGTCAAACGGTCGGCAGTCCCCGCTCCTGCTGATAGAGCTACTCCTACGCCCGATTACAGCAGCAGAGATCAATCGACGTTCGCTGCCGACGTGCATGCTACAGATCAGACAGCGTCCGACACTGCTACGGCTATTACCTATCGGACTGCTGAAGAAGAATTCGATATCGATAGTACAGTTGCAGCTGACTATGAAGCTATTGAGTAGTCATGCATCTTGACGTTTGCTATACAATGGTTCAATGCGCGTTGATTTGTAGTCAGCGTGATCGTTCTTATTGGTGACTGACGTTTTATGGCCCGTGATTACTACGAGACCCTAGGTGTCTCGCGCAATGCCGAGCAAGATGAAATTAAGCGCGCTTATCGTAAGCTAGCGCGTAAATACCATCCTGACGTCAATAAAGAGGAAGGGGCTGAAGAAACCTTCAAAGAAGTGAGTCGCGCTTATGAAGTCCTTTCTGAGCCAGAGATTCGTGCGCGCTATGATCGATTTGGCGAAGCTGGAGTCGGTGGCGCAGCGGCGGCAGGCGGAGGCTTTCAGGACTTCCAAGATATGGGCGGATTTGCTGATATCTTTGAGAGCTTTTTCAATGGATTTTCGGGGCAGCCCGGTCAGCAGCGGCGGCGCGGCCCAATGCGAGGGGACGATCTCAGGCTTAATCTTAAGCTGGACTTCAAAGAAGCAGTTTTTGGTGGCGAAAAAGAAATTAGAATTAGCCATTTGGAGACCTGTACGACTTGTTCGGGCTCGGGTGCAAAGCCAGGAACTCGGCCTCGTACCTGTGCGACTTGCAATGGTGCTGGCCAGGTGAGAAGGGCTACTCGGACTCCGTTTGGCATTTTTAATCAGGTGTCTGCCTGTCCGACTTGCAACGGCAGTGGCGAAGTGATTGAAGATCGTTGCGAAACCTGCGGCGGCAGTGGCCAGAAGCAAACGAACAAGAAGCTCAAAATCACTGTGCCTGCAGGTGTTGAAAATGGTACGCGGCTAAGAGTCTCTGGTGAAGGAGATGCGGGTAAACGCAACGGCCCTTCTGGCGATTTATATGTTTATTTAGTCGTCAATGACGATGCTACTTTCAAGCGAGATGGCATCAATATTTTGTCTGACTTAAAGGTGAGCTACCTGCAGGCAATTTTAGGGTGTGAGCTAGAGGTAGAGACGGTAGACGGTAAGGTGGCGATGCAGGTGCCAGCAGGTACGCAGCCTAACACAGTACTCTCTTTGGAAGGGCGAGGGGTGCCTAGACTAGGTAATCCGGTTAGCCGCGGAAAGCACTTGATTACGGTGAAGGTGGATATTCCGACGCGATTGAAAGCCGAAGAGCGTGAACTGCTCAATCAGCTCGCAGAAGTTCGGGGTGATTCGGTTGGCAAGGGGAAAAAAGAGGGGTTCTTAGGTGGATTGTTCCATGGATAGGCCGCTTTTGGTTGCTGATGAACAGCTGGATTTGCGAGGGACACCTTGTCCGCTAAATTTTGTGAGGACCAAGCTCAAGCTAGAGCGTATGGAGCCCGGTGCGCTGCTAGAAGTCTGGTTAGATCCGGGAGAGCCGATTGAACAGGTGCCGGATAGTCTGAGGATGAATGGCTTTGGCATAGAGGCGATCGCAGATCACAGTGATTACTTTACTGTGCAGGTGCGACGTCTCGCTGAAAATGTGGGATGAGCGAGTCTATCGGTCAGAAAGTGCGCGCTGAGTCGATGACGGTATTAAGGGGCGCCTTAAAGGAATTAGTTGGAACGGTCGTTGCGATTCAGGCAAACTATTATTCGGTCAAACTAGATAGTCGATTTGCGGTAAACGACCAGGCTGATGAACTCTCGGAACTACCCGAATATTTGCTATGCATTCGCCGAGGGCTGCTGAAAAAGCTAGGTCAGCAGATTATGGTGGGCGATCGCGTTTCTGTCGAGCAGCCGGACTGGCAGGGAATGCGGGGTGCGATCGCTCAGGTTTACGCCCGGCAAAACTCGCTAGATCGCCCTCCTATTGCCAATGTAGATCAGATATTGCTGGTATTTGCTTTAGCAGAACCTAACCTTGATCCGCATCAGCTCAGCCGTTTTTTGGTGAAGGCCGAATCGACTAGACTGGCGATTACGCTGTGCCTCAACAAACGCGATCTGATTCATGAAGAAGCCGTTCGCTATTGGCAACACCGACTGCAAGAATGGGGCTATCAAGCGCTGTTCGTAAGCGTTCGTGAAGATGAAGCCCTACGAACAGCGTTAACCGAAAAGCTCCAAGACAACATTACCGTCGTTGCAGGCCCATCCGGCGTCGGCAAATCTAGCCTCACTAACCGACTCATTCCTGAGCAAGATCTGCGAGTGAATACGGTCTCTGGCAAGTTAGGTCGGGGACGCCATACGACTCGTCATGTAGAACTCTTTGAGCTACCTCAGGGTGGCTTTATCGCAGATACGCCTGGATTTAATCATCCTGATGTGGATTGTACGCCCGAGGCGCTTAGCGACTACTTCCCTGAAATTCGGCAGCGACTTGCCCTAGGCACCTGTCAGTTCAGTAACTGTTTACATAAGGATGAGCCGGGTTGCGCTGTCCGAGGCAATTGGGAGCGTTATGAGCATTACCTTATGCTGCTCGCTGAAGTTGAGCAGCAGCAGCATAAGCAACGGCATCAGCCAGATATAGAGGCAACCGAAAAAGTAAAAATGTTAGAAGATGGCAAGGTATCGCACGAGCCCAGACTAGAGGCGAAGAAGTATCGCCGTACCTCTCGGAAGACGCGAAATCAGGCTTTTCAAGAGCTTTGTCTGGACCTGTCTACAATTGAAGATCTAGAAGATTTGGAAGATCTGGAGGATTTGGGACTATAAAAATAGGACTATAGAAATAGGACTATAGAAACTTTAGAGCTACAAAAATTCAGTTTGTAAACAACTTGGACTAAAGAAGACTGAAAAAATTTGGACTATAGAAATCTAGTCTGTAGTTTGTCCTGCAATCTATGGAAATCTAACTGGTACAAAAAATGGACGAGAGCAATTTAGATAATTCTGTCAATTGCGTCTGTCAATCACCACAGTACACAATTAGATCGATCTCAACATCGCCGAAGCCAGCTAGAGCGGTTACACCTACAGTGGTGCGTCCGGGGTATCGCCCTGCGGTGAAGTGGCTGGCATAAATACGATTAACTGTTTCGTAATAGCGAAAATCAGTGACGAAAATGCGAGCCATTACTACGCGATCAAAACCAGTGCCTGCGTGGTCTAAAACAAGGCGCAGGTTAGCCATCACGCGTTCGGTTTGATCGTCGATAGAGGTGTTTAGGACCTCTCCTGTGTCCGGGTCTTCCGCGAGTTGACCGGTGACAAACAAGAAGTCACCCGCACGGACGGCATGAGAATAGGGCGCAACGGGCGGAAGGTTGTCATTGGGAAGGTTGATAAATTCCAGCATATCGGGGTAGGGCTTTGAATGTTGATTGAACGATGCCTGACTAACGATGCCTGATTGAAGGATCTCTGACTAACGATGCCAAACGGTAACGCCTCCGGGCTTATCAATTAGGGTGATGCCTTGGGCTTTGAGGTCGTCTCGGATGCGGTCGGACTCTGCATAGTTTTTTGATTGTTTTGCGAGCGATCGCGCCTCAACGAGTTTCTCAATCTCAGCGTCGCTAATCCCATTGGTTGAATCAGAATCAGTCGCGGACTCTTCCTGATTTTGCGCTTCTAATCCTAAAACGCCTGCTAGCTGAACTAGGGTTCGCCAATGTTGTTGAAGCGTCCATAAGTCAGCATCGGGGCTGCCTTGATGAACAATCAGATTGCTTTGCCGCTGAAGTTCTTTAGCCAAACCAAAGAGAACAGCGACGGCACCTGGCGTGTTGAAATCATCATCCATTGATGCCTGAAACTGTTGGACAGCTGCCGCCTCTAACTCTAAATCGGTTTCATTGAGCTTCCAGCCTAGGTTTTTGCCATACTGCTGACCAAAGTTCAGTCCATCATTGAGGGTAGCCCAACCTTTTTTAGCAGCGGCGATCGCACTTTCCGTAAAATCTAAAGGCATCCGGTACTGAGACTGCATCACAAACATTCGAATCGCCATTGGGTTAGGCCCATCGGGTGCATCTAGCAGGTTACGAATAGTCGTGAAGTTGCCCAAAGATTTAGACATTTTGGTGCCCTCCACGTTCACCATGCCGTTATGCATCCAGTAGGTAGACAGCGGCGCTCCAGTCACTGCTTCAGACTGAGCAATTTCGTTTTCGTGATGCGGAAACTGAAGGTCTGCACCGCCCATATGGATATCGATAGTGTCGCCGAGGCGATCGCGCACCATTGCCGAACACTCAATATGCCAGCCCGGACGGCCAGGCCCCCAAGGCGACTCCCAAGCAGGCTCATCTAGCTTGGCCGACTTCCACAGCGCAAAGTCAAACGGATCTTGCTTGATCTGCGTTTGCTGAGTCTCTGTGCGGCCACTTTCTCCTGCCCGCATATCCTCAAGCTTGCGCCCCGATAACTTGCCATACCCCTCAAACTTACGCACCGAATAATATACGTCGCCCTCAGCCGGATAGGCATAGCCCTTTTGCTCTAGCTCATGAATCAGGCGCTTGATCCCATCTATTGTGTGCGTCGCGTAAGTATACTCATCAGCCTCTAGCACATTCAGTCGTGCCATATCTTCTAAGTAAGCCGCCGTGTACTTTTTAGCCACGGCCTCCATAGAGGACTTTTCTTTGCGGGCACGAGTGAGAATTTTGTCATCAATATCAGTAAAGTTTTGAACGTAGCGGACGTTATAGCCGCGCCAGGTGAGATATCGGCGTACTGTATCCCATACGATGTAAGAGCGGGCATGACCTAGGTGGCAGTAGTCATACACAGTGACGCCGCAGCAGTACATCTTCACCTGATTGGGTGAGAGGGGTTCAAACGTTTCCTTTTGACGGGATAGCGTATTGTAAATGACGACGCTCATGACAAACAGGAGAATGACTGAGAACACTAAACTTGCAGTAGCCTTAATAGTAAGGCGAAACTCACAAGTTTTTAAGCAGATCTCGCTTTCGCGACTGCTCGATTAATCAAGTTAGTAATCAATTAGTAATCAATAACTAATTGACGACTGATGGTAATTGACGACTAATTAACGATACAAAAATTGGCGACACAAAACCGTAAAGCTAAAAGCGAGTAAAGCTGGTTAATCGAAAGTTAGCTCCTCAACTTTACTTTAAATACGTAATAATTAAACGAACTCCAACGCCGAACTCACCGGTATAACCCTTTTGACCATACCTTTTTAACCCCAACTACATATGACTGCTACGACAATCGCCCCAACCCAGTCAATGGATGCCTCCAAGCATGGTTTGCCCGTCACTATCATCACAGGCTTTTTAGGCAGCGGAAAAACGACGCTGCTAAACCATATCTTGACCAATCAAGAAGGTCTTAAAACGGCGGTGCTAGTAAATGAATTTGGAGAAATCGGTATTGATAATGAGCTCCTCATTACAACGGGTGATGACAACATGGTGGAGCTTAGCAACGGCTGCATTTGCTGTACCATCAATAACGACTTACTTGAAGCCGTCTATAAAGTACTAGAGCGCTCAGACAAAATTGACTACCTGGTAGTCGAGACCACAGGACTTGCCGACCCGCTGCCAGTGGCACTGACCTTTTTAGGCACCGAGCTACGCGATTTGACCCGATTAGACTCTATCGTTACGGTCGTAGATGCCGAAAACTACAGTCTGGATCTTTTCAACTCGCAGGCTGCCTACAACCAAATTGCCTATGGCGATATCATTTTGCTTAACAAAATGGACGTTGTAGATGAAGCCGATGCCGATCGGTTAGAAGTGAAACTACGCGATATCAAGCAAGATGCGCGCATTTTGCGGACAGATCACTCTAAGGTGCCTTTACCGCTGATTTTAAGCGTGGGCCTATTTGAATCCGACAAGTACTTTAACCAAGAAAAGCCAGTTAGCGCAGATGATCATGGACATGAAGGCCATGGACATGAAGGCCATGGACATGAAGGTCATGGACATGAAGGTCATGGACATGAAGGTCATGAGCCCCATACCGATCATTCTAGTTGCGATCACGATCATGGGCACTGTGAGCATGATCATGACCATAGCGCCCATTCACATTTAGATATAGACGGATTTACCTCTGTTTCCTTTGATCGGGATCAGCCGCTCTCTATTCGGAAATTTCAGCACTTTCTAGATAATCAGCTACCGGCTGCGGTCTTTCGATCCAAAGGTATTTTGTGGTTTGCGGAAAGCCCTAAGCGTCATGTTTTTCATCTAAGCGGCAAGCGATTCTCGCTGGAGGATGAAGAGTGGAACGGTAGACCCAAGAGAAATCAGCTGGTGTTGATTGGCCAAAACCTAGACGAGGCAACGCTACGAGAGCAAATAGAGAAGTGCTTTTGTCTGGAATCTGATGCTAGGGGCAAAGGATTTGGCCAGTAGGCCAAAGCTTGAGCTATTTACCTTGAGCTATTTACATTGAGCTATTTGCTAAGTTTCTGATGGGTTTCTAGCCGACATTGTTTATTTCTTTCTAACAAAATAGGTTTACAAAATAGGAAAAAACCGAAGCGCTTATTTTTTTGACGCCTGTTAGGGTAAAGAAGCGTTAAGATTTTGTTGCGAAAGTAATTTTCTGTATTATGACTGCATGTAATGTATCTATTGGCCAATTCTCTTCGGTGCAGCCTGCTACACCAAAGAGAGTGATCTTTTGCGATTTTGACGGTCCTATTGTGGATGTGTCGGAGCGCTACTATCAGACCTATCTCAAGGGGTTGCTAGCTGTTGAGCTGGCTGCTGAACTGGCGACTGCGCAGGGGCAGCCGCTATTGGCTCGCGAACAAGGATTAAACCTGAAGCCCCTTTCTAAGGCACAATTTTGGCGGATGAAGCAGAATCGGGTGGCTGACCTTGAAATTGCAATGCGTTCGGGCTTGCCTGCTGAATTGTTTGATCCTTTTATGCAACAGGTGAAGCGAATTGTAAATCATCCTAATCTGCTGCGGTGGGATAGCTTACAGCCTGCGGCCCTGGGTGCGCTGCATTATTTTAAGCAGCGCAATATTCGATTGGTTTTAGTTACTCTGCGCCATCCTCGACAGGTTCAGGCATTTTTGCGTAGTCAAGGCTTAGAGCCTTTGATCGATGAAGTGTTTGGCGCTTTGGATATGAATGCGGCCCATGCCAATAGGGTAGATCACAAGTGTGAGCTTTTGATGCAGGCGATCGCACAGCAAAAAGACCTCGGTCACCTTACCCAAAACAGCTGGATGATCGGAGATACCGAAGCCGATGTGCGCGCTGGTCAGTTAATGGGCCTTTCAACCGCAGCGCTTTGTTGCGGCGTGCGGAGCAAAACCTATTTACAAACGCTCTCGCCTTCTAAGGTATATGGCTGCTTGATGACAGCGGCGCTGGATGTGGTAAAAATGCCTTTGCTACAAGCGGCCTAGCGCTGTGTTAAGGCCAGATGTTTAAGGCTAGATTTTTAATAAGACTAGATGCTCAAGGCGGATGTTCAACGTCAACATTTAACGTTAGATATTCAGTGTAGATATTCAGTGTAGATATTCAGTATTGTTCCTAAGTACTGTGACTGTTACGGGCGCGTTACCGTGCCACTGTACTACTCAGTGACTGCATACTTTTCCCACCAGCGCTTGAGAGGATAATAAAGCGCGGGTGCCCACAGGCTGCTCAAAATTGCTGAACTGAGGGCGACACGTTGATAGTGTTGCCAGATTGACCCCAGGTGGGCGTAAAGCGCATTGTCGCTATCAAATATTTTTTGTAAGGTAAGCTGCATCGCTACTGCCGTTTCGGTGACGATGGCGAAGCCAAAAATAATTAAGGCAATAGAAATTAAATCTTCTCGGATGAATCGGCGCTGCTGTAGGCGAGCCGTTAGTACGCCTGCGATCGCCAAACCCAGCGCATGAGTCGGGAAAGATGCTGTCAGGCTGTCTTGAAGTAATCCTAAGACAATGCCAGCGATCGCACTCTCAAAAGCCGACCGGCTAATGCTCCAGGCCACAATCCAAATTAGCAGCCAGTTGGGGCCAACGCCCAAAATATTCATTCCTGGCAGCCGCATTGGCAAAATGAGCAAACAAAAAAGAACTGACCCGATTGTAAAAACCCAATTCCAAATTTGATTACGCGAGTCTGATCGCCGTCGGGGTCGCAAAGAAGTCATAAAAGCAAACCCGCCCATTACGGATTGTCGTCGGTCACAATTTGAGCAGGCGCAGCGTCTACGTCGAGTTTGGGCTCGTACGGATGAATGGCTACCCACTCTAAGTTGCTGATAGGCACAGAGAGTTGAATCACGGCTTCGGGTGCTGGGCTAGTGCCTCGGTCAATTGAGGCGACTCGTCCAATCGGAATGTCTTGAGGAAATAGCCGACTGAAAGAGGAGGTGACTAAAACATCGCCGGGCCTGACATCGGGAATTTTTTCAAAAAACTGCATGGTCGCCTGACTGCCGGTTTCTCCTCGGATATAGCCCGTAGAGCGACTGCGACTGACTTTTGCTCCAATTTGGCTGGTTGGATCGCTCAGCAGTAGAATACGAGCCGTATTGGGCGTTACATTGACAATTCGCCCAACGAGACCGCCAGGGCCAGTGGCAACATCGCCGACATTCACCCCGTCCCTGCTCCCTTTGTTCACCGTGACCTGCTGCCACCATAGATCAGCGCTGCGGCCAATCACTGCTGCCAGCGTCGTGGTGTCTAGGCTGCTGCCTTCTTCATAGTCAACAAGCTCACGCAGCTTCTGATTTTGATTTTCAAGCTCAATGACCCTTTGTTGAAGCTCTAGCACATAGGCATTTTCTATCTGCTTTTGAGTAGAAGGGCTTTGAAAAGGACGAGTGATGACCTGATAGGCTTCATCTATCAGCCCACCATTGGTTTGGCGGATACCCCAAGCAGTGCCAATCGCTAAAAAGATCAGTCCTGCCTTGAGCGCATTTTTGTCCCACCATCTTCTTAAGGTAAACATTTTGAGTCGAGTATTTAAAGCAAGTGCGTCTATAACGGTTGGTAACAACTGTTTATAACAGGCTAAAGCTATCTTCCGCTAAAGCTGTGTTGCAGTTGTTGATTACAGATTACAGATCGCGCGATCGCGCACTAAACACTCGCTCCATTTGGCCAAAATTCTCTAGCACGCGGCCTGTACCTAGCACCACACAGCTCAGTGGATCGGCAGCGACATGCACGACAATGCCGGTCTCATGAGAAATCAGCGTGTCTAGCCCTTTGAGCAGCGCACCACCGCCGGCTAGCATAATGCCGCGATCAATGATATCGGCAGCGAGCTCAGGGGGCGTTTTTTCTAAGGTGCGCTTGACGGCTTCTACAATGACAGAGAGCGGCTCGGCCATGCTCTCACGAATTTCTGGGCTTTTGACAGTGACTGTTCTGGGCAGACCCGAGAGCATGTGAACGCCACGCACTTCTAGCGAAATTTCATCATCGTCAGGGCTAGGATAAGCGGAGCTGATTTTGACTTTAATTTCTTCGGCAGTGCGATCGCCAATCTCTAAATTATTGACTTTGCGCATGTACTGCTTAATAGAATCTGTCAGCTCATCGCCGGCAACTCGCACAGATTCGCTCAGCACCGTGCCTTGTAAGCTCAACACGGCAACTTCAGTAGTTCCGCCACCAATGTCCACAATCATATTGCCAGTGGGCTCATCTACAGGTAAGCCCGCGCCGATGGCAGCCGCTACCGGCTCATCGATCAAATAAACCATTCGTGCCCCGGCCTGCAATGCCGCATCCATCACCGCACGGCGTTCTACGCCAGTGACACCGCTAGGAATCCCAATGACGACCTTAGGAGACACTAGCGCTTTGTTTTCATGCACTCGGCGAATAAAGTGCTTGAGCATCACCTCAGCGACATCAAAATCGGCGATGACGCCGTCTCTAAGAGGCCGCACCGCGCGGATATTATCTGGCGTACGGCCAAGCATTTGCTTGGCTTCTTCACCCACCGCTAGCGGTTTGCCGGTAGTCTCATCAATAGCGACCACAGAGGGCTCTTGTAAAACAACCCCTCGACCGGAGACATAAACCAGGGTGTTTGCTGTACCGAGGTCGATACCCATGTCACGGGAAAGGGATAAACGATTAAATAAAGCCACAAGCTAAGGGTCCCTAATAGCGATGAAGAGGAGCGATTTGACGAGCCGAATGGATTTTATTACGTTTTACATCGGCCCGTCTAGTCAATTTGATAAACTTGATGTCCCAAATATGTTCTGCAAACGCAAACCATATCAGTAAATTTTCAGGATTTTGCTGCTTTAAGTAGCCATTGACTGCGTTTGGATATGAACTGTTGAGTAAAACAGTTGCAATTGGCACATCTCAAGTGGCTTATCTCAATTGGCACATCTTAAGTGGCTTATCTCAATTGGCTTATCTCAATTGGCTTAATTGTACAGAGGTAAGGCTCGCTTGACTTATGAAATACAGTTCTATGAAATACAGTTCTATGAAATACAGTTCTATGAAATACAGTTCAGCGCTATTCGTTCAGCGCTATTAAAATAGTGACGTTTTAACAACGATCTATCGAGGCAGCATCAAGGCAGCGGTATTGTCGCTGTACTAAATGCGCAGAGCTAGGGTAATTAAGTACTAAAATTAGTTTAGGAATTGAGAATTGTTATGAGTGTAAATGTAGTTACCTTAGTTGGCCGAGTGGGAAAAGATCCTGAGGTTCGCTATTTCGAATCGGGCAATGTACTGGCTAAGTGTGGTTTAGCGGTTAATCGCCGTACACGCAATAGTGATCAGCCTGATTGGTTTAATCTGGAAATTTGGGGTAAAACCGCAGAGGTCGCTGCCAACTACGTGCGCAAAGGCAGTTTAATCGGCATTACGGGGTCTCTTAAGCTAGATAGTTGGCAGGATCGCAGTACGGGCGCAACTCGCACTAGCCCTGTTATTCGGGTTACTCAGCTTGACTTGCTTGGCTCTAAGCGAGACAACGAAGCGCCAATGGCATACGGTAACGACGAGTTTTAGACAGGCCAGATTAAGCAGCCAAAATTAAGCAGCCAGATCAAGCAGCCAGAGCGGGTTCTTTGAGCGCACTTTGCATATGTCCGAGCCATTCGATCAAGCTTTCAATTTGCTTGTCGGGTTTTAGGGCACCTAGGCCGCGAATGGTTACTTTTCCGGTGGAATAGACAAATCGCGATCGCAAATGCTCCGGCAGCTTTTCTTGTAGTAGGTTCCAAGCGGGCTTCTCCATGGGTGTTTCCATGACGATATGCTGATTGCCTTCTGGTTTAATACGGGAAAAGCCCAGCGGCTTCGCCATTTGTTTGATTTCTAGTACCTTGATGAGCTGATCGACGGCTGGTGGAATGCTGCCATAGCGATCATTCAAATCGGCCACCGTTTCCATCAGTTCTTGCTTGTTGATTGCTGACACTAATGTTCGGTAGATACTCATTTTTTGATCGACATCGGGAATGTAATCTGCCGGAATGAAGGCGGTTACTTTTAGATCAACCTGCGTTTCATCGACCTGGGGAATTTCTTGACCGCGAATTTCGGCAATCGATTCTTCGAGCATATCCATATAGAGATCAAATCCGATTACCTCCATTTGGCCCGACTGCTGTGCGCCTAGCAGGTTGCCGATGCCCCGAATCTCCATATCTCGCATCGCCAGTTGATAGCCAGATCCTAGCTGTGTAAATTCTTGGATGGCCCGTAGTCTTTTTCGAGCTTTGTCAGACAGCTGGCTTTGCGTTGGGAACAGCAGCCATGCATGCGCCTGAACGCCCGAACGGCCTACTCTGCCGCGCAGCTGATATAGCTGCGATAGGCCGAATTTATGGGCGTCTTCGATAATGATGGTATTGACCCGAGGGATATCTAGCCCGGATTCAATAATGGTGGTGCAGACCATCAAATCAGCGTTGCCGCTGCTGAAAGTCAGCATGGTGGCCTCTAATTCGCCTTCGGGCATTTGGCCATGTGCGATCGCCAGCCTGATCCCCGGCACTGCCTCCCGAATCCGTGCGGCCACCTCTTCGATGCCATCTACCCGAGGCACCACGTAAAATATCTGACCGCCGCGGTCTAGCTCCTGCCGAATAGCCGATCTGACCTTTTCAAGATCGTAAGGCGATAGGTGCGTTTTAATCGGGCGACGCGACGGCGGTGGCGTTGTAATTAGGCTCATTTCTCGAACGCCCGAGAGGGCCATATACAGCGTCCTTGGAATCGGTGTTGCGCTTAGTGTTAGCACATCAACCTGGGCTTTCATGGCCTTGATTTTTTCTTTTTGGTTCACCCCGAACCGCTGCTCCTCATCCACCACCAGCAGGCCAAGATCTTTAAACTTGACGGTTTTTCCGAGGAGCTGATGGGTGCCAACGACAACATCAAGTTCCCCTGAGGTCAGCCGCTGAAGAATATCTTTACGTTCGGTGGCGGTGCGAAAGCGATTCAAAAGGCCGATTTGAATGGGATAGGGCGCAAAGCGCTCTTTGAGCGTGTGGTAGTGCTGCTGAGTGAGAATCGTCGTTGGCGCTAGCAGTGCGACTTGCTTGCCTGCGGTGACTGCTTTGAAGATAGCTCGCAGCGCAACTTCGGTTTTGCCAAAGCCTACGTCACCGCACACTAAGCGATCCATAGGGCGATCGCTCTCCATATCGCGCTTGACATCTTGCGTGGCTTTTAGCTGATCTGGCGTTGGCTCATAGGGGAAAGAATCTTCTAGCTCCTGTTGCCAAGGCATATCCTCAGGGTAGGTAAAGCCTTGCATCTGAGCGCGCTTGGCATACAAATTCAGCAAATCGACGGCTACTTTTTGAATGGCCTTACGCGCTTTGCCCTTGGTTTTTTCCCAGGTTTTGCCCGTCATTTTGTTCAGCTGGGGTCGCTGATCTACCGAGGTGCGGTAGCGAGAGAGCGAGGCCATTTGATCGACCGCAACCCGTAGCAGCCCGTCTGCGTACTGAATCACGAGGTATTCGCGGGTCTTATTATCGACGGTAATGCTGTCGAGCTTTAAGAACTGACCGATCCCGTGGTTGCGATGCACCACATAGTCATGAGGTCTTAATTTATTGGGATCAACCTGTTTGGAGGCGGCGCGACGGCGTTTGCGGACGTAGCTGGGGGTGGCGAGGGTATGCTGACCAAAAAATTCGCGATCAGTCACGACTACAATGCGAAATGTCGGCAGAATAAAGCCTTCTAGTTCTGCGAGCCCTGAGTACTTTACGGCAATGGGAATGCGCTGATTTTGCAGCTTGTCGATCGCGGGATAGTCTTTGGGATTGGGGATGAACTGTGCTGGACAGTCGTGCTCTTGTAGGAGTGAGACTGACCGAGACGGTTGGGCGGAGATGAGCCAAGGAGAAAAGTTGCGATCGCGCTCCCCTCTTAATATCTCAGCGAGTTTGCCAAACTGATGCGGAATAGTAGGCAACGGACGGCTAGACAAATTGAGCCCCACGCCTGCTTCGGCAATTTCAGCAAGCTCAACCTGCTGAAACAGCGAAATTTCTTCTAGTGCCGCTTCAAACGAACGGTGAACCTTCGGCAAGCCTTTTTTAGGCAGCTTGATATCGGGGCGATCGCTCAGCGCTGAGAGTGTTTCGGCCCAATGGTCTTCCACGGTTTCGAACCAGCGCCCAGAATGCGCCCGACATTGAGCAATTTCATCAATTGCGATGACGGTATTCTCAGGCAAATAATCCAACAGGGAAGCTGGTTGCTCAAATGCAAGGCCCAAAAATCGTCGTACCCCTTCTACCTGCTGGCGGGTATCAAAGCTTTCTTGATCTTCGGGCAGCAGGAGATCGGCTAGCAAGCCCTGTTTCTCTAAGGCGGCGGAAATAATCGGGTTGTAGTCGGTGGTGGTGAGCAGCAGCGTATCAACCCGATCAAGCGATCGCTGATTGGCCGGATCAAACTCTCTTAACCGCTCTAGCTCATCGCCAAATAGCTCCAACCTGACCGGCAGCTCAGCCGCCACCGGAAAAACATCTACAATATCGCCGCGCTGACTCCACTGCCCTTCAGTCTCAACCGTCGAAACCTTTTCGTACCCTAACTTCGCGAGCTGAAGCGATAGATCTTTTAAATTTAGCTCCATTCCCAGAGTAATTTCTAGGCAGTAGGGCCGAAATGCCTCAACAGGCGGTAAATGGGGCTGTAACGCCCGCTCGGTCGCCACAATTGCCATTGACCCTAAATGCTTTGATCCGGGCGGCATATTTTCGGTTTGCGCCTTGCCATTGATCAAATCAGAGAGCACTTGGAGCTGTCCCCAAGTCAGCTCTGACTCTTGGTCGAATATGTCATAGGGGGAGGACTCTGAGGTGGGGTAAAACGACACCGTCGCCCAGCCCATTGCCTCTAGCTGAGCGGCCCAGCGACCGGCTTCTTCTAGGGTGGCTGCGATCGCCAGCATTGGCCTTCCCTGTGCCTGCGCCAGGGCCGACGCCACTAGGCCCTTCGGTAGGCGAGGAACGCCGCTAAGCTGCAAGCTCTGCTGCTTTTCTAGCTTACTGACGAGTTCTATGCCGAGAGGGGTGCGTGCGATCGCGCGAGTAATGGAAGAAAACGCCATGAAAATCTCTTAAACGAAAGCGAACTTGATTAAGGAACCAGCCTCAAGGAACCAGCTCCAATGAACCAGCCCCAAGGCTCAAACCACAACACCAGATCAGTGGTAAATCAGTGGTAGCTAGTGCCCAGTACTGGCGCCCAGTACTGGTAAAGCAGTACTTAAATTTTAGAGGCATTGCCGATCAGTTGGGGGCTCACGTTCAATCGCTAGATAACTTCATGCCTCTTTTGCGAAGGCTACTGGGCCGAAACCTTCAAAGCATCAGGCTTACTAGGATCGCCCTCAATGGTGACGCCCCGACCATTAGCATCTAAATGGCGCACAATCTTGTAGATGTTTTCAATCCTGTCTGAAGCGTCAATTCTCTCGGCAATTTCAGCCAATGACAAGGGCGCATCAGCTTCAGCCAACGCAGTTTTGACCTGATTTTGCAATGCCAGCACATCAGCCGCCGCTTTTTTACCGGCTTCTACCCCCGGCTGATGATAGGCATTAATATTCACCACCGAGGCATAGAGACTCACTGCCCGCTCGTACAGTGCAATCAGTGCGCCCACCATACGCGGCGTTACATCCGGCACGGTAATAGTAATAGAGTCGCGGCCATTCTCATAGAGCGCTCGACGAGTGCCTTGCAGTAGGCCAGAGAGATAGTCGCCAGATGTCACGCCTGGTTCTACCTGTACTGACTCGCCTGTTCGGTCTTGCAGCACTTCAATGAGCGTCGCAAAAAAGTTCGGAACGCCCTCCCGTAGCTGCTGCACATAGGCATGTTGGTCGGTAGATCCTTTATTGCCATACACCGCAATCCCTTGATATACCGTATTCCCGTCTAGATCCTGCTCTTTGCCTAACGACTCCATGACCAGCTGCTGGAGATATCGGCTAAAGAGCAAAAGACTGTCCTTGTAGGGCAGCACCACCATGTCTTTTTCGCCTCGGCCATCGCCCGAAAAATACCAGGAAAGTGCCAATAGTGCCGCTGGATTTTGGCGCAAATGATGCACCCGAGTTGCCTCGTCCATTTCTTTGGCGCCATCGAGCATTGCCTGAATATCGATGCCCTGTAAGGCCGCTGGCAATAGACCTACTGCCGACAGCTCAGAGGTGCGTCCGCCAATCCAGTCATACATTGGGAAGGTCGTCAGCCACCCTTCTGATTTGGCGACATTGTCTAGCTTGCTGTCCTCTCCGGTCACAGCCACTGCGCGACTGGCAAAGTCAACACCTGCTTTTTCAAAGGCCGCCTGACACTCAATCATGCCGTTGCGGGTTTCTGGCGTTCCGCCTGATTTGGAAATCACAATGACGAGGGTGCTGGGGAGGCGATCGCCAATTTCGGCAAATGTATGATCAATCCCCACTGGATCGGTATTGTCAATGAAGTGAATCTGGATAGCCGGATTAGCCTCCACTAATGCTTTAGAAACGAACTGAGGCCCAAGGGCCGATCCGCCAATGCCGACAGAGAGCACATCGGTAAAGCGACTTTGGCCGGGTGGTGCAATCTCACCGCTGCGAACCTTGGCCGCAAAGTCTTTGATAGCGCTGAGCGTTCCGGTAATGCTCTGTTTAATTTCCTCAGAAGGGGCAATCTCTGGGTTTCGTAGCCAGTAATGGCCAACCATACGATTTTCGTCAGGATTCGCGATCGCCCCCCCTTCTAGTCCATCCATCGCTTTAAAGGCCTGCTCAAACCGAGGCGTCAGCTGTTCGACAAACGCATCGTCAAAACTCATTCGGCTGACATCGAGATAAAGACCCAAGCCCTCATGGTAGTAAAGCCAGTCCTGATAGCGTTTCCAAAGTGCAGCCGCGTCCATGATTACTCTCTTATAAATTTAGTGAATTGATTGGGATATATCTGTACGGGTACTTGAAACATGTCTACGCATGATTCGATATCAGGTTATTTAGATATCAGGTTATTCAACATTAAGGCCCATAGCAGCAGCTTAGGAAACAACAGAGCATAATAAATTGCTAAGTCGGCTGTATCCAAGTTCCGTATCATCATGCAACAGAGCCCTCATAAAGGGTTCTCGCTATTAGGTATAGAGCCTGAAAGTACGCTTATGTAAAAAGGTCGGAAGGATTTTAACATTCGCCGACTCTATCGCTGTTCGCATCCACTATCGGTAAGATAGTAATACGTAAGAAAATTGATCCCCGCTATGGATACCGTCTCTCTCAACCTAGCAAGCTTGACCCTGGCCGATTTAGAAAGCTGGCTAGATAATGCCTCATTTGCCGTTCTTTTTGTCACCATGCTTGCCTACTGGGGTGGTTTGGCCTTTGAAAATGTC
Organism: Phormidesmis priestleyi Ana; assembly: GCA_001314865.1. Classification (GTDB taxonomy): domain Bacteria; phylum Cyanobacteriota; class Cyanobacteriia; order Phormidesmidales; family Phormidesmidaceae; genus Phormidesmis; species Phormidesmis priestleyi_B. The sequence goes on along the minus strand of LJZR01000001.1, from coordinate 90,953 downwards.
AAAATTCTGCCGGTGATTGGCGGTGCAGGTATGGCCATCGGCAATCTGTGTCTGGCCGCGCTGCTCACTGCTAGATGGATCGAAGGCGGGTATTTTCCGTTAAGCAATCTCTATGAGTCGCTATTTTTTATTGCCTGGGGCATTACCGCAATGCACTTTGTCGCCGAGCGGATGAGTGGCAGTCGATGGGTCGGCGCAGTTACTTCGCCAGTTGCAATGGGAATTTCTGCCTTTGCGGCGCTTACCTTGCCGGATGCCATGCAAGTTTCTGAGCCGCTCGTGCCTGCACTCAAGTCCAACTGGCTCATGATGCATGTGAGCGTTATGCTGCTGAGCTATTCGGCCCTGATGGTCGGTGCTTTGATTGCGATCGCCTTCCTCATTGTCACCCGAGGACAGGCCGTAGAACTCAAAGGCAGCTCTGTCGGCACCGGAGGCTTTAGAAACCGCAAATATCAGCTCAAAAAAGCAGAACCTGTTTCCCCCCAACCCACCGTTTCAACAGAAAAAATGACCCTTTCAAGCAGCGGTGGGACAGCCGTTTTAGAAGCACCTGCTATGCTCACCACCGCCGTCATCACCACTGCAAATGCGGGAGTAAAAACAGAGCCAAAGACGCCTGCAACCGTGCTTTCCCCCCAGCGGCTGACGCTGGCCGACACGCTAGACAACATCAGCTATCGCATTATCGGCCTCGGGTTTCCGCTGCTCACCATTGGCATTATCGCAGGAGCCGTATGGGCCAACGAAGCCTGGGGCTCATATTGGAGTTGGGACCCTAAAGAGACATGGGCACTGATTACCTGGCTGGTTTTTGCTGCATACTTACATGCTCGCATTACCAAGGGATGGCAAGGAAGAAGACCCGCCATTCTAGCAGCTTCAGGATTTGTAGTCGTTTGGATTTGCTATTTAGGAGTCAACCTATTAGGGAAAGGACTCCATAGCTACGGCTGGTTTTTCTAGCCAACATTTGCAAATAGCGTTGCGAGAGGCTGTGATGCCGCAGTTTCGCTCGTTACAATTTCAACGACTTTGTTCTTAGCCGTTGGTTGAACCAACGCTTCTGCACAAACCTGCGCGACCTTACTGCGAGGAATGCTGCCTTCAAACAGCGTATCGGCAGAAGACATCACAATCGCCTCGCTATTGTCTTCATTTTTCAGCCCACCTGGGCGAACAATCGTGTATGGCACACCGCTGTTTTTTAAGTAGTCTTCAGCTTGCTGCTTCCAATACAGCACACCCCAAAACAAATTTAATGGGTGAAACAGCCTAGAAACACATAGCGATGAAACCATCACCATTTGCTCGATTCCAGCCTGCTGAGCTGCATCTACTAAGTTTTTAGTACCTTCGTAATCCACCTTGTAAGGCCCAGTCGGGTCAAAGCTAGGGGCTGCGCCAGTTGCACTTATCAGCACTTGGCAGTCCTGTAGCGCCAACTTTAAACTGTCAGGCTTAAGCACATCGCCCATGGCAATTTCAACGCCCTCAGGCAGCATCGAAAGCGCTTCCTGACGTTTTTGCTCTGAAGACTCACTGCCACTATCGCGCACCAGTGCTTTAACGGCTAGGCCGCGCTCAGTTAGCTGCTGTACGATTCTTCTGCCCGTTTGGCCCGTCGCGCCCGCTACCAATACTTTCACCATGCCTTACCTTTCGAAAAAAACAGCTTAATCTCAAAATAGATCTTTTAGCAGCCATTTAGTAGCTGTCAATTAATAGCTGCCGATTAATAGCTGCCGATTAACAGCTACAGGTATAGCTCACTCCCTTATCTGCCCGCTTGGTTCTTTGGGATTATTTTGTCGGCCTATGCTTTTTGATCTATGCCATCTCGCACCATTTTGCATAATATATCCGTGAAAAGACGAAGGCTGCCGACTATGGTAAGTCGTTAGTTTTAATCAAGCGTATCTTTTATATTCTATCAACTTTGATTTATACGTAGAACGACTGAATTTTCTCACTGAATGGTCGCAGGGATAACAGAAACCCCCGAGTTTTGTAGGAGATGCTATAACCAGTTTTATGACATCTCTTACTGCCGCTATGAGAAAATAAAGTCCTTGCAAAAGCAGCCATAAAACCTAACTCCTCCCGTTATTGACGCTCATGCAAATTCCATCGAATGCATCTTCTCACCAGTCAGGTACCCCATTTCTCAAGGTGGGTGCTAGTCTGATTGAAGGGAAAATAACTTCACAGGCAGACTTTTCTACCCACTTTTCTACTAAGGAAACATTGCACTTCCAAGGCAACTATATCGGCCATATGGAGATGTATGCAGATGCTGCTAGCGTTGCGCGGTATCTAGATGCTCACCAAGAATGGTTTCACCGCTGTGCCGCCCCAATGACCGTAGAGGCCATTGGAGACAATGGCTATGGTCTGACTGTTGGGAAGTTCAAAAGCCTGAATCACGAGGTAGAGCCCAAAATTGGCCTCCATTTGCTGCCTCAGGAAGAAGGCGTATATCGGATTGAAACTATTCCTGTGCCGGGTTATGAGCCAACTGGCTACGATGTAGACTTCAAAGCCTATATGACGCTATGTGAGGGTGCTACTGAAGATATCCCCGCTGATTTGGGTATCGAAAAGGCAACTCATGTGGAGTGGGAACTGACCCTTTCCACCTGGGTGGAAGTTCCCCGGTTCATCCAGGTCTTACCCGATAACTTGGTGAAAGCCTCTGGCGACAAGCTGCTGAATCAAATTGTTCGTCAGGTTTCTAAGCGCCTTACCAAAAAAGTGCAGCAAGAGTTTCATACTTCTATGAATCTCCCTATTCCCTGCGAAAATAAAAAGCGCTTCTGGCAAAGATAGCTTGCCCGTTGCTCTACGACGGCTGTTTAAGGCGTCATCGCTATTATTACTACAGGCCCTGACATAAAAGCCCTACTAAATCCTAGATTTGGTGGGGCTTTTGTTTGAATTTCGATCTGTCTGTACTAGATTTCAGTCATGCTTAAGAATCGGTCTGTGGCTTCAATTAGGGCACTTGTAATTCCTGGTTCAGTGGCTGAATGGCCCGCTTGATCTATGATCATCAGCTGGGACTCAGGCCAAGCGCGGTGTAGCTCCCAAGCAGAGGTCATCGGACAGACAACATCGTACCGGCCTTGGACAATTACAGCCGGAATGTGACGAATCCGATTGATGTTTTCTAGCAGCAGATTATCGGACTTAAAGAAGCCGCCGTTGATGAAGTAATGACACTCAATTCGCGCAAAGGCCTCTGCAAAGCGATCGCGACCAAACCTTTCGACTAAGCCGGTATCAGGAATCAGCTTACTTGTGCTGGCTTCCCAAATGGACCATGCCCGCGCTGCAGTTTGCCTCACCTGCGCATCGTGGCTAGTGAGGCGTTTGTAATAAGCGGCCACCAAATCCTCTCGTTCAAACTCAGGAATAGGACTCAAATAGCCTTCCCAGGCATCTGGGAAGAGGTAGCTTGCCCCCGACTGATAGAACCATTGAATTTCTTTTGGGCGCAGCATAAAAATACCGCGAAGAATGAGCCCGCTGCATTGATCGGGATAGGTTTGCGCGTAGGCAAGGGCGAGCGTGCTGCCCCAGCTACCGCCAAAAACCGTCCACTGCTGGATGGATAGATGCTGCCGCAGTTTTTCAATGTCCTCTACCAAGTCCCAAGTGGTGTTATCTGTGAGTTCAGCATAGGGTGTGCTTTGGCCACAGCCCCGCTGATCGAACAAGATGATTCGCCACTGAGCTGGGTCAAAGAACTGACGATAGAGCGGTATGATGCCGCCACCAGGGCCACCGTGTAAAAAGACAACTGGCTTGCCCTCAGGATTACCGACTTCTTCGTAGTAGAGCGTATGCAGCGAGGAAACCGGCAGCATTCCCTGAAAGTAGGGATCGACCGGGGGATAAAGCTGACGCATGGCAAATAGATCAAACAGGATAGATCTATTGTGCCAGTTTGTGATCGCCCGTGGACTCAGTGGTCGCTTCAGAAAACTGGGCCGTGCGCCGAATGGTTTCTATGGTGAGGTCAAAGATGACTTTCCATTTGCCGGTTTTGGGATCTCGTAGTGAGATAAAGGGATTCGGTTTGAGCGGGAGATGGCTAGGTCTGGGCATAAGGCGGCTGATAACAAACGCATTTATCAAGCTTACGAGGTATAAAAAAATACGCTGTGATAGTCGTAGGCAGCTAGGGTGATGAGGGTCACGATAGAGAGGATAGCAAGGGCGGATGGCGAGTTACTTCAGTCTTTTCGTCGTCAATGTTTGGTAGGGTTGCTGTAGAGGGTTAATACTTTTTTTATTTCACGTTAACTTGCGATCTCTATGACGGTAGAAGTTTGGCCGGGAAAATCCCACCCGCTGGGCGCGACCTGGAATGGCGAAGGTACCAACTTTGCTTTGTTTTCTGAAAATGCTACAGGTGTTGTTTTATGCCTATTTGATGAAGCAGGCCAGGAAACGCAAGTGCGGCTGCCCAAAGTTACTAACTATGTTTGGCATGGTTTTTTGCCAGGAATACAACCCGACCAGCAGTATGGATTTAGAGTAGAAGGGCCTTACGATCCGTTGGCTGGCCACCGATTTAATAGACACAAGCTGCTGATTGATCCCTATGCTAAAGCGATTACGGGTGACATTCGATTTGGCCCGGAGCTGTTTAGCTTTCCGATGGATCGTTTTAATGATCGCGATCGCGATCTAGACTTTAGCGATACCGACAGCGCCGAGGCGATGCCCAAGGCGGTTGTGATTGACCCTAGCTTCGATTGGGAAGGCGACACCCATCCAGATATTCCCTGGGATCGCACCATCATTTATGAAGTGCATGTGCGCGGCTTTACTCAGCAAAATTTTAAAGTTCCTGAAGCACTACGAGGCACCTATGCCGGTATGTGCGATCCAGCGGCGATCGCACATTTAAAAAAGCTAGGCGTTACAGCCGTAGAGCTACTGCCTGTCCACCACTACGACGTACATCCGGGCCACCTAGTGACCACTGGCCTACACAACTACTGGGGCTATGACTCGCTAGGCTACTTTGCGCCGCATTCAGGCTATAGCTCGTCAGGCCTTCATGGCCAGCAGGTGCGTGAATTCAAGGAAATGGTAAAAGCCCTTCACCGCGAAGGCATTGAAGTGATTTTGGACGTGGTATACAACCACACCGGAGAGGGTAATCACCTCGGGCCAACTTTCTCTCTCAGAGGCATCGACAACGCCGCCTATTATCGCCTGGTTGAAACCTCGCCGCGCTACTACATGGACTTTACCGGCTGCGGAAACTCGCTGAACGTTCGCCATCCGCAGGTGCTAAAGCTGATTATGGATAGCCTGCGCTATTGGGTTCAGGAAATGCATGTCGATGGTTTCCGCTTTGATCTGGCCTCAGCGCTAGCGCGTGAGCTGTACGAAGTGGATCGTCTGTCCTCCTTCTTTGACATCATTCATCAAGATCCAGTGCTATCGACCACTAAGCTCATTGCTGAGCCTTGGGACTTGGGCGAAGGCGGCTATCAGGTTGGTAACTTCCCACTGCTATGGTCTGAATGGAATGGTAAATATCGCGATACGATTCGAGACTTTTGGCGCGGGGAGCACTATAGCCTGGGAGATTTTGCCTTCCGGTTTACCGGTAGCTCCGACTTATATCAGGAAGATGGTCGGCTGCCTCACGCCAGCATCAACTTTATTACGGCTCACGACGGTTTCACGATTAATGACTTAGTTAGCTATAACGAAAAGCACAATGAGGCCAATGGTGAGGGAAATCGAGATGGCGAAAGCTATAACCGTTCTTGGAACTGTGGAGTAGAAGGAAAGACGGACGACCCCAAAATTTTGTCATTGCGGGCCCGACAGCGACGTAATTTTTTAACTACGCTCATGCTCTCCCAAGGTGTGCCAATGATATTGGGCGGCGATGAAATGGGTCGTACGACCTATGGCAACAACAATACCTACTGCCAGGATAGTGAGCTGTCTTGGTTTAACTGGGAACTGCAGGCGGCAGACCAGGCGCTTTTGACCTTTACTCAAAAGCTCATTGAGTTTCGGCAGGCTCACCCTATTTTTAGCCGACATCAATGGTTTTTTGGCCGCGAGATACATGGTTCTGGGGTGGTAGATATTGGCTGGTTTCACCCGGATGGCAGCACGATTGATGATCGCGAGTGGCATAGCGGCGACACCCGAGCGGTGGGGATCTTTCTCAACGGTGCTGAAATCCCTAATTTAGATAGCCAAGGTCAGCGGCTTTTTGACGATAGCTTTTTGCTATTTTTTAATCCTTCTGACCAAGATCTGGTGTTCTGTATTCCTGAGTCGATTGAAACGCAGCACTGGCAGGTTTTACTTGACACCCAAGAAACGACTGGCTTTGTTGAAGATGGCAAAGTTTATGATAAAGGGCATGCGGTGGCGGTGGCAGCGCGATCACTCATTGTCCTAAAATGCCCTCACTGTTTCAGCATGGCCGCTTTTAACCAATCTCAGCAGCCGTCCTAGCCTTATTTCCGAACGCTCCTATCTCTCCAAATCTTTCGGCAATAGCTTTTTTCAGCAATAGCGATGTCTTGCTACCCTAAAATTTATGACATCGTTAGGCAGATTCCTTATGGGCAAGTGGCAACCTATGGGCAAATTGCCGACCTTGCAGGTTTAGTAGGCAAAGCCCGAGTCGTCGGTTACGCGCTGTTTCGAGTCACTACCGATACTAAAATCCCCTGGCATAGGGTCATTAATGCCAGGGGAGAAGTTTCTCGGTCTTCCCTGAGAGATGGTAATGACGATCTACAGCTACTGCTGCTGAAAGCAGAAGGTATCGAATTTGTAAAAGGCAGGCTAGATCTAAAAAAGTATAGATGGCAGCCTGACTTCATATCGATTGATGATGCCGATTGATTTGTTGATTTTTCCTGTTGATTTTCCTATTGATTTTTCCTATGGTTTCTTCCTAGTGATTTCTCCCTAGCGAAAAATTTGTAGAGAGCATTGATAAGCTCAATAGATGAGCTAAATACAAAAAAAATCTAGCAAAAATGGCTATACCGACACCGTAACTGAAGACATGGGTGATACGCCATATTCAATCGTTAGCTCTTCAGGTTCTGCGCTTTGTTGGAGGGTCGTCTTAATCTGCTGAGCACCTTCGTTCTGAAGATCTTCTATGTAGCCAAACTTAGCCTGCTCAGCCTCTGATTCGTCATTAAAAGGACCAAAATAGTAGATGCAGTTAGGTTCTGCCGTAGTGATTTTGACCCACCAAGGTGTAGAGAAGAAGTTAAACAAGCTACTAAAGAAGTTTTTCATTTCAGTATTAAGACTAGCGATGTTAGGTGTGTAGTCAGAAAAATTGTTGACTTTATGGGTGTTATTAAACACCTAATTGTAGAACAGCTTTGACTTTGCAACTGTAAGTAAGTACACAGTCTAGAAGTACCCGTTGTGGCCAGTATAAAAAGCTCTAAAGCTTGCTGCAAGATTAATCAAGTTGATCTTGCATGAGTCTCACATCAGTCTTGAACAGTCAATGAGCTCTCGATCGTTAAAGCCGGTAGCTTGTTGAGCCAGGTCTGACGATAGATCTCGTACAGAGCCATGCCAGTTGCAACAGACGCATTTAAACTAGGCGTTTTCCCTTTTAGCTCAATAGAAATGAGTAAATCACAAAGACCTTGAACAGAAAGACTTAGCCCATTGCCCTCCGCGCCCACAACCAATACAACAGGCGCAGAAAAGTCTGTTGTATGAATAGGCTGAGCCGCCTCAGCAGCAAGTCCGTAGATCCAAAAGCCTTCGCCCTTTAAATACTCTAGCGCCCGACCCAAATTAACAACTCTAGCAATCGGAAGATTTTCTAAAGCTCCAGCCGCTACTTTTGCAACAGTAGATGTGATCCCCACTGCTCTTCGCTGCGGGATAACGATCCCCTGTGCTCCAATTGCTTCTGCTGAACGAACAATCGCGCCCAAGTTGTGCGGATCAGTAATGCCATCGGCGGCAATGATGACAGGCCGTCGGGAGGCTGCTTTGGCCTGTTCCACCAAGCGCTCTAATTCCATGTAACCATAAGCCGCAACCTGAGCGACGATCCCCTGATGGTTTGCGCCCTGGGTCATTTGCGAGAGTCGTAGTCCATCAACTTCATCAATGACGGCACCGTTCGCCTTTGCGGCTAGGACGATAGGGCGAAAGCGAGAATCATATTGTAGCTTTTCGTTAACCCACAGGCGATTGAGTGAGCGCTTACCTTCTATGGCTGCCTCTACAGCATGGCGACCGTAGATGAGATCTGGATTTAGCGTTTCTTCTGTCGCCAGCTCAGGCGTAGGGTTAGGGCGCTCATTTTTATAACTATTACGACGGCTGTCGCGACGAGCCTCAGGATGGCTGCTGCTTGCATCGCTATTCTGCCCTCGTCGAGCCTGCCGTCCCTTTGGGGCTGCGTCTGAATGAGTCTTAAACGGTTTACGCCCTTTGCCTAATGGAGACTCACTCGCTCTCTTCGGTCGGATTTTGCTGTGGTCTGGCTTAAGTTTCGGTTTGCCATCGGCTTTGGTATTATCGCTGGTGCGACTGGTACGACCTTTGTAGGCAGGGTTAGAAGGCCGCCTACCAGGTTTTGATCCGGATTTTTTAATCCGAGGCCCCCGAAACGGCTTTTCAGAGCTGTCTGGTGAATTTTCTAGGTCACTCACATCTAAGTCCTCTTAATAGTTTCTCTGGTGACGCCCCAGATGTTTGAACACTGGTGTTTTGCTTGCAGTTCTCAATTCTGTGTAGCCTTTTCCTCGTGAAAGCAGATTTGAGGACGGTGATTAATTAGGAGCCTAATATTTGCATCAGATGTTTGCATCGATAGCCAAATATTAGCTAGAGCTAAATAATAGCTAGGTATCCGAGCAAGGTGAATAGGCGTTGCTGATCGCTGAGATATAAAAAGCCTAATAGTGCTTCAAAGCCAGTAGCTTTTTGATATTGCTGTGCATCGGCACGTCGATGACGGCCTGAGACTGCATTGCGGCCCCGGCGAAGTAAGTCTTTTTCGGTATCAGTCAGGTGGGGAAGCAATATGTCAATATATTGCGCCTGCTGCTCGGCTTTAACGTTGGCAACCACCTGCGTATGATAGTCGCGGATTCTTTTAGTGGGTAAAAGTAGGCGCGATCGCACATACAGCTCAAAAACAGCATCTCCAATATAGGCTAGCGTAATTGGCGGTAGCGCGTTGAGCTGAGTTACTGAAAGCTCATGCATCGCGAATTCATTTGCTAGCTGCTGATTGACTAGGTTAAAAAAACTTGGCTCTGAAAAGTTCTGAGCATTTGAATACTCAGAACCTTGGAACTCGGAACCTGGGAGATCAGAACCTGGGAGATCGGAACCTTGGATTGGAGTAGACGACTGTACCAAAAAAGCTTTGCTCAATTAAAAAAATAACTCCGACTAGCCATTTCCAGCCAGCAGTACTTGGCTAGTGAGTGTCTAGAATGAGTAGCTAGATTCGTCAGAGGCTAGAGTTTCTTGAACTAGAGTTTTTTGAGATTCTCAAGAGCAGCGTCCACACTTGGCTGTAGAGACAAGAACTGTTCGAGGCGAACAAGCTTAACCGTTTGCGTGACGCGAGGATTACTGACAACCTGAAGGCTACCGCTCTCGCCTTTAGCTTTTTTCACCAGTCGAACAAGCGCGCCTAAGCCAGAACTATCTACAAAGTCAATCGTAGACAAATCTAAAATGATGTGGGCTGGGCCATCTTCGATGTATTTATTAAGGACCTTTAAAAAGGTTGGCTCAGAAAAGGCATCGAGAAGGCCAGTGAGGCGAAATATTTGACATTTCCCCCTAACTTCGCGGGTGCCTCTTAGACTAACGGTTAGGGTAAGCGACTCAGCGATGGGATCCTCCTGGTATGCCTAGCACGGAACGACGACATGACGCTTAAGTATAGAGCAAGACACTAGCGACTGCAAGAAAGACATAATCGCCTTTTACAGTCGAACCAGAGGCCCTTACCAAAGCCATTGCTATCATGCCCTACTAGCGGTCAGTATTTTTCAATTACAACAAATTATTTTGTATCTTGTAGGCTCTTTATTTTACTTGACCGCAGAGCCTAAACCCTGTATACAGCTAAGCAAGTGTTAGGTTCACTGTCGCCAATTGCTGATTGCTTTGATGCTGATTGCTTTTAAGGACGGGGCAAAGCTTGAGCATAAAGTTAACGCTTTTAGAGCGTCGCGGCCCTGTCTCTCATCGCTTGAACAAAGTTGGCAAACAGATAGTCGGCATCGTGAGGGCCTGGACTCGCCTCAGGATGATACTGCACCGAGAAGACGGGTAGCTGCTTGTGCCGAATACCTGCAACGGTTTGATCGTTGAGGTTGAGGTGCGTAACCTCAACTTGAGATGCATCAATGGAGTCGGCACTGAGGGCGAATCCATGGTTTTGACTCGTGATTTCAATTTGCTCGGTTAGGCCGCAGGGCTGATTGAGTCCCCGATGGCCAAATTTTAGCTTGAAGGTTTCCGCACCCAAAGATAGGCCGAGAATTTGATGTCCCATACAAATTCCGAAGGTTGGTAGCTGGCTGCCGAGTAAAGCGCGAGTAATTTCGGGGGCGCTGGTGACGGCGGCGGGATCCCCTGGGCCATTAGAAAGGAAGATGCCGTCGGGCTGATAGCTCAGTATGGTCTCGGCTGAGGTCTCGGCTGGAACGACAATCACCTTGCAGCCGTAGCTGGCTAGTCGCTTGAGAATATTGCGTTTGATGCCAAAGTCAATCGCGACGACGGTGAGTTGCTGCTTCTGGCCAGAACTATCAGGCTCTATAAAGTTTGGCTGTGTAGATGCTCCACTGAAAGCCCAGTTCGTTTCTGTTGCCTCGCTCCATTCATAAATTTCTGAGGTGGTGACTTCTTTGACTAGGTTTAGACCTTCCATGGAAGGAAGGTCTTGTAACTGTCTGAGCAGTTCGTCAGCATCGAGTACATCGCTAGAGATAATGCCGTTCATGGCACCTGCGCTGCGGAGTTTGCGAGTGAGCGCGCGCGTATCAATGCCGTGAATGCCAGGTATATTGTGGGCTTTGAGATAGTCGCTTAAAGATTGGGTTGAACGCCAGTTGCTGGGGCGATCGCAGATGTTTTTAGCGATCGCTCCTTTGACATAAGGCCGTACCGATTCTTCATCTTCTGGATTAACGCCAGTGTTGCCTAGCTCTGGATAGGTAAATGTGACCATTTGGCCACAGTAGCTAGGATCGGTCAGGACTTCCTGGTAACCTGTCATGCCTGTATTAAAGACGACCTCGCCCATTGTGGTGCCTTCGGCACCGAATGACCAACCTCTATATATAGAGCCGTCTTCTAAAACCAGTAGCGCAGGGTGCGCAGAGGGATCAAACATAGTGAGAGCTAAAAAGCTAGATAAGGAGCAGTCAGTACGGAAAAAGGTTGGAGATCGAGGAAATGCCTCAGCAAGTTGCTTAAAGCTGCTTAAAAAGCTTGACCTGGGCTAGGAAAAACAGCATCAGGCTCGGCTGAAAACACTGATCTTGACAGATCCTCACTAATAATATCCGTATAAGGCGCGAGCAAAGGATCTAACAGGTCAGGGAATTTTAATGTGAGATAGTTAAAGTATCTCTCATGGGCAAGTTTTCGTCTCTTTACCGCTTCATATTATTGCCCAGTTTTGTCGGCTTGGTCTGTTTCGCCTGCGTATCTTCACCGGGCGCAGAGCAGAACGGTGATATAGCATCGCTCAGTAACTCATCAGCAGATCCCCCTGAAACAGACAGCGACACTGGCCAGATGTCATCAGTTGCTCAAGCAACCGATAATAATGCCGAATCGGCTGTAAGCCTGAGCGAAACCTCTGATTCTGCCTATCAAGAAGGTATCAATTTAGCTTCTAGTGCTAATTATCTAAGCCAGTCAGCAGTGTCGCCTGATGATTGGAGCCTGATTGCAAATCGCTGGCAGCGAGCAGCTGAGCAGCTCCAAAAAGTTAGTGCTAAAAGCGAACGATATGCGATCGCGCAACAAAAAATACCTGAATATGTTCGCAATGCTGACTTTGCCAACGCGAAGCTGAAAGCCTTGCAACAGTCAGTCAATACTCCATTGCCTACTCATATTGCGACTGCTGTTCGTCCTCGTGTTGTTGATCCAAACATATCAGCAGCCAATACAACATCCTCAATTAACCCTAGCAACAACCAAGCCACTAGCGCCAACCGAACGAGAACGGCTATCACAGCAGTTCCCCCTAGCAACAGTCGCAATAACAATCATGCAGGCGGCATACAAGTGCCCATTGTTCGCCGCCTACATGGAACGCCAGTCGTACGAGTGACGTTTAACGATCAGCAAAGCTACGAAATGATTTTGGATACGGGCGCGAGTCGAACGTTGATTACACGGCGGATGGCGAGCGATTTGGGCGTGATCCCAACCGAAAGAATGCTGGCTGCCACGGCTGGTGCAAACAATGTCAGCTTTGACTTAGGCCAGATGCGTTCTATCTCCATGGGGACAGTCACACTGCAAAACGCCAAGGTCGGTATTGGGGATGCGATCAATATTGGTCTATTAGGTAACGACTTTTTAAGAGGTTATGACGTAACTATTCGGGAAGCGAGTGTAGAGTTAGTTGTCGCTGAGTAAAGTGGAAGCCCCGAAAGCCAATGCTTGGCAATAAATGCTAGCAATAATTGTTGGGGCATGATGCGTCGTGAGTTAGGAATAAAACAGCGCTTACAGCCAACTCAATCGATGACGATTAGTGTTTTTTTGATGGCTAGTTGCCAAGGTCAGTTCAGCACGACGAGCCTTAGCACGATGAACCTCGCTGTCAGCGGCACTTAGCTTATCAAAAATGTCAAAAGCTATTGCGCCTGAAGCACTTTCGTCGGCTGCAGCCGAATCAACTGAATTGGCGGCTGGTAAACCGGCTTTAGCTGGCTGGCTGTTAAGCAGTGCGGCTGAACTGAGCACCGAGGAAAAAACATCTTCCTGAGCAATTTCGTCAATGAAATCTAAGGTAGATACCTCTGTGCTGACCTTGTTGACGGCATCTTTAACCAAAGTCGCTGAGGTATCTGAGGGCATCGTCTCTGCGATCGGTACATAAACTGTCATCTGCGACGACGATTCCAAAGCCTTGTTACTCCTCAATCCTTCTAATAGGGGTGATGAAGGAGATAAGGCAGGCGGGTTAAAAGATTGGCTAGGTTCTTCAGGTGAAGTAGGAACACTGGATGCAGGAACGCCAGATTCTGCTTCAGGAGAGGGGCCGACCAGAGTGCCAGAGTCGCTGAGTTGGGGCATTTTTCTGCCAGCACGATAGCTGGCAACCAGTGGAGACATTTCCCGCTCAGGCATAGTCTGACTGAGACGGGAAATCGACGGGGTCGCTAGCCCATCGGTAGAGGAAGCGACCACAGCGGGCGCTACAACGGGCGCTACAACAGTAGCCTCCCTCATCGCTGGAGCTGGCACAGTTTCGTCAGCCGCCATCTCTAGGTTCGATGAACTCTGAAGATTGTTCAAGATGGCGGTACCAATCGGAATATCCTCAGCGGTGGCATCGGAAGACGGAACCGGTTGTAGAGAGATGCCTGCTGAGCGAGCGTTTACTAGGGTTGAGTCGTTGTTAGTCGGGACGGTAGGAGCTAGCTGAGGCAGCGCATTATCGTCGAGACTGCTTTCAAAAAAGCTACTAGTGTCAACACCAGCGCTGATATTTGGGAGTACAAGTGCAGAGTAATCTTGCGCAAACTGGCCTTCGTTGAATGTGTTATTTGGTCTGTTGTCTATTGAAGAGCCGGTCAAGCTAAGGTCAATAGGCTCTGTAATAGGGGTTGATGTTGCTTTGGAAAAGTTTTCTCCCAAATCATTCCCGTAGTTGAGTGTGCTTTCTGTGACAGAGCCAGACAAATTGTAGTCCTGCTTGAGAAGCGGCACACTAGATAGGTAAACCTGAGAATTGTAAGGTGCGCGGCTGGTAAGCGCAGTAGGACTATTGGTTCGTAAATACTCTCGAACCTCGGCGACCGGATCGGGGCGAGCAGGTGGTCGGGGGAAACTGAAACCACTGGTTGGGCTATCAGTTTCACGAGCAGATAGATCGCTGTTGTTATAACTGTTAGCGGTGGAGATATTCGTTCTTGCTTTTGAATTGATGAAACCATCGGTTTCAGGCTGCTCAAAAGCGGGCCCCATGATTCGACCGTTCTCTGACCGAGACGATCTACCGACGGCTAAACGGGCTTCTGCCAAGATCTGTGAGTCGTCTAAGCTGTTTTCAATCGGGCCAGATTGGGCGGTGTTGGCCTGACCCTCTTGTTGCGCCTCCGTGACTTCGGTCTCTGAAGGAACTTTAAAGCTCCACTGAGTGCTCGGAATACTACTTTGGCTGCAGCCTGTTAGGGCAGTAAGTATGACGGCTGAGGCAGTAACTTTACGCATGAACTCTCGACTCTCCGGCTTGGCGTCTTCAAAACTGTTGAATTACTTGAGATGAATTATTTGAGATGAATTATTTGACTGAAAATGCCTGTAGTTACTAGATCAATCTAAGTAAGGAAGTCATGAATCGCACTTAACATAAATCGCGCTCATACATAACTAAGTGTGTAAGTAGGCGAATGTAGAGAAAACAGTGAAACTAACCCCGATGTCCTGATGCTACTAACTCAATTGCTATTGCTAGTATCGCTAATACGTGATCACTGATATTTGCTTGCTAGCAATTATACCTAGCTATCTGAAAAAATACTTACGATTTCCGGATATAATGTGAGTAATTTTATACATCACTCGAAATTCTAAACTTTCCATGATGTGATTGGTTTGATTGGAACATTTATGGATGAGGATGATCAGCCCGTTTAATTTGGTTCTTAATCGGCGCTGAATGGGGCTAGCTCTAAATAGCTGGCTCTAACTAGGATTGAATCCTGGTAAATTAAATCCTTGCTAAAAGTAGGCACCCGTCTAGTAGACGAGTACGTGGCTGAAAAAGTTTCATGGGGCAGGAATGCTTGGCTGTATTGAAGACTAGCTCTTGAAAGCTAGCTCTTGAAAGCTATGTCTATGTGGTGTATTCTGCGTTGATCTTCACGTAGTCGTAGCTTAAGTCGCAGCCCCAAGCCATTCCGGTTCCGGGGCCATTGCCGACACTCACGTTAATTTGCACAGGATGAGATAAAGACTCTATCTCAAGTGCCTGTCGGTTGAAGGGTTGAAGGGTTTCGGCGACTAGTAAATCGTTGCTTTGCTGGATGCTGGTGAGCAAAATTTGGGACATGGCAAGCGTACTGCGCTCGGACTGTTGGGTGAGGTAGGCGCTGGCTGCGGCTCTGTCGAAGGGTTGAGGTGTGCCGCTGTTCATGAGATTGAAGTTGCCTAGCGAAATAGAGAGATCACTTTGGTCGAAAGGCGTGCCAGCGCGCCCGGCGGCGCCAGCAATCCGACCCCAATTAGGATCGCGGCCAAAAATGGCGGACTTTACTAGGGAAGATCCGGCAATGGTGCGAGCGATTTGGCTGGCGGCGCGATCGCTCATCGCCCCTGTGACTGTGACCTCTATTAAGCAGGTTGCACCTTCGCCGTCGCGTGCAATGGATTTGGCTAAGTGAACGCACACGGCGGTGAGCATTGCTTCTAGCCGGTCGGCTTCGGGGCCAGCTGCGGTGATTGCAGGCGTGCGTGATTCGCCATTGGCCAGTGCAATTAGGCAATCGTTGGTGCTGGTGTCGCCATCGACCGTAATTTGGTTGAAGCTTTTTTCGGTGGCGCGGCGAAGCATGTCTTGCCAGAGCTGAGGCGATACGGCTGCATCGCAGGTGACAAAGGCCAGCATGGTGGCCATGTTGGGGTGAATCATCCCCGATCCTTTGGCAATGCCGCCGATGCGGATGGGGCGATCGCCGATTTGAGTTTCTAGCGCGATTGATTTGGTGACTAAATCGGTGGTGACAATCGCCCGAGCGGCCTGGTCGGAACCCTCGGGTGAGAGCGCTTGAACCAGGGTCGGGATGCCTGCTTTGAGCAGATCTATTTTGAGCCGCTGGCCAATGACGCCAGTTGAGGCGGTTAAGATTTCGTTGGCAGAAATGCCAAGTGCAGCGGCTAAAGATTCGGCGCTGGCGATCGCATCTTGATTGCCCTGTTCACCTGTGCAGGCATTGGCCTGACCTGCGTTGCACAGGATGGCACGCGCGGCTGGCTTTTCTTCAAGTAAATTTTGGCAGTAGTCAACGCAAGCGGCGCGAACCTGGCTAGTGGTGAAGACGCCGGCGGCGATCGCATCACAGTCAGAAAAAATTAAGGCAAGATCTGGCGCGCCTGAAGGCTTGAGTCCTGCGGTAATGCCTGCTGCCCGAAAGCCTTTGGGTGCGCTCACGCCGCCTTCGATGACCTGCCAGTCTGCCATGGTTACTGCTGCTCTTGTTGAGGTTGGGATGTTTTGAGGTTGGGATGTTTTGAGGCGGGAATGTCTTGAAATTAGGATGTCTTGAGATTAGGGTGTCTTGTGCATGCTTTTAGCTAAGCTGAGAACGAATTATATCAATAAGTTGAGACTCTAAAGGTGATAAATGCTGGCGTAAAGGGTTGGGATCGAACAGGGCTGATCCTTATTGGCAGCGGGCTCATGATGGGCCTTGCGCCTGTAAACGCTTGGCCTTTGGCATGGTTTGCGCTGGTGCCGCTTTGGCAAGTTGCTCAGCGTCCTCGCCAGTCTTTTCGCCGAGCATTGGCCTACACAGCAATTTGGGGCATCGCCTACCATGGCACTGCGCTCTCTTGGATAACAGGGCTGCATCCGATGATGTGGATGGGGGTTCCTTGGCTGGGTAGCGTTGCGATCGCGCTATTTGCTTGGGTATTTATCACGCTTTGGGGCGCAGCCATTGGCATGACCTGGATGGCACTGATGCTGGCTATAACCAAATGGCAGCCGGTTAAAGGCGCGACTCGCGTGCTGCTAGGAACCGCGCTGTGGTGCGCTGTGGAATGGGTGTGGAGCCAAGGGCCGCTGTATTGGTCATCGTTGAGCTATACGCAAAGTCCATATAATCTGCTGGCATTGCATTTAGGCCAACTGGCCGGGCCAATAACTGTAACGGCGGCGATTGTCGCGGTAAATGGTGGCATCGCAGAGGCGATTGGCCGCTATTCACAGAGCTATTGGCAGCCGCTAGTGAGAGAATTTGACCGACGAGCTGCCATTTTGACTGTGTGCCTTTTTATAGGTGTGCATTTGCTTGGGTTTGGGCTCTATAGTCGCTCGCTCGCAGATCGGCCTGATGAGGCGATCTCCGTCGGTCTCATTCAAGGGAACGTACCGACAAGTCAAAAGATGACCGGACAAGGTATCCAAGCCTCGCGCCAAATTTATTTAGACGGATATGAAGCGCTCGTGGATCAAGGTGCAGATTTGGTCATTACGCCAGAAGGCGCGATTCCC
The DNA here is from genome assembly GCA_001314865.1 of Phormidesmis priestleyi Ana. GTDB lineage: Bacteria > Cyanobacteriota > Cyanobacteriia > Phormidesmidales > Phormidesmidaceae > Phormidesmis > Phormidesmis priestleyi_B. The sequence continues at coordinate 73,480 of LJZR01000001.1, read as the reverse complement.
CAGGAGTGGGATGCCTTTTTACAAGATCGCAATTTGTTTGTGCGGGCGGTTGCCAATAGAGATGTGCCGCTAGTGCTTGGAACTTTTGTGCCGCAGATTATTGACGATAGGAGCACGCCGATTACGCAAAGCCTGCTAACGCTGACACCTGAGGGTGAAGTCGGCGGACGCTACAACAAGGTAAAGCTGGTTCCGTTGGGCGAATATATACCGTTTGAAAAAGTGCTATATCCCATTGTTGGCCGATTTTCACCGTTTGCTGCGAGCATGGTGCCTGGAACCTTTCAGCAGATGCTAGAAACGCCGATAGGGCCAATGGCTGCGGGGATTTGCTATGAGTCAGCCTTTGCTGAGCTGTTTCGACAGCAGGTCGCTCGGGGTGGGCAGGCTATTGTGACGGCTTCTAATAACGATCCTTATTCGCCTCGGCAGATGATGCAGCACCATGCTCAAGATGTGATGCGGGCGGTAGAGACTGATCGATGGGCAGCGCGGGTGACCAATACCGGTATTTCGGGTGTGGTTGATCATCAAGGGCGATCGCACTGGCTGTCGGAACCGAATTACTATGCAGCGCGCCTAGAAACGATTTATCGCCGACAAACACTCACGCCCTATGTGCGCTGGGGTGATTGGCTAACGCCCCTCTTGCTTGTGGCCGCAATCATGGCGGTTGGGTTTGGCAGGCGCTAACGGGTGAGTTAACGGGCGAGCAAAATGGGGTTGATCGCGATCGCCTCCATCGGTTCAGCTAGCCAAAACCCTTGCCCCAGACGACAGTCTAGCCCTAGCAGCGTTTTTAGCTGTTGTGACGTTTCAATTCCTTTGGCAATGACCGTGATATCAGCGCTCCGCCCCAGGTCAAGGATGGTTTTGACGATATCTGTTTCCTCTAAATGGGTGAGTTCTTTCACAAAAGTGCGATCTATTTTGAGCGTGCTGACATTGAGCTGATGGAGCCGACTTAAAGAGGTATGACCCCGACCAAAGTTATCAACACAAAGCCCCATGCCTAGCTGTTGAATTCCCTGGAGCGTTGTCATGACGGTTGGATTATTGCTGAGCAGCAAGTTTTCTGTAATTTCTAGCTGACAAGCCGAAGGCGGTAGCTGATGCTGGGCTAGTTCTGCCTCCCATTGTGAGAGCAGTTCTAGGCTCATCAGCTGTGAGAGAGACAGGTTGATGTGAAGGGATAAATTTTGACAGTGGTGGCGCGATCGCCATTGTTTGATTTGCTTGCAGGCGGTGTGAATTATTTTTTTGCCCAGCTGGCGTACAATGCCGATGGATTCAGCCAGTTCAATGAAATTTTCGGCTCGGAGGCAGCCGCGCGTGGGATGCTGCCAACGCAACAGCACTTCAAACCCGGTGATGGGTTGGGCTGGGCGGGGATCTGACGAGCCTAGGGTCAAATCGAAAATGGGCTGATAATAAAGCTGAAACTGATCTTGTACAACAGCTTGGTGCAGTTCATTTTTGAGCGCTTGTTCGCTTTTGCTTTGAGTCTGAGCGTCTACATTGAACACCACAAAGTGCTGCTCGGTAACAGACGACTCGGGTTGAATCAGGATAGGTGCCTTAGCCGCCTTAGCTGCCTTAGCCGCCTTATCAGCCTTATCAGAGGCTTCCGACCCGTCAGAAGAGGGCTGAGTAGACGGCTGCTTGATCGGGTTGAGCTGCGATCGCAGCCGATTTTGAGCCTGTTTTTTGGCTCGTTTTTTAGCTTGATACATCGCCACATCGGCATCTCTGATAGCGGCCTCTGGCTGACTATAGCCCTGATGGCTAAAGGTAATCCCGATGCTAGCGCCAATAGATACCTGCTGCGTACCAAGGGTAAAAGGCTGCTTGAGCTGCTCCTGTAGCCGCTGAACCACAACAATCGCGTGTTTTTCGTTCGGAATATTGTCTAGCAAGACCGCAAACTCGTCGCCGCCAAGCCGCGCGACCAAATCGCTCTTACGCAGTGGTTGCTTGATTTGGCTGGCCACTAAGCGCAGCAATTCATCCCCCATATCATGGCCGAGTGTGTCATTGACCGGTTTGAAGTTGTCCAAATCAATAAAGAGGACAGCGTATAAATGCTTGGGCTGACGGCTCGCAAGCTGAATAGCCTGCTCTAATCGCTGTGAAAAATAGCTGCGGTTGGGCAGGCCCGTGAGCGGATCATGTAATGAATTGTGGCGTAGTGCCGCCTCTCGCTTGAGCAGCTGGTTTTGCGCCTTGAGTAAGCGACTAAGCGCTGAGGTCAGCCGGGCGGTACGTTCACTCACCCGTCGCTCTAAATGGTTGTTGGCTAGTTTTAGCTGTTGGGCATGCAAGCGCAGCTCCATTTGGGCCACTACCTGTCGGCTCAGGATCAGAAGGCCCTGCTGCTGATGCTGGGTTAAACGCCGTGGTTGATAGTCAATGACACAGAGCGAACCCAACGCATAGCCATCGGGAGTGAGCAGCGGCGCGCCTGCATAGAAGCGAATGTAGGGGTCTCCGGTAACTAGGGGATTGTGCGAAAAGCGAGGATCTTGGGTGGCATCTTCAACAATGAGGATGTCTGAGTGTTGAATGGTGTGATCACAAAATGCAACTTTGCGGGGCGTTTCAGCGGCACTTAAACCTACTCGCGACTTAAACCATTGGCGATCGCTATCCACTAAGCTCACCAGCGCGGTCGGCATTTCACACAAGTGGGCGGCTAGCACTGTAATGTCGTCGTAGGCAAGCTCAGGCAAGGTATCTAAAATGTTGTAGCCCTTGAGCTTGGCTAAGCGTAGGGTCTCTTTGGCTGGCCGCGAATCTGCTGTCATAAGGTTAGAGCCTAGCGCTATAAAACCTATTAAAAGCGACTAAAAAAAGACGCTTGGGCTGACCGAAATAAGGCATCATCTCGATTGCTTTAGAGCAGGGTTTAACCTTGCCCTTTCGATACTCTAGCGATACAACCATGCAGCTGCATGCAGCTGAGTACTGATACGCCTAACGGTTGAAGTGTGATCTATCGCATAGACACAAGATATAGACTATAAGTGATCTGTTTTGGGATAAAAAGTACCGGTTAGGGTCATAACTCGGTATTGATCAGTTATTGGCACCATTCCAATACTCGATTCCAGGCCCACCATCGGTCAGTATCTTGAAATGCTTGCTGGCAGCTTGGGCTGCTGATGTAGCCTACATGTCCTCCCTGTTGAGTCATCATCAGCTTGATGGCTGGGTTTGCCTCACAGGCTGCTTCCACATCCGGTACTAACGTCGGGTCAAAGAGCGGATCGTCAGCGGCATAGAGAATGAGCGTAGGTTTTTTAAGTTTGGGCAATAGGTAGAGACCGCTGGTGAGACTGTAGTACTCTTCTACAGAATTAAGGCCTAACCGGGGAATTATCATTTCTTGATCAAAGCTCCAAATGCTATGTACTCGCTGTGCTGCGTTGGCATCAAAGCTGTTGGGATGATAGTGCTGAAGCTGTGAAAGGAGGGATTTAAGCTTGCGGGTAATGGCTTTTTCGAGGTATTTCCCTATGGGTGCCTTGACGAGATATTGGAGCGATCGCAACGACTCTAACGCCGGACAAATCACCGCGCAGCCGCCAATTTCATCTGGGCTCAAGTCTAAATCAGGCCCCCATTGCGCTATAGATTGCGCCGCCTTAATGCCCCACAATGCCAGCAGCCCGCCCAGCGAAAACGCCGTGAACCAAATAGGGGCTGGGCATCCTAATTTTTTAGCAGCTGCCGCAATCCGGACAAAGTCTTCGCCTTCGTACAGGCCGTCAGAGGTCAGTGTGGGTGAAAGCTCAGCTGTTTTACCATGAGCGCGCCAGTCAAAAATTACAACCGCGAAGCCTTGGGCGTAGGCTTTGCGAGCCATAATTCGTAAAAACCACTGATCTTCTAAGTCGCCTGTGATGCCGTAAGTGCCAATGATCGTTTTAGTCGCGTTGGGCGGAATCGCCACTAAGCCATAAATCGGAACACCCTGTGCGCCAGTAAAAATATGTTCTTGAAACTCAGGCTCGGGCTCGCTGAGCGTATTTTGCCAGATATTAGGAGCTCTTAGCCCGACATAAAGGGTCATTAAAAGCCCGTTATTAAGCGGTACCGGGGCTTGGTAACGCCATCTTTTTTCTGTATTGCAGCATACCTGTGTCGGCATTCCATCAAACCAGGGTGGGATGTTGTACTTTTTTGAGCAGGTCGTAAAAGGGCTGCCAGTTGTCGTCTTCGGTAATGGGGGCCCAGATGGCTTCGATTTGGGGGCGTAAGGGAACGGTCATGGGATTGGTGGAGCGCAGGCACGCTTGGACAGTTTGGATTTGGTCGGGAGGAAGCTGGCTGAGGCAGATTTGATAGCGCTGACGCCACTGATCGAGGAGGCTGGCCGCTTCGGCATCGGAGTTTTCTAAGGTGGCGCTGAGGATGAGGGTAGGGTCGGTTTGCCAGTTAGGCTCGAACTGCTGGGTCAGGGTGGAGAAGAAGTCAGGGTAGCTAACGTGGGTTTGTTCTAGCAGGTTGAGGGTGCTGGCGATTAGCTCGCGCTGTTGGCCAGCGGGGAGGTGAGTGGCTAGCTGGGGGGAAATGCCGAGCTTGGTGAGGGTGCGATCGCAAAAGACCTGTGAATAGGTGGGCTGATATTGCGCCAGTCCTGCTTCTAGCCCTGCTGGCTCCACAATGCCCGCCAAGGCAACCGCCAGCTTTTCTAAATTCCAGTAGCAGGCGCCGGGCTGATTGCCGTAGCTGTAGAGCCCCGAATAGTCAAAATAGGCCGCCGTGAACCGAGGATCGTACTCGTCCATAAAGGCAAACGGGCCGTAGTCAAAGCTTTCGCCCGTAATTGACATGTTGTCGGTATTGAGTACCGCATGACAAAAGCCTGCGGTCATCCACTGCGCTACCAGCGTAGCGAGCCGTTCAGACAGATCGGTAAACCAGTGCGCGTACCGCGTTTGCTCGTCTTCAATACTGAGCAAATGGGGATAGTAAATGGTGATCACATGGTTGAGCAGCCGACTGATTAGATCGGGCTGTTTAAGATAGCTCAACCGCTCAAACGTACCAAACCGAATGTGCGAATGGCTAAAGCGCACCATCACCGATGAGCGGGTGGGGGAGGGTTCGTCACCTCGCTGCAACGCTTCGCCCGTTTCAATCAGGCTCAAGGTGCGGGAGGTGTTGACGCCAAGCGCATGAAGCGCCTCAGAGGCCAGCACTTCTCGGACGCCGCCTTTGAGGGTGAGCCGTCCGTCGCCGCCGCGTGAGTAGGGAGTAGGCCCTGATCCTTTGGTGCCAAAGTCGTAGAGTTTGCCATTGGTAGCGCGCACCTGCCCGTACAAAAAGCCGCGCCCGTCGCCCAAAAAGGGATTGTAACTGCGAAACTGGTAGCCGTGGTAGCGCAGTGCAAGCGCCGGGTGGCCGGAGGTATTGGATTGAAACTGACCGAACGCTTCGATCCAGTTGCGATCGCTCACCTCATTTGGCGAAAGCCCGAGCTGACGCAGCACATCGTCATTTCTAAACCGGAGGACATGCTTTGGAAATGCCGCTGGCGACACTGCATCGTAATACTCATCGCCCAGGTCAGCTAGGGCTGACTCGTACGGCAAACTCAATAGGGGATTAGGCATTCAGTTAGTTCGGCCAATCAATAATCATGTCAGTATCGTCAGTGGGTTTTAGCCGCTTAATCAACAGCGGTAACCCGTTTCAGGTTTAACACATCTGACATTTTGCGGAGTTGAGCAAAGGTTTGATTGAGATGATTGTGATCGCGAATGTCGATACCTAAGTCAATATCGGCAATTTGATTGGGGTGCATGGTCACACCGGCCTTATGCACGTTGATTTTAAGATCAGATAAGCGAGTCAAAATATCTTTGAGTACGCCGACTCGGTCAATCACCTCAATTCTGAGCTGCACAGGATAGGTCTCGGGCTGGCCTTTGACTGCATCAGGCTGATTCCAACGCAGGGGAATGAGTCGCTCTCCGGGAATTTTCTCGACATTGGGACAGGTGTTGCGATGCACGGCAATGCCTCGGCCACCGGTTGAAACCACGCCTAAAATAGTCTCTCCGGGGAGCGGATGGCAGCAGCCTGCAATATAGTGCAGCAGCCCTTCGAGGCCCGCAATGGGCGCATGGGTATGACGGTTGCCTCGATTGGGAACGGGCTTAACGGCAGGGATCTCGTCAGCTAAGGTGCCGGATTCTTCGGCGGGCGAGGTGGTAGGCTGCGCTTCTTTAACGGCCTCTTGCAGACGGTTTACAACTGCGTTTAGAGTGACTTCACCGTATCCTAAGCCTGCTAGCAAATCGTTGACTGACGAGTAGTTGCAGCGTTCGGCAACGGCCTGAGCGGGCGCGGATTTAAGCATTGCATCTAGGCCGCTCTTACCCATTACTTTTTCGAGCATTTCATGGCCGCGATCGCGATTATCATCCCGGTGAAAGTTTTTATACCACTGCCGAATTCGATTGCGCGCACCCGTGCTGACCACAAAGTTCAGCCAATCTAGGCTGGGGTGACTGTTCTTTTGCGTAATAATCTCAACAATGTCGCCATTTTGCAGCTGAGTATCGAGCGTGACGATACGACCGCTTACCTTGGCGCCCGCACAGTGGTTGCCCACCTCGGTATGAATGCGATAGGCAAAATCGACCGGCGTTGCGCCCCGGCTGAGCGGAATCACATCGCCACCTGGCGTGAAGACATACACCTCTTCATCAAACAGATTATTTTTAACGCCCGACAGATATTCTTGCGCGTCTTTGAGTTCGTTTTGCCAGTCGAGCAGCTGCCTTAACCAGGCGAACTTTTCTTCATTGCCGGTCACCGTTGTGTGGCTGTTGCCCGACTCTTTGTACTTCCAGTGTGCTGCGATCCCATACTCGGCAATGTGATGCATTTCGAGGGTGCGAATTTGCACCTCAATGGGCCGGCCATGAGGGCCAATCACAACCGTGTGCAAAGACTGATAGCGGTTGGGCTTTGGCAAGCCGATATAGTCCTTAAATCGACCCGGAATGGGGCGGAACAAATCGTGAACAACCGCTAACGCCCGATAGCATTCGTCTTTGGTGTTAACAATCAGCCGAATAGCGGCGATATCGTATATTTCACTAAAGTCTTTTTGCTGCCGCTGCATTTTGCGGTAAATGCTATATAGGTGCTTGGGACGTCCGCTGACATCTTCACAGGTGATTCCCAGCTTGCTGATGCCCTCTCTGAGTACCTCGCTTACCTGAGTTAAACGCGCCTCTCGGTCAGTCCGTTTTTCAACAATCAGCTGCTTTAGCTCGTCGTAGGCCTCGGGCTCTAAATACTTAAAGCAAAGATCTTCTAGCTCCCATTTGAAGCGGCCTATCCCTAGCCGGTTGGCCAAGGGCGCAAAAATTTCTAATGTTTCACGAGCAATTCGCACCTGCTTATCGGGCCGCAAATGCTCTAGCGTCCGCATATTATGCAGACGGTCGGCTAGCTTCACCACAATCACGCGAATATCTTGGGCCATCGCCAAAAACATGCGACGAAAGTTTTCAGCCTGCTGCTCGGTTTTGCTATCAAAGTTTAGCTTGGAAAGCTTGGTGACCCCTTCTACCAGGTGACGAACCTCTGGGCCAAAAGCCGCTTCAATTTCCTCAACTGTAACCTCGGTGTCTTCGACCACATCGTGCAAAAAGCCTGCGGCAATCATGGCACTATCGCCCCCCAAGCTACGCAGCAAACCCGCGACTGCTACGGGATGCGCAATGTAGGGATCTCCAGAGGCTCGCATTTGGCCTCTATGCAGCTGATAGGCAAATTCAAAAGCTCGACATACCAGCTGATTGCCATCTGTTGGAGGCGAGACGGGTGGAGGCGAAACAGGAAGCGAAATCTGAGCCTCTGATTCGCTGCTTTTGGCACTACCCTCTAACACTTGTAGCGGGTCATGCGCTTCGGGCAGGTCATGCAAATTGGCCTGCCCGCTGTGCTCTAAAAGGCACGAAGATAGCCAGTCGGGAATCGAACAATCTTGAGGAAGGGCAAGGGCTGTTGCGGTCATGGCTGACGATTTCTCTGTTAGGCGAAGGGTTTATACCGAAGGAGTGATACAGAAGCGGTCAAAATTTGGTGACAATTGGTAAAGTGGGAATTATCTATCTCGGAATAAAAATCAAACTAAAAATAATTTCTGAAAACAATTTAAATGAACAGGTTCTAACCGTCAGAAAATTTTAGAGTTGATTTATTAATATCTGGCTTTAATGAGCGCTGGCGTCGGCACGAAAGTACATGCGAGCAAGAGACTGCTGATAAAAGCCTGCTGATAAGAGATAAAGAAATCCAACAATTCAAGCAGCTTAATGGTTGATTGTGTTGTCAAGGGTTCGGCTATGCGAGTTATTCAGTTGTGAGTTGTTTGATTGGCAGGGGTTTGATTGGCAGGGGGCTAGTTGTTAGTTGTTCAGGTGTTAGTTGTTCAGGTGTTAGTTGTTCAGGTGTTAGTTGTTCATGGTTTTTCTGTTTCGCTTGAGCCTAAAATCTTGAGCCTGAAGTCTTGAGCCTAAAATCTTGATCCTAAAATCTTGACTATATTTTGAGCCTATAGCTCGACTATATTTGCTCATTTAGAAGGCATAGATAGGCTAAATTGCTGTGACTACTTATTTTAGCTGTCTGTTTAGGGCCTATCTACAATAAGGCTCAAAACAAGGCAATAAGGCTCAAAATAAGGCTTGACTATTGCTAGATAGATCAGCCGAAATAACAGATAGACCGGCTCGAATAGCAGATAGACCGTAGCAGATAGACCGGAGGAAATAGGCGGTTGCTCTGTATAAAAACGTTGATTAGAACATGATAAACAAAACTGTCCTCCTTGCGGAAGATATTGAGATAATCAAAATTTGCGGTTGAATCTGTGATCAAATTTACGGTTGAATTTACGGTCAAATTAAGGGCATTACTTCAAAGCTGATAACAGTATCTTGATGACAGTATCTACTGACAAATTTGACGCTGACCCTGATGGGGAGCGCGATCGCAGTCGCGAGGTTAATAGCCTATGCAACTTAGCTCAACAGCTTTTGAGTCAGGTGGGCAGTTTGCAACAAGCGATGAACCAGGATGCCGCTGAAATTTCGCCTCCTGCGAGCGTACAGGCGCAAATTGTTCGATTACAGCGAGATTTTCAAAGGATCGTAAGTGATTTAGATGATGCCGACATCGATCCAGCGATAGAGCAGCGCCTGCGTCCTTGCCAAACAGAGGCTCACCGGTGGCTGCGTTTGCTAGGCGTCAATGCAATGAGGCTACGAACTGCGAAACAGCCGGAGAGGATTGATCAAGAGCGATCGCAGCTAGCTCATCAGCTTACGCAGCTTCATCCTTTTATCCAGGCTATTGCCAATGAGCTATGCAGTGAGCGTTGACAGGCTTACCCTTTTGTTGAGTTTAGCCCGTTGAGTTTAGCCCGTTGAGTTTTAGCATGTGAGTTTTGGCGTGTGAGTCTGGCGGTGTGAGCCTAGTCAGTGAGCCTTGATCAAAATCAGGATCTCGAAAACAGGTTTGTATTCGGGATTAAAAGAGGCATAATTCAAAAGATTCTCTCCTCCCCTATGTCTTATGACGGAATCTCTGATCCCGCCTGATCAAACACCTAGCCCAACCGGAGAAATGCCGGCACCTCCTTTGTTTGAGGTCGAGAACTTTCGAGTGTCTTACCCTGGGCAGTCAACATGGGCTGTTGACGATGTCAGTTTGTCGCTTAAGCCGGGTGAAAAGTTGGGTTTAGTTGGTGAGTCGGGCTGTGGTAAGAGCACGTTGGGCCGAGCGGCTATGCGGCTTTTGCCTACAGCGACGCGAATTGAAGGACGCGCCATGTTTGAGGGGCGATCGGTTTTAGATTTTTCACCGAGTGAGCTGAGGCGCTTTAGAGGAGAGGCCGTTTCGCTGGTGTTTCAAGACCCTATGACGCGCTTAGATCCCTTGATGACAATTGGGGATCACTGCACAGAGACACTGCTGGCGCATCGGCCTGATTTGGATAAAAAACAAGCGAAAGATATTGCGATCGCGACTTTAGAATCAGTCAAAATCCCTGCCGACCGCTGGCGACAGTATCCGCATGAGTTTAGCGGTGGAATGCGCCAAAGAGTCGCGATCGCTCTGGCTTTGGTCCTTAATCCTAAGCTCATTGTGGCGGATGAACCCACAACCAGCTTAGATGTGACCGTATCGGCGCAAATTTTGACTCAGCTAACGGAGCTGTGCGCTGAACGAAATATGGGGCTGATTTTGATTTCTCACGACTTGGCGCTGGTCGGAGAGTATTGCGATCGCATCGCCGTCATGTACCAGGGCAAGCTGGTTGAAATTGGCCCCACCCAAGCGGTGTTTTACAGTCCTCAGCATCCCTATACCCAATCTTTGCTAGCTGCTGCCAATCAGCTGCAGTCGGCTGGGGCCGAAAATTCAGCGGGAGAAGAAACCAACGAAAATACGCCCATTTTGAGCCTGAAAAAACTCACCAAGCACTACCTGCTTGAGCAAGGGATCGTAAGCAAACTCTTGCGTCAAGATCCGCCGGAGCCGATTAAGGCCGTAGATGGGGTTTCGCTTGATTTGTATCCGGGTGAAATTTTGGGACTGGTGGGCGAATCGGGCTGTGGCAAAAGCACCCTGTCGCGTACGCTGCTGCGGATTGTAGAGCCCACTTCTGGCGAAATTTGGTTTCAAGGGGCTGACTTTACCGCTCTGTCGCGATCGCAATTGCAGGCCAAACGCCGCGACATTCAAATGATTTTTCAAGATCCCTTTGCCTGCTTGAACCCGATGATGACCATTGGCCGAGGCATTGCCGATCCGCTGTTGATTCATGGACTCGCCAACCATGCGGAGGCTGAAACAAAGGTAAAAGCAATGCTAGACCGCGTTGGGCTAACGCCGGTAGAGGCGTATTACAACCGATATCCGGGCGATATTTCGGGCGGACAGCAGCAGCGAGTGGCGATCGCCCGTGCCCTGATCACCCGGCCTAAGCTAGTGATTTGCGATGAGCCGGTGAGTATGCTCGATGCCAGTGTGCAGGCGCAGGTGCTAGAGCTCATGCTGGATCTTAAAGATGAGTTGGCGCTGACTTATTTATTTATTACGCATGACCTGTGGGTGGCCAAGTATTTGTGCGATCGCATTGCGGTGATGAACCGAGGCAAGCTCGTCGAAATCGGCTCTGCTGAACAAATTTTTAGCGTTCCGGCCCATGCCTACACAAAAGCGTTGCTAAAAGCCGCGCCGCTCTTAGCAAAAGCTGAAGCCAGCGCCCTATAGCTTGCCAACAGTGCTTTTTCCTTGCTCATAGGCTCGGTCAAACAGGGCTTCTAACTGTGGATCAACGCCTCGGAGTTCGTCCACAACTGCCTTGCCCCAGTCTAAATAGTCATTGATGCGATCGCGCGGCCAGCCCACAGGCGGCGCTGAAACCATATCGCGCAGGTTGGCGGTTTTATCAGCGAGCTTAAGTAACTTTGCCCGCTTGCTGAGCCCAGCAGCATGTTCTACCTGCTTTTGCTTGCGGATGGCTTTTGGCAAGGACTTATCGTCCGTCACTTCGCTGACAATACCGCATATCACCGATCCAAAGAGCTGCTCAATTTCTGCAAACGTCGTTTCAGTATCTTCTACGGTGTCGTGCAGCAGCGCGGCAACTAAGACGCTTTCATCGGTAACGCCTGCTTCATTGCGTAAAATGCTCGCCACCGCAATGGGATGGTTGATATAAGGCGTTTCGTTATCTTTACGGCGCTGATGGCGATGCTGATAGGCCGCAAAACTCAGCGCCTGTAAAAACGAGAAAGTTGTTTCACCATCTGGGTTGGAAGAGGAGGTTGGAGCCATAAATTTTGGATTCACCAAATTCACCAATAGGGTTCTTGATAGATTTCCTAAAAATATATCTGCACAAACAGCTAGAGGCAAAATCACTCATATTGCTGCTATTTTACGGCCACTATTTTATTGCTTGCCATTGTATCGGCGTTTTTAAGGACGCGATTTATCTGCTTGGAACCTGCTTATGCCCTGCTTGGGATCGCGATTTTGTCAAAGCGGACAACTTTAGTAAGCTTCTCGCATAGGCTTGGATTTAAAAAAGCTTCTATGGTCAGATATTGTCGCCATAGGGTCAGAAATTGTGCGGATAATCAATGACATAAAAAAATAGCTTGCTACGTTTTATTCGGTAGAAAATAGCAGTTTGGTGTTTTTATTTAATTTTTAATTCAGTGTTTTAAGGTATCTGGGGATCATTTCTATTGACTCTTCCTGTTGACTCAGGGACTCTTCTATTAAAAAACATCAAGAAGTTTAAAATTATCCCCATCGCGAAGGGCAAATTAGTATCACAATCACATCCCCTAGCGCCCCTTTAATACGTTCCTAATGCCTAAGTTGAGTCATTACTCTCAGCATTTCGTTACAGCCCGCTGTCTACAATTACAGGTTTTAAGAAAACTTAGCGTTGTTTTTGAGTGATCCCTGTCAGAATTGCTAAGTGTTCTACGACTGCACTTGTCTTTCAAGACTCGTGACTATTGCATCAGCTCTCTCAACCTCAGTGTTTGTGCCTTAAACAAAAATTATTTAGCCTTAAAAACCATGTCAATGACGACTGTAAGCAAAAGCGTACCTGCTCATAAAACAAGACTATGGGTTGTCTGCTGTGAAGAAACAGAAGCCGCTACGCAAGTCTTTGAAGCTGTTGAAGAATGGCAGCTCCCCGCCGTGCGATCGCTCTTTACGCAGTCTCTTTTGACCCATCGAACGCCTGCCCAACGTCCCCTTTCAGAAACCGTTGCAGCGTCTGACTATGCCATTTTTGTTACCCCTTACAACCAGCCTAGTTCTCAGGTGCGAGTCAGCCCACTAGATGTCACGCACCCCAACAAGGTAGATGAACATAGCCCAGCAGCTCTGCTAGGTGCAATTCACAATCGCCATGGCCAGTCGCCTCAATCTTGGTGGCTACAAATGCCTACGATTGAAATGCGGGCACACCGAATGCAGTCGGTCTCTATCAAAGAATCCGTTGCCCAATCCCTCCACCAAATCGGCATCTTTGTGCGTAACTATCAACTAGCCCTTGTGCCCACCACAATTAATAATCTGCATAAAAAGCCCGCACGTAAGGTCATTGCTCCCCAGCAGCAAGTCACCCTTTCTCACTACCGCCGTATTTAGATGCCTTTAGCCGCCTTCAGCCGCCTTTATGAAGTGCGCCTTTAAAACGCACTTCTAAAGCACCTGTCAAAAGCGCACTTAAAGCACACACTTTAGGGCCGTTCTTAAATCACCCCTTTAGAGCTAGGAATCGTCCCGGCTCTACGGGGGTCAATTTCGCTAGCCATGCGCATAGCCCGTGCAAACGCCTTAAACGTCGCCTCGATAATGTGATGAGAGTTCAGGCCATCTAGCTGACGAATATGGAGCGTCATTTGAGCGTGGTTGATAATTGCCACAAAAAACTCGCGTACTAGCTGGGTGTCGTAGGTGCCTACGCGCTGAGTTGGAATCTCTAGCCCGTAGCTGAGGTGAGGGCGACCCGAAAAGTCAAGTGAAATTTGTACTAGGGCTTCATCTAAAGGTGCAACAAAGTGACCAAAGCGAGTGATTCCTTTGCGATCGCCTAGCGCCTCATGCAGTGCCATTCCCAACGTAATCCCCACATCTTCATTCGTATGGTGGTCATCAATTTCAATATCGCCTGTAGCCCGAACCTCTAGGTCAAACAGCCCGTGAGAAGCGATTTGATGGAGCATATGGTCTAAAAACGGAATGCCCGTATCGGCAATACATTGACCTGTTCCTTCTACAGTTAGCGTTACCTGAACATTGGTTTCCTTGGTTGTTCGACTCACCGAAGCTGTGCGCCTCAATTCCTGAGTGCCTGAGGTTGCGGCCTCAGCCGTACCAGTACCGTTACCAGTGCCGTTACCAGTGCCGTTAGAGTCAGCAGTCGTCCGAGAAATGCTAGAAACCATAGTGAATGTAGTCGTGAATGTAGTAGTGAATGCGGTCGTAAATGCAGAGGTAGACAGGATGAAATACTGAATGAGGCGCCTTCGAAGGCTCACTTTAAAGGCTCACTTTAAAGGCTCAAAGCTATTCTTTTATCTTACGATCTTAGGACGGTGACCTTTACGACTTTTACGACTTTACGACCGTCTATAGCCGTTTATAGAAGCTGCGCCCGAGCAGTCTTATCTTTTTGCAACCCTTCTTCACATGAAATTGAATCCTGACAAAAGAACTAGCATAATGAGCTAGCGTTCGTGAGTATTTTTACTAGCTTCGTAGCGTTATAAGGAGGCCACCTAAATGTCTGTGAGTGAACTCAATGAACTGATGACCTACGTTGTTGAAGGTTGGATGCTATTTAGCGCGGGCTTTATCAGCACCACGTTTATAGCTTTTGTCTCCAAACGCATTCAAGAAGATATTCAAGCGGCTGCGATCGCTCAAACGGAAGACAGCAACCTAACCCTAAGCTCAGGTGTCACCGATACCGAAGACTTGACCGTGACTGAAGCGGTACAGGCGGTATCGACGCAGTTAGCAACTCCATCCTCTCCAACAGCGGCTTTTCCTGCTCCTAGCACGCTTAACGACAGCAAAGACGCGACAGAAATAGACACTGAAATAGATGCCGAAACAGAGGCTAAAGAAACCGCCCGACTAGAGGAGGTCGCGGCGGTTTCTGAAAAACTCGCTAAAGAAAAACAAAAGCAATCGGGGTCTTCCTCGGTTTCAGTTTCGACATAATCTCCAGTTTCGTCATCTCAGTCTCGTCATCCCAGTTTCGTCATCCCAGTCTCGTCACCTCAGTCTCGTCATCTCAGTCTCGTTATCAGTGACGAAAGAACGCCCTGGCAGGCTTTTTGATCAGACCTTTCTGTTGGCGGTACTGTTTTTTCACGCCTCTTTCATGTCCCATGCGGGATGCTTGAACCAATCTTGCAAGAAGGCTGTGAGCAGCTGAATTTTGGTCGATAGATGACGGTTGGGCGCATAGCCCAAGTAAGCGGTAATGGGCGGCGGACAGTAATCGGGCAGCACAACTACGAGGTCTCCCGCTTTAATCGCATTGCCGACGATGAAGGTGGGTTGTAGGGCAATGCCTGCACCGGCTATGGCGGCTTCTCTGAGTACCTCTCCATTGTTAGAGTATCCTCGGCAATGCAGTTTTACAGTAAAGGGCTTGCCGTTTTTATCTGTCAGTTGCCACTGGCTATGGGTGGCCAAATGCCCATATTGTAGGCAGTCGTGCTCACCGAGTTCTTCGGGGTGGGCCGGTGTTCCGTGCGTTGCTAAGTAGCTAGGCGCAGCGCACAGTACCCGCCGAATCGGGGCGAGGTCTTGCACCACGAGTGGTTCGTCTGCTTTGCGCTCGGCAATGCGTAAGGTGACATCAAAGCCTTCTTCGATCAGATCGATAAATCGGTCGTTGAGCGTGAGCTGTACCTGTATTGCGGGGTAGCGATTCATAAACTGTGCGATCGCCTGAGCCAAATGCATCGTCCCAAACGACATCGGCGCATTAATTCGCAGCGTGCCTTTTGGCTCAGCCTGTAGCTGACTAACCGCCACATCTGCCGCTGCTACCTCTGCCAAAATATCTACACAGCGCTCATGGTAAGCCCGCCCCATATCCGTTGGGCTCACTCGCCGCGTCGTCCGTTGCAGTAGCTGCACACCGAGTTCGGTCTCTAGCTGACCTACCAACTTATTCACTACCGATCGTGACAGTCCCATCTGCCGCCCTGCTGCTGCAAACCCCCCGTGGCTCACCACCGCTACAAAGGCGCGCATACTCTCCAATTTATCCATATGCTTTCTCTGAATGGAATGCTTTCTTGTAATAGATGCCTGCCTGTTTTGGGCTACCTGTTTTAGGTTTATTGTATCTATTTTGAATACAATCTGTCTATAAAATAGAGTATTGTTGTTTCATTGAATCCAATTCATAATGGGAACCAAGCAAACTTCACTTAAGAGAGGTGAAAAACCCATATGCTTACCATTCGCAAAGCCTCCGAAAGAGGCGCTTCGCAGCTCAGCTGGTTAGACTCTAAGCACAGTTTTTCCTTTGGCGGATATATGGACCCTCGCCATATGGGCTTTAGCGACCTGCGCGTCATTAATGAAGATCACATCACACCAGGCGCAGGCTTTGGCACTCATGGCCATCGAGACATGGAAATTGTCACCTATGTATTAGAAGGTGAGCTTGCTCATAAAGACAGCATGGGTAACGGCTCTGTAATTCGCCCTGGTGATTTACAGCGGATGACTGCCGGTACTGGCGTGACGCACAGCGAGATAAACGACTCTCAGCACAATCCGGTTCATCTCCTGCAAATTTGGCTGTTGCCTGAAACCAAAGGACTTACGCCGGGCTATGAGCAAAAGCACTTTGACCTGGCTGAGCGGCAAAATCAATGGCGACTCATGGGCTCGCGCGATGGTCGTGAGGGGTCGGTGACCATTCACCAAGATGTGAGCTTGTATACCGCAACGCTCAATGCCGATACTGAGCTGAACTATGATTTGGCCACCGGTCGGCGGGGTTGGTTGCAGGTTGTTCGCGGTGTTGTTTCGCTTAATGGTGAGGCGATGGCAGCAGGTGATGGCGCCGCCGTGGCCGACCTAGAGGCTTTAACAGTGGTCAGCCACCAAGATGATGCTGAAGTGCTGTTATTTGACCTAGCCGCCTAATTTTCTCCAAATTCCGTCTTGGCAGGGCGAATTTGCGCCCTGCTAGGAGATGCGAATAGGAGATGCGAAAACTGCCGGAGGGTGTATTCGCGATGTAGCCTATTGGGCCTTAGCCTAGCGTTCCTCCGGTTGTTACCTTAAGCAATAAGAAAACCACCCGACACAAAATCATGAAAATACTTCGCATCGACTCTAGCGTTCGCTATACCCACTCAGTTAGCCGTCAACTCACTGACGAACTGCTCTCTAGGCTTACACAGCAGCATCCCGACGCTGAGATCATCGTGCGTGATGTCGCTAAGGGCTTACCTTTTGTCAATGAAGCTATGGTTGCTGCTTACAATACGCCGGACGAAGATCGTACGCCTGAGCAAAAAGAGATTTTGCAGCCCTCAAACGAGCTGGTTGCCGAGCTGCAAGCGGCTGACCTTCTGGTAATGGGCGTTCCTATCTACAATTTTTCGGTGCCTGCGCCGCTTAAGGCCTATATTGACCTAGTTGCTAGAGCTAACCTCACCTTCACCTATTCTTCGGAAGGCCCCAAAGGTTTGCTCAAAGACCGTCCTACCTACATCATCATTACCTCTGGCGGAACGACTGTAGGCAGCGACATTGACTATACTTCGGGCTATCTGAAGCTAGTATTGGGCTTTCTCGGCATTGAGTCTATCGAAATCATTGCCGCAGATAGCCTCTCTCGCACTGGTTCGGATAAGCTTGAGCGAGTTCGTGAGCAGCTACAGGCATTGCCGACGGCATAAAGCGATAAACGACTAAGGCTCTGATTGCCTCATTGCTTTTATTGGGTTGAGTCAAACTGTTTATCTCAAACCGTTTGTAGGACGGTTCGCGCGATCGCCTCACTCACCTGATCGGTCACTAGGGCAGCGCCAATATCTTGGGGCAGTACAAAGCGAACCTTGCCTTCTTTAACTTTTTTATCGCTTTTTATGGCCACCAAAATGTCCTCAATTTCGACATTTTCTGGAAGCTGGGTAGGAAGCTGGGTTTTTTCTAGCAGCGCTTGCTGGCGAACTGTCGCGGCTTCATCCCACTGGCTGATTGACGGCTCCATTTTTTCTGCAATTTTGGCAGCGGCTACCATCCCAATGGCCACAGCCTCGCCGTGATTGATTTGGTTGTAGCCAGTCAAGCTTTCGACCGCATGACCGACCGTATGTCCGTAGTTTAAGATGGCGCGAATCCCCCCTTCCTTGACATCTTGACTCACCACATCGGCCTTGGCCTGACAGGAATGCTCCAGCATGTATTGCAGCAAGTCGACGCTGACATGGTTAAAGTCGTCTAAACGCTCGGCGGATTCTAGCGTTTTAAACAGGGGCAAGTCCCAAATAACGCCGTATTTGATGACCTCGGCAACGCCTGCTCTAAACTCTCGAATCGGTAGCGTTTCTAGTACCTGGGGGTCAATCAGTACCAAGCGGGGCTGATGAAAGGCTCCGATTAGGTTCTTTCCTTTGGGATGATTGACGCCCGTTTTGCCACCCATTGAGGCATCTACCATGGCCAGTAAAGAGGTGGGCACTTGCACAACGGCAATGCCTCTGAGCCAGCTAGAGGCGGCAAAGCCAGTCATATCACCAATCACACCGCCGCCTAGCGCTACCATTGCAGAGTTACGCTCTAGTCGGTTTTCGTAGGCTGCATCATGAATTTTGGCAATAGAGGTCATGGTTTTGTACTGCTCGCCTGCTGGCAAAAGGCAGTAACACACCTGATAGCCTGCCTGTGTGAGTGAGGCGATCGCCCGCTCTCCATACAGCTCAAACACCACCGGATTTGACACCAACAGCACCTTTTGCCCTGTCTTGACCAAAGGTGTCATCCAAGTGCCCAAAGAATCGAGTCCACCCGGCGCAATTTTGACATCGTAAGCAGCCTGAGGAATGTTGACGCGGATCGTAGCTTGGGCAAGGGTCTTCATAGGATGCGCACTTCGATAATGTGCTTCAATATATAAGCTGTTGATAATACACAGTATCAAAAACTTGAGTTTAGGAGATAACTATGGGCGGCGCAGTCATCTATGTGGGTTACCTTGTTGCATTGTTTGGTACAGCAATGGGTCTTTACTTTGGATTACGGACAGCTAAGATCATTTAGATAATCTAATCGGACTGTTTTAGCGCTGATTCGATTGCTGATTCGGCTCAGATTTTTCAATATTTTTCATCCCCTAAACGGGACAAAACTGCCCCTAGAGGTATTAGCGCTCTAGAGGCAGTCCTGTTTCGTTTTTATGTGGCCAGCTGAGCTGATAAATGCTGGCCAGCAGTCCCCAACTCAGCGCGTTGTTGCGAGCATCAAACAGGGTGACATCAAACAGGCCAAACAGTAGGCAGCTGCCAAAAGCCAGTAAATAGCCTAGCAAAATAGCCCGCTCTCCATGGCGCTGCTCAGCGTCGCCATTGGAGACAGACCTTTCGATAAAAGCGCGGACCCCTCGGTAGTAAATTGAGCCAACGACGATGCAAAAGCCAAGCATCACAGGGATGCCAGCTTCTGAGGCTAAAAATAGCCAGATATTATGTGCATGAAAAACCACGTCATAGTCAGGAATGCTGCCCGGCTCGTATAGCCGCCTGAGTCCTGAAAAGCCCCAGCCAAACCAGGGGCGCTGTTTGATCATTTCAGTGGCAAGCCGCCAAATGCCGACGCGCGGATCTTGAGTGACCAAAGCCCAAGAGAGCGATCGCCCGCCAATGCCAAAACTCAACACCGCTGCCACAATCGCGCCGCTGCCAGCGAGCCCGGTGAGCATTACCCACTTGTACTGGCGAGTGTTGTAGAGGGTAATGGCCCCTAAAAATAGCGCAATCAGCACCCCATTGCGAGACCCAGTACAAAAAATTGCCGCCGCTACAAACCCCAAGGCCACCACTTGCAGGACGGCCTTGGTCCTTTCGTAATGCCACAGCTTTTTGTCTGTCAGGCTTTTAATCACCACGCCCAACCCTAACCCTAATAAAATGACCAGATAGGCGCTCAGGTCATTAGGATGGCCAAACACGCTACGAGCCCGATGGCCGAAGTCAGGCTCATAAATTTGGTTGATTAGCCAGCTCGCTAGAGCGCTTGAGTGATTTGTTGATTGTAGTGCTGGCCGCAGTGCTGACTGAACGGTTGAGGCGATCGCATCAAACTTCAGGCCAAATTCCACCACTGCCCAGATAGTCATTGGCAAAGAGGTGAGTAGGAGCGATCGCGCCAGCGATTCAAGCTTAATAAAAGGCTGCTGCACCACACCAGGCACCGTCGCCAGCACCCCAAAAAACAAAAAGAACGGCAAAAAATTAGCCAGCTGCAAAAAGCCGTCGCCCCGATCTAAAGCGAAGCTAGCGCTCAGCAGCAGTCCTGCCGTCAGCCAGCCAAATCCCCGCTGACCACATAGCGCCCAAACCTGCCCCCCTCTTTCTTTCATCGCGACGATCAGCAGGCCCAGCATGATCGACAGCCCCACATAGCTCGCATAAGGCAGCACAATCAAACTCAGCAGCCCAATTCGCTCTCGCTGGCTAACGGCATTACTGGCCATTGTTCTTTCAGGCTCATTCGTTTCAATAGGCCCCATCACCGGCTATTACTACCTTAAACGTGCGAATTAAAATATAAATATCTAGCCATACCGACCAGTTTCTAACATAGTAAGCATCAAAATTGACCCGCTCTTCGTAGGTCACATTGTTACGACCTGATACCTGCCACAGCCCAGTTAATCCGGGCAATACCTGCAAGTACAAATCAAACTTATCACCGTAGCGCCACACTTCTTCCCGCACAATGGGTCGTGGGCCTACCATACTCATTTCACCTCGCAGCACGTTCCACAGCTGCGGTAGCTCATCGAGGCTAGTGCGCCGCAAAAACTTGCCAATGCGCGTAATTCTAGGATCTTGCTTGAGCTTGTGATCTTCCCGCCAAGAGGCATGTAGCTCGGGATGCGTCTCTAAGTATTGCTCTAAGGCCATATCGGCATTCACCACCATAGAGCGAAACTTCCATGCCTGAAACAGCTTGCCGCCCTGCCCAATGCGAGTTTGCCGGTAAAAGATAGGCCCCGGCGAATCACTGGCAATCAACAAGCTAATGAGCAATATCAGTGGTAGCGCCATTAGCCCTACGAGCAGCACTAACCCTTTGTCTAACAGGGCCTTGAGCAGCCGAGGCCCAGGCAAAAACAGCTGCTGACGAACCTCTAACCCCAGTACGCCGCCCAGATCTTTAGCTGCAACCCACAAGCTGGCCATGCCAAACAAATCAGGAATAATCATCAGGTGAGGAAAGGTGCGTCCATAGCGCTCTAGCAAAGGCGATAGACGGTGATACGCGACCCCTGGCATCGCCACAATAGCGTATGGAATTTTGAGCTGATGAGCCAGCATCGGCCCCATGGACAGGCTGCCGATAACGGGCACGCCAGCGAGCGAGCCGTGCTTGTCGGCGTCATCATCGAGTACGGCTACGGGTTTTAGCCCTAGACTGGGCTGGCGTTGGAGGGTTCGAATGACCATTTCTCCGGTTTTACCAGCACCCATGACCACCACAGGATAGCCCCACCAAGCCTGACGGGCACATAGCGCCCGGATGCCATAGCGCCCAATAATTACAAACAGCATTGAGAGCAGCCAAGCCATTAAAAAAGCGGCTCTAGAATATAGCTCGACCTCTCTAAACAAAAAAATTGCCGAGCCCAGTAGCAGGTACAGCAGTGTAGTGGTCAGCGTCAGACGGCGAAGCTCTTCTACTGGGCTCGTGGCAATGCCGGGGTATAGGTTGGCCAGCGCATAGGCCACGATGAAAATGCCTGCAATCGGCCACAGCCGCCAGTACAAAGCGGGCGAAAACTGCCCATCAAAGACCAAGCGCGCCCATACGCTGGTAATGACCGCCAAGCTCAAACAGACAAAGTCGATGCTCACAAGCGTAACGAGCGTGAGCCAAGGGCGGGTGCGTACATGATGCGCGATCGCCTGTCTGAGGTTGGCAGCGCTGTTGCTATTTGCAGCGGAGGACGGTTGATAAATCGTCACGGTGTCCTGTCGCCCTCCTGATGAAACGCGCCGTCGAGTGTGCTTAGGGCCAGAGTATTCACGGGTTTTACCTGCTTTCCCTCGACTGCATCCAGGCATGGTCTACAAAGTTTTTAAATTGTGTTTTAAAACGAGCGACCGAAAACCTTTCAGCATTCGCTTTCAACCGGTCTGAATCAAATTGATCCACACCTGAATGCAGCCTTTTGACCGAATGTACCAGACTTTCAACTGTCTGTTCCGAAAATAACAGTCCGGTTTGCTCATGCAGTACGGTTTCAGCCTGTCCGCCCTTGGCATAGGCAATCACGGGAACCCCCGCCGCCTGAGCCTCTACGGGTGTAATGCCAAAGTCTTCCTCTGGCGGAAAAATGAGCCCTCGGCAGCGCTGCATGTAGTCTTCTACAACGCTATCAGGTTGTTTCCCCAAAAAGCAGATGTTAGGAGCGGCCAGCTTGCGCAGTGCCTTACCGCTAGCTCCATCGCCAATAATGACCAGCGGCAGACCCAGCTGATTGAACGCGGCGATCGCCAAATCCACCCGCTTATAAGGGACAAACCGTGAGACCACCAGATAAAAGCCGTCTTTAGATTGACATGGAGATTGACATGGAGATTGACCTGGAGATTTATCTGGCATATTTTGCTTGCTGGTGGATTCAAATCGCCGAGTATCGACCGGGGGATAAATCACCTTAGCAGTGCGGCGATAGGTTTTTTCAATTCGGCGCGCCACATAGCGGGAGTTGGCCAAGTAGTAATCTACCCGATTGGCGCTAGCTATGTCCCATAGCCGCATATAGTGCAAAATAGCCCGCGTGAGTCCGCCCTTGAAACCGCTCGCGAGGTTGGCCTGCTGTAAATACTGATGCTGCAACTCCCAACCGTAGCGCAAAGGGGTATGGACGTAGCTGATATGGAGCTGATCGGGGCGAGTCAATACGCCTTTGGCCACCGCATGATGACTCGAAATAATTAAGTCATAGTCAGAGAGTACAAATTGCTCTATGGCTAGCGGCATGAGCGGTAAATAGCTGCGAAAATGACGCTTGGCAAACGGCAGGTTTTGAATAAACGATGTAGTTACGGTTTTGTATTGAATAAACTCGCGCAAGTTCTCTGGCAAAAAATCCACCAAGCTGTACAGATCCGCATTAGGATAAATTTTGAGAATTTGCTCAACGACTTTTTCAGAACCCGCATGGCTTGTAAGCCACTCATGGACGACGGCAATTTTCTTCATTCGCTTTCTTTACCGGCAGCTCTCAGCCAGAACTGGCTTGTGTTCTAGATTGTTTGGTTTTTATAATCCGTGTTCTTTAAGCTCTAGTTCTTTAAGCTCTACAGTCGCTCATGCTGGTCTGGAAAACTCAAACACTCAATGTTAACGTAGCGAGCTTGCGCTATCGATGCTTACTGCCGCTGCGTTATCTTAAGCAGCGCCAGATAGCCTCCTGTGTTTTCAGTGATGCTAGTGCCATTGAGTTCACCTCCCATGTCCAAGCCATTATCTTTGTCAAAAGTTTTCGCGAGGAAGATGTCGCCCTCTGTGAGCAAGCTTATCAGCTGGGTGTGCCGATTCTGCTAGACCTATGCGACAACATTTTGATTGACGAGTACGCTGCCGATGCAGACTATGTACCTGCTCACAACTTTCAACGAATGCTGCCAATGGCGGCAGCGGTTGTCACAACGGGCTCGGCTTTGCAGGCGGAAGTAGAAGCTGCTATTCGGCAGCTCAATTTGGCGCTACCCGTGGTGGTTATTCCCGATGGTAATGAAACGTTGAGCGATATTGAGTTCTCTTTTCAAACGACTCGGTGGCAGCGAATACGCAAAAATCTCCTGTGGTCAGCGATGGTATGTAAGCGAAAGTATCATGCGGCTAAGCGACAGACCGAGCGGCTAGCCTATGGTGCAAAAAAACAAGTGGGTGATTGGTTAAGGCGTTGTAATTTGCTGCCTGATAACCCAAGTTCTGCGGCGGTTTCGTCGGCGGGGTTGCCACAGCACCAACGCTCGGCAAATAGTGCGATCGCACCTGTAGTCACCATGCAAACCACCCCTTTACGGCCCGCTCCTTGGCCCGCAGCCGCAGCAGGCGTTAAAACCGTGCTGTGGTTTGGCAATCACGGGGCAAAATACGGCAACTTTGGCATGGCTAACATTGTCGAAGTGGCCCCGGCCCTGGAGAAGATCAGCCGCGAACAGCCGCTGCGGCTCGTGGTCGTGAGTAATAGCCGCGAAAAATACAACCAGTGCATTGCACCGCTGCCCTTTCCGACTGAATATTTACCCTGGCATCCGCGCAAAATTTATGACTATATCCAGGCCAGCGATGTTGTAATTATCCCGAACTCACAGTCGGTTTATAGCATTTGCAAGTCGGCCAATCGAGCGGTGCTGACCCTCTCTCAAGGAACGCCCGTCGTCGCGAGTCGCACGCCTGCTTTGAACCTATTTGCCGAGTGCGTATGGCTAGATGATTGGGAAACCGGGCTGCGCACCTATCTACTAAGCCCGGATGTGGGCACGGCACATGTGGCCCAAGCCCAGCAGTTGATTGCCCAGCATCTGAGCGGCGAAGTCATCGCCCGGCAGTGGCAAAGCCTGTTGATGAAAGTCAATGCGCTGCCAGAGCATGTTGGCGGTAAGGGGAGCGACGCGGGCAAAATTCTGCTGATGATCAATTTGCCTCAAGATTTGGATATGCTGCTGCCGCTGGCTCTGCGGCTGCAAGAAAGCGCTGAGTATCGCCTAGAAGTGGCCGCGACCGATAAGGTGATGGGGCAGTCTCCGCGGATAGGGACGCTGCTGAGGAAGGTGGGAATTGAGCCCACTGTGCTGAACCACAAGGCGGTCGTGGGCGGGTTGCAGCCGCGGTTGACTCAGGTACGCGCTGTGATCACGGCTTCTGAAACCACGGCCAACCCCCATAAAGCGCCGCATAAGCTCACGCAAAGGGCTAATCAGCAAGGCATTTTGACCTACACCCTGCAACATGGCTTTGAAAATGTCGGTATCAACTACTTTGATGCTGAGTATCCGGTTGGCAGCATTCTGTTTGCTTCTAGTACCATTTTTACTTGGGGCGCGATCGCTCAACTCCCCCCGCAAACGCCGCCTCAGACCAGGGCAAAATGTGTCGCTGTCGGCTGTCCTAAGTTCATTGATGCGCCGGGTCTGAGTGTCCAAATTCCGGGGCATCCGGCAGGCAACCCGCTGATCGTTGTATTTGAGAATTTGCACTGGAGCCGCTATAGCGACGACTACCGGCAGCGATTTTTGCAGGATTTAGAGCAAGCTGCGATCGCCTATCCAGCCATTACCTTTTTGGTCAAACCCCATCACACTGGTTTATGGCTCACGCAGCGTTATCAGGGCCAAGTGCCCATCGCCGATAACTTAATTATTGCCGACCCCAAGGCCCTTGAATGGGAGATATTTACCGCGCCTGCCCTGATTGAGGTGGCCGATGCGGTGATTACTACGCCTTCGACAGTGGCGGTAGACGCGGCCCGCGCAGCTTGCCCAGTCGCGGTCGTGGCTTATGATTTGGAGCTGCCTAATTTTGCGCCACTGCCGCTATTGCGCAATGGCGATGATTGGCGATCGCTCATCGAACAGGTGGCAGGGGTGGCACAAGGAAAAGGTATCCATGCTGAGCTGACGACTAAGGTAGATGAGTTTATGCGCGATCGCCTCGTCCCTGGTGACGCCGTTGAGCGCATTGCCAACCATATTTTCGCGGCGCTCAGCAAGCAAGGATAATATTTGGAGCGCTGATTATTTAGGACTATTTATTATGACCGTCTAGTCAAGCTGCATAGTCAAAAGGATCTAGAATGCTATCCTGCTGCTCACTCAACGTTACCCAAACTCAATGATTCGGCCCAACCCCAGCCCGGTTTTGATTTATACCCCTCATAGCCTAGTCAAAAAACCGGGCTTTCTCATCAAAGAAATGCTCTTAGATGTCTATCGCTCTAGAGAGCTGTCATGGCGATTGGTTAAGCGCAACCTCCAAGCGCAGTATCGCCAAGCCTTTTTTGGCATGACTTGGGCACTTTTGCCCCCTACACTCACGGCTGTGGGTCTCTCATTTGCTAGCGATGCGGGTTTTTTAAACGTTGCCAACACATCCATTCCTTATCCTGCCTATGTCATGCTGGGCACCGTCCTCTGGCAAACCTTTTTAGAAGCGTTTCAAAGCCCAGAAATTGCCATCAAAGCCTCTAAGCCATTGCTCTCTCAAGTCAAGTTTCCGCATGAAGCGATTATTTTGGCTCAGCTAGGTCAGGTCATTTTCAATTTTTTAACCAAGCTTGTTTTAGTCGTCGCGCTATTTTTAGTGCTCCGAGTTCCGGTGAGCTGGAAGTTTATATTTTCTCCGCTCACGCTGATTTCCCTGGTGGTCCTTGGACTGGGGTTAGGGCTGATTCTTGCGCCTATTACCAGCTTGGTCAAAGATATTTCAAACGCTATGCAGGCCATCATCTTAGGGTGGTTTTTCCTCACGCCTGTGGTGTACCCCATGCCTGAACAGTCGGTTTTTTTGTTCTTTGTCAAATTCAATCCGGTCACCCCTTTACTGGTGACTACCCGAGATCTCATCACGCTGGGCACCTTTCAAAACCCTATCGCTTTTGCGAGCGTCTCACTGCTTGCTTTTGCTCTACTGCTAGTTGGCTGGCTCATTTATAAGCTGTCAATTCCCTTCTTGATTGAGAGAATTAGCTAAATGATGAGAGAACGCAACCACTCAGTGCCAAAGCCAGTGCCAAAGCCAGTGTCAAAGCCAGTGTCAGATCTTGTTTCAGAGCCATTACCAAAATCGGCATCAGAGCCGTTAATTTCGATTCAAGGCGTTTCTAAAAAGTTTTGCCGAAACCTCAAGGCGTCGTATGCCTACGGGCTTAAGGATATTGCCTCAGAAGTTTTTGGCACCTCCCGTCACAGCGAAAAGCTCAGGACTGGAGAATTTTGGGCAGTTAGAGATGTCAGCCTTGAAATCAGACGGGGTGAATCGTTGGGCCTAATTGGCACGAATGGCAGCGGCAAAACGACGCTGCTAAAAATGATTGGAGGACTCATAAAGCCAGATACGGGAAGGCTGGAAATACATGGCAAAGTGGCTGCCCTGATTGCCTTAGGCGCAGGCTTTAACCCGCTGCTCACCGGGCGAGAAAATGTGTACATTAACATGTCTATTTTTGGCCTTTCTAAGCAGGCAATAGACCAAAAGTTTGATTCGGTTTTAGATTTTGCCGAAATTTGGGATGCGATAGATGCTCCTGTAAGAACCTATAGCTCGGGCATGAGAGCCAGGCTGGGCTTTTCTTGCGCAATTCATACTGATCCTGAAATTCTTTTAATTGATGAAGTTCTGGCAGTTGGCGACTTTACTTTTAGAACCAAGTGCTATCGCAGGCTGGCTGAGTTAAGACAGCAGGGCGTTGCTTTTATTTTGGTTTCACACAGCTCAGCGGCGATTTTGTCTAATTGCGATTTAGCGGCCTATCTCTCTAAAGGCGAACTGGTGGCCTTTGGTGAATCGGATGTGGTGACAAGAAAGTATGAAAACGATGTGGGCGGCGGGGCCACGGTTAAAGGGCCGTTGAGTGCTAGCGATCGCTCTTTAGTCTCCAAAGGCTTGATGCAGTCTGTTTTACAGATTGAGTCCGTTGTTCTTCTCAACGATAAGGGCGAAAAAGTTGAAACCTTAAAAACCGGCCAACCGGCCAAAATAAGAGTGCATTTTGCCCTGAGCGAGCCTATTGAAAATGTGTCAATCACGGCAATTATCAAGAGCCTATCTAGCTCTAATACAACTGCTCTATTTTTAAAGAGCGCCCGAGACATCGGCTTTATCGCTAAAATTGAGCCGCAAAAAAACTTTATCACCCTGAATTTGCCGCAATGTGGCTTGGTTCCGGGCGGTTATGCACTGAAATTAAACTTCACTGACAACGGCAAATTTTTTAATATTCTTGACATCGTAGAATCGCTCAAGTTCAAAGTTGAAGGTGAAGAAATCGCTAGCCAAAGTTCTTACTACCAGCCCAGAGACTGGAGTTTTGAGCAAGTGACCGAGCGCAAACCTGATGAGGATGCGGAGGATAAGGCTGCTGATGCGAATCTAATGCCATAACTATAAAAACCTCTATAAAGCCCTCTATAAAGATCCTTTATTTATTCTCTGCCTTTATTTTTATTCTCTGCCTCTATTTCTCTGCCTCTATTAAGGTGTTATGAGCTATTCCGTGATTTCGCCTTTTTTAGTGCCCCCGAGCATCGCGGCTAAAAAACGGGTCAATATTGGCGATGGATTTATTCTTTACTCTATTCAAAAGCTCTTAGCGCCGCTGACTTGCGAAGGTATTTTTACCTCTAGACAGCCGCTTTCAGAAAGTGACCTAGCGCAAATTAACTCAACGCGCTTTGTGATTTTGGCTGGGGCCAATCAGCTGCATGATGAGTTTTCGATGCTGCCGAAAATGACGCTACAACAGCTTGAAAAAATTGAGGTGCCGATTTTGCCTTTTGGCATTGGCATTCACGGTCAAGCAAATAGAAACAACGAGATGTCGCAGAATACTCGTATTCTTTTGCGTGAGATTCATCAGCGCATTCAGTTTTCTGCTTGGCGCTGTCCTAGAACTGTGAGCTATTTGACCCAGGCGTTGCCAGAACTCAAAGACCAGGCGTTGATGACAGGATGCCCGGTGATGTACGGCAGCAGAGTTTCTTCAGACTTGTTGCAGCCATCTCAATCGACCGCCTCTCAATCGACTGCCTCTCAATCGACCGCAGGGCCTGCCGCAGAGTCTGCCGATTGGCTCGCTCATCAGGCGATTAATCGAGTGGTGGTTACGGTGACTGAACGAGATGACTTTTGGGCGCGAGAATCGGCCACCCTGGCGTTTGTTGCCGGTAAATTTCAGCATGCTCAAAAGGTTTTATCTCTCCATCAAGACTTTTTTATGCCTCGGTGGGATTGGAGCCTTTCAACGGCTAAGTCTTTTGCAAGGCTAGGATTTAAGCGGCAGTATGACCCAACGCCTGTGATGCTAAGAGCGATCGCGCGCAAATATGGGTTCAAGCTATTTATTCCTCATTCTGTGGAAGAATGCTTTGACTTTTATCAAAACACAGACCTGCATATCGGCAGCCGTCTCCACGCTCATCTCTATTTTTTAAGTCAGCGTAAGCCTTCTTTTTTGACTTATGTAGACGATAGATGCGTTGGATTCTCTGAATCGCTCGACTTTCCCATCTGTGAGGTGGAAAAATTAGATACCTACCTAAACTATGATTTTTCTAGGTGCCAGCTAGAAATTGATAAACTCAATGCGGTGATGACTCAGTTTGTGAGCCATCTTAAACAGACCTATGCCTAAGCGATCGCGCATCTGGTTGGTTCATTTGGTCGGTTCATCTGGTTGATTCATTTAGTCGGTTCATTGGCCAGCCCAAAAGGATTGACCAGCCCAAAAGGATTGACCAGCCCAAAATGGTAGTACAGCGTTAATGATTACCTTTGTGACCTTTCATGTCGATCTTGCTGAGGCCGCGCGCGCGACAGCCGATATCCCCGCAACTTCTTTATCTTCACTGAGTCACCGAGAGATATTGTTGCTGATGTTTCAGTCTGTGACGGCGTTTCATCCCGATGCGCGAAAGGTGCTGCTCACTAATCAAGGGGCCATGTTTGCCGATCTACCCAGCGGCGTAGAGGTGCAGTATTACGATATTGATACGAGCAATATTATGCTCAGCCGCTCATATGCACAGCTCGCGTTTTTACAGGCTCACGACTTTCGCTCGCATGTCATTTTTTTAGATACTGATATTTTAATTAATGAAAATTTAGACGCTGCGCTGAACTGGACTGAATTTGACATTGCACTAACGCTCAGAGATGACCCTAAAGGGATGCCGATTAACGGGGGAGTAATGCTTATTTCTCAGCGATCGCCTCAAACTGCCATTAACTTTTTCAAAAACTTTTATCAGCGGTATGTAGATGCTTTTTCTGACGAAGCCCAATGGTGGGGCGATCAAAAAGCGCTGGTTGATGTGCTGACCCAGTCAGGCCAAAGTCTGTTAGGGCTAGGCGAGCAAACTATAGGAGATATGCGGCTATTGCTATTACCTTGTGCGACCCATAACTATTCGCCCGACTTTGCGCAAGAACTCGACATGTATGGCGCAGGCGCAGGTAAAAAGGTCATTCACTTTAAAGGAGCGCGAAAGCAATATATGCAGCCCTTTTGGGAGAGCTGCATTGTGCCTAAATTCTGTCCTCCTGCCGAGCAGTTTGATCGGCTTGAGCAGCAACTTATCAGCTTGCAAGCAGCTCGAACAGAACTCAATCAAGCGATCGCCCAGAGTCACAGAAAATATTTAGCCCTCAACCACAAATACAGCGCTTTAGAAAAGCAGCATCAGGACTTACGAACTAAACATCAAGCCATCGTAGCAAGGCCCTTTCAGTTCGTTTGGAATCGGTTTAAGCAGCGGTTTATTCGTCGGCTCAATGCCATTAATTTGCCCAGACCCTTCGGCAAGCTTTTTAAATAACAGCTCTTAACACCAGCCTTCAACACCCGTCCTCAAATAACAGCCTTTAACAGCAGCAGCATGGATACTCTCTCAACTATTGCATCTGTAAAGACAACGCCCGATACGGCGGCTAAGCAGTTTGTCGCGCTCCTAGAGGCGGAAGCTTGTGCCATTGCCCAGGCCGCTAGCGCCCTTGTGCCCGAGCAAATAGAAAATGCGATCGCGCTCCTTTATAGGTGTAAGGGCAAAGTGATCGTTTTAGGTATGGGTAAGTCGGGTATTGTCGGGCGTAAAATTGCCGCAACCCTCACCAGCACGGGCACTGTTGCTGTGTACTTGCATCCTAGCGACGCCCTGCATGGTGATTTGGGCTTAGTGGGGCCAGAGGATGTTGCGATCGCTCTGAGTAACAGCGGCTACACCGAAGAAATTATTGGTCTACTACCCTACCTAGAACACCGCAAAACGCCGATTATTGCCATTGTGGGCAACGAAGCTTCACCGTTGGCTCAAAAGGCCAGTGTGGTACTCAAAGCCACAGTGGATAAAGAGGTGTGCCCATTGAACCTAGCACCGACTGCCAGCACGACGGTTGCAATGGCGATTGGCGATGCGATCGCCATGACCCTGATGCAACAAAAAGGGCTCACCCCGGAAGACTTTGCCTTTAATCATCCTTCTGGCAGGCTCGGCAAACGGCTCACGCTTAAAGTCTCTGATTTGATGCATACGCCTACGCCAACCGTACAGGCCAATGCCCCTTTAATAGCGGTGATTACAGCCATTAGTCAGGGTGGACTAGGTGCTGTCGGCGTGGTGAACTGCGATCGCACATTGCTCGGCATCATTACTGATGGCGACCTGCGTCGAACCTTTGAAAAAACTGACCAAGCAAATTGGAGCAAGGTGCTCAGCCAAGAGATCATGACGCCTAACCCCGTCACAGTCACCGCCGACAGCTTAGCCTATGACGCACTGAGAACTATGGAAGATCGGCCCTCCCAAATTTCAGTGTTGCCGGTCATCGACGAAAAGCGACTGTGCATAGGCATTGTACGGCTGCACGATGTGGTGAGCAGCGGCCTATAGCTCGAACTGAACTTTATCTGCTTAAGTCCTGCTTTTTTCCCTGTTCCCTCCTAGACCTTCTGTTATTTCGATTTTCTGTTCTCTCGATTTTCTGTTTTCTTGACCTTCTGCGCCTTCGACCTTCTGCGCTTTCTCCTTTTTGCGCCCTAAACGATGTACAACTTCTTAATTGATTAATTGAATTCTCACCATGAACCTAGTCAACATGGCTCAGCGCCAAGATGAGAACTTACTACTACTAGAGAGCACCGTTAAAATCCACAAGCGCCCCATTGGTGACACGCTACACAAAGGGTTTTTCCTGACTGTTTCTGATCAACCTGCTATCACGCTCAAAAATATCTTTAACTGGTATCCCTTTTGTGAGCGCACCATTATCACCGGCTGGGCCGTTCAAGCCCTTAACAACAAATCGTTAGGCAGCCAGCTTGAAGTATGTCTACGCAACGATGCTGGCGATATTTTGGCTACTGAGTCAATTACGCTCGGCGACAAAATCACGCCCATTTATTTACCGAGCAAACTCCTAGCCGGAGCCTCCAATCAAACCTGCCATCTCACCCTGCGGCTACAGGCATCCGCGCCTAAAGCGTCAAAACTGAAAGGAGAAAATCAGTCAAGTAAAAAGAACTCAGCCGAAAAAAAATCAGTCAGAAAAAAGCTCAGCCTCAGTATCTTCAGCCTCTTCAGCCGAAAACAGACCGCTCATAAAATCGAATCCGCATCTAAGCCAATTTCTGCCTTTATTTCAGTTCATGAAGTGCTCGCCCGATCCGAAATCTTGCAGCTGTGCCAGGGCAAAGGCGTAGAAATTGGCCCCGGTCACAACCCACAGGTTCAAGACAGTGAAACGGTAGATGTCACCTACATTGAGCAATCTGCGCCGCAAGACTGGGAGCGACTGTATAACGACCTGGGCAACTATCGAGTTGATCCTCAGCTCTGGTCTAAGTACAAAATTGGAGATGCCTGCAACCTACCTGTAGAAGATGGCAGCCTAGACTTTATTTTTTCGAGTCATGTTTTTGAGCATTTGGCCAATCCTTTAGGTCATCTCAAGTACTGGTCAACCAAGCTCAAAGACGATGGCAAGGTATTGGGCATTGTGCCTGATGTCGCAGGTTGTAAAGACTATATCTATCGGCCTTCTGGCATGAGTGAGCTGTTAGCAGAACAGGCCTCAGGCGATATGGAACCCACCTTAAGGCACTACGAGCGCTGGGCCAAAAATCACGGTGGCGGTAAGCCCGCGCAAATGTTTTACGAGGCGAAGCGATCAATTCATGTTCACTACTACACCAACCGCAACATGGCTAAGGTATTGGAATATGCCGTAGAACATCTTGGCTACACTTGGTTCGACATTCGCCACACGCCCAACCATAAGGACTTTTACTTTTTGCTCTCTAAATAGCTCTTAACGCCGGACTCGTTGGGGTTCCGCCAGGGCTCTTTACGATAGAATCGTACCCACGTGAGGAGTAGGGTTTGTATGTCTATTGAGATGCTGGCGGTGATTCCGGCGCGCTATCAGTCGCAGCGGTTTCCGGGTAAGCCGCTGGTGAAAATTGGGAATCGCACTATGGTGCAGCGAGTGTATGAGGCGGCTAAGTCTTGTTCGGCTTTTAGTCGGGTGATTGTGGCTACCGAAAGCGAAAAAATTGCTGAATGTGTCCGCGGATTTGGTGGTGAAGTGGCGCTAACTTCTGACCAGCACAAAACGGGCACCGATCGAATTGCTGAAGTCGCGGCGCGTCATCCGGAGTATGCAGTGGTGGTGAATGTTCAAGGTGACCAGCCGTTTGTGAAGGCTCATATGCTGAGCCAGCTGGTTGAGCCCTATTTGAGTGAGTCAGTGCTGCCTGATATGACAACGCTGGCCTGCCCGCTGGATTTAGCCAATGATTTGGATAATCCAAATGTGGCGAAGGTGATTTGCGATCGCTATAACAACGCCCTTTATTTTTCGCGATCGCTCATCCCTTACTTTCGCCAGCCGCCAGCCGCCGCTCCAACCGCCGCTCCAACAGTCCCCGTTTACCATCACCTTGGCCTATACGCCTTCCGCGCTGATTTTCTGGCTACTTATACTTCGCTAGAAGCCACGCCGCTAGAGCAGTGTGAAAGCCTTGAGCAGCTTCGAGTGTTAGAGCATGGCTATCGTATTCGCGTATGTCAAACAGAAACTGCCATCATAGAAATCAATACGCCCGAAGACCTCACGCACGCCCAAACCCTCATTGCAGAAGGAAAGCTTTAAATTATGGTTGCTACACCCGTTAAATCTTCAGTGGCTGCCTCCACCAGCCAAACGACGACAGTCCAAACACAGATCGCCGACAAGTTTGCCATTGGAGATGGTCAGCCCCTGGCGTTGCTGGCAGGCCCCTGCGTGATTGAATCTGAAGACTTCACCTTGAAGATGGCAGATGAGATCAAAAAGGTGTGCGATCGCCTGGGGGTCAATCTCATTTTCAAATCCTCTTTTGACAAAGCCAACCGTACCTCTATTAGCTCCTTTCGCGGTCAGGCCATGGAAAAAGGGCTGGCCATTTTGAACCGAGTCAGGCAGGAAGTGGGCGTTCCAGTGGTGACAGACATTCACGAGAGCTATCAAGCTGCTCCTGTCGCTGAAGTCGCTGATCTTTTGCAAATTCCGGCTTTTTTATGTCGCCAAACCGACTTACTGCTGGCCGCAGCGGCGACTGGCAAAGCCATTAACGTTAAAAAAGGCCAATTCCTAGCGCCTTGGGATATGAAAAATGTGGTCCAAAAGCTCAAAGACGGTGGTGCCCAAAACATTCTGCTCACCGAGCGCGGCACCAGCTTTGGCTACAACGCCCTAGTGGTTGACTTTCGCGGCTTGCCTCAAATGCGCGAGTTGGGCCACCCAGTTGTATTTGATGCCACCCACAGCGTCCAAATGCCCGGAGGCCAAGGCAATACCTCCGGCGGACAGCGAGAATTTGTCCCTTACTTAGCCCGTGCGGCAGCCGCCATCGGCATTGATGCGCTGTTCATGGAAGTCCATGAAAATCCAGATCAGGCGCTCAGCGATGGGCCTAATATGGTGCCACTGAGCCACTTAGAAGCCGTTCTCACGCAAATTGTTCGGGTCAGAGAAGCCCTCAACAGCGGGCCAAAGGTAGATCTTAAAAGCGTATGAGAAATTGCAAGTGCAATCGATTATGCCAAATCGATCAAACCGGGCGGCGGTGTAATTTCAATTCGCCCAGCGGCGACATCAACCACTGGCACAATTTCTTCTACAAAGGGAATGAGCAAGGTTTTGGGCGCTTTCTTTTTTTGCTTGCGCCTCGCCTGAAGCTTCAGCTTTTTAACCGCTTTAGCCCGCGTGGAAGGATGCGCTATTTCAGCGGAAATCTCTTCTAACGATGTGGGAACTTGGGCCGCATCTGTAGTACCTTCTGCGGTATTTTCTGCGGCAGGCTCTGCAAGATCTTGGTCTGCTAGCAAAACTTCTAGCATGTCGTGACCGGTGGTAAACACATCCGTCACAGTGCCCAGGATGAACTGAGTGGACTGCATGACGACGGTTGAGCCGATTAGGTCAGAAACATGGAACTCGCCCGGTTCTAACGAAAGGCGATCGCCCTCCGGCACCATCAGCCTCGCCTGCCGCAAATCTTCTGCCTGGTCGCGATGGTCGATGCCTTCTAGCTTTACCAAGTACTGGTTTTTGCCGTCCAGATACCGACCACTCGTCAGGCGCACCCGTATGGGCTCACCATTGGGCTCATCGTTGGGTTTTTGCAGCCAGCGATCGCCCGCCTGCGTAAACCGCTCCGGAAAATCACTTTCCGCAAACACTTTCACATGACCATTGAGCCCATGCGCGCCAACAATCCGACCAATTAACAACCATTCCTGCGCTTCTGTTGCGCTAGCCTTATCTGATTTGCTCTCCATATTACCTAGCGCCTAGCGCCTAAACCGCAGCCATCACAGGCTTGCTTGAATATACTTTGTCAGTGAGTGTCGCCAAATGCTTTAGCGCTGTTATCAGCTGATCTTCTGTTGCTGTCAGGCTAATGCGGAAGCACTGGCGCATGTGAGGCCAATCTTCACCCTTTAGGCTCTCTTTGAGTCCTGGGAAAAATGGACTTCCTGGCACAATAATCACCCCGTACCGCTTTAGCTCGTTGTAAAATTCCCAATCTGTCATGGGCAGATTGTCAAACCACAGCCAAGCAAAAATTGCGCCTTCGCCCTTATGCAGCCGCCACGGTGCTGCGTTGGGCATGTGCTGAGTGAGGGTTTCTTCGAGCACGGCAAACTTGTTGCGGTAGTGAGGACGAATCACATTTTTGGCAATGTCGGCTAGGGCACCACTGCGAATAGCACGCGCTGCGATCGCTTGACCATAACGACTAGAGTGAATACACAAATTGGTCTGAAAAGCCTCTAGTATCTGAATAATCTTTTCATCGCCAATGGCAATGCCGACGCGCTCACCCGGTAAGCCCGCTTTAGAAAGACTGATGCAGTGAACGATATTAGGCCCAAACACGGGCGTCATATCCGTAAAATTCAGTGCAGGAAAAGGCGGTGCATAGGCCGAATCAATGAATACCGGCACATTGTAAGGTGCCGCCAAATCAACGATACCCTGCACTTCATCATCTGTGATGACATTGCCAGTGGGATTACAAGGCCGTGAAAACAGGACAAACCCTGTGTTGTCATTAATCTGTAGCTGATTAAAGTCAGGCCGGTACTTAAATGAGTGCGGGTCATCGCTGAGCTCAATAAAAGGACGATAGGCCTTTACGGCTTCCGGATACAGCGTTACCCCGCCGTAACCGGTATAGTCAGGGCTTAGGGGCAGTACGATATCTTTAAGCTGGCCGCTGGCGCTGTAGCCACCGAGTGCATTGGCCGCCAAAAAGTAGAGATTTTGGCTACCGGGTGTGATCAAAATGTTGCGAGAGGTGAGGCTAAGGCCGTAGCGCTGGTTAAAGTCATCACGAATGGCTTCAATAAAAGGCTCGTAGCCCTGGCTCGCGCCGTAGCGGCATACTACCTCGCCATATTCATCGCTAGCTAGCAGGTCTGCGGTACAATCACGCCACAGCTGTTCTACCTCAGGCAAAATAACCGGATTGCCCGCACTCAGGTTAATGAATTCCATACCCTGATTAGACGCCTTGCTCGAATTTAGCGTTTCGATAATATCTTTCATAATCGCGCGCACCCCGGTCAGGTGAGACATGCGATCGCCAAACTGGGTAAGAGCAGGAGTCATGATGTATCTGGTGGTGAACAATAACTTATTCGATTCAATATAACGCTATTTACCCATGCGCTCTTCCTGGCAGCTTGATTTCTATCGTCGTCCGCTTCAAGATTCTCAAGGCAAACCACTGTGGGAGCTGCTCATTTGCGATCCGCAGATGGATTTTAGCTATGGTGAATTTTGCCCACAGGCAGAAGCTGGCGCACCCTGGCTCAAAAAACAGCTGCAAATTGCCCGCAATGGCGCAGGCGGCTGGCCTGAGTACATCAATGTTTTTCGGCCTCAGACGGTCAGCCTGATAGAAGTCGCCTGCCGGGAGCTGCCTATTCAGGTGCGCCCTATCCGAGAGGTGCCAACGCTCAAGCAGTGGCTGCGCCAAAGGGCCGTCTGGTATCCCAATTTGAACAACTACACCGGCGAGCCCTACGATCCAATTGCGATAGAACGTCCGGCCCCTCAGCCCATGGCTGACTACTTAATGGGCGAGCAGTGGCAGTTTGCGGCCATCAGCTCAGATCAGCTAGCCAGACTCTTACAGGAGCCCATTCCTATTCAGTCTATTGCTGATGAACAATTGCCTATCAATCTGGGCCTGCCGAGTACGCTGCTCATTCCTGGCGTCATTATCGACGGTGGGCGGGTGGCTATGACGCTAGCCCAGTGGCTACAGTCTGCTCGCCCCGTGATGCTTCAGTACATCGCCGGTAAACCCGATGGGCTATTGCTAGAGGCAGGGCTGGCTGACCGTTGGATTCTGGCAACCTTTGAAGATGCAGACATGGCTGGAGCTGCTCGCACTTTTACCGAGCGCAAGCAGGCGGCTAAAGGGCTCCATTTTTTACTCATTCGCCCTGATGACTCGGGGGTAACCTATAGCGGGCTCTGGCTGCTGCAATCAACCCTTGAAAAACAAATCCATCCGGCCCAACCGAAGTAAATTGCTTTGGACGGCAATAGGAAAAGTCCGCCAGGAAAGGGCTCTCAGGGCCAAGTGTTTTACATCGATTTCAAGAAATTCAAAACGATTTGTTCCTGTTCGTCTAACCAATCTTGGTCGGTTGCGTTTGTTTTTGCCTGTTCAATGGCTTTGGACAACTGCTCAATGAGTGCCCCAGCTAAGTAGTTTTCGGGTACGACCGGGTGGACATAGTATTTGCGGCAGGTGGCGGGGCGGTTGCCTAGCCGAGTGGCGGCGGCTTTGATGGCGGTAGCCACATTATGTTTGGCTTGTGATTCTTGCTCCCAGTCGCCTAGCTGGTGGAGTGTATGGGTGGCAACGGTAGTGCCTGCCCAGGTGCGAAAGTCTTTGGCCGTAAAGTTTTCGCCAGTTACGCTTTGAAGGTATTCGTTGACATCGCCAGAGTCTACGGTTTGGCGGTTGCCCGCTTCGTCGTAATATTGAAATAGCTCGTAGCCTGGAATGTCTTTGCAGCAGCGAATAACGTTGGCGAGCTTGGGATCTTCAAGATGGATGTTGTGCTCGATGCCACTTTTGCCAACGAAGTGAAAATCGACTTTTTGTTGGCTGATCTCTACATGGCGATCGCGCAACGTCGTGAGTCCGTAAGACTGGTTTCGTTTGGCATATTCCACATTGCCCACCCGTATTAGGGTTTGATCCAACAGCTGCACAAGGGCAGCAGTGACTTTGGTGCGGGAGAGCGGGGGCAAACTCATATCAGCCTGTGCTTGTCGGCGAAGTTCAGGCAGGGCGAGGCCGAATGGCACCATGCGATCAAACTTTTGCAGATTGCGAAACTTTTGCCAGTCGGGATGATAGCGATACTGCTTTCTGCCTTTGGCGTCGCGTCCGGTGGCCTGTAAGTGGCCGTTAGGGTATAGGCAAATCCAGACATCTTGCCAGTTTGGGGGAATGGCTAGCGATTCAATGCGATCGCGTTCCGCAGAAGGTGGGAGGCGATCGCCATTCGGTAGATAGTAGGTAAATCCTTTGCCCCAGGGCTGGCGGCGAATTCCTGACATACCGTCATGAACGTAGCGCAGTCCGGCGGCGGCTGCCGCTGTTTCAGGCCCAACTTTCGCCATTTATAGCTCCTTTTCTCAGCTGCCATAAACACCAACTGGTATGGTAGAGAATGATGTTTTTAAGCTCGGTTTGCAGGCTGAGTGAACGTACTAAATATGAATTTAATGATGGTTTTGCTCATGCAGGAAACAGCTGTTCCTTACTCTTTGTTTTTAACGATTGTTGGCGTTGTAGGCTTTGTCGCCGCTGTGGGCTTAGGATCTATCGCCTGGTATAACTCCAAACGTCCGGCAGGTTGGGAAGATAAAGAGCGACCCAGCGTAGTTCCTGAAATTAAAAAAGACAAAGACAACGCTTGAGCTGGCAATAAACCCGTTAAAAAACTCAGCTCTTTCAAAAGTCTAGTTAAGAAGTCTAGCTAGAGAGCTGGCCGCCTGTCACATCAATCAAAGCACCTGTAATGAAGCTGCTGTCCTCAGCAGCCAAAAATACATAGGTTGGGGCTAGCTCTTCTGGCTGTCCTGCTCGCTTCAAGGCGTTGGCATCGTCAAACTGATCAACCTGCTCTTCGGTCATGGTTGATGGAATGTTTGGCGTCCATACCGCACCGGGGACAACCGCATTGACTCTAATTTTTTTATCGGCTAAGGTTTGTGCTAAAGACTTGGTCAGGGTATGCACAGCGCCTTTGCTCGCAGCATAGTCTACCAAAAAGCTTTTGCCAATTTTGCCAACAATCGACCCGGTGTTGATAATAACGTCGCCTGCTTTGAGGTGAGGATAGGCGGCTTTGAACATGTGAAAATATCCAAAAACGTTGGTTTCAAAGGTCTCATGGAACTGCTTGATAGTAAGTTCAGCAATGTCTTCGTGAACCATTTGAAAAGCAGCGTTGTTTACTAAAATATTGAGTTGGCCAAACTTTTCGACCGTTTGCTCGACTGCCTGTTCACATTCCTCTGGCTTACGCACATCTATTTTTATCGGTAGGCATTGGCCGCCGCGCTCTTCTACCAATGACTTGGTTTTTTCAGCGTCTTGATCGTTCACGTTGTACACAATGGCAACATTCGCACCTTCCATTGCGTATGCGATCGCCACTGCTCTGCCAATACCTGAGTCTCCGCCAGTAATAATCGCAACCTTGCCTTTGAGCTTGTCAGCAGCCTTGTAATTAGATAGGTCGCTATCAGGAGCTGGCGTCATATCGGCTTGGCTACCTGGATAAGGCAGCTGTTGTCCAGGAATTTCGTCAGGTGTGGGGCGTCGTTCTGATTGTGCGGTGACCATAGTAAATAAAAGCGGTAAGTAAAAGCGGCAAGTAAACAGTAAAAAGAAAAGCCGTAAAAAGGCGTGACAACAAAAAAAATATTAGCGAATGTATTAGCTGTACATGTATTAGCTGTACAGGCGAATATTTCGCCCTACCGTCCCACGGTAGGTTGTTCCAACAGGTCAATCAATTGCTTTAAATGGCTGATTGGAACAAAAAATGGGGCGGTAGGGCAAACTAGCTAGGCTCGTTAGCGAGATTCGGTGCCTTGATTAGGGCTGCCTGGAACGTTGCCATCATTGCCAGGTGCTTCAGGCTCTGCGCCATCTCGGGTATCGGTGTTAGATCCCTGCCCTGTTGTGCGGGTCTCGGGGTTAAGCGTTGTTTGCTTACCGCTAGTCTTTAAATCGACATCTTTATTTTCTCTATTCTCTTTCTTGGTAGCCATAATGGTTTCCTATTTGTGTTGGAGCAGTGGTGTTTTGCGGTTGTTGAAAAGCTAAGGCTAGGTTTTGTTTCTGGTAAATAAATTATTATTTCCCAGCGCAGTAGCAAGACAAAAACAGATCACCAACGCTCTTAATAATAGGAAAAAGAGCCAATCGACAACTCTGTCAGTAGAGGCAGTCGTACCACTCACACAACGCTACAAAAGAGGGATTATTAAGCTCGGTAGAATCCAAAAAAGTCCGCCCAATGATTCGTTAACGTTGGGATAAAAACAATATGGGCTAGTTATTGCGTCTAGTTATTGCGTCTAGTTATTGTCTAAATTAAGCAGTTCTGATCGGCAGATGCTGTTAGGTTCCATGTGCGAACGGTGCCATCGTCCCCACCGCTGACCAAGCTACTGCTATTGGCAAAGGCTAATGAGTAGACGAATCCAGTATGTCCTTTGAGGGTGCAAAGGGCAGCGTCTTTCTCCCAGTCCCAAGTTTTAATCGATCCATCGTAGCTACTGCTGACGAGCAGCTTGCCGTTGGGGCTAAAGGCGACGTCAGAAACAACAGCGTTATGACCCGAGAGCATCCGAACAATCCGACCTGTTTGTAGGTTCCAAATGCGGATGATGGTGTCATCGCTACCACTAGCGATATACCGGCCATCGGGGCTCATGGCTAGGCTCATAATGGGGGCAGTGTTACTAGCAAGCGTCAGGATACGCTCAGGTTTCGCGATGTTCCAAACCGTGAGGTCACCCGATTGGTCACCGCTAACTAGAATGTTAGGATCACTCGGGTGAAAGGCTAACGTGTTTATTGGTGTGCCGACTTCACTCAGCACAATTCCTCTTAAGTTGGTTTGACTCTTTTGAGTAGCGATCGCCTCAACAGGCCATACCTTGAGCGCACCGTTGCTGCTGCCGCTTGCGATGAAGGTGCCGTCAGCATTGGTAGCAAGACTCATAATGCGACCTGAGCGATCGGCAATAGTCGTCATCAGTTCGGCTGATGCCAAGTCCCATAGCTTGATTTCACCGCTGCCACTGCCCGTGGCTAGAAGGGAATAATCGGTATCTGCGGGTCGTTCTGCGGGTCGTTCTGCGGGTCGTGAAAGTTCGCCCGAGGAGAGCCGGTTCGGAATAAAGGTAAGGGTGTTGACATGACCATTATGCGCTAGCGATGCTTCGGCATTGGCACGGTTTTTTGATGGTTCTTCTGTTGATAGCTCTGCTGACAAATCTGTTGATAAATTTTTGAGACTCCAAATTTTGACTGTATTGTCGTAGCTGCCGCTGGCTACGAGTTGTCCATTTGAACGGGTGCTCAGCACTGCCGTTTTATGCGTGCC
Source organism: Phormidesmis priestleyi Ana (assembly GCA_001314865.1). Lineage (GTDB taxonomy): Bacteria > Cyanobacteriota > Cyanobacteriia > Phormidesmidales > Phormidesmidaceae > Phormidesmis > Phormidesmis priestleyi_B. The sequence continues at coordinate 31,721 of LJZR01000001.1, read as the reverse complement.
TAATGTACGCGCGCCTGATGTATGGGTGCCTGATGTATGGGTGCCTGATGTATGGGGCGGAGTGCTCGGTGAAGTAACGTCTAAAACAGCGCCACTTAGCTCGTTATCGTTTAAGCTCTGCGCACTGGATGGCAGAGGACTAGATGGCAAAGGACTGGATGGCAAAGGACTGGATGGCAGAGGACTGGGTGATAAAGCAACTGAGCCGACGCGAGCGCTGCCTATGTTATCAATCGCCAAAAAAAAGATACTACAAATACCCGAAAGAGTGCCTGCCGCTGTGAGCACGGCAATAAAGGGAAATAGATTTCGATTGTTTCGGTGCATTAGCGTCGCTATAACGAAATCGGCTTTACGAAATCGGCTTTACGAAATCGGCTCTTAGGCTACTTTTAAGCAAAGCTTAATTAGGGCTTAAAGGTCAAAAAGGTTAAATATAGGGCGATTTATAGAAATGGGACGTACCTAGACAAGTTTAACGACTAAGGCAAAGAACGAAAAGTTGCCGCTATTGGCGCAATACTTACGTCGGTACTGTTGGTGCGGTTTATATTAGTATTGCAAAGCATTGTCAGGTACTTATGAGGTTTGCTAGCGACCCACCTATCGCAACTAAAATTTCCCGTATGAACTATCGGGTACGGTGGCAGCATCCTTTGGTGGCAAAGCATGGGATTGACCAGACGAGACTGGTGATTGCCCCAGACCCAGCGGCTCAAGACCCAGCGGCTCAAGGCCCAGCGGCTCAAGACCTAGACAAGCGTTCATTGCAAGATGCCGCTGAGAAGGCTCAGTTAGGAACAGCTGGATTCTCTTTTTTGGTGCTGGGCGATAGCGGTACGAGTCGGCATTTGCAGGATCGCCCTCAAAGGCATGTGGCCCAACGTCTGATTGAGCATTCTTCCGCGTGTGACTTTATTTTGCATACGGGCGATGTTGTCTATCTCACGGGTTCTAGCGAGCAGTATCCAGATAATTTTATTAAGCCCTATCGAGAGTTTATTGTCGGTGGCGAGCGGCCTAACAAGGTTTGTTTCGACAAGATGACGTTTAAGTTGCCTTTTTTACCCGTGTTAGGCAACCATGACTACTATGATTTGTCGATAGGTATTGGCTTGATTAGTAAGGCGCTGACGCCGCTGCGAAAGCTGCTAAAAAAGCGAATTAACTTAGATATTGGTTGGCATGGTTCGTTTCAGGGAGAGGGCTATGCGAGGGCTTTTTTAGATTGCTTAGAGCTGGTTGGCACTGCGCAGCTAGAGGGGCATTTTGCAAAGCACTATACTCACCCAACAGACACGGGGCGATGTTTGCGCTACGTGCCAGGGAAATTTACGCGGTTGCCGAATCGCTACTACAGTTTTCGGCAAGGTGGGGTGGATTTTTTTGCGTTGGATAGCAATACGTTTAATGCGCCTCAGCCTTTGCCCAAAACTGAGGAAGGTCGTACCCAACGAGAGAAGATACAGGCTTTTAGAAGGTTGCTAGAATCGGAGGTGCGATCGCTCGAAGAAGAATCAAACCTCTTAAATATTGACATTCCTGAGGAGGCCGAACGCGCTAACCATATCTACGCTAAGTTAGAACAACTCGAAGAGCAGCTGCACGATATTGAAATGCAGTTGAATGCCTCTTACCGTAGCAATACAGTGGATACTGCTCAGCTTGACTGGCTGCGCGATCGCCTAATTGCCTCTTGGCAAGACCCCAGCGCTAAGGGCCGGGTGCTGTATTTTCATCATCCGCCCTACGTCACCGAAAAAACGAAGTGGTTTCAGGCGCAGACGCTCGCCGTGCGCTTTCATTTGCGTGAGCTGCTCGATCAGGTTGATGCGGCAGTTGGCGAAGAGTCTAAAGGCAGACCGTTGGTGGATTTGGTGTTGAGCGGACATGCCCACTGCTTTGAGTATTTAAAAACAGAAGAGACCGGACATGGCGATCGCAACATTCCTTGGGTTGTGTGCGGTGGCAGCGGTTTTAGCCTGCGCAGGCAGCGCCAAGAAGGGGATGTGCTAGAAGAGTTTGGCCAGCCCGTAGCCAAGTGCCATTTGTTTATAGGTCGCTCTGGCACCGGTAACCATAAGCGCCGCCCTTACTCGGCTTTGCGTGTAGATGTGACTTATAACGACAATCCAGATATTCCTAAGTTTGAGCTTCGGCCCCTAGTCGCCGAACGCTATCAAGGAAAGTGGCGCAACTATGAGCTAGGGCCGATAGATACGCAGGCGAATGTCTCCGCCGACTCGCTTTCGCTGCCTGACCCGGTAACAAGCGAGTATGTTGATACTGATGAGCTGTCTGCTGTGAATTAATCTGCTGTTGCAGTTTTCAAGCCTTTTTCTTCTTTTTTAGCAATGTGAGCTTAACCCAGTTCCAATTGAGTGCTAGATGGGCGATCGCAAAGAACACAAATACCTTGCCTGCCTTCTCATGCACGATGTGAAAAATATCATGTGAGACAAGATCTGGAAATAGCCCTGTCACAGCCATATCCAAGAACAGGATGCCGAGTCCGATGTTGATAACTTTTAAAAGCTGTTTGCGGCTCAAAGTGAGTGCTCCTTAAGTATTCAATCTCTATTAATCTGGATTAATCGTACAAATTATTCAGATTTAATAGAGAATACTTTACTCAGCAAAGATCGCTTTAGTTCTGCTTATTCATTCAGCTTATTCATTCAGCTTGTCCATTTCCCAGGTCGTAAAGGTGCCAATCGGGCTCCAAAGCAGGTACGGAATGAGCAGGACAGCTGCCCAAACAGACAGCTGAAAAACGCCCAGCGTCAGCAGCAGACACATGATAAAGCCAGCACCGCCAATGTAAGCAGCTAGTTTAAGGTTATGCGACCAAAACAGCACTGGCGTAAAGGCAATCGTGAGCAGCTCTAGCACAATATAGGTGGCCATCCAATTCCACGACTGAGTCTGCTCCCATATTATGTAGGCCGACCAGGCACCGCAAATAAATACCGTCGTCCAAATGACGGGAATGAGCTTTTCAAACGTGAGCCAGTTAGGGCGCTGCAACCGCCTAAACCACTTAGCGTCTTTGGGCCTAATGAGGTTAGAGATGAGGGCGATCGCAAAGGCGACTATCCCAATAACCATCCAAGATTTCATCGCGGTGATTCCTTGGCCAGTGATCGGCCAGTGATTAGCCAGTGATTAGCCAGTTATCAGCCCGTCCAAGGCGTTCGGAAAGAAGGAAACAGGGTTAGGCCACCGTCGATAAAGATGGTTTGTCCCGTAATGTAGGCGGCATCGTCTGAAGCCAAAAAGGCGGCTACTGCGGCCATTTCCTCTGAGGTGCCCGCACGTCCCATCGGGATATGGCTTTCAATATCGGCCTTGCGCTGCGGATCGTCTTTCCACGGGTTAATGGGGGTAAGTGTTGCACCAGGGGCAAACGAGTTAATGCGAATATTGTCGCGCGCATATTCAAGGGCGAGGGTGCGGGTCATGCCGCGCAGTCCTGATTTGCTCATGGTGTAGCCCACGTACTCGGGGCGTGGAATGAGTTCATGGACGCTAGAGTCGTTGACGATGACGCCGCCACCGTGATCTAAAAAATGAGCGATCGCCTTGCGCGCACATAAAAAAGCGCCTCGCATATTGATGTCAATCATCCGGTCAAACTGATCAAGCGGAATTTCATGAGAAGCCCCCTGAATTTGCATCCCCGCGTTGTTGATTAAAATATCTAGCCCGCCAAAGTTGCTAATCACCTTATCAAACATGATGGCGACATCTTCTTCTTTGGCGACATTGGCCTGCACAGTCATATCCTTGAGGCTACCAGGGGCAATCCCCGCTGCTTTGCTAGCTGCGTGCATTTGCTCAATGGTGGCTTTGGCTTCGGCTTCGCCTTTGTAGTAGTTCACCGCGACATGTGCGCCCTCCTGAGCAAATCGAACGGCGATCGCCTGCCCAATTCCACTGCTGGCTCCAGTGATTAATACGTTTTTACCCTGCAACCCACGCATACTGTGTTTCCTTGAGTTCTCTACATGATGAAGTATAAGGGGCAATCTACTCCTTCAAGATCTGTCTATAGTCTGTCTACAGATTGTTTGTAGATTGTTTGTAAACGCTACGACATCAGGCAGCTCAAATCTAGCTCACTTAAACCTCGCTCACTTAAACCTTGCAACTTAGATCTTAAGAAAGAGAAGAGTTCTACCCAACTGTAGAGAGAAAATCTGAGAGTATCCGATATTTTTGTAAACATATGCAAAGCCTGCTGTAAGCGTGTTCAAGCATTGCGTCCAAACATTATATTTAGGCGCTTTTATCCACTGCTAACGAATGTTAGCAAACGGGTGTTAGGCAGACTTTAGTGGGCCGTCAACAACATTAGGAACACGATGGAAAATACTGACACTCAGAGCAAGCAAGCGGCACTAGACAACAAGTCTGCCTTTGCTGGCAACGGATCACCTAAGCGTGAAAGAGGGATGGAAATCGATGACTTGGGCGAAAGCGCAGGGCTAGATATTCAGTCGGAGGAGCCTTTGGCAGTCGCCGATAGCCTTCATGACCGCGACCAAGAGCGATATGAACTCAATGTTGACTCCAAAGAAAGCCTTCAATAGAAAGCCTTCAATAGAAAGCCATCGCTAGAGCGGCTCGTTTTACTGGCTAATGCTACCAGCAGATGCCACAACAAAATTTCAAAACAGAGGACATTACATTATGGATACTGAAACTTCTACGCCTAATAATACTTCGGGTGATGCGTTTGAAGCGGCAAAGGGCAAAGCTGCTGACGTGTTAGAAACTGCAAGAGACAAAGAAAGAGGCGTGCTCGGTGCTGTTAGCGACGCTCAAGATGTCGTTGGCAAGGCAACACCTGTACCAACCGATTTTGATGCAGTCTCTTCCCCTTCGGATCTCAATGCAAGGCTAAACTGGGGTGAGCCTGCGCTTTCTATTTTAGATGTGCGCGATCGCGCTGACTTCAACTACGAGCGCATCATGGGCGCTATGCCCATGTCTATGGACAACCTAGTTGAGCAAGCCAAATCTTCCTTTGAGCCCATTCGTGATCTGTTTATTTACAGTGACTCTGATGAGAACGCGGTAGAGGCGGCGACGCAGTTACGCAGCGCTGGCTTTAAGCGTGTCAGCACCATTCGGGGCGGACTGCCTGCCTGGAAGGCAATCGACGGGCCGACAGAAGGTCAGTTCTATATTGAGTCTCCCATTCCAGGGCTGAAATAAATGTTCTCTGTGCATAGCCGATTTGTCATTGCCTTGTGATGACCTCGGGATATAGCACTCGGAGCATAGCAATTTAGAAAACAGCTATTGAATAAAGTAATAAGGACACTTGCGATCGCCGTAGGTGTCCTTTGACATGCTTATTTTTATATGCTTATGACGACCAGCCCAGTAGCTAGCCAACCCGTAATGACCAACCGGCGACGGTAGACAGCAAAGGATCGGTTATTGCGACTTTTAACCTGGTCCCTCTCATCGGTAAAGTGTGACTTAAGTTAGCACTCTCGGCTATCGAGTGCTAAATTCTGAGATAGTCCACATCAAAGAAAATTCGTAACAACCGGCATATGGCGAAACTAGTATTATTCGATGAAAAGTCGCGTCAGGCACTTGAGCGCGGCGTCAATGCCCTGGCAGATGCAGTCAAAATCACGATGGGGCCAAAAGGTCGCAACGTCGTTTTAGAAAAAAAGTTCGGCGCACCTCAAATCGTCAACGACGGCATTACCATTGCCAAGGAAATTGAGCTAGACGACCCCTACGAAAATACAGGCGCTCGCTTAATTCAAGAAGTCGCCTCTAAAACCAACGACCTGGCTGGCGACGGTACAACCACAGCAACCGTGCTTGCTCAGGCGCTCATTCGTGAAGGTCTCAAAAACGTCGCTGCAGGCGCCAACCCCATTGGCCTCCGTCGTGGCATTGAAAAAGCAACCGCGCAACTCGTCAACGACATTGCAGCTGCGGCCAAGCCCATTGAAGGCAGTGACATCGCCCGAGTGGCAGCTGTTTCATCGGGTAACGATGAAATGGTTGGCGGCATGATTGCTTCAGCCATGGACAAAGTCACCAAAGACGGCGTTATCACGATCGAAGAGTCCAAGTCTTTAGAGACTGAGCTAGAGGTCGTCGAAGGAATGCAGATCGACCGAGGCTACATGTCTCCTTACTTTGTAACCGATCAAGAGCGGATGATTGTTGAGCTAGAAAATGCTCGTCTCTTGATTGTTGACAAAAAAATCAGCTCTGTTCAGGAAATTGTGCCTGTGCTAGAGCAGGTGACTCGCTCGGGTCAGCCCTTGCTCATTATCGCTGAAGATGTTGAAGGCGAAGCCCTCGCAACATTAGTGGTGAACAAAGCGCGCGGCGTCCTCAATGTTGCTTCTATCAAATCGCCTGGGTTTGGTGAGCGCCGTAAAGCGCTTTTGGCTGATATTGCTGTGCTCACAGGCGGTCAGGTCATTTCGGAAGAAGTCGGCCTCAACTTAGAGGCAGCCACTATCGATATGCTAGGGGTCGCCACTAAGATCACTATCACCAAAGACAACACGACTATCGTTTCTGACAAAGGCAACAAGCCTGACATTGACAAGCGCGTTGCTCAAATTCGCAAAGAGTTAGAGCTTACTGATAGCGACTACGACAAAGAAAAACTCGCAGAGCGCTTGGCGAAGTTGGCCGGTGGCGTTGCGGTGATTAAAGTCGGCGCTGCAACAGAAACCGAACTCAAAGACCGTAAGCTGCGGATTGAAGACGCTTTGAATGCGACTAAAGCCGCTGTAGAAGAAGGGATTGTTCCGGGTGGTGGCGCAACTTTGCTACATCTAGCGCAGAACCTAGAAGGCTTAAAAGCCTCTCTTTCTGACGAAGAGAAAACCGGCGTTGATATTGTTCAGCGAGCGCTAGAAGCTCCGCTACGTCAGATTGCTGACAACGCGGGTGTAGAAGGCTCTGTCGTCGTTGAAAAAGTTAAGGCAATGGACTTTAACTTTGGTTACAACGCTATGACCGGCGAGTACGAAGACTTTATGTCTACAGGTATTGTTGATCCTGCTAAGGTTGTTCGCTCTGCTCTGCAAGATGCGGCTTCTGTGGCTGGCATGGTGCTTACGACTGAAGTGTTGGTGGTCGAAAAGCCTGAACCCGAAGCAGCTATGCCCGGTGGCGACATGGGCGGCATGGGCGGCATGGGTGGCATGGGTGGCATGGGCGGCATGGGCATGATGTAGCTCACGGCTTAAGCTTTGCAGCCTTATAGTAATTGTTTAGTCAATTGAATTAGTCAGTCGCACTAGTCAATCACACTAGTCAATCGCATTAAAGAAGGCACAGTCTGTAAAAGACTGTGCCTTCTTTGATCTTATCTATGAGATTGGATCTTATTTATGGAGTTAGATTTTTATTTATTTGGAGATATTCAAATTTGTTTGAATTTATTCAGATTGGATTTACTCGAATTTGTTTGGATCTATTTAGAGAAGCTTCTGTAACATAATCCTTCTACATTCCTTGGTGAAGACTATCAATGTAGTCTTTATGTACTATATTGATGTACCATGTGATTTTAGAACTTTCTTTAGAACTTTCTGTTATTAAGGTTGCCAAAACAGCTGTGAGTGATCATGACTAAACCCGCGCTAACTGCTCAGCTTTCGATGAATGAGCTTACCGGCAGCATTTTAGAAATGGCGCAAACGGGTGTTTATCGAGAGTCGCTGTTTGAGGCTTTTCAGTCGCTGGCGACCAAGCGGCAGGTGCGTGAATCTATCGCGCTAGCTAAGCAGTTTGGCTTGCGCTCTGACCCATCGCTGCGGGACTCGGAGCTAGGTACCTACTACCAAATAGAGCCTAAGAAGGTTGAGTCTTTTCAGGTCGCTATTCAAAACTCGATTCCGCTGAGCGCGGGTGATGATTTGGCGCAGCGGGTTCAGCTAGCGGTGCGGACGGTTAAGCTCATGCTCATGGTGTCTGGAGCGAGTGCGATCGCACTTATTTTCATCGGCAGTAGCTACCTCCTCGCTGGCAAGGCCGAAGCGGCTGCCGCCTGGTGGACGAGCGCACTGTGCGCTGGCGGCATTTGGCTGTGGCAAAAAAATGTCGCGAAGCCGTTGCTGTAGTTTCCTTGCTACCGATTTCCCCAAAATCCTACCCATATCACCGCCTGCCACTTCGGCATCTCCTCTCGTTCGGCAATCCGCCCTGCGAGTCGGTCTACTTTTGAAATCGCATCAGCGCTACAGCAGTCTTCTAAAATAACGGTTGTTACTGAAAAGAGTGACTGGCCGTAAGGAATTACATCGCCTACCCTGGGCAAGGTTGAGCTGCGTAGGAACCACCCGAACTGTTCGGCGGGTGCATAATGGGCGTTTTCAGACGCCGTTTGTTCAGGAAAGTACAGTACCTTACAAAGGTACGGAAAACGGCTCTCTATTGCTGCTGATCGAGTCGGATTTCGCATAGTTCATTTTGCCCCTTCTCCTTATGTTTTTGATCCTAGGTGAAGCCACCAGCGTGTCTGATGTTTTCATAGACCCTATTATCCGCCGCAAGATCATTACTTCGGTGGTGGGGTTGCTAGCGATTAGCTTGCTGCGTTTTGGCGTGACTCAGGTAGCTAATCAGCAAATTGAGAGTCCTCGACTACGTTATTCGGTACGAAAGTGGCTGGGCTACCTATTCTATGGGTTGTATCTGTTGCTGTTGATATCGCTTTGGCTGCCTGCCTTTGATGGGCTGCCAACGTTTTTGGGATTGTCGGCAGCGGGCTTGGCTGTGGTGCTCAGAGACCCACTCGTCAATGTAACGGGCTGGCTGTTCATTTTATGGCGACAGCCGTTTCAGATGGGCGATCGCATTCAAATCAACACCCATGCAGGCGATGTAATCGACATCGGCGTTTTTCAATTTACTCTAATGGAAATTGGTAATTGGGTAGAAAGTGACCAAAGCACCGGTCGGATTCTTCACATTCCCAATGGGAAAATTTTTCAATCTGAGCTTGCCAACTACTCTCAAGGATTCAAGTATATTTGGCATGAAATCCCGGTGCTTATTACTTTTGAGAGCGATTGGGAAGCCGCGAAAAAAATACTGTTTACCCAGGTCAACAACCATGCCGAACATCTCAGCGGATCAGCCGAAGAGCATTTGCGCAGAGCGGGCCAAAAGTACATGATCTCTTACTCCAAGCTCACGCCAACGGTATATACCACCGTTAGAGAAAGCGGCATTTTACTCACTATGCGCTACCTGTGCGAACCCCGACGTCGAAGAGGATCGGAGCAGGTGCTCTGGGAAAACATTTTGCGTGAGTTTGCCAAAAATCCTGATATTTCGCTGGCGTACCCCACTCAGCGCTTTTACACAACAGCCGTTGCGACAGACGAACCGATGGCACCCAAAACCAGTCTTTCTAACACCAATTCTCCTAACGCTAATCCTTCTAACGCCAGTCCTTCTAACACCAGTCCTTCTAATAACAGTCCTTCTAATAACAGTCCTCCTAACACCAATCCTGCCAGCACAAGTCTTTCCAACACCAATCTCAAGCGGTAGGGGCGACGTAGTGAAATAATAAATATTTAAGGTGTGTTTGTGTACGCTGATAAAAGAACGTACGGGGAGTAAACCTGAAAATTATGATGACTAAACAACTCGGTCAATGGTTGCCTGGTTCACTGTCTCACTGGGTACTGTCGGCAGCGGCAATATCGGGCGTTGCCTGTACCAACCAGCTCAAAGACTATACGCAGATTACATTACAGGCCAGTCCTTTGGCCAGCTCTCTCGAAACAGAGGCCCAAGTGAGCGCAGAGAGTCTGGGCAAAACGCAGACAATATTAGAAAGTCGGCTCGTGGGGCTAGGCGTTGACCTGGCCGAAGTTAGCATTCAACCGCCTGATCAATTGGTCGTAAAGTTGCCGCAGTCAGTAAATGCCAAAGCCGCAGAGTCGGTTTTAACGAACACTGGACAGTTGTATTTACGCAATCAAAAGCCGGATACTGAAAAGGAACTGGCCAAAAATATTGAAGACTTACAGCGGCTGCTAGTAGAGCAAAATACGCTTGCTCAAATTGGCAAACAGACTGAAGCAGATGCCTTGCAGGTGAAAATAGATGAAACCCGCGTGGCGATCTCGGCTCTTTTTGAGCCCAGCACGTTGACGGGTGATATGCTCTACGATGCCCAAGCTCAGCCGAGTAGTGCAAATAACAACACCTGGGATGTCGTCATTCAATTTAACGCCGAAGGTGCCGATAAGTTCGCTGAGCAGACTCAGAGGATGGCGGGTACAGGCCGTGCGGTTGGTTTGTTTTTGGATGACGTGCTGCTCAGTACGCCTGTTGTTGATGTGGCCTATGCAAAGACTGGCATCACTGAAGGAACAGCGCTGATTTCGGGCAACTTTACGCAGGATGCCGCTAAGGAGTTAGAAGTACAGCTAAAAAACGGGGCTCTGCCAGTGCAGTTGGAAGCCGTTGAGGTGACTTCGTCAGAGCCTTTGGCAGAGCCCAATAGTGAATAGTCTAAGAGTCGAAAAATCAAGTCGAAATCGTTGAAACTGATCCCCCGTCGACGCGCCAGTTAGACCCTACGACGTAGCTCGTTTGCTCAGAACATAAAAACGTGATCACAGCGGCGACCTCTTCTACTCTGCCTCGCCGACCCACTTCAATGCCGGGACGATTCTCGGCGAGAAAGCTTTTGACGGCTTCGTCCATAGAAATGCCTCTTTCTTCGGAGCGCGATCGCATCATGGCATTGGTCATCGCGGTCTCTACAAACGCAGGCGACACCATGTTCGTGAGCACACCATCCTTGGCATAGGCCTTAGAAAGATTTTTAGTCAGGTTTAGCATACCTGCCTTACAAGAGCAGTAGGGCATATCTTCAATATAGGGCTGTACGGCATCTTCCGATCCTAGCAGCACAATACGACCCCAGCCCGCTTTGCGCATCGCCGGGATAAACGCCCGACAAACGCGCACCGTGCCCATTAAGTTAACGTTGATGGTGTGCATCCAGCCTTCGTCATCAATCTCTAAAAAGTCACCTACCGCGCCAGTAATGCCAGCGGAATGCACCAAAATTTCAGCAGGTCCAAAGTGTTCAGTGATTTGGTCTCTTGCCGCTTCTACCTGCTCTAAACTCGTGATATCGGCTTTGACCGGAAAAGGATCGCCAAACGCTTTTAAATCATCAATTTCGTCAAAAGAACGATTAAGAATCGCCACTTTAGCGCCTTCTTTGAGCAGTATTTCAGCAGTCGCTTTCCCAATCCCTGAGTCACCGCCTGTTACTACCGCTACCTTGCCAGATAAACCTAAATCCATAAAAATTGCGTCCTCATTACTTGAGTTGTGCGCACCTTCTGTACGCTGTAGTGTTTAGTCTATAGCAAACCCAAATGAAGACTCACAAGGTCAAAGCGAATCATCGGAGAGAAAATTATGGCTCAGTGGAAACTATCTACAGAATTTACATTTGATGCAGCGCATTATATTCGCGACTACGATGGCCCTTGTGGACGGATGCATGGCCACACCTACCGCGTTAGAGTAGAAGCCGCTGCCGATCAGCTACAGGCTTCAGAGTATTGCCCGCATCCAGCCATGGTGGCCGACTTTAGAACACTGCGCTGGGCCAAGCGAGATGCCCTAAAAGGCGGACTAGACCACTGTGTACTCAATGAGGTCATGCCTAAGGAATATGAGACTACGGCAGAGATGATCGCTCAATACATTCATGAAAAAACCAGCAAAATGTTGCCAGCCCATATCAAGCTAAAGGTCTGTGTTTCGGAAACGCCCGACTCTTGGGTCGAGTATGAGGCTGATTGAACCTAATTTCTGGTTATTAACGTCGTGCCAGTCACATGTAGGCCCGTCGTATAGGAGTCGGTACAGTATCGTTAGGTATTGTTAAGCAAGTTATGGCAACAGCTATTTTGGTCGAAAAACAGAGCACACAATTGCCTGTTGTAGAAATATTTCACTCTGTTCAGGGGGAAGGCTTCTGGACGGGCTCAAGCGCTTTTTTTATTCGTTTGGCGGGTTGCGATGTGGGTTGTTCTTGGTGTGATACTAAGCACTCTTGGCCGCAAAATCGTCATCCTCTTCAAACGGTGAGCGATCTGACGGCTCAGGCATTGGCGGCTCGGCCTTTTATGGTTGTGATCACAGGCGGTGAGCCGCTGATGCATGATTTAACCGATCTGACGCAGGCGCTGCATGCTTCAGGGCTGCGGATACATTTAGAAACCTCTGGTGCGCATCCCCTGCGTGGAGAATTTGACTGGATTTCACTGTCCCCTAAGCGGTTTAAGCCGCCGCTCGAAAATATTTACGCGCAGGCGAATGAACTGAAGGTGGTGGTCGATAAGCCCGCAGATGTGCAGTGGGCGGAAGCGGCCGCTCAAAAGATCTCGCCTGAGGCCGTTAAAATATTACAGCCCTGCTGGGAAAGTAAGCTCGGCGAGCAAATTGTGTTTGATTATGTGCTGTCTCATCCGGAGTGGCGGTTAGGACTGCAAACTCATAAATTTTTAGGGGTTAGATAGCTAAAAGATGACTGCCTTATCAAGCAATCGTTTTAATCATGACAATGAGATGCCCAAAGCAATTGTTTTGCTCTCGGGTGGTTTGGATTCGGCTACTTGTGCGGCTCAGGCGATCGCCGATGGCTTTCAGGTGACGGCGCTCTCGCTAGACTACGGGCAGCGTCACAACCGAGAACTCGTGGCGGCCAAAGCAGTTGTGCAGGCGTTAGGTATTAGCGATCATCGTATTATTAGCGTTAACTTGGCTCAGTGGGGCGGCTCGTCGCTGACTGATCAAACGATGGCTATCCCTACCGAGGGCGTTAAGCCAAATGAAATTCCGTCTACTTATGTGCCGGGTCGCAATACGGTTTTTATCGCGATCGCTCTTTCATTGGCCGAAGCCCAATCAGCCAAAGCCATCTATGTAGGCATCAACGCCGTTGACTACTCTGGCTATCCCGACTGTCGGCCCGAATATTTGGCTGCCTTTCAACATCTCGCAACACTCTCTTCAAAAGCCGGGTTAGAAGGGTGTGCGCCCGAGTTGGTTGCGCCTTTGGCGATGGATTCTAAAGCCGACATTGTGCAGCGATCGCTCCGTTTAGGCGTCCCCATCGAAAAAACTTGGTCTTGCTATGAAGGCGGCACAGAACCCTGCGGGCTGTGCGACTCATGCCGAATTCGCGATGCTGCGCTGATTCAAGCAGGTCGCAGTGACTTGGCAACAAAAGTGGCTAGATCGGCGGTTTCTTAGCTGTTTCTGAGCCGTCTCTTAGCTGCTTCTTAAAAAAATATAAAAACAAGACTGTAAAAAACAACGCCTTTAAAAGCCGATGGTGAGATTCGAACTCACGACCCACGCATTACGAATGCGTTGCTCTACCCCTGAGCCACATCGGCAAGATGAAAATTATAGCAGCGATTGAAGCCCGTTGCGGCTGTCATACAGCTTTCATACGGCTGTCATAGTCTGTTACAGTCTGTCACAACCTCTGCCACAATGAAAGTAGCGATCTATGTATTAAATTCATTGATGCATTACTTAGATCCATCATTGGATGCATCCTTCAGGAAGCAGTTCAGAAAGCAGTTCAGAAAGCAGTTCAGAAAGCAGCTTGGCTATGGCGAAAGGTAAATTAAAAAGCTCGTTACCTGGAAATTCAAACCAGAGAAGCTCAAACCAGAGAAGCTCAAACCAGAGAAGCTCAAACCAGAAAGGCGCTGGCAACACTCCCCGCAAAACGCCGCCTAGCGGCATGAGCCAGGAACGATACGACCGACTGGTGGCCGAATCTCGGGCTCCTTATAAAGGTCTTCGCAAATTTATCTATGCCTCATTTGGGGCCTCAGGCGCGATTGGCGGCTTTGTCTTTTTCACCAAAATTCTCGCAGGCCGCGATCTCTCCCAGTCAATCCCTAATTTGGCCCTACAGGTTGGGGTTGTTGCGCTGATGGTCTTCTTATTTCGCTGGGAAGATCGTAATCAAGAGAAAGACCGTTGAACGAAGACTTATTGAATCGGGATAAAGCGCCAGAATTGCGGGCGCAACAGGCTCGCCTGCCGGTTGTGCTGGTTCACGGCATTTGGAATACAGCGGGCATTTTTTCGGTGCTGCAAGCCTACTTAGAACAGCAAGGCTGGCCGGTATATGGGTTGAGTATGACGCCCAACAATGGAGATGCGTCGCTAGAGTCTTTAGCCGAGCAAGTGGCTAGTTTTATTGATCGTTCTTTAGGCGCGCACCAATCCTTTGACCTGATTGGGTTTAGTATGGGCGGGTTAATTAGTCGATACTATGTGCAGCGGCTAGGCGGGCTGACTAGGGTGCGGCGGTTCATTACACTCTCTACGCCGCATCAAGGAACGCTATTAGCCGCGTTGAGTCATCGCTACGGTATTCGCCAAATGCGGCCAAACAGCCCTTTTCTAAAGTCGCTCAATCAAGATATTTATCAGCTTAAGCAACTTCAGTTTTTTTCTTTGTGGACACCGTTTGATTTGCTCATTTTGCCGCCTTGGAGTTCCAACCTATCTCATTGGGGGATTGGCGAGTCACACAGGCTGCTGATTGCGACGCATGATCAAATGATTCAAGATCCGGCAGGGCTAAGTGCGATCGCTACCTGTCTTTGCCAAGACTCGGCTCACCAGTCTCGCCCGCCCGCTCGCCCGCCTGCTCGCCCGCCTGCTCGCCCGCCTGCTAATGGCTAACCGCTATTCTCCTACCTTGGAATACTGCACTTCTTTGAATACGGCGCTGGAATAAACGTAATATTTAAACTCCAACAGGTTGGCAAAAGGATCTTGGAGGAAGAAGGTGCGATGTTCGATGCGATCGCCCTTAAAGCGATGCTTAGGCTGCTGATAAAACGTCAGTCCTTTTTCTTTTGCTCTCATTAGGGTCGCTTCCCATTCAGCCTCAGTTTCAAAAGTAAGGCCAAAATGGCTAGGATAAATACCTTGTTGTGGCGAAATTGGATACTCTACAACGTGAGCTACTAGCTGATGTCCGCCCAAGTTAAGAATCAACGACCCCTTGCCTTCCCGGCCCGCTTCGCAGCCTAGTCCCTCAATGTAAAAGTGCTTCGTCTCCGGAAGATTGCCAACTGGAAAGGAAAGGTGGAAGATAGTACTCATAAATATTCCAATACCTAAATATTCCGATACCTAACTTCTCAATTGTAATCTTCTATATTCCGAGCTTTGTAGTGGGCGCTACAGTCATAATTAGCACAATCCAGGTAGATCTGAATACAGGTAAATTTTCTGAGCTGAGCCATCAGCACAATCGATCATAAAATCGGTTGTTATCAGGGCGCTAAAGTTGCATCTAAGGCTGCATCTATGACTGTGCTAACGTGACTGATAGCGATTTTTTTGCCCATTTATTGTGATGTTGGTGATGCAGTGTTGATTTAATATTGATTCAGTATTGATCAAGTATTGTCTTAGCTGTGTAGCAGTCAACACCGCTATCAACACAGCTAAGGCAATAAAAAATAGCAATATAAAATATAGCTACAGAAAACATAGCTACAGAAAATATAGCTGCCTCAAAGCTATTTCATAAAGATAAATGTATATTACTTCTACATTTTATCTCAGTCCTTTGTCACCCATACTCTAGAAAAACGCTAGAGCCAATTTTATGTCAATTTATGTTGGAAACCTGTCTTTTGATGCTACTCAGGAGGACATCAATCAGGTCTTTGCAGAGTACGGTTCGGTCAAGTCTGTCAAGCTACCGACCGATCGTGAAACGGGCCGAGTCAGAGGCTTTGCCTTTGTTGAAATGGGCGCAGAAAGTGAAGAACAAGCAGCCATAGATGCCCTTGATGGGGCCGAATGGATGGGGCGCACTCTAAAAGTGAACAAGGCCAGACCCCGCACTTAAACAATCCGATCTTGGATTTTAAGAAAGCAACTCTATTCCCAGCAACTGCATTTTCTACTATGCAAGCGGGCCTCAACTGACTTATGTTCGTCAGCCGGGGCCCGCTTGTTGTCTTTATCAACTGCTGTAGATTTGTCATTGTTTGATGAAGTAGGCGCTGGTTAAAAACTGAGCCGCTCTCGTTTTCGTCTGTTGAGAGAAGTATCCGTTGTCAGCAGCAGTCTGTATATCTGCCTGTATATCTGCCTGTATATCTGTCTGGCTGTCTAGCCAGAAAAACGAATGCCCCCATTGCCCTGTATCCTCTCTTCAGAAGATTTTTCTCCTGCGTCATTTTGAAGTTTATTGCGCCAAAGCTGATCCCGCCAAAGCTGATCCCGCCAAAGCTGATCTCATCAAAGCTTGCTAAAAATCGTCAATCTCGCTTGTTTTTGTTTTTGTTTATTTTGGGTGTTTGTGGGTTACTCCCTTGGCTGCTGCTGCTGTGTAATGGCTTCTGGGCAAGGCAACAGCAGGCTCAAATGACCGCTCGCTCGGAGGCTTTCTTTGTTCAGATCACACCTCATTCTAGAAACGCTGCTGCTGAGCAGTTTGATCGATTAGGGGCCGATATGGGCTTTTTGCCCAATGACAGTCGTGGTCTGACCATTCGGATCAATTCAGAGGCCGAACAGGCCTATGCCGCGATTGAATCCTTGCTGAATGAGTTTCTTCAGTTGGAAATCGCTAGAACGGCTGGTCCTTTAAGCGGGCTGCCTCCTCAGCTAAGCGCGTATTTGACAGCAATAAAGCCTAAGCTCAGTGAGATACAGGCGCATATTTTGCAGGGTGATGTGCCTTTGTGGGAAGTTGATATCGAGCAGATGTCTGACCAAAACTATCCATTTCCAGGATTAGTGAATACGTTGAACATCCAAAAGCTGCTGTTGCTGTCGGTGATGGACTACAGTCAGCGCCAGCAGTATGACGAAATGGGGAGCGCCTTGGAGGCATCATGGCGACTGAATCAAGCGATCGCTCAGCGTCCTGATTTAGTTGCTCAGATCTCTACCTCTATTGTTTCTGAATATCAAGCAGGCTTACTGCGCCATTTAAATCAGGTGCCCAGTCAATGGCCGGTACGACTTGCTCAGCAGAGCAAGCAGCAGTCTGTAATCAAAGGACTCGCGTTTGATAATTGGATACAGTATCGGTCGCTGCAAAAGTCTTTGGAAGAGGTTGTCACTCGCGATGACATGGCAAACACAGCCGCAGATAACAACCCAAATCACAAAATGTTGCGATCGCTCTCCTACTGGTTCTCACCCGCCTATGCTTTTAATCTCGATAACATAGACAGCGTGCGAACCACTCAGCACGCCGTTCAAAGACTCAGCGACTTTACCGTATGTTCTACCACTCAAAGCGCGATAGAACAGCTGTTGGCAACCGAATCGTTCAGTGGAAAATCGACTGATTCACCCTCTGCTGTGCCTGCGGTGTTGGCACAGCGATGGAAATTGCTAGGCGATCGCGCCCTTACCCTAGAACTCACCCAAAAAGTGCTCGAACTAAAACAGCAGCGACAAACGTTAGGACAATGGCCCGAACACCTAGCAGATGCTACTTCCCATGCTTGTCCCCGCCAAAAGTGGATCTACGAGCGAGCCGCTGACAACACCATTACAGTCTCTTTGAGCATGGCGCTGATTCCCGCCCCCGCCGTACCGCTACGCTATCAATCTAGCCCCTAAAGCTTCTACAGCCCTGGCGACAATGCCTCTCCGTCTAATGATGAGCCAGTGTCTGATGAGCCAGTGTCTGATGAGCCAGTGTCTGATGAGCCAATGTCTGATAAGCCAATGTCTGATAAGCCAATTGGCCTATCAAACATTGAGCATGCGTCTATTAGTAAAGGGTTTAGCCTGCTGCTTTGATAGCTTTCTCCGAAACGCTATAAGTACCCCCACGACCGCGATACCAATCACCCTCACGCGCACCCGCTGACAGAATATTAGAAACGCGGTTGCGAGCCTTTAAGAACTGATTCTCAGGCATATCTTCTTTGAACACGACGCTCATAACATCCGCAATTTTAAAGATATGGTTGGGCTGTGCTTGCAACACGCCAACAATCACGTCAGGTAAGGGCGCTTTGCTGTAGCTATCTTGTACATAGCGCTGCCAATTAGCAGTGCGACCACCACTGCGCTTGCTTTCAGCAGTTTTCTTGGGGCTAGTGACGGCTGCCTTCGTCGCTTTAGTCTTGACCTTAGCAGGACGCCCCCGGCTTGCTTTGACCTTGGCAACTGTTCCCTCCTTGGGCGCTTTGACTGTTTTGGCCTTCGTTGCTGCCTTGGGTGCTTTTACTTCTTTTGCTGATTTTGCGGGAGTTGCCTTTTTAGGAGCCGTTTTTACCGCAGGTTTAGTTGCCACAACCGGTACAGTCACCGCGGCAATTTCCGCTAACTCAGAACCACCCTTTGATTCAAACATGTCAATAACAGTTTGAATCCCTTTGCGCTTTTCTTGCAGTTCATTTAGCTGTGCTTGTAGGGCACTTGCCTGCGCCGACAGCTCGGAGTCAACTTCTAAAAGCTGCGGCAAAACAGATGTAGACATATACGACTTTCTCCTTGTTTAATGAGTTGAGAATATGAAAAACTATGGATGATTCCATCAGCAATTAAGCCAGCGATTAAGCGCTTCTGGCTCTGCAAGCGCTTAAAAACGCTTACTCAAGTACAAAAGAATCTTCTTGCAAACAGCTCTATAACGAACAGCTTTTCTCAAAACAGATCTAGAAGAGCCATTTTGAGTATAGAAAATTGCTTGAAAGGCTTTTGGAAAAATATCTTTTTCGAGAATAGCACTATTTAAACACTTTCTCGTTTTTAAGCAAGTCTTTTTTTGCTCTTTTTTGAAAAAATAGGCAAGATCACGGTCAAATTCGCCTTATTGGGTGTTTGGGCGGGTAATTTTCTTTCTTTACTCTATCCAAAGCTTCGTTAAAAGCTTCGTTAAAAGCTTCGTTGAAAGCTTCGTCAAAAGAGTTTCTTCAGGCGTCAGCTCCTTTGGAACTCTAAAGGAATCCCTTTGAGGCACGAACAAATACAGGAAGTGCGCCTTAACAATGTCCCATCTGTCATTATGGCCGAAGCCCTCATATCCCCAACCCTGTTTGGCTACCCTTGAGTGGGTCATGATTGAATGATCCCTCGGCTGCGGAATTGCGACTTACTTGGGGTATTGGGTTCAGCCTCCATCGATCAGGATTTAACGATCCAGTATTTAATGATTAAAAAGAGAGCAATCAGCAGCAACAGCCCTGATGCTAGCCATGCTTGGGCCGCTGCAATCGGCCACAATAAAAGTAGGCTCAAGCCAACTGTGTTGGCGATTAGGATTGCCTTTCTATCGGCAATTCCAAAGGGGATTACAGCGGGCGAGGCGCCAGGAGAGAGTTGAATGTTTGCCAGTAGGTTAAACCAAAGCTGACTGGCGATAATCACAACAGTTCCCCACCGAAGGGAGAAAAGGGCTACATATAATCCGATTAATTCTAGAACAACTGTACTTGTTGTTACTTTGCGAAAGCGCTGGAGTCGAGAGTCTTGCAGGTGCCCATGCAAACGAATATTCTCTAAATCGACCTGAGCCATGTGGGCTAGTTCAGGGCAAAACAAGGTGAGGGCGATCGCTAAAATCCTTTCTGCTGCGGTCTGTGCAGTCACTGTCGTGAACAGTAACAGGATGCCTGCTGGAATAAACAGCAGCAGCACATAGTAAGACGCGAATGAGTAGGCGGTTAACGGTTTGACGGTTTGGTCGGTTGAGCTGCCTACAAAGGGGGCATTTGTATGATTCGCTGAGTCGTCGTCTGAATCTTTGAAGGGTTGCATAGGCGATGACTAGATAGGCGATGACTGGATAGGCGATGACGAATATTATGGGATGGCTTGAGAGAGTCGATTGCTAGGAGTATACCAACTTGGGCGATACTACTTGATCTAACCAAATCATCGCTATCTTTAGCTTGGGCGATCGCTGCCCCTGATAATTTATGACTTCTTCAAGGCGCTATATTTTGACCCTTTCATGCCCGGATCGGGTTGGCATTGTTGCGGCAGTCAGTGGCCTAATCGCGGCGAACAACGGCTGGATTAGTGAGGCTCAGCACCACTCAGAGCAGGCAGGTGCGCGTTTTTTTATGCGTCAAGAGATTCTAAGTGATTCTCTTTCGTTCCCAATTGATGAGCTGCGCAGACGCTTTTTGCCGATTGCTGAGCAGTTTAAAATGGACTGGGCCATTCGAGACTCTGCGCAAAAGAAGCGAGTGGCTATTTTGGTGTCTAAAAGTGGTCACTGCTTGTATGACCTACTTTCTCGTTGGCGATCGCAAGAACTAGAGATCGACATTGCCTGTGTCATCTCCAACCACAACACTTTTAGAGGTCTCGTAGAGTGGCATGGTGTGCCATATCATCATGTTCCTGTGACGCCAGACACAAAAGCTGTTGCCTACGACAAAATGGTGACCCTTTTTGAATCGTCGCAGGCCGATGTAATGGTGCTTGCGCGCTATATGCAAATTTTGTCGAAGGCCGTATGCGATCGCTACCCAGGTCGGATCATCAACATTCACCATTCCTTTCTTCCCTCTTTTATCGGCGCAAAGCCCTACCATCAGGCTTATGACCGTGGCGTAAAACTCATCGGTGCAACCTGCCACTATGTCACTCAAGAGCTAGACTGCGGCCCCATTATTGATCAAGATGTTCTGAGGATTGACCATTCAGACTCTCCGGAAGATCTGGCTCGCTGTGGAAAAGATATTGAAAAAACAGTTCTTGCCCGAGGGCTTCGCTACCATATTGAAGATCGCGTTATGCTCCATGAGCGCAAAACGATTGTGTTTCGCTAATATTTAGATATTGCAAGATTTTCGTTACGAGATTGTTGAGCCAACGCAGCAAACGTTACGGAAAGCGCTACACTCACTGAGTAAAGGTATCTTGACTGAAGGTATCTTTACTAAAGATATCGGGAGTGAACATATCATCAGCTTGGCGGATGCAAGCATAACGAGTGCTAATTGTACTGTTTAGTTTAGTTGATTTAATTGAGTTGATTTAATTGAGTTAATTTAATTGAGTTGACTGATTACTTATTAAGTGAACCGATTGAGTAGGCGGTTGAGCCGCGATTGGTGAGCCGAACCATTGAACCGACCATTGAGCTATCTGCTGCATTAACCGTAGAAGCGCCTGTTAAACCGCCCGCTAAACTTCCGTTCAGAGGAAATTTGTAATGAGGACTTTGAAAAATGAGTGATCCTGTCCTGTCTCAACTCGTTGCTGTTGAGGATGATCTATCCCAACAGGTCGAGAATTTAGAATCTCAACTCGCTGCGATTGAATCGCAACGGCTTGGGCTGCGTACTGTAATTGACATGTTTCAAAAAACGGATGACCCAGCCGGTAGTGAGCCACCGAGTGCTGAACCCACAACATCATCTGCGGAAAAACCGTCCGCCGCACGCACAAGTCGGTTGACGACAAAAAGAACAGCCCAATCTGGCGCAACCGCCGACAAAGCCGAAAGCACTCCCCCAGAAAAACCCCCAGCAAAAAAAACATCAAAAACCCCAGCAACAACCCCATCAAAAAAAACTAAGATATCTGCCAAAAAAGCCAGTGCCGAGAAAAAGCCGGTCCCTAGAAAGACAGCGCAAAAGAAAAAGAAAGATGGCCGAGCTGCTGACTGGCAAAAATATGTTCAATCCGACTTTGGTGAGGCTGCTTTGCCAGAGGCAGTGAGTAGCGTTTTGCGCGCTCAGCCATCGGAGATCTTTGCGATCGCTGATGTTATGTCTTCTATTTTTACTGAAGATATGCCCAGAGATGCCTATCTTAAGGCGCGCAATCGAATCTCCAACATTTTGTCGGGCGGTGCGCGTGACGGCACCTGGTACCGAGGCCGTAACGGTCGCTACTCTCAATCCGAGAGCGTTACGAAGTCGAAGTAGTTATGATTATGCACTGTGATTCACGCTGTGATTATGCCCTTAGGCGGTGATTATGCCCTTAGATAGTCCTTGGCTAATAGCTGTTCTACTCAATACGGGCCTAATTGCGATCGCCCTTTTGCTGCCCAAAAAGCTGCTGACCACAGCTGGCTATCTCAACGCTTGGCTGTTAGGCGTCATTGTGTGGGGCGCGCTAGGTTGGCCTGCCTATGCCACGATTTTGTTCTATTTTTTCGTGGGTTCAGCGGTTACCAGGGTCGGCATGGCCCAAAAAGAATCCGCTGGAATTGCTGAAGCCAGGGGCGGCGTGCGCGGCCCTGGGAATGTGTGGGG
Organism: Phormidesmis priestleyi Ana; assembly: GCA_001314865.1. GTDB lineage: Bacteria > Cyanobacteriota > Cyanobacteriia > Phormidesmidales > Phormidesmidaceae > Phormidesmis > Phormidesmis priestleyi_B. Next base: position 9,444 of record LJZR01000001.1, on the reverse strand, counting down.
CTCGGCGCTGACGGCGGCTGTATGCGCTGCTAGCATTACCCTACTTCAGCTGTGGACTGCGGCTGAGTCGGCGCGAGCGCTGCAATGGCAAATGCTGCTGGTACTGGGCTTTGTCGCCTCCCTAAGTACCAAACTCTCGGATACGACGGCGACTGAAGTCGGTAAGGCTTACGGTCAACGCACGTTTTTGATCACTACACTGCAACCGGTGCCACGGGGAACTGAAGGCGCTGTGAGCTTAGAGGGCACTTTAGCAGGCATCGTCAGCTCACTGGCTTTGGCCGCTATTGCCTGGGGCGTTGGGCTCATTTCACTCGTAGGCATCGGTATTTGCGCGATCGCTGCATTCGTCGCTACGACTATAGAGAGCCTCATTGGTGCGACTGTTGAAGAAAAACTAGCCTGGCTTACTCACGATTTGGTCAATATTATCAACACCACCATAGGCGCTGGCGTTGCGATTGGCTTAGGCTGGTTGATTTTGTAGCCCTGCACAATCTTACAGTTCCTGCTTAAAGGCGCGTGATCGCTAAATTAGGACTGGGCAAGATATTTCTTAAGGAAGGGAATTTTATATTCTTTTATGAAAAAACCATATAAAATGTAACTATTACAAAAAGCGGTGAATCGATATAATCGTTGAAAATAAAGGCTTTATGCCGTGTTATTCGTTTTAAGTAGCCGCTTATTCTATGTATAAGTTTCTACTCAAAATAAGCATGGCTGTCTTGACGCGAAATTTTTAGGCGGCCAGATGACCTTCGTTACTTCTATTCAGCACTGGTAAAGCAGTTGCTTGAATCGATTCCCAACCTTAAAAAACACAAAATAAATAGAAAGAAAGAGCCTCCACCTATGATGATGACGACGGTTACTGAAGACAACTTTAATCAAGCAGTTCTTGCCTCTTCAGGCCCAGTTTTTGTCCATTTTCGAGCCCCTTGGTGTGGTATTTGCCGGATAGCTTCACCCATTTTGAACAGCTATCAAGAGCAGTGGCCAGTTCCGTTACGCATCTTTGATGTCAATGCGGACGAAAATTTTAAGCTGGCTAATCAGTATCAGCTGACCACCCTGCCAACCCTTCTCTATATAGAAAATGGCGAGGTCTTGCATCGTATAGAAGGGTTTGAGAGCCGGAATGATTTGCGCGATCGCCTAGAGGCCATTGCCTGTCGCTACCGCTTAGAAAACGCTTTTGTTTCCCGCTCTGCCTAGCAGCAAAAGATAAAAGCCAGCAATAAAAGCCAACGGTAAAAGCCAATGGTAAAAGCGAAAGTAAAAGCCAGCGGCAAAATCGAACGGTAAAATCGAACGATAGAAACTAAGGCTTCACTAAGCTGGCAAAAAGCTTACAGATATCCTTGTAGTAAAAAATCCTCGTCTATAGGCGTGATGGTGACATTTTTTAGTGACCTAGCATCGCTCATTTGCGTGAGCCCTAGCTCACCGACGGGGGAAGGCGCTGTTGCGCCGCCAATTATCTTGGGTGCGATAAATGCCCACACTTTTTGCACTGCGCCCTGAGTGATGGCTTCGGCTGCTAGCGCGCCGCCACATTCCCATAGCACGCTCATCAGGTCTCGCTCGTACAGCTGTCGCATAACGACCGCCGGGGTTAGATTGGGGACGCTGATAATTTCTACACCCTGTACTTGCAGTGCTTGTTGTACCTCAAGGTTGGCGTTGGGCTGAGTCATTACTAGGGTGGGTGCCGTGGCGGTATTCCATAGGTGAGCAGTGAGCGGCAAATTGAGCTGTCGGCTCATTACCACTCGCAAAGGCGTATGGCTACCTTGACCGTGGTTTGTGAGGTGTGGATTGTCTTTGCGCACAGTGTTGCCGCCCACGATTACCGCGTCGCACTGACCGCGTAGCCGATGCACCTGAATCCGAGACTGTGGCCCGCTGATCCAGGCGCTGTGTCCTGTCGTCGTGGCAATTTTTCCATCTAGCGTCATCGCATACTTAAAAATGCCAAACGGGCTGTGGTGCGTGACTCGGTGAATAAAGGCTTCGTTGATCTGACGGCAGCGATCGCCTTCTACGCCAACGCTCACTTCAAGACCAGCTGCCTGAAGCTTTTGAATGCCGCCACTCGCTGTCGGATTGGGGTCGGCCATGCCAATGACCACTCGGCGAATGCCCGCTTGGATAATGGCCTCGCTACAGGGCGGTGTGCGGCCTGTGTGCTTACACGGCTCTAGGTTGACATATAAGGTGGCATTTTGGGCGCGATCGCCCGCCGCTTGTAAGGCAAAGACTTCCGCATGGGGCTCTCCCGCTTTGGGATGAAATCCCTCTCCTACAATTTCTTCACCTTGTACAATGACCGAGCCAACCATTGGATTTGGCGCGGTATGGCCCGCTGCCTGGAGCGCCAGCTCACAGCAGCGCCCCATCATCGCTGCATCTAGAGAAACCGATTGAGGCATAAACATCCTTGGGCTAAAGCACCGTTGACGATCCATTCTAAATTAAAGTCTTGTAGGCTCTAAATTAAAGGCTTGTTATGTTGCTGCCATTTCTTTGGCGTTGTTACGAGGAGAGATAAGAATTGCGTCACTTGATTCGTTGCTGGCTAATCATAGGTCGTGCCCGATCTCGGCAGTACTGGCTGTGTTGGGCTATTAGCATCGCTGCGATTTTAGTAATATCTTTACCGGCTTCAGCTCAGCTGAATAATCTTCCGGATGCTCAAGCGGGTTCTCAAGTGGGTGCTCAAGCGGGTTCTCAAGGCAACGGTGCCGCTGAGGCGCCCTCAGAGACTGCTGGGGAAACCGCTCCGGGAGAAACCGTTCCGGGAGAAACCGTCGCAGATGACGCCGAAACCTCGCAGCCCGATTCTGCCGCTAGACCTGCAATCAATCGGCTGCTGCCTGAGCAACTGGTAGAAGACTCTGATGCCATTGATGCCTCGCCTGTTTACCTAGATGGCCGAGTGATTTTTCGGGTGACGGCGCCTGCCTCAGCGGGGCAGGTAGCCGCAGAGGAGCGGGCCCAGACCGTTCAGCAGCGAATTAACAGCTTAATTCGAGATGTTGAAGACACGGATGAGTCGGTTAACGTCAGCGTTAGTATTGATGAAGAGAGCAACTTGCCCGTCATTCTGGTGAACGGTCAGTTATTGACGACGGTGACTTCTTTAGATGCTGAGCGAAATGGCTATGTTGACCCATACAATTTAGCGCTGACGTTAGAAACGAAATTAGAGCAGGCATTCGTTCGCTATTCAATTGAGCGATCGCCTGAATTTTTACTTAGGTCAGCCCGGTTTTCGGCTGGTATTTTGATTGGAGCTGTTTTGCTTCAAATACTCTCCAGACGGTGGCTACGTAGGATAAAGAATCGTCAGTCTCGTCTGCTAAAAATGCAAGCCCAGCTGAGGACAGGGGAAGTAACCCCCAAATCAGGGCCTGTGGGCCCTCCCGCTACTCCTGGCTTTAGCAGCGTTTTAGACCCGATTAAAGCCCGATTAGACATCCGCCAAAAGCGAAAGATCAACGAAACCGCAGGCGGCTTGCTGCTTATTTTACAGCCGGTGCTATGGATTGGCAGCATGCTGGGGATACTCTCCCTATTTCCCTATAGTCGTTGGCTAGCAACCCTATTGCTTTACTGGCTAGAGATTCCGGCGAAGATGCTGTTGTTGTGCGGTTTGGCCTACATGGCCGTGCGATTGAGTAGCCTAGCGATAGATAAAGTCAGCTTAACGCTGCAAGAGGGGACACAATGGGCGCCTGATCAGTCACAGCGCCGCAGCTTGAGATTTTCGACCCTGTCTCAGGTTGCCAAGGGCATTGCAGGCGCGATTGTTTTAGCGATTACTTTGCTGCTGATACTTTCAATAGCCGGTGTTCAGGTTGCGCCTTTGTTAGCCGGTGCTGGCATTGTGGGCATCGGCATTTCGCTGGCGGCGCAAAGTCTGATTAAAGACTTGATTAACGGCTGTTTAATTTTGTTAGAAGATCAGTTTGGCATTGGGGATGTGGTTTCAATTGATGGTTTTGCAGGCATGGTGGAGTATTTGAACCTGCGCATCACTCAGCTTAGAGACACTGAAGGTAAGCTCATTACCATTCCTAATAGCCAAATTACCGTTGTGCAAAACCTATCTATGGACTGGTCGCAGGTTGATTTGTTCATTACGGTTGCACCTCATAATGATTTAAATCAGGTGTTCACGCTTTTAAAGTCGGTGGCTGCTGAGCTCGCTGACGACGACGAATGGCGATCGCTGATTTTAGAGCCCCCCGATTTGCTGGGTGTAGAGAGTTTAGACTACACCGGTATTCAGCTGCGGCTACAGCTCAAAACTCAGCCGCTCAAGCAGTGGTTGGTCGCGCGCGAGCTAAGAAAGCGTATCAAAGAACGTTTTGACAAAGAAAATATCGATATGGGACTTTCTCAAGAGCAGGTAGCGGTTCGTTGGGATGAACAAGAAGAGAATAAAGAAGAGAAGGCCTAGCTGTGCTAGGCGGCATCTAGGAACGCATGTCAAACAGGCTAGGCTTCTGGTGCAATGCCATCTTCAGGAAATACCCACTTTGGCCCTTCGCTAACGCGTGCTTGCTGCTTTTTACGAACGGCCTCGGCGGCTATGGCCAGCATGTCGTCTAAAGATGTTTTTTCAATGAATTCAGCGGCCTTTTGCTGTTCTGGCTTGTGAGGGCACTGCTCGCCTAAAACGCAGCCGTTTTGACAGTCTACGGCGCAGTTGATATCTGCCATGATGTTGTGATGAACCGAATGCTAAAAGTTATTCTTGTTGCCAATTCTAAAGGATTCTGACTGGGCAGTTCTCTTTCCACCGGCTTCTTTTAAGGTCTTTTTTCAAGTTTTTGTTAGGTCTTTTTGGGGTCTAAAACGGCTGTTAAAGCGGTCACGAGCTGATCGATATGCGCAAGCGTATGAGTGGCCATAACGCTTATGCGCAGGCGGCTGACCGGGACAGTGGGCGGGCGTACGGCTGAAATGAAAATGCCTTTGTTTTTGAGCTGTTGCCCTAAGCTGATTGCCGTAGCTGCGTCTTTTACCTGTAGGCACACAATGGCTGAGTCGGTGGGCAGTCGCTTGAGCGGATAGGTGGTTTTGTCTGGAAGTTGGTCTGGAAGTTGGTCTGGAAGTTGGGCAGAACGATGGGTTAGCCACTGGTCTAGCTGCCGGACAAGATACTGGCTGTTTTGGTGGAGCTGGCTGAGTCGGTAGGGTTCTTGCTGGAGTAGGGCGATCGCACCTAGCGCCGCTGCGGTATCTGCGGGCGAAAGGCCAGTGGTATAAATCCAGCTCGGTGCTCGGTTTCGTAAAAAATCAATCAAACTTGAGCTGCCTGCCACATAGCCGCCTAGGCTAGCAAATGCCTTGCTGAGTGTCCCCATTTGCACCATGCGGCATGGTTTGTTGCCGCTTGTTTTTTTTAGTTCGCTGGCAAAGTGCTCAGCGCAGCCTGCGCCCGTTTTACCCAGTACACCTGCGCTATGGGCTTCGTCTATCATTACCATGCTTTCAAAGCGATCGCCCAAATTCAAAATTTGCGGCAGTTTACACACATCCCCATCCATGCCAAATACGCCATCTGTCAAAATCAAGCAGCGTCGGTAGCGAGATCGGTGGTTGTTCAGCAGGTCTTGGAGTTGGTCAATGTTGCTATGGGGATAGGTGAGAGTGGTTGCACCGCTGAGGACTGCGCCGTTTTTAAGGCTAGCGTGGTTGTACTCGTCGCTGAGAATGAGGTCGCGATCGCCCACCAATGCCGCAATCGTGCCGATATTGGCTAGGTAGCCGCTGCTAAATACCAGCGCGTCTTCGGTGCCTTTGAGCTGCGCGATCGCTTGTTCTAACTCACGGTGCAATGGTCGATGACCACTGAGCAGCCGCGAACCTGTGGCACCTGTACCATAGATTTGGGTCGCTGCGATCGCCCTTTCTATGAGCCTTTCATCGCCAGCAAATCCCAAATAGTCATTGCTGGCAAAATTCACGCTCGGCTGACCTGCCATGCTCACAGATGGGCCGCTGCGTCCCTCAATCGGCTGCACGCTTCTATGCCAACTAGCCCGATGAATAGTGTGAAGGGATTTTTCTATCCAGTGGTAAGGATCTGGCGAATCAGAATTTGACATTATGTAATCGCAAAAGTAGCAGTCGCTGCCAGTTTAGAACGGCTCTGCCTAAACTGGCACATGAGAGTAGTCAGCCGAGTGGATGATAACCGTCAGCTTAACTGCTCTGTTCAACTGTCCTGTTTAACGGTCAGCTAGCGGTAGCATCACTCGGCTCAGTATTCTGCCGTCTTCCATGTGGGAGAGGGTAAACTCGCCGCCGAGCTGCTGCATGAGTGACTGGCAAACCCACAGCGCGCTATTGTTGGGCTGCTGGAGGCTAGAGGGCGAGAGTAGGTCAGTCGGTCGGCCCTGTTCTAGCTCTTGCAAAACCTCTGGATCTACCACGCCATCGTCGGTGATGGCTACTTCTAGCCAGTGATTGTCGAGCGGGCGGCACCAAATATCAATGCGATCGCCTACCGGAGAGCGATCGCACGCCTCAGCAATCAGCTCATATAGAACAAACTCAATTTTGTGAATATCGCCCACAATCGTTAGGTTGCTTTCACAGTGAACCTTCGTCCACAGCTGTCTTTCCTGCACGAGTGGATGAGCCCGAGCTAGTGCTCGCTTTAGCAAGCTAATTAAAGGCGTGGTTTGAGAGTGGGTTGCTAGCGCCCAGCGTTCGTTGGTAATCACATCGCTCAGTTGCTCAACCATCGTCTCCATGCGCTGTAGCAGCATTTTTTGTTTGGCCTCAATAGTGGCCCCGCGCGCGGCACCGTTTTTGAGGCTATCTTGCTGTGAACTCAGCTGTTGCATGCAGTCTTTTAAGCCCTGACTGAGATTTTCAATTTGGTGCTGTTTGTACCAGTTCAGCTGGGTGAGCTGCTGCTGTTGACTCAATAGCAGCGTGGTGAGTTTTAGATGGCGACGGCACCAGGCTAGCTGATTGACGACGACCGCCAGCAAGCTGGTTTGTTCGTCTGACCATTGGCGGCTGGCAACATCAGCTAAGACAATGACTGCGTTGGTCTGATGTTCGGGGGCGGTTCGCAGTGCCATCACCAGTAGCTGTGATCCTTCTGGCCCGGATAGCCACTGCTGGCCGTCGTTGGGTAAATCTTCTAACTTCAGCGTTAGCAATCCTTCGGTAGAAGCCGCCCAGTTGATGATGGCGTCTGTTTCAACCGAAATCTGATGTTCTTCATCAATTTGAAAAGAGTTGTTTTGAGTATGCACATTACTAGCCTGGGCAAATGTACTACCGTTTTCCCAAGTGATAAGGGCCACTAGCGGCGTATGTAAAATTTGCGAGATGTGACGAGTTGCCGACTGATCGAGCGTTGTGAGATCTGAAAGCCTTTGGAGACTCTGCATGCCCCATTGAAAGCTTTCGTGCAGATGTGCTTGCTGATCGGTTTGCCGCTGGAGATGCCATTGGTGCAAAATCAGACCAATCTGATTGCTAAGCGTCTGTACGAGCTGCCGTTCAGCCTGACTCCAGCGGCGCTCTATTTTATCAATAACAATGACCAAGCCTTCAGGCGTTTGGCCGGGTGAAGTGCTGCTGACAAGCAGGGACTTAGCGCCTAAGGCTTTAAGTCGCGATCGCCAAGGGGCAAATTTTAGGTCGTTCTCTAGGCTCTCTACGCTTACAGGTGAATAGGCTCGCTTGAGCATTTTTTCATCCACGGTATCTAGCGGTAGCCAATGTTCGCTACGGCCCATCCCTACGCCTGTGCGATAGCAAAGGTCAAAGCCGCCTTTTTCGGCGTTGAGATTGAGTACTAAGAGCTGATCGGTGCCAATGCGCGCGGCGAGCTGTTCTATGCATAGTCCCAATACATGCTGCCAGTCGCGATCGCTGTGAATGCTGCGAGTGATGCCCGCACTCAACAAATGGTCAGACTTCACCTGACTGAGCGCTGTATCCATTTCTGACGTTGGCATCGCGATGCCAACGAGCTGAGCGACGCCCTTTAAATAGTGCTTTTCAACATCGCTCCAAATTCTAGATCGAGCCCCTTCAGCAGTCATAAAGCCCTGTAGCTCGTTTTGATAGATAATCGGTGCGATCATCAGCGACTGAATGTTTAAATGCTGCATCAGTCGGGTTGCCACCCCGGCCTTGAGCGATCCTTCTGCTTCTCCAAGCACAATCATCTCGTCGTTACAAAGGCTCTGATACAGGAGGGGCATCTCACTCACCAAGCGTTCACTGTTGGCTCTGCCGCGAGATTTGCCCACGCGGCACCAAAAGTGACGGCCTCTGGGCTCTAGCCAGTAAACACTCACAGGCGCACCCATAAACCTTTGTGTTTCATCGGCAACGACCTCTAGTCGAGCGTCTAATCCGGGCAGGGTGCTGAGCGCGTTCAGCAGGCTTAGCAGCGGTTTGGCAGGCTGCTTAGTTTGCTGCCTTTCTAGCTCTTGCTCGTTTTGATGGATGGCTTCGGCCAGCGCATTGTTAATAGCTAGCAGCGTTGAGTTTTCCAAAATTCCAGGTTCTACGCCCCACCGCCGTGAACCCAGTATGATCAATCCAAAACAAATGCCCTTGCGCTGAATCGGCAAAATCACGGTGCCCTGTAGCTCAAAGGTTTTTGCGATTTTCTCCCATGCGCCCGCTCTCGGATCTTCCCCAATATCTGCGATTACGGTTGGCCGCTGCTGTACAATTGCCTGCTCTAACAGGTCGCCAGGGTGCAGTGCTAAAGATGTATAAGAAAATCGACGCGGCCCGCTGCTGAGGACGCCGCGCGTTGTCAAATTATGCTCAAAGCGATCGTAAAGGCCCATCCACAGCAGCGCATAGCCAAATTCTGCGCGAATGGCTTCTAAGGCCTCTTGAACTGACTTTTCTAAATTTTCTGCTTCCCAAATGGCGGGCAATACCTGAGAAAGATCTTGCTTGATCAGCTCTCTGGCGGCGCGGCGATCCGAGCTAAAAGTCCCTTTGCTAGAGCGACTATCTGGCGTATTGACTTTGGGCTGAACCATAGTGAGTGAAGCTGCACCTTAAGGGGCTATTGTGAAGGCTGCCAATGCGTAAAAGTACGAGGCGGTGTCAGAATATTTATAAATAATTTATAGATATTTAATGCCTGTTTTTTTGATGCCTGTTTTCTAATGACTGTATAGTTCCCGTTGCCTTACGCCTGCTTCACGGTTTTGAGCGAGTCAATTCATAAACTGTCTTTTGGCGTTCTGTCTTTTAGCGTCTGTCTTTTGGTATCCGATTTTGGTAGGACCGGCTTTTTGAACTGTCGAGAATCTTAAACGGCTTGGATGTTGATATATCCCACATTCCGCCCTTTGAATTGTCACATTGAGAATAATGTCAGAGGATATTAGAGGAGCGCAGATAGGGGTCAAGCGATCACAGAAATCACTGATA
>LJZR01000124.1 GCA_001314865.1 Phormidesmis priestleyi Ana | reverse complement strand
GTTGGTGTCTTTAGTTTTTCGCCATGCTTGAGCGGTCATGTTTAGCATGGTCGCGTTGAACGACAAGGAAAAAGACCGTTAGACAGCTTTGCTCATTCGGGAACGCCCCAATCTCATCAGACTTCCGCCGAAACTCTTCAAACAAGCGTTCAAGCAAGTTAGACGTCCGAATGCGAGGATGTAATAGTTTATTAAACTGATAAAAGCTGAAGGTCAATTCGATATTTCGCTTAAAGGTCTGTACTGCCTTCGGTTCAATCGGTTGCCACTTTTCAACAAAGGTCGCTAACCGCTGTTTCGCCTCTGATGCATCCTCAGCTTTGTAAATATCGTAGGCATCATTTTGAATTTGATAGCAGCGTTGCTGCTTGGCTTTAGAGACACTCAGCGGTTGACCCTGCTCATCTTGTCCCGGTAGCTGAGCGTAGCTCAGATAATCTTTGATGCGTCGCACTTTGTGGGTGATGCATCGCTGTTGCTTAGCCCGTGGCAACCATTTCGCCATCGCCGCAGGTAAGCCCAAGGTGCCATCACTAACCACCAGTTCAACCGCTGAGGGGTCAAGGCCTCGCTCAATCAAGTGTTCAAAGAAGGCTTCCCAGCCTTGGATATCTTCTTGTTTGGCAATCTCATAGTGCAAGGTCTCATAAGTCCCATCCGGCCAAACGGCCAGCGCGGTCAAAACCACTCGCTCTTGGGCTTGGCGGATTTGACGAACATGGCCAGCGCGGTCTACTTTTGTCTCTACTGACGGATACTGGATATCGACCCATACCCCATCAACAATCAATATCGGTGGCGTTTTCGTCAGTTTGGCTTGGCGATGACTGTCCATATGGATTTGAGCTTCTATCGTCACTCGATTGATGGCACTCACGGACAGTACACTGCCCAGTAGATGATACAGCGCTTCTTGGAGATCCCTCAGCGATAGCCCCATCACATACAGGCTCAGCGTAAAGTTCAACAAGCTGCCTAGACCACGATGATAGCGTTGCAGTATTTGCCACTGACGCGCTTTATTGCCAGACCTTAACTTCGGCACCCGAAGTGATTCTATCCGCCCATGCTCTGTGTCGAGCACCCGTGAAAAGTAGCCTGAGCGTCTACCTAACCTCCCGTTTTGACGCGATCGCTCTGCCGCTAATTCTTCCACCAACGCCGATTCTAGCGTTGCTTTGGTGACACCCACGACGGCTTGCCGAAGCTTCAATTCTAGCCCCGCTGATAGTTCTGGTTGAAAACTCGTGGTTCGAATGCGTAAAATTTGCGCTTCGCGTCGCTGATTTGCATATCCAGTGATTCCTTGTGTCCGACTCTTCTGGATTACACCGAAAGCTCCCTGATGAAAAGGTGGCGAAAAACTTAAGACACCAACTTGGAAGTCAAAAAAGGAACTACCCCGTGCTGAAGCCGGTATCGAATCGCCTTACGATGTCGATGCTCGGTTTCGCTCTCGAAGCGGGGTGAACTGGGTTGGCTACGCTGTTCATTTCAGCGAGACTTGCGATGATGATAGTTGCAACCTGATTACTCATGTAGAAACAACAGATGCAACAGTCCATGAAGCGCAGCGCACAGAAGCAATTCATCAATCGCTAGCAGACAAACGATTGTCGCCATCAGAACATTTTGTTGATTCTGCATACGTTAGCGCGGAGATTCTTGTAGATGCTAAAGAACAACAGATTGAGATGGTAGGACCAACCCGTCAAAATGCTAGCTGGCAGTCGAAGACAGAAGGCGCGTATGACGAGACGCGATTTTACATTGACTGGTCGGCAGAAACGGTAACCTGCCCAGAAGGAAAGCAATCTAAGAGCTGGAAGACGTTTGTGAAAGATGTCGATAGAGAATACATTAAAACTAGATTCAGCAGCAGTGACTGTTCAGTGTGTGCTGCAAAAGAGCTATGTACACGCAGTCCAGCGCGGAGTGTAGCATTCCTACCCCAGCAGAAGTACGAAGCGCTAGAGCAGGCCAGGGCAAACCATAGCAGCTCAGAAGGAAAAGAGCGCTACAAACGCAGAGCCGGGATTGAAGGCACCCTTTCACAGGGTGTCCGCAGCTGCGGATTACGGCGCTCTCGCTACCGTGGCTTAGCGAAGACGCACTTACAGAACATGGCAATTGGTGCGGCGATCAACTTCGACCGTCTGATCAACTGGTTTGACGGTGTACCGATCGCTAAGACGCGAGTGTCCCGATTCAAAGCGCTGAAGTCTGCTTGAATCCCTTGTACGGCAACGCTTCATAGGACTAGCTATGAGTTGTCGGGTAAGAGGGAGCACGTCACCGTGTCCCCCTCCCCTAAGAACGGCTCGTGACAGTCATCCCATCAAACCGCTCAAGCCTTTGGCCATTCAAAACCACATCCTCATTGTTGTGTAAGAATCGATGGCAGGTATGATGAAGATGAACAAGATTCTCTTCATTCTCTCCGCCACCGTCTCTTAATGGCAACCGATGATGGGTGTGTAGGGCTTCTCCGTTAAACAAGGCATCCTGACAGATTGGACATCGCCAGTTCTGGCTCTGAGCTACCTTGCGGTACTTCGAGCCTTTGGGCCAGTAGGTTTTACCATACCGGGTTTGACGGTGTAGCCAGTAGTCTTGAAGCGCTGGATTGTCCGGCGAGGCCGTCCCTTTGACCTTGACATGACGCTGAATCGGAATCCTGTTTAGACACAGAAGCGTCAGCAGTTTCCGGTCGCCTGTTCGGTCAGGAACGTGGGTGGCGAATGTCCACGCACGCCCTTGGAAGGTGCGGTAGTATTTCCTTCTAATCCATAACTTCGACTTGTTCGGGTGACGCCGACAACACCATCTCCAGAGTGCGCCCCAGAGCTGATGGTCAACGTAGCTAAACACGCCTTTGCTGGCACCGTGTTTGTAGTAGTTGCCCCAGCCTCGCAGTATTGGGTTCAGGTGGTAAATCACTGCCGCTGGAGAGGCCGAAGCATTCTGCTTCAACCAGCTCCGTAGCCGCGCTAGAAAGGCCAAGACCTTTTCCTTTTGCGGTCGGCTGAGAAACTTACCGTTGTAGTGCCGAAGCGAAAAACCCAGAAACGGAAACCCCTGTTGGATATTCACTATCTGGGTCTTCTCCATATTCAGCGCTAGCCCGCGTGGTTCGAGCCACGCCTGCAAGATAGGGACAATCGCCTCGATGTCTGCTTTGCTCTTTGCCGTCACCACGAAGTCGTCGGCATAACGACAGTAGCCATAGGTTGACAGTGTGCGTTTAAGCAACGACTGATACTTTGCCTCTGAGGAAGGCTGATAGGTTCGAGTTATTGTGAACGACAACAACAAGTCCTGCATCCCTGTCAAGGCAATGTTCAACAGTAATGGCGAAAGCGGACCACCCTGAGGCGTACCTTCAGGAGTGGCATGAAACATCTCAGCTTCTACATAACCTGCTTTGAGCCACTGTTTGATCAACTCTCGACCCGGCACAGGGCCGATGGTGTCGAGCAGAAAACGGTGATCTACTTTATCAAATGCACCTTTTAGATCCGCATCGAGTACCCAGGTATCACGACCTCGTCTCAGTCGCTGAAAGCACTGCTCAATGGCATCGTGACAACTGCGACCGGGACGGAAGCCATAACTATGAGCCTCGAAGCGAGCCTCCCAATGAGGCTCAAGCGCATTCTTCACTATCGTCTGGGCGACTCGATTTTCGAGAGCAGGCACGATTAGATCAAACTGCACAGTATCCCAACCAGGATTTGGGATCTGTCACCATTACCC
>LJZR01000041.1 GCA_001314865.1 Phormidesmis priestleyi Ana | reverse complement strand
TTAATCTTCAGCGCTCGTTAGGTGATTACGTCAAAGCACCTCGCAGCAACGGTTTTGGTAATTATTAAGCGGCTTCCCAATCACCTTTACAGGGCTGGTTATACCGGCCTATAAAACTTTACGGGCTAGAACTTTTGAAGAAAAGCTATACAAAACAATTTATGCTAAGTTCTACACAGACAAAGAATAGACCCTGACAGGCAAAATCAGTAATCGCACTCATTGCTCAGGTATATTATTTATCCATACTGTACACAACAGGACTAGATCCAACAAGATGGTGGCCATAGCGATCAAGGTGATATCGATTGCTCATATAACACAAAAGCTTCCTAGTCTTGATTACAGCATTTGCAACAATATTACAGTTAAGTTAGGAGTTAAAGGTATCAAGCGATGAGTGAACTGAGCGTCGGTCCTATCCAAAAATACGTTGAAGGATCAACCTGGTTTGACCTAACCAAATATTCTAGGATAGGGAATGTAGAACGAACGTCTGTCAACTTAGTGGAAAGCAATTTATGGCTGGTGGATCCCAGTCAGCTTTTCATAGAAGAATCTTATGCTCCTCGCATCGCTTTTTTGAACGAGGGCGCTGGTTTTCAATCCCCTATTGACGCTACTGTAACAGGCGCTATGAACAGTAGTGCAAGGATCTTTGATAACCTTTCTGGAACCAACAGTATTCTGCCTAGTGCTAATGCACCGCTAAGTGTGGGTGATTGGGTACAGTTGTCTAACATTGCAGGGGGCAGCCAGCTTAACCTGATTGTTACGCCCAACGGTGTTATCAACAATAGCAGAGCACCCTTAAGCACTGATCCTACCAATAATCCAATCGGGAGCAACCCTAGCTCTCCAATCTATTGGGTGGCCTATGCAGACCCCAATGCGCATAATCCTTTGTTAGTAATGGGCTATGAGGATATTGTGGGCGATCGCAGCGACAACGACTACAACGACGGCCTATTATTGGTTGATATTGGTCGAGCTAATTTTAACAGAATTTTTGAAACTGCGAATTTTGGACAGGATGCAACGATTAATTTGGCAGATGCTCAACCTGTTCCGGTTCCGTTTGAGGTAGAGTCATCAATGGGGTTACTGCTGCTGCTAGGTATTTTCGCCTGCCGCAGTTTGCTGTTTAAGCAACGGCAGCAAATAGACGTTGCCTGAATAGACATTCTCTGGGTCAGCATTAATATTTGTGAGAAGCTCCTCTTCATCTCTGGCTTGCGACGTTAAAGACATCACGTAGGCCAGAGATTTTTATGCATGGATTAAAGACAATACTTTAGCGCTTGCAACAGTCCCTTGGTTGTTTGCTGGTAGCTGTGCTTCTCAATGAGCTGTCGGCTATGCTGACCTTTTTTGGCTAAAACAGTAGGCGCATCCAAGGCTTGTGTCAAACAGTCCGCTAGGTCATCTTGTTGCCCTGCCGAAAACACCCAGCCGTTATCTCGTACCAAATCTGCCGCGCAGCCGACATGATCGCTAACGATGACCGGCTTTCCCATGCACATGGCTTCATTGATTGTTAAGCCCCAAGTTTCAGCGCTGCCATAGCTAGGTAAAACAACGACAGATGCGATCGCATAGGTACGCGGCATTTCGCTTTGATTTTGGAACGGCGCAAAATAGACATGTTTTATACCTTTTGCGCGTTCACGCAAAAGGGTCTCCAGCGGCCCCGACCCCACAAACAGTAGTGAAACATTCTTAAATTGCGATCGCGCGAATACGGCCAGCAAGTCTTGAGGGCGCTTCTTTTCAATCAGCTTACCCGTAAATAAAATGACTTGATGGTGAGGCGGAATGCCCAGCACATGCTTCCAGTGCCGTGAGTCATCGTGTGCCTGAGTAGCCGACTGGGTGAACCGGTCATTGTCTACAGCATGAGGTGAAAAAAACAGATTTTCAGCAGATACACCATGATACTGAAAATACCTGCGATTGGATTGTCCAACATACAGGCAGGCATCAAATTGTTGATATACCCGTGAAATCCACTGCCGCTTCAAAAAAGGTTTGATACCTTGGGGCACTTGCAGTATGTGAGAATCTCCTCGAAAAAGTAGCGGCGTCTTTTGCTGTGACCACTGTAGCAAAAAGCGATAGCTGCTGATGTAGTTATAGTTCATCATCAGTACAGACTTAGCACCACTAGCCAGCACACTTTCCTTCAGTGCTGGATTGTTAAGGCCCCAAAGTCGTTTAGTCGTCGGCTTTTTACTAATATTTGGGACAAAAACATACTCGTAGCCATCTAGCAGTGGAATATCCCATTGAATGCCGGCCTTAAACTCTAGATCTTGCTGTTGCTTAACGCCAAAATCCCACAGGTAAAATACCTTTATTTTCAAACCTGAAGACTGATTGAGATAGCGAAACCAAGGCGCATAGTACTGAATCGGATGGGACGTAATAATCGCGAGATCTGTCATTGACTTACCCTCTACAAGCATTAATAAATTACCTAGCATCCATAAAAGGCGTCCTTGAACCTTTTAAATAAGACCTTTTAAATAGAACCTTCTAAGAAACAGCCATATCAAAGCATTGACAGAGCCGCTTAGTCATATGCTCGGCGCTATAGGCAGAAAATTCTGTCCATTGGGTCGGCGCTTGTGCTCCTTTTGGCAAAGTTACAAGCTTGTCAATCGCAGCAAGTATAGGCTCTGAAAGAACCTCTGTTCTTTCATTGAAGGTGACCACATCGCCTGCCTTACAACGCCTGATAATATCAACCACTAAGCTGCGCTGGTGAAAAATTGCCAGTAGCGGACGTTTTGCTAGGATGGCAGTATAAAGCTTAGAGGCGCTATAGCTTGGGTCCTCTGACCCTACTAGTAAAATAGCGTCGCTATCAACCAAGACCTGCTGTGCCTCAAAATAGGGGATTCTTTGTGGGTGTTCTGAAACAATATCTGCAACCCCATGTTGCTGCGCCAACGCCTCAATGGGCTTGGCTTGGGCAGATCTATCATAACTGGTGCCCACAAAGTGGAGTTTGATCTTTTGCCACAGGTCGGGCGATCGCATGCGCTGCTGATAAATGCCCTTAAACAACAAATTGAGAGCTATTTCCATATCACCGCCACCACGGCCAACATACACCCAATGGCGGCACCCATCTTGAGAGTCAAAAATAGACTGCGTTATGTTCAACTGAGGCAGCTGAATATAATCATGTGTCGGCGCGCCAAAGGGTAAAACTGTGAACATTTCTGACCTGAGCCAGGCATAACGCTGCTGCAAAATTTTGGGATAGTCAGGAGAAACGCTCACTATGTGACTCACCCGACTCAAGGCCATTGGCTCTAGCAACTGCGCTAATAATTTATCCATCGCATACTTGACTCGGCCACCAGGACGCTGTTTGGTACGGTGGTCTTGTTGCGCTCTGTCCACTCGCCAAGGGTCTTGAAAATCAACAATATAAGGAACATTAAATCGCTTGAACCAGATTGGTCCAAGCGTGAGTACCGGGAACATAGCTGTTGAAAAAAAGACCAGATCGTAAGAACGCTGCCGCAAAAGCGCCTGACCAGCCTGATTCAAATAGGGCCAACAGCGTAATCCTAAATTTCCTAACCCAATTTTGCGGGTAAGCCGGGCAGGCAAAGCCGATACTGTCACAATCTCAACATGATCAGGGAGAACCTGCGACAAGTAAGCATCTTGAGAATGGGCACTTTCGTTTGGAGCAACTGTCAGTACAGTCACCTCCCAACCCAGCGATTGGAAATACGGCAAGGCAATTCTGAGCCGCTGATGGTCCGGCGCATTAACAGGTGGAAAATGAGGGCTTACTAATAAAACCCTGCGCCGATTGAAAGAATTAGAAACGGCTGGCGACGGCATATGGCTGATAGACATAAGACAACTCATCTGGGGCTTAAACCCAATGCAGATAACGACTGGTGGGTTGCTGATCTCTTTGAGATTGCCTTCTGATATAACTGTATGTATTGCTCAACAATCGCCTCTGCTGAAAAACAGGATTCTGCTCGCTGACGGCATTGTTGGCGTTGAATATTAAATAAGTTTTGAACTGCGCCGACAGCGTCATCTAAAGCATCGACTAAATAGCCTTCTATACCATGGCGAACAATCTCGGGGAGTGAACCTCGCGGAGTCGAAATAACCGGTGTACCACAGGCCAAAGCCTCAGCAAATACAATACCAAAGGGCTCATCCCACTCAATGGGAACAAGCATCGCCACCGCTTGTCCGAGCAAGATATTTTTTTGCTTGTCATCAACAGAGCCAATGTACTCAATGCCCTGTTTACCTAAAAAGGGAGCGATACGCGATTCCCAATAGTCTCTGCCTGCAGGCGTCTCTACTCGATTCCCTGCAATCAACAGCCGACGACCACTTTTAAGGGCGATTTCAATCGCATTATGTGCGCCTTTAATAGGATCTAGCCGACTCAAAAAGACCAACGGCGCATCGTCTGCCACCGTAGGCTGGAAAGTGTATTTTTTGAGTTCCACGCAATTATGGATGGCCACCCACTGGCCGCCTGTGGCTCGTCCCTGTCGGCAAATATGCTCACTACAGCCAGTAAACGTCAGAGATGTTTTGGCTAACCGACTAGCCCAGCTAACCGTGCGGGCAGTCGGCTGCCGCTGGTAAGACATAATCTTGGGTAAAGGCGTCGGCAGCAAGGGCAACAGATATTGCAGCCTCGAAAAACTATGCACAACATCTGGCTGAAACAGCTGTACGGTTTGCCACAGCTGTTTTGTATTTTTTAATGTGTCAACCGCATGCTGCGACTGTTGTCCTAACCAAGGGAAAAAATCGTCAGCTGGGCAGGTAGAGTCTTTTTGGGCTATCAGTCCAACATGGTAGCCTTGCTGTCGCAGTTCTCTGACCAAAACATCGACAATGCGTTCAATCCCGCCATAAAGCTTAGGCGGTACGGGTAGCTCTGGATCTGCGGTTAGGAGAATTTTCATAAAAGCGCGCAGGCGATGGCAACAGTAAATATATGACAGATACTGTCACCATCGTGGTTGATCCATGTTTGCGATCGCGTCTATCTAAACTCCCTTGTATAAGTTTCACTAGTTTCGCATACAGCTCAAAGTCCATTAGAAGTGAACGGTATGGAGCATATCCTCCATATTATGGCTAGCTGGATAGATAGCTGGTTGGGAATCGATAGGCTCAACGCTTGCAACGCCACTCATACCCATCGCCATTGACGAAGCGCCCAGTACAATAGCCCCATCCCCAGTCAAACTAAAGTTATCAACTGCCACATAGTCACCAGCATCGTTGCCCTTTTGCATATGGATTTCAACTAGCAAATACTGATAACCCAACCCAAAATCTAAATCCCAAGAGAGGGCCTGCCAGTCGTTGCTGTCGATATCACCTAAACTCACATTTAACAACTGATCGGCATCCATTGCCAACGCGCCAGACTGCTGCGGTCCATTTACAGAAAGTGTGTTTTCAAACTGACCACTAACACCCCACAATGAAAGCGATATCTGGTTTCTCTTGTAGTATTCACTAGCGCCATTAATATTTTTGAGATCTAATTTGAGCAGTTGTTGACCTCGGCGCAAATAATTGTCCTGCACAACCTGTCCGATTGATGCCGACCAGTCATTGCCATCGCTTAACACCAATACGCCACTCGTATCAACATAAGCAGCGCCCCCCCTTCCCCAGCCTGCGCCAGCATATACGCTAGAGCCGCTGTTGGAACCTAAAAAGCTATTCTGACTAAAGTCACCATTCAAAAAGGCATTGCCATAGGCAGTTTGCTGTACATCAACAGTCTGAAAAAGGGTTGTAGCTTGCCCCATCTGATCCCACACCGTGAGGGAGACTGATTGCATGCCAGTGGCCGTAAAATAGTGGTTAACTTGTCTGCCAAACGCATCAATGACACTGTCATTATTAAAGTCCCAACCATAAGCAATAATTCCGCTGGTTTCGTACTTGCTGTGGGCCGACCAAGGATCCACATCGTTAGACGCTGAGGCATCAAAATGATAGGCCAATCCACCAATGGCTGCCACATTAAAACTTCCCGTAGGGCTAGCGTTATTGTTGACAACCGTCCCAAAAGTGTTGCCCTCTAGCTGTAAATAGTGGTTGTCATTGTCAAAGAAGATAAAGTTAGAGCGAACGCCCGAAATATAGCTATCTTTAATCACTGAGCCAATAATGTCTCTATGAAATGCGCCGCCTACGTTGCCTCCATAGTCGTTAGGCAACTGAATACCGAAGGCGAAATCTTCAATATGGAGATTGGTAAAAGTATGGTTTTTGCCGTTGTTGGCAATACCGGCCCCCCTGCCATTGGGATGGATAGTGGTATCAGCCAATATCAGACCATTCGAAAGGTCGTACTGAGAGGTATACCACAACTGCACGCCATTATTGCGTATATTCCATAGCTGAAAGTCATCAATACTGCTGCGGTAGGAGTGGGCAGGAACCGCAGTAACAACAGTATTGCTACCCGGAACATCTAGGCTTAGCTGCCCATCGCTATTGAGCATAGAACCCCAAGTGAGAATCCCTTTTCCGGAGTTATACACTTCAAACCCCGACACACCCAATAGCGGTACACTTGAGGCATCAACTACGCTCTCATCACCTCTGCCTTTGGCAATATCCTGCCATGCTGCCGGGAGGTTAGAAACTTGAATTACCTGCTTATCGCGGGCGCTAACCCCGCCATCGGCTCCTCCAAATATTCCTAGTCCGGCACCTGCCGCGCTCACGGCGATGTTGTCTGTCATCAGCACTTGACCAGCACCCTGTAGCCAATAGCCCTCGCCATTAAAACCCATATCAAAGTTTTTGACTCGTGCCTTGGTATGGTCAAACCCCTCACTTGGATCATCATCGCCCGTCGTTTTGATGGTGATGTTGTTACTCCAACGACCTATTTCATTGCCAGATTCAGCAACAATACCCGCTCCTAAAACATCAAAAACCACGTTGTTTTCTAAAATAGCGTGACTATCATGATGCACAATCCCCCAGCCAGGACTACCGACTACGGCATTACCGCTAGCGATCGCAGGCGTGCTATTGATGTCTTCGGCACCTGCGCGGTGAAAGTGCATTGCATACCGCCCACGAACATTTGTCCCCATGCCTTCAGAACCATCTCTATTGGTCACGACTTCATCAACAATTTTGTTTTTGTCGCTGCGGCCTAGCTCGTAAAACCCCGCATTTTTGACTTGGACATCATTATTGTGCATGAACATGACATGCCCCCGATTCTCTAACGGCACATCCTTACCGTTTTCAGTCTGGATTGAAACATTGCGGGTCGTGTTCGCTACATATAAGTTGACTTGATCTTCAAATCCAACAGGTCGAACATGATCGAAGCGTAGAATAGTATTGTCGCCTTCAGTAATGTTTGAATTGATAAAACTAATCTGATTACCATTAATGGCTGTAATCGTGAGCACTTCGTCTTGAAAACGAGTATTGTCAGCATCTGAACCTGCTGCATTATAGGCGGTGCCGCCCAGTACTAGCTGATCGCCAACCTGCCAACCTGTTGGCACCGTATCGCCCAGTGGCAAATCAAGTGTTAGCATGTTGTCGCCAGCGTGAGCATTTTGAAGGCTGACAAAATCTAGCTTTTCGGCCCCGTAAACACGGGTTTTTCCTGAAAGAATGACACCTTTTCCTAACTGCATAGGATCATCAACAGCACTTAGACTGTCGATAATAATTTGGGTTGTTTTATCTGCCTGAACAGGATTCTCCTCGGTGCCAATATAGACTGTCCCTATCGTGGTAGAAAATAAAGTATCTACAATTAATTTAGTGCTCTGGTCATGGGCGAAGATGAGATTGCCATCAACTTTTATAATGTCTATACGAGCAGTACTTTCCTGGTCATATAAGACGGTTATCCCTGATGGAATTAATACCTTGGCGCCATATGAGGGCACTTCTCCACTGTTCCAAGTGTTGGGGTCAAACCAGCTACCATCATTGATAGCCGTAACCGTCTCTTCGCCGCTTAGCAGCAGCATATCCACTAAATGATGATGGTGCATCGTCATCGATCCAGAGTCCATCTCTTCTGAGCCGGAATCCATTTCCCCTGACATTGATGAGGTTGTAGATTCGTAGGGAGACATATTATACATCTCAAACAATGCTTGAAGCACAGCTTTAGCAGTGGCGCTTCTCTCAGAAATATCGCTGCTTGTATAGTCTGTTGAATTTGAATAGGCTTTGATAGGATTCCTAAGCAGCGAGATGAAGGTGCCAAAAGCTAAGTTGCTAGCAGACAGGGTGCCAGATGTATTGGGTTGAGACGCTGTATGGCTATGAGTAAGGCTAGTAGCAGATGTCACTACTAAATCAACAACAAGATCCGATGCGATAATTGACACAGGCAATGAAGCGGTATCTTCGATAAGGTTATCGATTGGTTGCATCAGTTCTGTACTAGTATGATCCCCTTCGTGAGCTGTTTCACTCGTAGAAAGCATGACATCTGCAACAATGTTCTCAGAGAGAACGTCTTCTAGAATGGGATCCATTAAATGATCGATCATGGTATTGCTTATTGGTTTAAGTTTTTTTGGTAGTGAAAAATGAACCATAAAGCGATCGCATAGCTTTATGAAAAAAACTTTTCCAAAAAGCTATGCGATCGCTCTAAAAGAAGATAGATCGACTTTGTCTAGGAAATTATCTGGCATCCTTCAATACCCACTGTAAAAAAATGCGAGGATGATCGAGTAGAGATTATCACGTATTCTTAACTAGCATTAATGTTACCTTTTCGACTCTATTTTCATTAAAATTGCGGAGTCCAGGAAAGGAACTATAGTTAATAAGCCAAACAAGCAGCAAAAGTAATACCTTAAAAATCAATATTTTTTTGTGATTTAGAGTAGGTTTAGGGAAAACTGTAAATAAATAGAAGCTGCATTGTTTGCTGCATTGTTTATTTATAAAGTTAATGAAATCAATGAAATTACGGTTAGTACCCTCAGAAATTTAACTTCTTGCATTCCCTACCTAATAGATGTAAAACTAATGGACATACCAGTAATCAATATACAAAAGTGATCTTTTAGAGATTGTTTCTTTGGAGCACTTTTAAATATCGCTAGCTCAACATCATTAGCTAAATATCACCATCCGTTTGCAACCACTAAACATTTGCAACTACTAAACATAAGGTGACCAACTATTTCTTGCAATCATTTGAATATAGCTTTTATCCTCTTAGGGAGGTGTGTTTAATAAAAATACCGCTGATATTAAGGTTTATTGTATTGGGCACAGCTACTGGGCACAGCAGTGCTTATCCCCTATACCCGATAGATTATTTAATTGCAGCTCCCTTATATTTTTCATTCAAACTAGCTTGAAATTAAACACACTTTCAAAAAGTTATGATCTTTTGCTAGCTTTACCTTCAGGATTAGAAGGTCGAAGGCACATCGCTCTTATGTCCTTGCTCGAAATTACATCGTACTTAACCTATGGCGAAACGTTCCCTAAAAGCAAATCCAACCGGTATTGCCCGGGCTAAACAAGCTTTTCAGCGAACCGGATGGACTCAAGAGTACTTAGCTAGCGAAGTAGGACTAGAGACTCGGCAATCCATTTGGAAATTTTTTTCAGGCCGTCCTGTAGAACGCCATATTTTTATTGACATTTGCTTTTGCCTAGATCTTAACTGGGAAGATATTGCAGAACCTCCAGAGGTCGAACCTCTAGAAGTTCATGTAGATAGAGTCTCTCATCAAATTCAAAAAAATAAAGCCAATGAGCCAGCACTCTTTAAAACAGCTAGCGAAGTGGATCAATGGATTGAGCAGATTCGGAAAACACGTTTTCTCCAGGTGAGTCGCCAATGTGATGGACTTCATAGTCCTTTACTCCTATCTCAACCACTACAGGTTTCACAAACCTACGTAGAAATGGAGTTTACGACTGAGCTTGCCCATCAGCGCTGGCTTGATATTGAAGCATTAGAAGAGTTGTTTTGGCAAAACACAGCCGATGCCTTATCTAGCTTAACTCCAACAGCAAGGCTGCCGCTTAATGCGGTAATAGAGCACACTTCACGGCTAGTCGTCATCGGAAGCATAGGCACTGGCAAAACCACCCTACTAAAGCATTTAGCTTTACAGTGTAATGCCGGCCACTTTCAACCACACTGTATTCCTTTATTGATTACGCTAAGGAACTTATCAGAAAATCAGAAAACCACTACCTTCACGCTCAAAAACTACATCATCAAGCAGCTTACCCAAGCTGATATTACCTATGAACAAGCAGAGATTGTTCTCCAAGCAGGACGCGTTCAGCTATTTCTAGATGGGTTAGATGAAGTTGCCTTTCCTCAACGAATTGCACAAGAGATTTGCACACTCTGTCAGCAGTTTCCCAATCTGCCCATAATAATTAGCCACCGAGCGACGGGAATAGAAGCTCAATTTTCAGGCTTTCGCTATGTGGAGATAGCAGATTTTAGCGATACTCAAATTAAAAAATTCGCTCGACAATGGTTCGATAGATATGGCCAGTCAGAAAAAAACTATCAACAATTTATAGCGCAGTTAGAAGATCCCAAACAACTATCGTTGAAGCAGCTAGCCCGGTGTCCGCTTATTTTGTTAGGGCTGTGCATCATCAGTCAGCGTGCAGGCAGCACACTGACCGATGAGTCTCGTCTTTACCGAACGCTCTCAAATTTGCTAATCAGTCGCTGGAATCAAATCAAAGGACTAGAACACATTTTAACCGTATCAAATGTAGAACTTCCTCCCCTTTTAGGATGGTTAGCCAGCCAAATGCTAGAGCAAGACCAAATATTTGTTGAACGATCAAAACTTCTCGATAGTATTACTGAATATCTAATTCAAGAAACGTCTCTCTCACTTTCGTTTTTAGATTGTCATCAAACAAGTTCAGAAATTCTAAGAACTATCTTAAGGCAAACAGGAATACTGGTAGAAAAGTCTCAAGATATATACGCATTTACCCACTTGCGTTTACAAAAGAGCTTAGCTGCTCAACATTTAGGACTCAAGGCCAAGCACGGTAGACAAAAAGCCTCTGCATTCAAAGGATTAGTACTGCCTTTGGGCAGAGTAGACGGCATTCCAAGCACTGGGTCTTCCTCCGGACAAAGTCTGGTGGACAAAATCCGTCAACGGCTTACACACTCAGTAACCTCCACTGTAAATACCCAGATTTAAGTCGCTTAATTCATCTGCTTAATTCTCTGTGCTACTTGAGCCTTTAGAAGATTTTGGGATACTTTTGGGTCATTATCGTGAGCTTGAGTCGCTATTTCGGTTGAGATAGCGCGCTCTCCGGGCCATTACGCTTTCTCACCTAGGTCAGCTATCGTGTCTAAAGCTTCTTCAGAAACACAGCTAAGCACTGTCTTTTGGGTGGGCATGGGTCTGCTCGTATTTTCTAACTTTGACAAATTAAGAGAAGTTCCTGTTCCAACTGCGCAAAGTGTCTTAATGATAGGCGTAGCTTGTATGTATCCTATGTATCTTTGGTGTGAGGGTAAGGCCAAAGGGATGCCAGTCTATCCGTTCTTTGCACTGACGTACCTTTGGACATTTTGCTTGCCGCTGCTTACCGAGAATAAAAACATTTGGCAATATTCTCCTGAGCAGCACCGCTTTGCGGCTTTGACAGTGACCCTCTTTTTAAGCAGCGGTACCTTTATTTGGTACAAAATCGTGAAAAGAGCTACCGAACCTCGGATTTATATGGCTCTTGCAACAGAAGGCGCCGAGTCCTTTTTCATCTTTATGGTGGCAATGGGGGCTTTTATTAATATGTACACCGTGGGAGGGTGGCGCTTCATCCCGCCTGCCTTATTTAACATCCTAGGCAAAGCTGTTTTAGGACTTAGCTTTCTTGGCATCTTCATGCTGGCATACCGAGCTGGTTCAGGAAAGATGGGAAAATGGAAAATATACTTGTTTTTTATCGTCCTGTGCTTAAATATTATTTCTGCAGCAGCTGGACTCATTTTAAAGACAGCCCTGACATTATTTTTGCTATCGACTTTTGCGTTTGTAGTAGGTGGGAGACGATTACCGCTACTCCCAATGACGTTAGGCATACTGCTGTTATTGCCATTGCATCACGGTAAGCATGCAATGCGCCACAAATACTGGGAAGGCCCTGCGCACTTTGTTCAGCCTTGGGAATATCCTGCTTGGTTTTCGGAATGGCGGAAATATGCTGACGAGGGTCAAAATAGTGAAGCAGTTCGATATGAAGAGCCAGAAGAGGAGGGCGAATCTTTCTTGGAAAGATCTAGCGTAATTCATATGCTAATGATGGCCCAAACAAAAATCCCTCAGGATTATCCTTATCTTGCAGGAGAAACCTACAGTTATGTACCTATTTTGATCGTGCCTCGTGCCTTTATAAAAAATAAACCAGTCTCTCATATTGGAACTCATACCCTCAATGTGCATATCGAGCGGCAAACCTGGGAGCAAACTGAAAAAACGACAATTGCTTGGGGACTCTTACCAGAAGCCTATGCCAATTTTGGTTTGCCAGGAGCGATAGTAGTAGGAGCTTTTTTTGGTTTTTTCTATGGCAGTATGACTGCTATATCCGTAGGAACATCGGCTTTTTCCACGCGTTCTATGTTTACCGTTTTGATTTTAAGCTTTGCGCTTGCTTCGACTGAGTGGACTGCAGGTGTCTATGCAGCAGCGTTATTTCAAAGTACAGTACCGATTTTGGGAATGGGTATATTTATGAAAATATACCGAAAGAAAAAGAAAAAATATTTTCCCAACAGGTCTCTCTCTGGCATCAACCTATCAGAACGAAAGATCTTTCGCACTTAATTCTATTCTTCTTAATTCTAAGGGATAGCCTACTGGCTTTTCGTCAAAACAGATAATATTCATGCAAAAGCAGCCAGCATTAGTAATAATACTGGCTGCTTTTTAGATTGAACGTTTTTTATTGGGCTCCTGCCTTCAATACTTGCTGACTAACACTACAAACATTCGGCAGATATTAGGAAAGCAGGCATCAAGACATCCAGCCCGTAACAAATGTCAAAAATGGTTAAGAATACCTACTGAGATTAGTGAACACTAACGTTATTGCAAACACGATCGCAATACCTGAGCACGGATACTAAGCGTATCAATTGTTACAGGAGGCTAGCAATATGTTTGAGTGCATACTTGCTACATGTTCAGGTTACGGGGCTTTACAGATCACGCCTACTGTTATTTCTCTCGGTATGCGATTTGGCTGGGTAGATCGTCCCGGAGCCCGGAAGCAGCATCATATACCTACGGTGAGAGTAGGTGGCATCGGCATTGCCTTGGGGCTGATGATTGCATTTTTGGGGTTGTTTTTTGTCGAAGGTGCAGTATCTTCTGAATCGAAGTCTATTTTGGTGGCTTTGATGATTGGCAGCTTGTTGTCATTTGCTATTGGCATTACTGACGATATTCGCGGCCTTTCTCCCATCGCACGCTTAGCCCTGCAAGCAGGTGTGACCTGTATTGTTTGGAGTCTTGGTATTCGGATTGAGGTCTTGCCTATTCCTATGTTTGGCCCGTTACCACTCGGATGGTTAGGTCTACCTGTGACCTTTTTATGGCTAGCAGGTGTTTCGAATGCAGTCAATTGGCTAGATGGGTTAGATGGACTCGCTACCGGAACAGTTGCGATCGCAGCAGCCATGCTCTCGATCGTTTGCGTCCAGCTCGACTGTCCATTGGAAGCCACACTTGCCTTGAGTCTATCAACCTCACTGCTGGGCTTTTTATACTACAACAGTCGTCCTGCTAAGCTATTTATGGGGGATGGAGGCGCTTACCTGATTGGTTTCTTGCTTTCTAGCCTAGCTGTCACGGGGCCGATGAGTCATGCCACTTCTGGTGCAATTTTGTGGATTCCCTACTTAATTTTGTCAGTGCCGATTCTCGACATGCTATACGTCATAATCAGCCGGATGAATGAAGGGAAATCTCCCTTTTATCCTGACCGTCGTCATCTGCACCATCGCCTATTAGACTTTGGCTATTCTTACGAAGCAACAGTTAATCATGTGTATGCGTTTACGGCAATTTCAGGCGGTCTAGCGATTTATATGGCCGGTGTTAGATGGGTTGCAATAGCTTCAATTGCACTAATGATCGTGATCTTCACATGGAATCTAGTTCGCTTTTCGCGATTTTTTCCAACAGCACAACGCTCTTAAATCACAGTTTAAGATCTCTTGGCTATACCTTTGCTCTTGGGGGCTTCGTATCGCCTCCTTAGCTATAGCGTATTTGGTTTGCCTAAATCTATTTTCTCTTGATTATTATGCTACTTGCATCTTCTTCAAACCTCAAAATTCACGTTTGGACACCTGGTATATATGACTTTAAAGGGGGTATTCAAACCTATTCAAAATTCTTTTTGCAATCACTTGAGCGGCTCTGCCCCGAAGCTCAAATCCAGATCTTCTCTACCCACGATTGCCCTAATCAGCCTTTAAAGCGAAAAGGCCTTAGCCACCAACCCAGCCTGTTAGGCAAAGAAACCGTAGAAGAAACTATAAGCAAAACTACAGGCGAAACTGCAAGCGAAATCACTAGCCAATTTCACGGCATGGGCAACTGGCCTGCCAAAGTACGTATTCCGGCATATGGGGCCAGAGTAGCGATAGCTGGACTGAATCAGCAGCCCGACTTAATCATTACAACTCATCCTAATTTTACACCTGTAGCAAGTTACTTAAAACAGATTGCAAGTATCCCCTATTGGACTGTTGCACATGGTTTTGAGGTCTGGGATTTAAAGCGCTCCAGCGTACAAAAAGGCTTGCAGAATGCTGATCGCATCTTATCGGTTAGTGAGTATACTCGCCAGCGGTTGATAACGGAACAGTCTCTGTGCCCTGAAAAAATTGTTAAGTTACCTAATACGTTTGATCTTGAACGATTTAAGCCTGCTGAGAAGCCTAGCTATCTCCTGGAAAAATATGGCTTTCGGCTAGACCAGCCTATTTGTTTGACCGTCAATCGGTTAGCAGCAGGTGAAAAATTCCATCCCTATGATCAGATTTTACATGCCATGCCTGCAATCAAAGCAGCTATTCCTGATTTTCACTACGTGATTGTAGGAAAGGGGGATGACCAACTTCGGTTAGAAAAGCTGATTTCGGCATTAGGCCTCCAAGATAGTGTCACACTTACAGGCTATGTTTCGGATGATATCTTGTCGGATTACTATAACCTTTGCGATGTGTTTGCTATGCCCAGCAAAATGGAAGGGTTTGGGATTGTTTTATTAGAGGCAATGGCCTGTGGAAAACCTGTTCTAGGGAGCAATCAAGACGGTGGTAGAGATGCTTTAGATAATGGGCGGCTAGGAGCTTTGGTAAACCCAGATGACTTAGATGACATCGCTAGCAATCTGATACGTATTTTACAGGGAGAATATCCTAATGAGTTGTTGTATCATCCTCAGGCTTTAAGACAATCCGTCATTTCAACATACGGTATACATGCTTTTGAGAACAAACTATCGATGCTGCTGCAGCGATCGCATTTAAGCGACCTAGTCGGCCTTTCTTCTGCCCCGCAACCGGTCACGGCTTAGTTTCGTGGTCTGCAATACTTCACATTGAACAGGCTGCTTTGAACATGTCTCAACTTACTTGGCCCAGGTTGAATAACACCTTTAAACTTAATTTTTCCTTATGAGAGTTTTACATATTATTCCATCAGTCGCCCAAGTCCGTGGTGGTCCAAGTCAAGCGGTCTTAGAAATGGTATCCGCTCTGCGAATAGCTGGCATAGATGCAGAAATTGCGACTACCAACGATAATGGGCCAACTGTTCTAGATGTAACTTGCGGCCAAAAAATCAACTATCCGGTAGATATCGCAGTTCAAGATGGCATGCAAGTGCCGGTCCGTTTTTTTGAACGCCAACAAACAAAAAGCGAATCGCTCACTGAATTTCTTTTTTCTTGGGATTTGACGCACTGGCTCTGGCACCACATCTCGGACTATGATTTGCTTCATATTCATGTGTTGTTTTCCTATCCTTCTACTGCTGCGATGGCGATCGCACGATGGCACCAAGTACCTTATTTACTAAGGCCAATTGGTCAGCTTTGCCACTGGTCACTGACTCAAAGCGCTATCAAGAAAAAGGTTTATTTAGCACTAATTGAACATGCCAATCTACAAAAAGCCAGTGCCCTTCACTTTACAACCCATCAGGAATTAGAAGAAGCCTCATTGTTGGGCCTAACGCCTCCCCAACTAGTAATACCCCACGGGGTTCATTTACCAGAGCGAATTGAGCAGCCCCAGGCTCAGTTAAGAAGGCTGTTAAACATTCCTGAACAAACGCCCATTTTGCTGTTTCTTTCTCGTCTACATCCCAAAAAAGGATTAGATCGCTTAATTGAATCGCTAAGTCATGCAGATATGCTTCCGTTTCATTTGGTGATTGCTGGTAGCGGTGACCCTAGTTATGAAGCAGAAATAGACCGACAGCTAGAATCTTCAGGATTAAAAGCACGTACCCATAGAGTTGGGTTCGTTACCGGTGAACAAAAACAACAACTTTTGCAGGGTGCAGATGTTTTTGTGTTGCCTTCTCATTCAGAAAATTTTGGTGTTGCGGTTCTAGAAGCGCTGGCGGCTGGGTTGCCGGTCTTGACCAGTCCACAAGTGGCGCTATCACCGCTAATTCAAGAACATCAGCTGGGATGGATTTGCGACAACACTGTGGAAGCGCTGACACAAACTTTGCAACAGTTACTGACTCAATCAGAAGACTATCCAGCAATGGGCCAGCGCGCTCATCAGATAGCGCGATCGCAATTTAGCTGGGTCGAAATTGCCCATCAAATCGCGCAATCGTACGAACAGTACGCTCCTTTACCGAATACACCTCTTACCTTACAAACTGCTCAACTATGCTAGACCAAATAACGCCCGTTCTCTTAACATTTAATGAAGAAGAAAATATCGCTAGAACATTGAGCCAGCTAAGCTGGGCCGCAAGAATTGTGGTTGTAGATAGTTTCAGCACCGACACCACCCTGGAAATTTTGAGTCGTTATCCAAACGTAGAAGTTTACCAGCGAATTTTTGATACTCATGCCATTCAATGGAACTACGCCCTGCGCCAGTCCTACACCACCTGGGTGCTCTCTCTAGATGCAGATTATTACCTGTCGGATGAACTAATTGAAGAAATCAGTCAGCTAACGCCAACTGCGACAGCCTACAGCATAAAGTTCAAATATTGTATCAATGGAAAACCACTTAGAGGTGCTATCTTACCGCCTCGATTATCCCTGTTTAATCGACACGAAGCCACCTATGTTGACGACGGCCATACTCAACAGCTCAAAGCTGAAGGTACTATTCAAACACTAAAGCATTCTATTTTACATGACGATCGTAAGTCACTGAAGCGTTGGCTGTGGGCTCAAGAACGATATGCCATCTTAGAAGTCGAAAAGCTCAATCAGATGAATCCTCGTGAGCTAAGCATGGCTGATAGAATACGGCAATACAAAGTTGTGGCACCGCTATTGGTACTGTTTTACTGCTTGTTTGTCCGAGGTGTTATTTTTGATGGGCGGGCTGGATGGTACTACGCCTGGGAAAGAACGCTAGCCGAGATTGTTCTGTCGTTATTACTAATTGAGAAACAGTTTAAATCTCCTCGCAAACAGCCGAGTGTCTTCAATAGAGACTATCAGATGTCAAGGTCATAAAGTTCAGGGTGTGTTTTTACTCACCCGCTTAGACACCTAGCATGTGTGCACCAGTCCGAGAGAATAGGTGGGCCTATTGCTACACCAGAAGATAATGCACAGTTGGTAAGGTTCGTACTGGGAATAAATAAGTGGTGGTCATCTGCGATCGCAACTTTTATAGGCAAAGACCCATGCCGCCCCGTTTTACCTGCATTCGTTTCTATGCGCCCTCTTGTTCAACAGGCGCGATTTCTGACCACTGATATTCCATATAAGCTGCGAATGATCGCACTGTTGCATCCCATCGCGATCGCTGTGCTACATAAGCATCTGCCCCTGTCTCCCAATCTATCACCGTTTCAATACCCTGCTGTTGGAGCGCCTTCATCGATTTGAAGTACTGGTGCCGCCACTCTGACGTAGGCTGAGGTTTTGCCAGCTGATTTGAACTTAAAAAAGAATCAGCAAGTTGAAAGAGCATATCTAGCCCACCACTTTCTAACGCTTTAACAGCTGAAGATCCAATGAGGGACTGATACACCTGAGGATGCAAAGCCGTTTTAATTAGCGTCGCCAAGTCAAGGCTAATTAACGCCATCCGAGCGAGTGCGTAGTGAGGCTCATGAAAGCGAAAATAGTGCAAAATAGGGTAGGCATGATGAGACTCTAAAAGACATAGCAAATCGCGGCCTATGCTCAAAATGTCCTGCGTTGCTAGCTCAAACTTGCCGTAGCCTTTAAGGCCTACTAGCAAGTCTACAGCACTTGCCCTACCGCCTGAACGATGATACAAACTGAGCGCAAATGTGTTGCGCTTAGTGAGTGAATTGTACACCGACAATAAATAGGTTAAAGAGACGGTGATGATAGAAAAGCCAACACAGTAATGAGACGCCAAAAGTCAGTGGTCGGAACAAGATCGCCCACCCCAAGTGTGGTAAGGGTAAAGCCGCTGTAGTATAGCGCAGTTGCAAAATCAGTGGGTGTTTTGCCTTGACTGGCCTGAATGCCCGTGCCTAAAGTCGGCCATATGAGTAAGGCAAAGCCAATAGCGAATGTCACTACCCAAAGCGTTGCCGTTAAAACCAACAGTGTAGGGCCGCAGTATGATAGGAGATAATTGCTGCCAATCACAGGCAAGCGGGATATCTTACGAAACATTTCCCAAGTCGCCTGACACAATCGCAAGCTGATAACGCTTTTGCCTGTGCGTGGGTAGAGAACAGTAAGGTACACATCCACAAAGGCAATTAAAATGAAGCCGATCCCCAAAAGTTGATAAAGCACAAAAGAACGTCACGTGGGTTTAACGGCATTAAAGCCAGCCTGATTCCAAGCTGTCATCCCCCCTTAGTACGTTAAACACGTTATCCCAATCGCGATATTTAAGCAGGCTAGTCGCCACCGAAGCACGGTAGCCACTCCCACAGATGACGGCAACAGGGTGATCGCGAGGGACTTCATCCATGCGCTTGGGCAGTGATGCTCCGGTGATATGAACAGCACCTTCAATATGTCCCGAGCTCCACTCTCCATTCTGGCTGGCGAACGTCTAGCACAAATAAATCGTCATCTCGTTGAAGTTGTTGCTTTAAAACGTGAATATCCCACAGCGGCATTAGTGTAATGTCTTTCGCTGCTGTGCGCCATGCCTTCATGCCGCCTGAAAGCCAATCTTTTGGCAAGTCGTAACCGATGCGGAGTAGCTGCCAACAAACTGTCCACAAGTCTTGCGATCGCGCCAGCACCAAAACCAACGGCACATCGCGGAGCAAAACAGAACCAGCCCAAGTCGTAAACGATGAGCCAAGGCCAACATTAATCGCACTAGGAATAGGGCTAGCAAACACTTCTGGCGATCGGCAGTCTAAAACCATCGCACCGGCTTGACGCTGTTGCGCAAACTGACTGACCGTCAGCGGCGGCGGATCGCTCCGCACGTCCAGTAGTGGAGGCCCTAGCGATTTGCTTGGTGCATTCTGGGCCAGTAGGGCGGTACAGTAGGGCGGTACAGTAGGGCGGTACAGTAGGGAGTTCTGAGCGGTTAAGACACTGTTTCGAGAATTCATCCGGTGAGACTAAATTAGCCAGCATTTTCGGCATCATCTACCAGCAGTACGCCACCCGATAGCAATAGGGCCGGTTCTTCTCCTCGTGCCCGATCAGTCACTAAAAGGCTCATAGGCTCAGGCGTATAGCCAGGCGAAAGAGCGAACAATGTTTTCTCTCCTTTGGACTAAGGCGATTTCATCCTAATTTCATAAGTGAGTGCTAGCGGTGGGGCGATCGCTAAAAGCACTCTACAAAATGCTACGTTTTGATTGCCGTTCACTATTTTCCGTCATGATGACGACACCGAAAATATAGCGTTGGCCGCTCGGATGAAATATAGCAACATGGCTTAAACCTTTACGAAACAACAGGCCAAGTGACTTGTGGCATGTGAATCCATTTGTATACCGCAAGCCACTGCAATTCAGTCCTTGACTCTACAGCCCACTGTAGACCGTAAGATTAATACAAAACGATTCTCAAAACAAAAATGTTGACAGCTAGCGTTCAAGATTTCTAGGCCAATGGCATCAAATCAATAGAACATCTAGCTTAAAACCTGTGAGCTTAAATCTATGAAATCGCTCAAACGCAGAGACTTTTTACAATTGAGCACTGGCACTACAGCGGCCATGCTGTTATCTCAGTGCTCTCCGTCGCAGCCATCTACTCAGTTGCGTCCGCAATCAGCTGCATCTGTTTCTGTGCCTGTTCAATGGCAAACCTATAGCAGCAAAAATGGGTTACTCAGCTTGGACTTAGTTGCAAACGAGCAGCCCGTACCGCTAGGGAATTTCAATGCCAAATTACTCACTTACAATGGCCATGTTCCTGGCCCGTTATTAGAAGCAAAACCGGGAGACAATATACAAATTCGCTTTAGCAATCAGCTCAACCAACCTACTAACCTTCACTACCACGGGTTGCATATTCCCCCCACAGGCACAGGTGATAACGCTTTTTTAACAGTTCCCTCAGGCGATCGCCATACCTATGAGTTTAAAATTCCTGATAACCATCCAGCAGGCACTTTTTGGTATCATCCTCACCAGCATGGGCTCGTCGCCGAACAGCTCTTTGGTGGCTTAGCCGGACTCTTTATCGTCCGGGGAGAACTTGATGAAATTCCTGAAATCAAAGCCGCTCAGGAAGAATTTTTAGTCCTTAAAGACTTTGCGCTCGACAATAGCGGTAGTATTGCCGACACAGGACATATGGCGGCGATGACTGGACGGGCAGGTAGCTTGCTCACAGCTAGCGGCCAAATCAATCCAGCAATGCCAATATCCAAAGGAGGATTGCTGCGCCTGCGTCTCCTCAATGCCTCTCCCTCCCGCTTCTTTCGTCTCTCGTTAGAAGATCATCCACTTCACTTAATTGCCACAGATGGCGGTGCTATTGCTACGCCTGTAGCACTGAGTGAAGTGGTGCTAGCACCTGGCGAACGGGTTGAAGTACTGGTACAGGGCAATCAAGCACCGGGAGAGTATCGATTGCTGAACAAACCCTTTAATCCAGCGCAGAGCGGCATGATGGGCGATCGCACTCATACAACCCAGGCTGAAACGGTGGCCACCTTAACCTATAACAGCCAGACTACTAGCGCTCAGACGGCCAATGTTCAGACGACGCAAATACCTTTGCCGACTCAGCTAATCCCAGTTGAGCCCCTACCAGAGCCGCAGATTACCCGTCAGTTTGTGCTGAATCATGGCATGGGCAAAGGAATGATGGGCAAGGGAATGATGAGCGGTGAAAGGATGGGCGGTGGAATGGTGTTTTTAATCAATGGTCAAGCCTTTGATCCCGACCGCATTGATACCCAGGTGACGCTCAATACGATCGAAGATTGGGAGATTACCAACACTGGCTCTATGGCTCACCCGTTTCACGTTCATACCAACAAGTTTCAGATCGTTAGTCAAAACGGTCAGCCGATGCTCTATCCTGCTTGGAAGGATGTCGTATCGATCAGCCCTGGCGAAAGCGTTCGCATTCGGATGGCATTTCGTGACTATACAGGAAAAACAGTCTACCACTGCCATGTGTTGGATCATGAAGATCGCGGCATGATGGGGATTCTAGAGATTAAAGCAGCCTAAAAAGTCTTTTTTGTGCCCCTAAAGTCACGATCTGAAAGTTACGACCCGTGAGTCATCTGTAAGCCATCTAGAGTAAGACACACTAGAGTAAGACACACGAGGTTCAGTGCATCGCAGCGTACGAATGCATCCGCACACAGCTGTACCCAGCGATATTGAAGTAAAGTGATGCCTAACAAAAGACAGCGACTAAAATTACTATTGCAACGTAAAAACAAGCGTCAAAACATCATTGCGTTAGGACTTCTATGTCTATTTCTGCTGGCCTATCTTTGGATATCTAACCGGGTTGAGGGCAATCTCTTGACGCCTGAATGCCTCCAGCAGGTTGTCATAGGCACAGGCATTTCAGGCATCTTGGTCTACATGGCGGTAATCGCCCTAGCGGTTGTCATTAGCCCTATTCCTGGCGCACCTTTGACAGTTGCAGCAGGCGCTGTATGGGGCGCAATCCCAGCAGCTATCTACAGTGTTATCGGCGGTTTTTCAGGAGGATTAATCGCCTACTTTATCGGTCGCACGCTAGGTCGCTCAACGGTAAAAGCGCTCACAGGGAAAATCATTTACTTCTCAAAAGACCGAGGAGAGAAGCTGCTTGGTATTGTGATCTTTACAACTCGTCTACTGCCGGTACTCTCTTTCGATTTAATCAGCTACGGTGCCGGACTCACTGGCTTGTCGCTTCCTATCTATGCCCTATCAACATTGTTAGGGATGATTCCGTCTACGCTGCTGCTGACATATTTAGGAGAGTCTTTCACAGTTGGCATTCCCGGCGCGATCGCTCTATCCATCGCATTTATTGTACTCCTAGTCCTCCTACCCTGGGGAATTCGTCAATACAACTGGTTTGGATTGCGAAACATCATTCGAATCGAATAACTTACAACTCCTTTTTTGTTAACTCCATCCCTTCACCTTGGCTCTTCTCAATAGGGTTAGTGGGTGCACAGCAAGAAGTACAGTAGAAGGTATAAAGAGAAAGTAGCCTCATAGCGCTTACTTCATAATCCTTGCCCTATAACCTTTACTCCATGAGCAAACTCATAGGAAGAGAATACCAAGATGAGATACATCTCTTCCAAAAGAGATAACCTGCTCTATCACTTTTTTATTACTTTTCTATTAATAGATATTCAACCTACTTTATAGAGTATGTACAAGGGTAGGCGTCCATGTATAACTCTTATGTCTATCCTTACAGTTAAAAGCTAATGATTAATATGTACAACTGAAATGCATGAAGTCGTGATTAAATAACTTACCGATATAGAGGCTCAGCAGCATTGTGCTCCGTGCGCCTTATTATCAACGCTCTCTGGGTTAAACATGTGTCCCTAACCAGTTCCTATTTCAGTTGCTAATATTACTCAGTTTCACTCGGAGACTTACAATGAAAAGCGAAAAGATGTTCAAAAGTCCTTACTCTAGATTCGCTGCAATGGTTGCGACATCTACGGTTGTAATGTTTGGGCTAATGTACCTTAACACTTACCAGTGGAACCATATTTACTTCAGCGAAACGCGGGTTTATATGGCTATTTTAATGGGAGCCTCAATGGCAGGTATTATGCTCGGATACATGCTAAGCATGTATAATAGCCGGAAAATAAACATCGGTATTTTTGTTGGCAGTATCGGGGTATTTGTACTTTCGCTTTGGTTAGTGCGTAGCCAGGTCACAGTTGGCGACATATCCTGGATGAAAGCCATGATTCCTCACCATTCAATTGCAATCATGACAAGTGAGCGAGCTAATCTTTCTGATCCACGCGTTCAAGATCTAGCTCAATCGATCATCACGACGCAGTACAGAGAAATTAATGAGATGAAAATGCTGATCCAAGACCTTGAAGGTCAATCGTAAGCAGTCGTGATAGGTCAACTTAATACAGTGTGTACAGTATGTCTCTGTTCTCTCCTCTCTGTTCTTTGTTTTACAGTTATTTCAGATCTATAGCTCAGCTCTAGGATAAGTCTAGCAGCAGTTTAATCTTTCAAGTAACAGGAACTAGACTGACTAAAAGAATGTTGAATAGCATTAGAGCAGCCATTCAGCCTGGCGATCAAATCTCACTCGGCTGAATGATGCTTTCTAATATCTAAGCTTTCCCGCAAGGTTGGCTACTATTTTGGGCTATTATTTACTGCCCATTTCGGCGATCGCATTCCGCGTAAAGTTTACTCTCTCCTCAAAATCCAGGTTTTTAATCATTTCGACAAATTCACTGGTTTCTTCAGGCAGTTCGTAATCTTTGGGCACATTAACAATAGCACCTTCCTCCATTCCCCGAGCTAGCAGTAGCCAGAATTCCAGCATCCCGCTAGTACTCAATGCACCGTACTCCTTACAAATTTGGGTGCCTGCGGAATTTACGACGTCTCTTTGCACCTGTAGCTGCTCATCTTTAGAGAGGACTTTTATCTGGTCGTATACGGCGTTGCCCATCACTTCAACATCGTTATTAGGATTGGGCTGAAGATTCTCCTTGATGTCTAGGTAGCCGTACCAGAGTAAAGCAAGTTTGGTATCAGCATCAAAGGTATTAAACGCCTTGAGAGG
The DNA here is from genome assembly GCA_001314865.1 of Phormidesmis priestleyi Ana. Classification (GTDB taxonomy): domain Bacteria; phylum Cyanobacteriota; class Cyanobacteriia; order Phormidesmidales; family Phormidesmidaceae; genus Phormidesmis; species Phormidesmis priestleyi_B. The sequence continues at coordinate 7,388 of LJZR01000041.1, read as the reverse complement.
TTTTTTGATGCTTTCAACAGTTGTATATGTCATAGAAGACATTTCCTTTAGTGCTACTCACCTACAGTAGGCGAACCGCATAGCTAACCAAATGCCCTATGGACAGACATTTCACCTTTATAGTTTTCTCTCATAGGAGAGAGAGCCGTTCCGAGCAGTGCCCTCAGTGAGAGGAAAAGATTTTTTCGATGGCGGCCAACTACGATACAGGTTTACTTTTTTCCACGGCCGGTTTTGGTACCAAGAAATCATTAGAATAATTGCTTTTTCCCACCATGAAACTGAGATAAGGTACTGTTGCTGAATCTGCTTGGCTTCATCGGAAATAAAACCATATCTACGGGCAGTACCCCAACCACGGGCAAAGGTGCGATGGCTAAATTTCCATCCTTGAGGAAACTTTTTGTGCAAAAAATACGCTGTAAACATCTCATTGCGGCCGCATTTTTTTTGGGCGATGCGGTCATTTTGCAAGGTGCCTTCGTTGTTGCCGTGAATGCATTGATTTGTCAGCGGTGTGTGCGCAAAGTAGCCAATGCCTAATAAGATGGCTGCGTTGACTAAATAGCGATCTGCGGCCATCTGTAAGGCTTCAGGCATTGGCAAAATTTGAGCGAGCAGGCTTCGCTTAAAGCTTAAACCTGAGGTTGAAGGCGGATAAAACCTGAGCTGACCCTGTTTAATCGCTTCACGAAAATCGTAAATGCCAGAAGTATCTTCATTTTTATCAGGGAAGGCGCGGGTCACTGCGATAGTTTCGGCTGTTTTGCTATCAAACAGTTTAAGTGCATTGAAGCACCAGCCTACATCTTGATGAGAGGTGAAAACTTTTACAATTTTTTCGACTTTGTTTAATTCAAAGATATCGTCTGCATCTAAAAAGAAAATAATCTCGCCTTTGCTCACCCCAAACCCGGCGTTAAAGGTAGAGGCATGTCCACCATTTTCTTTTAATACGGGAATAATCTTTTCACCGTATGACTCAATCAATGAACGAGAGTGATCGGTAGAGCCATCATCTACAACAATAATTTCAATGTTGTTGTATGTCTGTTTGAGAGCGCTGTTAATAGCTTTGGACAAAAAGTCAGCATAGTTATAGTTGTTGATAACTATGCTGACTAAAGGATCGTTAGTCATAACTTTATAGGTTAAGCGATTAGGTCAAGCGCTGCTTTGAAGGAGTGCTTGCGAGAGTGTTTGTGAAACAGTCTGCGAAGCCCAAAAAAATCGAGATGATGCACCTGTAAACTTACCTGTAATAGGAAGATATTGGTTAAATCTTCAGTGACTGCTCAGTTTTTTTACTGTTGAAATTTTGCTGCTTAAAGTTTTCTGATCAAGTCGTTCAATATTACACAGGTATTTTTTATTATGGCTGTAATTTATTATACAAAGATTTTTGCCGTATTCAGGATTTATTGGTAGTCATCAGCAGAATTACCTACCAAATCTTCAATTTCTGCTGCTGTCGTGGGTAAATCTTTACTTAGGACTTCACAGCCTAGATCAGTGATCAAAATATCGTCTTCGATACGAATGCCCCGAACGTCAGAGAATTGTTCGAGGCGTTCCCAGTCAACCATTGAGGTATAGCGATCGCGATTCTTAGCATCGTTCAAAATAGCAGGTACCTGATAGAATCCGGGCTCAATCGTCACCACCATGCCTACCTCTAATGGGCGATTGAGCCGTAAAAAGGCAAGCCCAAAGCGATCGCTTCTTTCTCGCCCTTCTGCATAGCCTGACAAATCGCCCAAATCCTCCACATCATGCACATCTAACCCCATCAGGTGCCCCACCCCATGAGGAAAAAACAGCGCATGCGCATCCTGTGCCACCAAGTCTTCTGGATTGCCCTTTAAAATGCCAAGCTCCACGAGCCCAGCAGCAATAATCTGGCAGGCAATCAAATGAATGTGCTGATACTCCACACCACGCTGAGCCTTTTCAATACAAAAGTCGTGAGCAGCCAGCACAATGTCATACAGGTCGCGCTGCGTTGCCGAAAACTTGCCACTAACAGGCCAGGTGCGCGTAATATCTGACGCCCAACCGTCACTGGTTTCTGCGCCCACATCGGCCAGCAGCAAATCGCCTGCGCCGACCGAGTTGTGATAGTGATGGTTGTGAAGGACTTCGCCCGCCACGGTGACGATGCTGCCATAGGCGCAGGTCATGTTTTGTCCGATGATTACCGCTTCCATAGCAGCCCGAATCTGGGCTTCTGTTTGGGCCTGAGGCGTCGTTCGCATACCCATTTTGTGTGCTTCTACGGTCACAGCGATCGCCTGACGAATAGCCGTTAGCGAGCCTTCATCCTGAATCATCCGCAGCTGTACAATCGCCTTTTCAAGCGCCTGATTGCCGCCAGGGTGATGGCGAGGAATGACAATACCCCGCTTGAGCAGCGCCTTTTCTAGCATCTGTACGGTTTCGTCTGATTCTCCTAGCGTGGCCGTTCCTAGCGCCTTGTCTGCCAGCGCATTCAGCGGATAAGCTTCAGTTGCACCCATCTTTTGGGCGATTTCTTCTCGGCTGGGAGTCGGACCATGCCACAAGGCTTCTTCGGGGCTAGTGTCGTCTATAAATAGCGTCAGCTGGTCGCCCTCTAGCCGAATGGCGGCATTTTCTAGCGGCAGCCCGGCAAAGTACAGAAAATGGCTGCTGGCTCGGTAGGGATAGATATTGGCAGCGAAGTTTCTAGATTTAGGAGTGCCTGACCACAGCAGTACCGGAAAGTCGATCAGCTGAGCAAGGCGCTGACGACGCGATCGCAAAACATCTGCCAAATCAGCACCACCCTGCGGTGAGCCATTGCCTTGAGGGACAAACAGACGAGAGGGAACGGTAGGTGTGGCCGTATGCATAGCGAGTGTAGTATGGTGCCTGGTGCTGCTTTTTGCTTTTAGTCGGTTGGCTTTTATCGGTTAGCTTTATCGGTTGATGGGCTATGTATCTAAACTAAAATCATTTTCTCATCTCTATTATTATGTTCACTGCCATCCAATATGTTCACTGCAATTGAAGCTGAGCGGTTAATCTTTACTTTAGTTGATCCGATTCAAACCGTAGAACAGCTTCGGTTAGATCAGGTATCGGGGTGGGGCGCGGCTGACTGTCTGGGAAGAGTGCTGGCCGCGCAGGTCGTTAGCCCGCTTGATTTTCCCCATTGGGACAACTCGGCAATGGATGGCTATGCGCTGAGATCTAAAGATGTTCAGCAGGTGCCCGCAACGCTGCAAATTGTGGAAGAAATTCCAGCGGGTAAGCGACCTACGCAAGCCCTCAATCCCGGTCAGGCAGCGCGAATTATGACTGGAGCAATGATGCCTGAAGGGGCAGATACGGTTGTCATGCAAGAAGAAACTGAGCGCTCAGCCAATGGCCAGTCAGTCACCATTTTGCAAGCGCCCAAGGCACAGTCTTTTGTTCGGCGGCGGGGTAGCTTTGCCCGCGTAGGGGATGTTTTGTTAGCGGCTGGTGAGGTGATTGGCTCAGCAGAAATGGCCTTACTCTCGGCTGCTCAGCAAACGCAAATTCCGGTATTTCGGCGGCCTCGCGTGGCAATTCTTTCTACGGGGAGTGAGCTGGTGCGCCCTGATCAATCTTTGCAGCCGGGGCAAATTGTGGATTCTAACCAGTATGCCTTGGCTGCACTGGTCGCACAAACAGGGGCAGTGCCCGTGCTGCTGGGGATTGTAGAAGATAATAGGGATGCGGTCAAACGCGCGATCGCTACAGCCATCAATCCGGCCATGCATCAATGCGACATGGTGCTCTCGTCGGGCGGAGTATCCGTGGGTGACTATGACTACATTGACGATGTGCTTGCAGAGTTAGGCGCAACGCTGCATATTCAGGCAGTCGCCATAAAACCCGGAAAGCCACTGACGGTAGCCACGCTAGGATCAAAGCTATACTTTGGCCTACCAGGAAACCCAGCTTCGGCAATGGTGGGATTTTGGCGGTTTGTAGCGGGTGCGATCGCGAAGCTATCGGGTCGAGTCGGGCCTTGGTCACCTGACTTTGTATGGGCCACTACAACCATGCCCCTAATGGCAGGCGGACGCAGAGAAACTTATTTGTGGGGTCATTTACAAATGGGGGACTCGGGCTACGAGTTTTCTCGGGCAGCAGGAGGACACAGCTCTGGTAATCTGGTGAACTTAGTTCGCATCAGTGGGCTGGCAATGGTGCCCATGGGCGAAACTCAAATTGCAGCAGGTGAGAAAGTGAAAGTGTTGAAGCTGTAAGGTGCTAAAGACGAATAGCTGACGAATGGCTGACGAATGGCTGAGGACTTAGCTATTTTTGGTAAAATCAATCAATTGTTAAAGTGGGATAAAAGATTCGTTAGGACAAACCTTCGGGACAGACCTTTAGGACAGACCCATTAGGACGTATTAGGACGTATTAGGACGCGTGATCGCTAGGACACTCATGGCCTCGAAACCCAACGCTGACCACAGCGCTTCTTCAGATCGTCTCACACCCCCTCCAGGCATTCCTGCTGGCATTTCGTCTCAACAGCCTATTCACTTAGAGGGTCAAAAGAACGCCATGCGACCCCGCTTTAGCCCACCCACAGCACCTCGTTCGATCCCTGACTCAGCCGCTCATCCTAAATCTGGAAAGCAGCTCAATAGAGATCAAACAGCCAGTGGTCAAACAGCCAGTGGCCAAATGGCCAGTAGCCAAATGACCAGTGGTCAAACAGTAAACATTGACGCAGATAGGCTAGAAAAAGCGAGTTTGCGATCGCCCGACGCTTCCCTGGGCAAACTGCGCTGGCTTCAGAGCTGGCCGCTGGTGATGCTCATAATATTTGGCGTGCTAGGCACAGTTGGAACTACCGCAGTTGTCAGCCTTTTTAGAATGCCGAATTTGCCCAACTGTCGGGCAATTTTTTGGCCGACGGCTTCGGCAGCTTTACGCCTTCAGTGCGCTGAGTCTTACGCTAACCAGGGCGATGTCAAAAGCTTGCTGGCTGCGATCGCCCTGGTAGACCGCCTGCCCGAAGACCATCCCCTTCGTCCAGATATCAACAATCGAATTGAAGACTGGGCCACTCAGGTATTGGATTTGGCCGAACGGTCTTTTGAAGAAGGCAACCTCACAGAAGCGATTGATACCGCTAGAAAAATCCCGGCAAGAACAGCCGCTGCCCAGGTTGTAGAAGATCGCATCGCCCGCTGGCAAAAGATTTGGAAAGAGGGCGAAGACAGTTTTAATGCGGCAGTCGAAAAGCTAAAGGCAAAGCAATTTGAGGCGGCCTTTAGCCTATCGGTGGCGCTGCTAGATGTGCCTAATAAATTTTGGTCTACAGTCAAGTACAACGAGCTAACTAAGCTAATTGGCAAGGCTAGAGAAGATAGCCGTAAAATGTCAGAAGCCCTAGACTTTGCCAAAGAAGGCACTATAAAAGGCTTTACCGAAGCCCTCAAGCGGCTCAAAGAAATTGACAAAGAAAGCGTGTACTATGCCGAGGCCCAAGGCAAGCGCAAAGACATTGCTAACCAAATGCTCAAAGTTGGCGAAGGCTTGCTCGCCAAGCGGCAGCTCTCCGATGCTCAGGCGATTTTGGCCGCGATTCCTCGCGATACTGGCCTCGAAAAAGAAATCGACGACTTTCAAATTTTTGTAACGGCCTATCAGCAGGCTTGGAGCGGTACTATTGGCGGCCTAGAAGGAGCCATTAGCCGGATGAAAACACTGGGTAGAAATCGTCCTCGCTATGCCAAAGGTCAAGAACTCATTGCCCAGTGGCAGGGCGAGATTCAAAATCTTTCCTGGATCAATCAAGCCCAAGAGCGATCCAGCCGGGGAAGCACGTCTGACCTAGTGGCGGCTATTGGAATTGCTCGGCAAGTCTCGCGCAATTCGCCGCAGTGGGAAGAAGCCGCCAAGCAAATAAACCAGTGGCAAACAAGGGTTGAAACAGTAGAAGATCGACCCATATTAGAACGAGCCGACCGGATTGCCGCTGCGGGTACGCCTGATAGTCTACGAGCGGCCATTCAAGAGGCGCGTAAGATATCACCCGAGCGAACCCTTGGGGCAGAAGCTAGCGATCGCATTGCGACTTGGACAGGCCGCATTCAGCGAATTGAAGATCAGCCGATCATTGATCGCGCTAGGCAACAAGCGAGATCAGGCGACTTAGCAGGGGCGATCACAACGGCCCAGAGCATTGATCAAGGGCGATCGCTCTATGGCGCTGCCCAAGATGATATTGCGACATGGCAGGCCCAAGAGAACGGGCGACTGCGGCTAGACGAAGCGATTAGCGTCGCAGCCCGAGGTGATGCCAATTCGCTGGGCAATGCCATTGAAATTGCCCAGCGCGTGCCGGTTCAAAGCGACAGTCGTAGCCGCGCCGACAGCCAAATCAATAACTGGAGCTGGGACTTGCTGCAAGAGGCAGAGGCAGAAGCCAATCGGGACTTTAAAGCCGCGATCGCACTGGCTAGCCGCATTCCAGCTCAAGCTGAAGCCTACGATTCTGCGCAAACCAGAATTCAAGACTGGCAAGCAGACCTCCAGCGAGAAGAATCTCGTCGCCCTAGCAATTTTGAAACATCCTCACCAGCGTCAGCGACTGGAGAAAGTGGCCTACCAAACAATTTAGAGTTGGCTCCTCCCAACCGATAGGAAAAATAGGAAGGGAGGATTGGCAGGTTAGAGGATCGGCAGGTTAGAGAATCGGCAGGTTAGAGAATCGGCAGGTTAGTCTAACAGGTCACTAGCAGCGCCTTTAATATTCTCTTTGATACCACCAATAGTCTCACGAGCAGGCTCAAGCGGATCGCTAGGTCTAGATTGAATACGCTTAGTAGAGCTCGTGAGTTCTTTGGCCTTGGCTTCAGCGGCTTTTGTATCGCGCCTTGGGTCCACGTCGTCAAACTCATTCATCCCACCGGCTTTGGGTTGAATTTGGTCGTAGCGCTCAGTCGTTTGGAGCGAGCCTCGGTCATTGGTGTAATAGTCATTGGTGTCAGCAGCTTGGGCGGGTGCAACTAGCGCAGCGCTCCATAGGCTGAGGCTCACCAATCCAACAACCAAAAGTCGGCGAAGCTGAATAATGGCACTAGAAACAATCTTTTTCATAGGTGAAACCCTCTTTATGTTTTGAACTGTCTCCAAAGAGTTTAAGCAACAAAGTTTTTAGCCCGCTCTGCCTAAAGTGCTTCTCCTGATGAACCTCTTATCTTTCCAAAGAAACAGCTTTACTGTAAAACGACTCTATACCTGTGCGTACAGTCGCTTCCTGCCAGGGATAAATGAAACGGTAGTCCATTTTAGTAAAGGATAGAGAAAATAGCGTTAGGATCATTCCCGACCGTCTTTTCTCTGATTAAGCGGTTGTACTCATGGATGAAATTCCA
>LJZR01000040.1 GCA_001314865.1 Phormidesmis priestleyi Ana | reverse complement strand
TATCTACCCTGCGAAAGCAAGGTCTTGATGTCTTGGATGCACTCGTCGATCTGTTTTCTGGAAGTACTCGCTCGCTCCTACCCCAGCCTGAGTAGTTACGAAAAAATGCCTGATTCGTCGCTACTTGACACGGTAGAAGGTATAGACTTAGCAGCACTTTTGGATCGAATAAATCTTCGACTTACTGCTTTAATGGGCCAAGACTATCAGCTTGGCCATAGCTACTTTATGAATATCAATGACGTAGCTGAACTTCATCTCGTCTGGTATCAACAGATTATCCCTCTTTTACAAGAGTACTTTTATAACGATTTTGAGAGACTCAAGGCCGTGCTAGGCAAACAGTTTGTGCAATCTACTAATTTGGATGCAACACTCATCGGTGACCTCCAGCACCTTTGTAATTTAGAAAGCCAGCATTCGATAAAAGTATTTTCTCCGGATACGGCTTTCCTCGACGCTCTAAAAGATATATGAACAGCAGCGTAAACCGAGCTAGGAAAACGGGCTTATTTGGAAAAAGAGGCGAGAGAACAAGCCATATCCTGAGCCTGCCGTATCCTGAGCCTTATGGTGGAGGTGGTAAAGTTGAATGCCGATGATTGCTTTTGACCTAGTGGCAGAAGCAGATGACCTGATAGATCTGATAACTGGTGTAATGACTGGTGTAACTTATGGAACCCTTGACGAAAGCTAAGTCCCTGTCGGAATCCGTTTTGGACGATATTTTGACCTGGCAGTTTTTAGTGGCTTGGGCGGGTGAAGGGAATGGTGAGCTTCAGCGATTGGGCTGGTGGCGAACCGATTTGACTGATGAGCTAGGCGGCGGTGATTTTTTTCGGCGACTGCTGCCTAAAACGGGTCAATGGGCAGCGTTAGAGGCCGTGCGGCAGGCCGCCATTGAGCACGATCAAAAGATTCGACAGCGGCTCTCTCAGCCAGATTTAGTCAATACGCTTTTCTTTTGGGGCTTTGCAGTGGACGAAGCACTCGCCGACCGGATAGCTGTGCATAAGCGCAGTGAAGAACTCCCGAGTGAGCGGCTAACGCTACCGTTGCGGTTAGAAGGCGACTTTGTTCAAACTGATTTAGAAAATACGCTAAAGATTGCCGGACAGGCAGCGGCCTATAAAATTGTGCCGGATGGTCGAGAGCTGACAGGAGAAATGTCGATTGCTTATGGCTTGAGGGCGCATAGCCTAGCAGCGGCTTTGCTGCCTTTGAGCGATCGCTATCCAATGCCGTTTTATCGCTTGGAGGCGCCCAATGTCATCTAAAGCCAAAACAATAAAAGCCAGTAGCCCGCAATCTAAAGCGCCAGAAGACACAAAAATTCAGCCTATCTACGGCGCTGAGGTCGTGCAGTTTCATACTCGACTGCTGCGCGTGTCCCTAGCCTTAGACGAGAGTAGGGCCTACTGGGAACAGCAAGCAGCCGATCTTTCCCTTCAAGACAAGCAGGGCAAACGGGCAGAGCGGGCGTTTGAATCGCGATGGTTTGGGAGTAAAAGCTTGGAACGGGTGCGGCAACTGCTCGCTGACTTTAGCCATCGGTACGATGCTTATCCAGCCTCTTTGAAGGTCTTAACCGGTTGGCAACCGAGCGATCCAACGACTCGCCAGAATATTTGCCACTGGCATTTGCAGCTTGCCGACCCAATGTACCGGGCATTCTCAGGAGACTTTTTAGAGCAGCGACGATCGCGAAGCATGCCGGGGGAATCGCAGCTAGGCGCGATCGCAGTCAGCATTGATCGAGACATTGCCGCTCGCTGGGTGCGCCAAAACCTACAGACAGAATGGGCAACGGCGACCATTTTAAGGATGGCGACAGCGCTGATTACCTGTGCAACTGCCGCAGGGCTTTGCAAAACGACCGCTGGAACGCGTGTGCTTACTTATCCTAAGGTTACGGATGCGGCATTAACTTATTGGCTGTATTTTTTGAAGGATTTGCGGTTTGAGGGAACGCTGCTAAGTAATCCTTATTTTGCTTCGGTGGGTTTGGGGGAAGGATTTCTAGAGCCCAGGCTGAGGCAGCTGTCAGCGCTAAAATTTAGCCGAATGGGAGATTTGTCCGAATTTAACTGGCAGTATGCGGATATTGAACGGTGGGCAGAAAGTGAGTTAGGAATACCCGTGCCAGAGATACCGACCAAAATACAGCCAGCAATACAGCCAGAGACGAAGGTATGAACGCTCCAACTCAGCAAATCCAGCAGACGATTGAGCAAGCCTCGCTAGATCGGGCGATTAATGAGCTAAGGAAAGATTTGCTCGATGATGCGGGGCCTCGCATTAGTACCATGCGAAACTACCGATTTGCGATTTTGACTTACGATCCTGAAAAAGAGTTTGACCTGCGCCAACGGATTCGTAATTTGAGCGATGAACTAACCGGTAAGGGATGGAATGTACTGTCCATTTCATTGCAGAAGTTGCTGCTAGATCGGCTGAAGGCAGAAGATCCTCGGGTACTAGAGAGCATTATTCGAATGGAACACCGGCTCCATGAAAAAGACCCGGAGCGAGCCCTTACCCATTTGAAAAATAAGCTCACTCGCTATGTGGAGGGTCCCGATGGAATTGCTCGCGATGTCATTGAGCGAATTAGTCAATTTGCCGACGACTATCCCAATGAGACGAATCGAACGCTATTTTTTCTAGGTCGAACCGGCGCTTTGTATCCGTTTTTTAGATCTTCAGCGCTGTTAAAGCATATTGATGGAAAGACCAGAAATCTGCCGGTGGTGGTGCTATATCCGGGGGAACGTAGGGAGCGGCAGGCGCTTTCTTTTATGAAAGAGCTTTCGACAGATAGAGACTATCGACCTCGGGTTTATTCATAAGACTGGTTTATTCATAAGACTGGTTTATTCATAAGACTGGTTTATTCATAAGACTGGTTTATTCATAAGACTATATTTTCGACTTATTTTCCACACTGACTTATTTCCTAAACTGACTTATTTGTCTAAGCTATCGAACAACATGCTACTCAAAGATCTCTTTGCCAATGACGTAACGCGCGATATTCCGCCTGTGGTGTATTTCCACGAGCAAAATCCGGCAAAGGTGGCAGAAGAAGTTGGTGAGTACATTATTACAGGCGGCTACCCAACGGACGATCCGCGCTGGAATTACATTAAAGCATCAGGCATTCATGAGCAGTTTGTGCGCCTGCTAGCAGGGCTGATAGAAGAATTGCAAAAAGGAAGTCCAGCGCTGCCCGCATCCTGGATTTCAGGGTTTTACGGCTCGGGTAAGTCGAGCTTTGCAAAGCTACTGGGTTTGGCGTTAGATGGATTGGCGCTACCAAACGGCGAACCGTTGGCAGAAGCATTGCTACGCCGGGATGATTCACCGAAGGCGGCGGAGTTAAGAGAGAATTGGCAAGCGCTAAAAGCACAGATCGATCCGATCGCGGTGGTGTTTGATATTGGGGCGGCAGCTCGCGATGACGAGCAGATTCACTCGGTCGTAAAGCGGCAGCTACAAAGGCGGCTGGGCTACTGCGGCGATATTCACTATGTGGCAGACCATGAGCTGAAACTGGAGATAGAGGGCGAATGGGCAAGATTTTTGGAGACGGCACAGCAGGTACTGGGCGAGCCCTGGGATAGGGTAAAAACCTCTCCGGTTGCAGATGAGGAATTTTCGCAAGTGCTGCATGAGATGAATCCAGCGCTATATACCGATCCGCTGAGCTGGTACGACAGTAGAGCAGGGGCCAATACCGGGGTCGGTAGCTCGGCGGAGGAAACCACAAAAGCGATCGCACAAATGCTTCAACACCGGGCACCGGGCAAAACACTGTTTGTCGTGGTCGATGAAGTCAGCCAGTACATTTTTCAAAATACGAACCGAATGCTGGCTTTGCAGTCGTTTGTGCAGGCGTTAGGGCAGCGGCTAAAAGGGCAAGTGTGGCTGCTGGCAACCGGCCAGCAAAAGCTAGAAGACAGTGACGATGAGAGCAATATCAATAAGCTTAAGGATCGCTTTCCGCCTAAGCTACGGGTGCATTTAGCGCCGACCAATATTCGCGATGTGGTGCATAAACGGCTGCTCAAAAAGCGAGCAGACCAGGTGGGGGCACTGGCAGATTTGTTCGATCAGCATCGTAGCGATTTGAAGCTGCATGGCTATGAGTGCGAGTCGATTGCGAAAGAAAGCTTTTTAGAGGTGTATCCGCTGCTGCCCGGATATGTGGATTTGCTCATGCAAATTACCTCAAATTTGCGATCGCGCTCTACTAAAGCCAAGGGCGATGATCATGCCATTCGCGGCCTGTTGCAGCTGCTCGGCGAGCTGTTCCGTGAGCAGCAGCTGGGCGAACAAGAACTCGGCGCGCTCATTACGCTCGACCATATTTTTGACGTACAGCAATCGGCACTCGATAACGATGTCCAAACGACGCTAATGCGGCTGTTTGCCCATGAGGAAGTCGTGGCCGATGCACTGGCGGTGCGAGCAGCCAAAGCAGTAGCGCTGCTAGAGCTGATTCAAGAGCAGGTGCCGACGACACCTATGCTGGTGGCGCAGTGTTTGTATAGCCGCATCGGCTTAGGCAATCAAACGGCAGAGGTGACGCAGGCGCTAGAGAAACTGCGGGAGCTGAGCTTACTGTCCTACTCGGAGAAAACGGGCTATAAAATTCAGAGTTCAGCGGGGCAAGAGTGGGCTAGGGAGCGCGATCGCTATACCGTAACGCCTGATGCCACCAGTGAGATTGTGGCGCAAAAGCTCAAAGATCTGTTGGGAACAGCAGAGAATCCAAAGTACCAGGGCAATGGGTTTCGCTGGGCGGCTTACTACAGCGACGGTAGGCAACGGCAAGATGAGCGCTTGCAGGTGCCGAGCGAACTGGCAGTGGTAACGATAGATTTTCGCTATGTGCCCAAGGCCGACAATCAAGCAGATGAATGGATTAAGGAGAGCGCCAACAGCAGTCGAATTTTTTGGGTGGTGAGTAAGCAAGATGGGCTAGACGGTGAGATTAAGCGATTGGTGCGATCGCGCTATATGCTCAACCGCTATGATTCTCGCCGATCGACCTTATCGGAGAGTAAGCGGCGACTGCTCAGTGACGAACAGAGCCAGAGTGAAACCCTTGAAAACCGGGTAAAAGACGCGGTGGCTGAGGCGTTTGTTTTGGCAGGCGAGGTTTATTTTCGGGGACGACAAATTGACCGGCAGCAGTACGGCAGTGGGTTTGCCTCCCTGCTGACCCGATTGGCAGAGGGGCTACTGCCTGATATTTACAACCGGTATGTAAATGTAGCCGTGACAACTACAGAGCTGCTTCAGCTATTAGAGCAAAATCTATCGGGCATATCTTACAAGTTCATGGCTGAGGGGCTGGGGATTTTGGCCTTAGATGAGGGCAAGTATGTGCCGACCTGCGAGGGCGAAGTCCCCACTCGCATTGAGCAGTATGTGCTAGAGGAGCGGGGCATCTCAGGCAGTGCGCTGCTCACTCACTTTGGCGGGCCGCCCTATGGCTATCCGGCGGATGTGGTGCGGGCTTGCTTGGCAGGGCTATTGCGGGCGAGCAAGGTGCAAATTCGGCCTGGAACGGGGGCCGAAATCAATTCAGTGCGCGATCCGGGCGCGAGAGATGTGTTTACCAAGGCGCAGGATTTAAAGCGGGCAGATGTGCTGCCGCCCAGTGACAAGGGGGTAACGCGGCGCGATTTGAATGCGATCTGTCAGTTTTTTGATCGGCGGCTGGGCGAACCGCTAGATCGCGATAAGGACATCGTGGCCGACCGAGTGCATGAGCGCTTTCGAGAGCAGGCAGGGCGGCTGCGGCTGCTAGAGCAGCGCTATGCTCAACTGCCAGGGCGGGTGGCGCTGCCGGAGTCTTTGCAGAAGTTGCAAAAGGCATTGGAAGACTGTACGCGATCGCGCCAAGTAGAGCGAACGCTGCTGAATACCAAACGCAATTTAGATGTATTAGACGATGGCATTTATGAGCTGGGGCGATCGCTCTCTGAGCTGTTAGATGAAAAGGTGAGTGCGGTGCAGCGGGCGATGACTGTGCAGCTGCATCAGGTGGCGCAGCTGAGGCAGGTGGGTCGGCTTAGGGGCATAGAGCATGAGGTGGCGGCGCTAAAGTTGCACTTTGAGGTGCATCAAGCGAAACCTTGGGAGGAGGTGGCGGCGCTGCTGCCTGCGATTGAGGCGATTGAAGCCCATTATCAGCAGGTGCGGCTCAGCTTTATTGAGCAACAGGAGCAGACCTTTGAAGAGGTCTATGGGCAGTTGCAGTACCGCTTAGGTTATTCGACGCTAACGGAGGAGAAGGCCGCACGGGTATCGAGTCCGCTGCGAGAAGCGCTTACTAACACGACTCAAGCGGCGTTGCAGCCGCCTTTAATTGAGCTAAAAGAACCGGCGCAGCAGCGGCTGTATGAGGCGGTGAGGCTGGCGAATCGGTATTTGGATGATGCGATCGCCCAAGAAACCGGCACGCAAACGATTGAGTTTAGCGTGACTTCGCTGCTGAGTAAGCGGGAGGTGAGCAGCGTGGCGGAGGTCGATGCGCTGTTGGGGCGGCTGCGGAGCGAGTTAGTCGATAAGCTAGAGGGCAGCGCGGATATTCGGATTCGATTGATTTAGCGGGACATGAATGTTGATTTCTACGATCGAGATCAGGCTGCGCAGGCGGGGCATTACCCTATTATTGAGGTGTTTAATCAGAGGCCAGCATAGTCACACAAGCCAAGCGAGAAGTCTATGAAGAATAATAGTACCGAGTCGGAAGATGAACTTCGCTCAGCATATGACTTGAAAAACTTGAGGGTGAGGCGTTTAGGATCTGGGCGAAAAAGCTTTGCTGAGGCAGTTGTACGGCTAGAATCGGACTTAATTTTTATGAACTATATCGCCACAGACTACAAACACATTCAGCTCAACGATGAGCAAGTGCCCTACATTGAGGGCAGCACGATGAAAGTAGTTGAGCTGATTACCTCGCACTTGGCCTATGGCTGGAGTCCTGAAGAACTCCACTTCCAGTTTCCACATATCGCCCTTGGCAAAATCTACTCAGCTCTAGCCTACTACTGGGATCATCAAGAAGCCCTAGATGACGATATGAAAAGGCGTCTCGAAAAAGTCGATAGGCTTCAGCGGCAAGCTCCGGTTTCTCGTATTGCCCAACAGCATAAAGCAAGAGGCATTAAATAATTGATTTGTACGCTCACGGATTGTGGGTTATCAGCCCATAATGGGAGTCGATCTTTAAACCGTTTTTATGACTCATCTCACGCCAGAAGCTAAAGCTAAACTCGCCCGCACAATCCGCGACTTTCGTGGCACGGCCAGCGATCCAAACGGGGGGCTGCTGCTGAAGGGAATGCGGGAGGCGGCAGAGGGGACGTATCGGCTGTCGATTAGGCCTGCTGATAATGCGGGCTTGGCTGAGGAACAGTTTGAAAAGCGAAAGCGGCTGGAGGACTGGCTCAAGGAGCAGGTGCGGGCGGATGTGGCAACACAACAGCCCAAGGACAAGAACAAACAGAAATTTGAACAAGAGAGCTGGGAGCGGCACTTAACCGACGCGATTAAGCTGGCGGGGGCGACGGTGCTGAACCGGCTGGTGGTGATTAAGCAGCTTGAGGCGCGGGGAATGGTGAAGCCTGCGGTGGTGACGGGTGGATGGAATAGTGCGGGCTATAAGGAGTTTCGAGAGTTTGCGCCGGACTTGTGTAAGGGCGAGACCGAGGGCTATGGGCTACTGCTAAAGCTGCTGTGTGATGAGCTGGCCTTGGAGCTGCCGGGGTTGTTTGGTTCTGTTAGTTTAACGCAATTGTTTGAGGTGCCTGCGAGTACGCTGCGAAAGGTGGTGGATGGGCTAAATGCACCGGCGCTAGAGAGTGCCTGGCTGGATGATACAACCTTGGGATGGGTGTATCAGTATTGGAATGATCCAGAGCGAGAAGCGCTAGATGCAAAGCTCAATGGTGGCGGCAAGGTGGAGCCGCATGAGATTGCGAGTAAAACGCAGATGTTTACGGAGCGCTACATGGTGGAGTGGCTGCTGCAAAATAGCTTGGGGCAGCAGTGGCTGGCGATATGTGCGCAAAATGGTTGGCAGCCGGAGGCGGTGACGGATGGAACGCTGGCGCGGTTGGAAAACAGAAGAAAGGATTGGCGAGAGAAAAGAGAATCGGGTGAGGTGGCGCTAGATGCGCTGATGCCGATTGAGACTGAAGCGGAGGCGCGGTGGAAGTATTGGGTGCAGCAGCCAGCGCTGACGGGTGAGGGGATTCCGAGCAGTATTAAAGATTTGAAGATTTTTGATCCGGCTTGTGGGTCGGGGCATTTTTTGGTGATTGCGTTTGATTTGTTGCGGGCGTTTTATCAAGAGGAGGCGCGGCACCGGAGGCAAGCGGGCGGCGAAAGTTGGAGTGATAAAGAGATTGTTGAGTGGATTTTGGAGAACAATCTGTATGGGTTGGATTTAGATCCGAGGGCGGTGCAGATTGCGGCGGCGGGGCTGTATTTGAAGGGGAAGGCGGTTTGTGAGGGGGCAAGGCCGAGGGCGTTGAATTTGGTGGCGTCTAATTTAAATTTGGCGATGTTGCCGGTGGATGATGAGGCGCGGCAGGCGTTGCGAGAGGCGGTGGAAGCGACGACGGGAATTCCGGGGGCGTTGACGGATGAGATTGTGGCGGCGTTGGCGGGGGCGGATGCTTGGGGGAGTTTGTTGCAGGTGGATGGGGTGGTGGATGAGGCGATTGCAGCCTACGAAAAGCCTATGCAAACTAGCCTCATAGAAGACAATCTTTCTAACGCGCCTTTGTTGTTGGGGTCGAGGAAGGGATTGGGGATGAGGGCACTTTTGCTCGAACAGCTCGAAACGTTTTTGGCGAGCCGAACGCGCAGTGATGATTTGGGTTTGCGGCTAAAGGGGGAGCAGTTGGCGGCGGGGGTCAGGTTTATTCGGATGGTGCGGGAGGGCGCTTATGATTTGGTGGTGGGGAATCCGCCGTATCAGGGGGCAAGTAAGATGGTGGATGCTGACTATTTGAAGAAGCGCTATCCGGAAGCAAAGGCAGATCTCTATGCAGCGTTTTTGGATCGGGGGTTGCAGTTGGTGAGGCCGGGCGGATTGTCGGCGTTGCTAACGATGCGGAATTGGATGTTTATTAGTCAGTATTCTGCGATTCGAGAGAAGCTGATTGAAGAATATGATTTACGCTTATTAGAAGATCTCGAAACTGGCGCGTTTGAAGAAGTTTCTGCTGCTCAAGTTGTTTTATCGGTGGCAATGGTTATTTTTCGCCGAGCAAAACCAAGTGAATTGACGAGCCTTGCATTTCGGCCAGCGCCAAATGATATCAAGTCGGAAGGCAACATAGCTCGTAAGCGGGCGGCGGTGTTGGCACAGGTAGGGCGATTTGAGTTTGAGACGACTCGCTTCGATGTCATCAAGGAAAAGCCCCTCATCTACTGGTGGGATGAGGCATTCCTCAACCGCTATGACGAAACAGCCAAATTAGGGGATCTTTTTCAAAGTCGAAAAGGTACATGGACTTCCGATAACACTAGATTTCTTCGTCTGCCTCACGAGGTCGTTGAGGCAGAATTTCACATTCGATCTCTCAACGTCTCTAGCAAGAATCAATACAGGTGGCTTCCATACGTTGGTGGTGCCAAAGGACAGCAGTGGATCGACGCGCTAACAGAGGTTCTTTGCTGGGAAGATGCAGGTTTAGAGATAAAGCTTCTACTGGAACTAAAACATGGAGCCTATCCCCAAGGCACAGAGTACTTTTTTCGACGAGGGATCGCGTTCTCCCAGATTGGTGCTAATTTTTCGGCAAGAGTTCATCGATATCCAGGTGCATTTGGCGGGAAAGGATCTTCTATCTTTCCCCAGGAAATGGAAGATCCTTTGTGCGTAATGAATAACCAAATTTCGAGATTTATCCTATCTTCGTTGAATCCTGGGGTTGGCTTTGAGCTTGGCGACGTAAACCGCCTCCCCCTCTTCCCCATCGAATCCGCCACCGAAATCTTCGCCCAGCTCGAAGCCGCTTTCACCACCCACGAAGCCGCCCGAGAACCTTCGGTAGAATTCATTAGTCCGGGGGCTACCTGCTGGTCTTACGCCCAAGCCTGGGCACAACGAGCCGTAGATCGCCCTGCCGGGGAACCGCTGCCTGCTTGGCAACCCACCTACGAACAGCCACCCGCAACAGATTGGATCTCTTATGCAGTTGGGTTAGCGCTAGGCCGTTTTCCCTTGGCATCACCGCTACAATCCCAATCCCCAGAATCCGAAGCGCACACAGCCATAACGCCCCTACCTCACGGAATTTTCTATCTTTCTGCCTATTCTGCCGATCAACAAAACGGGCCTGACAGCCTCACCCACCCCGCCTGCGCCCCCCTCCACGAAGCCTGGGCCACCCACAGCAGCGCCATCACCAAAAAATCCCTCCACGAATGGCTCCGCCTCCACTTCTTTAAAGACGTCCACCTCGGCATGTACGAACAACGCCCCATCTACTTCCCCCTCAGCTCCGCCAACAAAAACTTCGTCGCCCACATCTCCATCCACCGCTGGACACCCCACACCCTCACCGACCTCCTCGCCGACTACACCGCCAAAGACCTCACCGCCCTAGAAGGCGAACTCGCCGACCTCGCCGACAGCAAAAACCAAGGCGACCCCAGCACCCAAGCCAAAGCCGAAACCCGCTACACCCACATTCAAGCCCTCCACACCGAACTCACCGCCTTCATCGCCCTCATTCGCCAATGCGCCGACCTCATCCCACCCCCCGCCGATCCTAAAGACCCCACCCCCGAAATTGATAAAGTCAGCTACCAAATGAACCTAGACGACGGCGTCATGATCAACAGCGCCGCCCTGTGGCCGCTGCTAGAACCCCAATGGAAAAAACCTAAAACCTGGTGGCACGAACTCTGTACCGCCAAAGGCAAAAAAGACTACGACTGGTCACACCTCGCCGCCCGCTACTTCCCCAACCGCGTCGATACCAAATGCCAGCAAGACCCCTCCCTCGCCGTCGCCCACGGCTGCTTTTGGCAATACCACCCCGCCAAAGCCTACGAATGGGAACTGCGCCTGCAAGACGAAATCGGCCCCGACTTCACCATCGATGAAGCCGACTCCGACACACTCCGCCAACAGTTTGAAGCAAAGCATCCCGATATAATCAAAACGCTAAAAGAAAAAGAGGCAAAACGCCGCGAACGAAAGGACAAAAAAGCCGATAAAGAACAGCTCGCCTTCCAAGGCATGTAGCCAAAAGGCCAATAGAATGCACTTAGACTAGAATTTTGCTGTCATCGTAAAAAAGTAGAGCTACCTAAACAATGACTATCCAAGAATTATTAAACGCCGCAGAGCAGCTTAGCCTATCAGACCAGGTTCAGCTAGCTAGCCAGCTCATGCAAACAGCTATTCAAAAGCTTCAGGCATCTTCTAACGAGACATTGTCATCCGCGAAAACTGAAGAAGCTGCCCCCTCTCATCAGGTTCTTCAAGAATCTAAACACTCTCCCTTTGAAATCTTTCAGGAGCTAGGACTGGTAGGCTGTATAAAAGATGCAGATCCTCATTTATCACGCAATTACAAGTCGTTAGTGCATCAAGAAATGGAAGACAGGCATAACCGAGATCGACAATGATTATCACCGATACGGGCGCGTTTATAGCCCTCTTGAGTGAGCGTGACGAAGATCATGCGATCGCACAGCAGGCTTTCATAGAACTCTCAGAGGGATTTATTACGACTTACCCAGTCCTCACAGAAACCTGCTACCTGCTGGCTCGTTCAGTAGGCCAAACGGCTGCACGAGCATTTTTACAAAGTATTGTCCGCAACGCCGCTGAAGTCTTTCATCTCCAAAACTCGCATTTAGACCGCATGATAGTACTGATGAAAAAGTACGAAGACCTGCCTATGGATTTTGCAGATGCTTCTTTGGTTCTACTGGCAGAAGAACTCGGGCACGGTCGCATCCTCACAACAGATCGTCGAGACTTTAGCGTTTACCGTTGGAGAGATACCCAGTCCTTTGAAAACCTTCTGCTTTCCAACTAGGCACCCAGCCTAGTCATACTGGCCAAGAGCCATTTTTTAATTTCATATGCCCACCTCTGCCCCCATCACCACGACCCCCATCACCACCACTCTAGAAGCCGACGTTAGCCGCGAGCTGCGCAATCAAAAGCTCGTCATCTGGCTCGACAAAGACAACCACTACACCGCCTTTGTTGATCGCCTCGCCTTGCGCCATGCCCAAGGCGACTTCTTTGCCCCTGTCGTTTCCTTTCGCGGCAGCTATCTCGAAATGATGCTCGCCCTAGAAGCCCACGGTAACAACGAAACGCCTGACCTGCTGCTGATTCACATGCCCGGCCATATCGAAGACACCATTCGCAAAACGCCCATATTAGAGCTATACCGAGCCGGTACTCGCTACCGCAAAGCCCTCGACACCCTAGTGCGCGAATCCGCCACCGGCAAAGTTAGCCCCGACGATATCGAAGGCTACCTCTCCCACGGCGTCCCTGACCTCGCCCATGCCGAACAATGGCTCCAAACCGCCCTTAGCCAACCCCAAGACGATCTGAGTCACTACCTCGACAATCTTGACCTCACTTGGATTTTAGACAGCCTGATCTCAGGCAAAGAAGCCTTCCAAACCAAATTCAGCAGCGCTGATACGCTAGCGCTCCTGGTCGATCATCTCAATCGCGCCACCGGCTTAGACGCCACTTTTATTGACTTTTATCTCCAAATCACCGACTTACAAAAAGAAGACTACAACTTTAGTGATTTGACCATTACCTTTATCGCTTGGCTCATGGGCGTAGAGTATGTTCACGACCTCACCCGTGAGGCCAAAATGCCGGAGCTAAGACGGTTAAAAGCGCTCTCCAAGCCCTTGCGGGAACGGTGCGATCGCCTGATTAATCATTTGCGCGATCGCCACCCCAACATCTACGCCGACACCGCCACCCTGGTCGAAGCTCGCCTCAGCGCAGAATTTGAAGACATCCGCCCCGAAGACCTCGGCAAAATCGACACCTTCCGACTCGAAGAAACCACCGTCCTCGAAAAAGGAGCCCTGCAAGCACTCGCCACCGACGACTGGCTCAGCGCCTTACAGTGGGCCAAAGTGCGCCTCGATACCCAATCTTTTTGGCTACAGCGCGACCCCCAACGCCGCCTCGAATGGCTGCTCATTCAGTCTATGGCGCACCTGGGCAGCACCATCGTCAGCATTGGCCAGCCCCTCGCCCCCGGCCAAACCCTGCAAGCCGCGCTAGATGCCTATACCCAAAGCGGCTATCAGGTCGATTTAGCCCACCGCCACCTAGAGCAGCAGCGCTCCAAACTGCTCGACAGCACGCTGCCCCACTTCACCGAACTGCAAACCCAGGCCGACCGCCTACGCCAAACCTACCGAACCTGGGCCGATGACTGGGCAGTTGCTTTCTCCAACATTTGCGAAGCCGAAGGCTTTTTGCCCGAACCCGCCCTTCAGCAACGCACCCTGTACGAACAGGTCGTGCATCCGCTCACGCAGGCCAGCCCCGCAGGCGGCCCCAGCAACAGCGATGCCAAAGTCGCCTATTTTCTGGTTGATGCCTTCCGCTACGAAATGGCCACCGAACTACTGCTAGAGCTAGAAGGCACTGGCACTGGCACAGCTGCTGGCACAACGGCAATACTCAAGGCCCGCTATGCCGAACTGCCCACACTCACCTCAGTGGGAATGAACGCACTTTCGCCTGTCCATAAGGGCGGGCGGCTGACACTTGCCAAAGGCGAATTCAAGGGATTTAAGTCAGGAGAATATACGGTGAGTCGGCCTGCTGATAGGCTCAGAGCAATGTGCGATCGCAGTATTGACGGCATTCATCGCCGCGCCAAAGCCCTCACCCTGGCAGATGTCTGCGAAAAATCGACCAAAAGCCTCAAAAGCAGTCTCAGCAAAATCGACTTGCTCGTCGTCCACAGCAAAGAAATTGACGATGCCGGTGAAGCCAACGTGGGCATCGTCACCTTCGAGCGCTGGCTACAGCAGCTAAAATCTGCCTGGAACCACCTCAGAACACTCGGCTTTAACGAATTTGTATTCACTGCCGACCACGGTTTTTTGCTGCAAGACCGCGTGACCATTGAACAGCGCGACTGGGGCAAAAAAACCGACCCCCAACGCCGTCATGTGCTGATTGATGAACTCCGCAGAGAGCAGGATTTATCCACCGTTTCGCTCAGTTCACTCAGCTACTTGCCGCATAGCAGCGACTCAGCCAAGTATGTCGTTTTTCCTAAAAACACCGCAATTTTTGCCACTGGCAATCCCGGTGCCACGTTTGTCCATGGCGGCAATAGCCTGCAAGAGCGCGTTATTCCGGTACTCACCGTGTCGCACCGCTATCAGAGCAGTGCTAACTGGGTGCCCTATGTCATTGAGGCAGAAGCAAGGAGTGCGATCGCTGGATTCGACCGTGTACAGGTAAAGGTCAAACCCGCGGCCAACGCCCAAGGCGTGCTGACCTTTACCGGCGCAAGCACCCTTAACCTGTCGCTGCGCGTACCCAACCGTCCCGATATCGACGTCAACATTGCCGAGGCAACAGGCGCGCAGCTCAAAAATCAACAGGTACAACTTGCCATCGATCAAGACTGGGTAGAAATCCTCTTTAAGCTCAAAGGCCCCAAAGACGAGCGCATTAAGCTAGAGGTATACCACTCCGACGGCGCTGAAGACGTGCAGCCTGCGGTGATCGACACCTATTTTGAAGTCGCAGGCTCTAAACGAAGGTCTGGCCAAACAGCTGGCCAAACAGCTGGCCAAACAGAAGCCGCCACGACTACTCAGTCATCAAGTCGCACATCAAGTCGCACCTCGAATTCAGGAGAGCCAACGAATGACTGGCAAAGTAGCTTTGAAGACGACCGCATCCGCGATGTGTTTTTGCATTTAGCCCAGTACAATGCCATCACCGAAACCGAACTCGTCCGGCTGTTAGGCACCCCCCGCAAAGTCAGACAGTTTGCCCTGCACTTTGAAACGCATCGGCAAAAAGTACCGTTCTCCGTCAGTGTAGAAACCACCGCCACCGGCAAACGCTACGTTAAAGGCAATCAAAGTTCCTAAAACTCAGGTAAAGAAATGGCCATCAGCGAACGCGATATTGAGCATATTTTTGAGCGGCTGCGCTCAGGCGTCGTCCCCGATCGCTCCCTCGAAACCTTTGCGGTAGGCATCGACACCCAGCGCACCGAACTAGACCGGCAGCTCACCCTAGCCGCCAGCCAAGAAGGTGTCTTTAAGTTTTTAAGAGGCGGTTACGGTTGCGGTAAAACTTTCATGTCTCGTCTGGCGGTGCTCGACGCTCAGGCAAAAGATTTTGCCACCAGTTTTGTGGTGGTTTCTGATAATGACCTGCACTTTTACAAATTTGACGATGTGTACCGCAAAGTGGTGCAAGAGCTAGGCACCAAAACCTGCTCCAGAGGTGCCCTTAGCGACATCCTCGACCGCTGGATTGCCAAAGTAGAAGACAGCTTAATCAGCACAGGTGCCGACGAAGACGCAGATGACTTCGACGACAAAGTCCGAAACCGACTAGAAGAAGATCTGGCCTCTATGACGAGCGGCAAAGCACCCGAAGACATGGCTCGCGTCTTGCGCACTATTTTTACGCTCAAGCAAGCAGGCAAAATCGCCGAGGCCAGCGCCCTTATTTCCTGGCTCTCGGGCAGTGAAAATGTCGCCGCCAGCGCCAAAAAAGCAGCGGGCATTAAAGGAGATATCGGTAGCCGCGAAGCGCTCGATTATCTACAAGGCATTCTAGAAATTGTCAAAGCGGCTGGGTACAAAGGACTGGTGATTGTGATTGACGAAGCCGAAACCATTTTGCGAATGCGTACCGACGTACGCGGCAAATCACTCAATGGCATCCGCCAAATTTGCGACGCTGCCGATCGCTACCAAGGACTGCTGTGGATCTTTACCGGCACACCCGAATTCTTTGATACCAAGCGCGGCGTTGCTGGGCTTCCCCCTTTGCATGATCGCGTCAGGTTTGAGAGCAAAGGCGGGTTTGTGAATCCCCGGCAGCCCCAGCTAGAACTCAAACCCTTTAATGCTCAACGACTCAGAGATGTCGCCCTAAAACTGCGAGAGATATATCCCACCGTAAACCCTGCCAGACTCGCCGATAAAGTTACAACCGATTTCATTGAAAAACTGGTCAATAAAGTAACCGCTGGCTTTAAAGGAGATGTTGGGGTTGTGCCGCGTCAGTTCCTGCGAGCGTTTATCAATGTGTTGGACTTAACCGATCAAAACGCGGACTATGACCCGATGACAGTAGAAGGCTTTGAGCCTACTGATTTAACCGAAGACGAAACGCGCATTCGCTCCGGGCTTCCTGTGTTTGATCCAGAGCCGCAAGACGAAAAAAACTATGCCCTGGTTGAGTTTTAATTCATGACCTCAGCCTTTTCTCGTTTTCCTGTTCGCTTGCAAGAAGCCATCGTCTCTCGATTGGGCTGGACATCCTTGCGTCCGGTTCAAGAACTCTCTAGCCATGCCCTGCTAGATGGCAAAAATGCCGTTATCCTTGCGCCCACAGCCGGGGGGAAAACGGAAGCTTCCATGTTTCCGATGCTCGCTCAGCTCATGGACAATGAGCCTGCGGGGGTCGGACTACTCTACATCGCCCCCATTAAAGCGCTGCTCAACAATCAGGCAGAACGGTTGGGCCTGTATACCGACATGGTCGGGCTCAGACGCTTTTTATGGCATGGCGATGTCAAAGCGTCTGACAAGAAAGCTTTTATGAAAGAGCCTGCAACGTTACTCATGACGACGCCCGAATCTTTAGAAGTCATGTTGCTCTCATCTAAGGTGCCTCATGCCAAGCTATTTGGCGATCTGCGAGGGGTGGTGATTGATGAAATTCATGCCCTAGCAGGCAGCGATCGCGGCACCCACCTAATCTCTGTTTTAGAGCGCATTGCTCGCTATACCCCCAACGACATCCAGCGCGTGGGACTGAGTGCCACCGTCGGCAATCCAGAAGCGATCCTTCATTGGATGCAAGGAACTTCCAAAAGAGAAGGCTGTGTGGTTGATCCGCCGAAAAAGCCTTCGCCAAAAGATTTAAAGGTTCATTTGAGAGAGACATTGGGTGCGATCGCCCAAGAAGCCAGCCAAAAAGCCGCCGGGCAAAAAAGTTTGTTCTTTTGCGAAAGTCGCTCCTTGGCCGAAGATATTGCCGAGCGCCTGCGAAACCGAGGAACTGACGTGTTTGTGCATCATAGCTCTGTCTCTTTAGAAGAACGCAACGCGGCAGAAGCTCGGTTTTATCAAGGCGAAAATGCGAGTATCGTCTGTACCTCTACTTTAGAGCTAGGCATTGATGTCGGCGATCTCGATTTGGTGTTTCAGGCCAATGCGCCCTCGACAGCCTCTTCTTTTTTGCAGCGGTTAGGCCGCACTGGCCGAAGAGCTCAGCAACGGGCAAATACTACCTTTTTTTGTGAAGATATAGAACCGGCTTTGCAGGCGATCGCCATTGTTGAGTTAGTCCGCACTGGCTGGGTAGAGTCAATAAAATTGAATACCCGCGCTTGGCCCGTACTCGTGCATCAGCTACTCGCGCTCACCCTTCAGTTTGGAGCAATTAGCGCCGAGCGATGTTGGCAGCAGCTCACCGTCATCACTGACTTTTCAAACATCACAGCCCCAGAATTTGACACCCTCATCGCTCACATGCTGCGCGAAGGCTTTTTGTATGAGTCGGGAGGCTTGCTCTCCATGGGTGACAAAGCCGAAAAAGTCTTTGGCCGCAAAAACTTTATGGAGCTATACGCCGTATTTAGTAGTCCTGTGCTGTATAAGGTTACAACTAAAGCAGGCTATGTGGTCGGTTCATTAGAGCAAGCCTTTGTCGATAAGCTCGTAGAAGAGATTAGCTCTTTTTTGTTGGGCGGTCGCGCTTGGGTGGTGAAGCATGTCAATCACAGCGATCGCACCATCCGAGTAGAGCCAGCCCCCAGAGGCAAAAAGCCAAACTGGGGCGGATTTGTGCCGCAGCTACTCGGCTACGAAATATGCCAACAGATCGCCGCCGTGCTAAAAGCAGATGCCGCCATCCCCTACATTGATCCACAAACGCAAGTGCGTTTGGATGCTGCTAGAGATGACTTAGGCAATCTACTCAAGAAAGCTCAAGAAAAAGCGCAAGGGCAATGCATTCAGTACGAAGCAGACCGAGCCATTTGGTGGACATTTGCAGGCGGGCAAATTAACCACACCCTAAAATACGGCCTGCAATATGGCCACGATTGGAAAATTGTCGCCGACAACTTTCGCCTCAAAATTGAGGGCGATAGCGTGGGTCCCAATACGATCAATCTTTCACTCAAAGAAATACGTACTCAGCGCTTTTGGGATAGTCCGACCACCGAGTCATTTGTGCTCTCTGAGCTACCAGAGTATAGGCTCAGCAAATTCCAGCAAGCACTACCCGACCTGTTTTCGCTAGAGATGGTCAAAAACTATCTACTCGATGTGCCAGCAGCGTTATCCTTTTTGAATAACACCCATCCATCCAACAGATTGGATCAACAACATATCAACAACATTAAACGCTCTTAGATCGAATACCCTAGGGCATAATTGCTGTTGCTCTAGGCAACAGGCTATATTAATTGCGCGAAACGAGAGGCACTAGATAGAGATATGACTAGGAAAGATAAATGCTGAAAATTTCGACAGACGACCGTACACAGCTGAGGCGAGCGTTGACGTCCGGATTCAGACAGTATTCAGCTTTAAAAATATTCGTCTCTGATAATTTCGAAGAACCGCGGCTCGATGAAATTGCTGAGTCAAAAGCGACAAAAATCGCCTCTGATAATTTAATTGAATATTTTGAGGAACAGGGAGATTTATCAACACTCATTCTCGCCCTGTATAAAGAAAGACCTCGAAATCCAGAAGTACAGTATTTAATAGGGCGTCTGCGAGGTTTTTTGCAACAGCAACTTTTGCTCGATCCGCATGAAACCCATGCCATGGATTTTCCGTTCGAGCTGCCAGAGCTAGACAATGAGATCCAGCTAGAGTCGTTTTTGCCTCGCCCCCTATCTTATGAATCGGACCTTGGCTCACTGCGGCGAGGACTGAAACTGGCAGATGCGGTTTGCAAAATCAGCTTTGCAGATTGCGACAGGACGGGAACTGGCGTCTTAATTGCACCTAACCTCATCCTGACGAACTACCATGTTTTGAGCAGGCAACCTGTGGACCTCGCCCTATTGACTCAAAAAGCGGCTTCCATTCAGTTTGAATTTGGCTTTGTCAGTGAAGAAATGGATGTATCCGTTCTACCCGAATGCTTCACCGTGATAGAGACGCCGCAGGCGATTGTTGCCTGTAGTCCACCTGCTAGCCTGGACTATGTATTGCTCAGAGTAGAACCCAAAATTGCTCAATCTAGATACCAGCCAGTCAGCATCAATCCGACTGTGGCTGCCTTAAAAAAGAAAGACAGTCTGAATATTTTGCAGCACCCCGCAGGCAATGTGATGCAGATATCGCTGAGCAATAGCGGTGTTGTGCAAACAAATCACAGCCGAGTTTGGTACGTGAATCGAACCTGTGGTGGGTCAAGTGGAGCGCCTTGTTTTAATGAGAATTGGGAGCTAGTTGCCCTACATCACGCTTCAATGTCACGGGGCTTTGGTAGTATACGCGAAGGCATTTTGCTGACGTCAATTGTGGCCGAAATTGCAGAATTCTTGGCTTAAAGCATGAGGAAATCCAGATGGGGCGTCGGATTGTATGGTCTGAATACCAATCGAGCAAATCAGCAGAAACCGTTGATGGCTATTCTGAACGGCTGCTGAAATATATCCCAGCCGATGTTGTGAGTTTTTGGCTGGCGGGGAATGGACTGGTTCAAAGCCAGGTGGGAGAAACCCGAATCGGTGCTTTATGGCTGCTATTTGTCATCGGATTGGTTTTGTCAGCGCTATGGACACGCAAGCTCACAAGCGAGCCAGGACAAGCAACAGCATGGCAACAAATTATCCTATCTTGCGTTTCATTTTTTGTTTGGGTGTTTGCCATTGGAGGGCCGTTCGCTGAACTGCCATTTTACGATCCTTTTTGGAGTTCGCTTTTGCTATTGATATATACGGCAGCGGTGCCTTTGCTACCTGCGCCTCCGTTGACTCAACAATAACCTCAGCAATAATCTCAGCAATAATCTCAGCGATTGAATTGTCACTATGGAATGGAACGGCCCCAACCAAGGCAAGCTACGAAAAGCCTTACTCGAAATCTATGTCGGCAGCAATAGCCAATCACTCAGGCTGTTTATACGTGATAATTTCACCTGCTCTTTAGATGATGTTGGCGGCGATGATCGAGAGACTTGGGCAGGCGCACTGATAGAAAAGTTCGGGCAGGAAAATTTAATTGATGACCTGTATAAAACTGTTTGTCAGCAGCATTCGGAGCATCCTGCCATTACGAAGCTTCAGTCTGAGCTGCGCGGTGCTCTGCTCATAGCAAAGGAACCGAAGATAAATGCAAGCGAGTTATTTACTAGCTTCTCTCCGTATACTGACTTTGCCGCTGTGCAAACAGCATTCCTAAGCGCTTTCAAAGATACCTATGGAAGCTTTTTAGAGATTCGACCCGAACATCCACCATTAAATACATTGAGTCAAATTCAAGCGCTGATAGAAGCCTACCAACCGAAACTCGCTGTCCAGTTTGCAGAGTATCTGAGGGTTGAATTCAATGAGCCTAATCAGCTGAGGTTAAGAGAGGCTGTAGTGGCTTGGCGCGATCGCATATCTCAAGCGCATAACGTCACCCCAAAGCCACCGCCACCCGCACAGGCAGAGCGACAAGGGTATTTGCTCGTTACGCTCAAAGAAAGTGCCAGGCGAACAGATGGAAACGCTTTTGTAACCGTCTTTTCTGAACTGCGCATTCTCGGCGAAGAAGCGCTGGTCGAATTTGGCGCTGCGACGGTCACATGCTCGCTAGATGAGGTTGCTACCCATTTATCTGATCTCATTCATCAGGCTGAAGAAGCGCTGAGCATTTATGGTTGCGGTAGAGCAACTTTAGAGCTGTTTTTACCCTGCGAACATTTAGATGTAAACATAGCCGACTGGGACATTTTTAATAAAAAAGGTCGGCCTCGTCCTTTAGGAAAGCACCGCAGCTTTGTGATTCGTTCATTCGAACGGGCTGAGGATAGCGCTACTCAGGCAGAAGTGAAACGAAAATGGCAGCTTTTGAAGGACTGTGTAGAACAACAAAATGCGTGCGATCGCTTCCATCCGCAAGAAGCCTGTCCGGCAGTGGGCGATTTGGAAGACAAACTAAAAGACAAGCCAGGATTGAAGCTACTAGCCGAACTCCCGAGGGATCGCGAAGACAGTCTAGATATTTTGGATGACATTATTGAATCTGGGGTGCCGATTGCCCTATGGTTCACGCCGGTTGAAGGGATCACAGCAGCTGAAAAACTGACCGAATTTGATACCCTACTGCAAGCCTGTCACTGTCTCACCGATTTTTCTCACTTGGCCAGCCAATGGCGAAGCCAGCGCCAAAATCATCCGAACCAGCACCTCAGAGTGCTTTGCGATTGCCCGGATCGATGGCCAATCAAACCATTCCTTAAAGAACCGCTCGTTGCTTCTTGAGTTTTACCTCTGTGCCCCTATGAACTGGAAACGCTTTCACGGTAACTGCCCAAATGAACAAAATCCCTTGGATGAGATGCCTGAGCGTCCCCCTTGGCGAGCATTTTTGCCCTTGGAAAAGGTCAAGCCAGCCGATGACGAATCCTACTGGGCTGCGCTGCGATCGCCTGAGCAAAAAAATGACCGGGCGATTGAACGCGGTCGTAGCTTTCGCATTCAAACAGATGAGCATGGACATTCAGACATTATTGATGCCGTAAATGCGGCGATTCATCTGCGTCGTCCGCTGCTGATAACAGGTGCGCCGGGTTCTGGTAAAACTTCACTCGCCTATGCGATCGCCTACGAGTTGGACTTAGGCCCGGTACTGGTATGGCCCATTACAGCGCGAGCGAACCTACGAGATGCGCTATATCGATATGATGCGATCTCACGCCTACAAGACGCCCAGCTTGATAAAACCCGAGAGGCCGAGCCCAAAAAGAAAGAAGAGGGTGATTTAGGCGATTATATTCAGCTAGGGCCGGTCGGGACTGCCTTCTTGCCCTCTATGCGGCCTCGGGTTTTATTGATAGATGAAATTGATAAAAGCGATTTGAACTTGCCCAATGACTTGCTTAATTTATTTGAGGAAGGCGAGTTTGAGATTCCCGAGTTAGTCCGGCGCAGCAAACGAGAAGCGCTAAAAAGCGAAACAGTAAAGGTACGAACGGCTGATCAAAATATGCCAGAGATGCCGATTACCCACGGGCAGGTAAAGTGCTGCGAATTTCCCATTGTGATTATGACCAGCAACGGTGAGCGTGATTTTCCACCTGCGTTCTATCGCCGATGCCTGCGGGTGACGATGCCTAAACCCACACCAGAGTCTTTAAAGGCTGTGGTAGAGTCACACTTTAAACAAGCAGACGAAGCGGGATGGTCTAAGGTCGATACGGACTTAACCAAACTGATCAGTGAGTTTGTGGAAAAAGGCGGTAAGGCCGATCGGGCCACTGACCAATTGCTCAATGCGATTTATTTGATGACGCGCGAGGATGGGCCGAACCCAGAAGAAATGAAACAACTACAAGATTTGCTATACAAACGGCTGAGTGATTAGGGCTCATGGCAACTACCGGGCAAGGGGCAAACCGGTCGCAACCTGCGATTGCAAAACTGATAAAGCTGCTGGCTGAAGATGAGAAGCTCAGCAGCACTGAGATTGCTGAAACCCTGTGGCTGGCTTTACAGATAGAGTCTGCGCCTGTGACTGTGCCATCTGACGCCATTGAGCCGGAAGTCACCAGAGTCTCTACCCCGCCGATTGTGCCAATAGCGACAGATGCACCGGCAGTAGCGCCTTCAAAAGAGTCACCGCCCAATAGAGCGAATCTGGCGACGGTGACTCATCAAACCGGCGTTTTGCCAGTTGAAGCATTGCCAGTTTGGATTGCCGACCCGCCGATGCTGCGTGATCCATTGGCTGTAATGAAAGCCTTAAAGCCTCTACTCAGGCAGGTCGCAGCGGGCACTGGGCGACGGCTAGATGAACTGGCAACAGTAGATGGCATTGCTCGAACGCAGCTATGGCTACCCGTCATGGAGCCTGAAACAGAACCCTGGTTTGACATTGTTCTGGTGGTAGATCAGGGCTCGTCGATGCACCTATGGCAGCGATTAATCAAAGATCTAGAGCGCACCTTTCGGCGATACGGCGCTTTTCGGAACTTACAGCTCTTCAACATGGATGTGAGCGCTGAAAAAGTCGGATTAGCAGCCGATGAAACGGTGCGGCTGAAATCTCACCCAGAGCGCGTGGGGCATCGTCCGAGTGAGCTGCTCGAACAAAGTGGGCAGCGCATTGCCATTGTGCTCAGTGACTGTGCGGGTGAGTATTGGTGGGATGGCAGACTATTGCCCATGCTAGAAACCTGGGCCAAGGTAATGCCGACGGTGATATGGCAAATGCTGCCAGAGTGGATGTGGGAGCGGACGGCCTTGGGCCGAGGGAAGGCGATCGCACTGAGCAATGACGAGCCTGGCACCGCTAATCAGTACTTAAATCGATTTGCAGTGGGCCGAAAGCCCCTTTCTCAAACTGAGAAAAAGCAGATGCCGATCCCTGTGATGACCAGTGAACCGCGAGACTTACGTAACTGGAGTTTGATGCTAGCGGGCGATCGCCGGGAGCGAACACCGGGCTTTTTGTTGCCGCAGTATGGGGGGCAGCTGCCGCAGATAATGCCTCAAACAACGAACGAGGCAGACGCGAAAAAGGTTGCCGAACTTAGCGTGCAGCGGTTTTTGCAGTTATCATCACCGCCTGCTCAGCGCTTGATTATGCTAC
Source organism: Phormidesmis priestleyi Ana (assembly GCA_001314865.1). GTDB lineage: Bacteria > Cyanobacteriota > Cyanobacteriia > Phormidesmidales > Phormidesmidaceae > Phormidesmis > Phormidesmis priestleyi_B. The sequence goes on along the minus strand of LJZR01000040.1, from coordinate 9,080 downwards.
TGGCCGCAGCGCCAGTGGTGACCTTGCCAGTGATGCGGCTCATCCGAGATTCTATGCTCAGCGAATATCGCTCTCCGCTCCCTGTAGCAGAGGTATTTTTGAGTGGTTTACTAGAACGGTTGCCGGGGCAGTTAGAAAATGGCGAAAACCTAGCTGCCACTCACTACGATGTCATGCAGTACGATTTCGTGCCACATGTGCGGCAGGCATTACTCAAAAAGCTACCGGAAGTAGACACCGTTGAGGTCATTAACAGCGTTTCTTCGGCGGTAGAAAACCGCTGGAATGCGCTAACCACACAGGATTTTCAGGCATTCTTAACCGATCCTTCTATCTCAGCACCAGAGGGTTTATCTACGCTGCGGGCTTTTGGCAGTGTGGCCGCAGATATTTTGAAGCCCTTGGGCGGTGAGTATGAAAAGTTTGCCGAGCGGCTGCGTCGAGGGGCAGAAGGATCTCCTGATAAACCCGTATCAGAACCCGAGTTGCCAGAGGATGATTTTGAAATTCCAGATTTGAAACCTCTAGAATTTCACCGCGCAGAGGTAAAGGAAGAGAGTTCACCTATACAGCTGGTGATAGATGAGTTCACGATCGCAACCGTTGAGCTTGACACCGAGATAAGTACTGAGGAAAGGCTTGCTGAGATTGTTGCCATCGAAGATGAGGCAGCAAGGGCGATCGCACTGATAGCGCTAGCACCGCAGCTAGCGGGAGAATCGTTTAACTTGCTGGTGCGGGTGATGACGGTGGTGCAGGCGATTCAGAATAGGCAGGCTCGACTGGATGTGCTCTCGGCGATCTTGCCTCACTTGCCAGATAGGTTGCAGGGACAGGTGCTGGAGCTGATTGGTGAGCTAGAAGAACCCGAAGGGCTAGAACTGGTTGAATTTGAGTTTGAAGTAGCGCGCGTAACAGGTCAAAGAGGCGGGCTAGGGAGTACAGGGTCATTTGCAACTTCTAAAATGGGTGCAGCAGGTAGAACAGGCTGGGTTATACAGAGAAAGCGCCAAGCAGCCTACCAATTTATTGAGCCGCTAGAAGACGCTACCAACCTGGAAATGGTCGCAATTCCAGCTGGGACGTTCAAGATGGGGTCACCGAAAAATGAGCCAGACCGCTATAACGATGAAAGCCCTCAGCATGAGGTTAACGTGGCATCTTTCTTCATGAGTAAGTACCCGATTACTCAGGCTCAGTGGCGCTTTGTGGCGGATCTAGAACAGGTCAATCGAGCATTCGATTCTGATCCATCTGGGTTTAAGGGAAATGACCGTCCTGTAGAGAAGGTGAGCTGGAATGAGGCAGTGGAGTTTTGCGATCGCCTCTCCCAATACACCGGAAACGACTATCAGCTACCGACCGAAGCTCAGTGGGAATATGCCTGCCGTGCAGGAACGACAACCCCTTTTCATTTCGGGGGGACGATACTGCCTGAGTTAGCTAACTACAACTGCACTCAAGTTTATAGCGGCGGCACTCGAGGGGAATATCGCCAAGAGACGACGCCAGTTGATGAATTTAGTATCGCAAATGCCTTTGGACTGTGCGATATGCATGGCAATGTATGGGAGTGGTGCGCAGATCATTGGCACGCTAGTTACGAAGGTGCGCCAACCGACGGAAGTGCTTGGGCGAATGACGATCAGGCTGCGACTCGTGTTACTCGCGGCGGTTCTTGGATCCTCGATCCGGGGATTTGCCGTTCCGCCACCCGCCACTACGTTACGCCCGTCAACCGCAGCAGCAAAATCGGTTTTCGAGTCAGTTGTCTTGCGCTGAGGACTCTTTAGTGCCAGAGCTAGTAGGTGGAATATCTATCAGATGTGCATTAAAGAGTTCAGATTTTCCCTGTGATGTTCGGCCTTGTCCGAGTATCCGAAAACCCAACAGGGTCCGTGAGCTTGGTAGGGCAACCGAAGAGTTTTCTGACCCATCTCCATTACTTTTACCTATGACTACTTTTATAGTTGACCGCATCCGCACTACCGTTGAGTGCTTTACTGAGCCGCTAGAGGACTTAGGCAATGCAATTCCTTTGGATATGGTGCTAGTACCGAGCGGCAGCTTCGAGATTGGTTCGCCTGAAGATGAGCCAGAACGGGATAAGTATGAAGGCCCTCAGCGCACCGTTGCGCTACCCAGTTTTTTCATGGGACGCTATCCGATTACACAAGCACAGTGGCGAGCGGTGGCTAAACTCAAGCAGGTAGACATCGAGTTAGATCCTGACCCATCAAACTTCAAAGGCGACAATCGCCCGGTGGAGCAGGTTAGCTGGGGGGATGCAGTAGAGTTTTGCAAACGATTGCATGAGACAACGAAACGCCCTTACCGGCTGCCTAGCGAAGCGGAATGGGAATATGCCTGCCGAGCAGGCACAACAACGCCTTTTGCTTTTGGTAAAATGCTCACAACTGAGGTTGCCAATTATGACGGTAGCCAGACCTATAACGATGGGCCTGAAGGAGAATATCGAAAAGAAACAACACCAGTGGATTATTTTGATGTAGCGAATGCTTTTGGCCTCTGCGACATGCACGGCAATGTGTTGGAGTGGTGCGCTGATCATTGGCACGCTAATTACGCAGGTGCGCCAATCGACGGAAGCGTTTGGGTGACTGACAATCAGGCCGCAGATCGTGTCATTCGTGGCGGCTCTTGGTTCAGCTTTTCGAGGCTTTGCCGCTCTGCCATTCGCTTCAGCGATAGGCCCAACATCCGGAGCGACAAGGTCGGTTTTCGAGTGAGTTGTCTAGCCCCGAGGACTCTTCAGCCTCCCGCCAGTTAGCGCTATGGACTATTGCCCTCTTACTTTCTGCTCTGGGGCGCATAGCGCCTCAAATTATTTTTTTAAAACTTACTCCCCCCTCACTCAAATTCATCTTCATGGCCTCTCTGCAAACTCGCACGCCCAAAGTCAAAATCAATCGCAGCTCAGGACAGAACCCTTGCTTCGATGAACTGCTAGGTGACGAGATACCGCTACGGATGATGCAAATACCAAGCGGCACCTTCAGAATGGGTTCGCCCAAAGATGAGTTAGATAATTACGACGACGAGAGCCCTCAGCACGAGGTCAGCGTTGAAACTTTTTTTATGGGGAAATACCCGGTTACACAGAGCCAGTGGCGATTCGTGGCTGGGTTAGCGCTAGTAAATCGAGAATTAAATCCTGCTCCCTCAAACTTTAAGGGAGATGATCGCCCAGTGGAACAAGTAAGCTGGGAGGAGGCGGTGGAGTTTTGCGATCGCCTCTCTCGCCACACAAAGAAACAATACCATCTGCCTAGCGAAGCGCAGTGGGAATATGCTTGCAGGGGCGGTACGACCACACCCTTCCATTTTGGCAACACAATTACAACAGACTTAGCCAACTATCGAGGAACAGATGATAAAGACCGAGATTGGTCAGGTTCCTATGGCTATGGCCCTAAAGGAGAATATCGAGAAGGAATAACACCCGTCGCTTTTTTCGATGTAGCGAATGCTTTTGGCCTCTGCGATATGCACGGCAATGTGTGGGAGTGGTGCGCAGATCACTGGCACAATAATTACAAGGGTGCGCCAACCGACGGCAGTGCTTGGGTGACTGACAATCGGGCGTCAAGTCGTGTCCTACGCGGTGGTTCTTGGGGCGACATTCCGGGGGATTGCCGCTGCGCCACTCGCCTCAGCCTTACGCCCGACCTCCGCAGCTTCAAGATCGGTTTTCGAGTGAGTTGTCTAGCCCCGAGGACTCTTCAGCCTCTCACCCGTTAGGGTTATCGACATCCCCCATTGTCCGTTGTGAGGCATAAAAATCGTTCTCCCGTGCAATCGCACAGCGACGAGGCATGGTTTTAAAGGTGCTGATAGCTTTGATTAATCCCTGATACCAGCTCTGAGCTTGCTCTATGGTCGTGTATTGGGAAAAGCTCAAAAAAGTAGAATCGGCTTCCACTTTTGCCACGCTTGATAAATCAGCTCGGGAGGTCATGGCTCTAGGGCAAGACCGTACTTCTGATTTTGCTCAGCAACCAAGTCATCCAAACTAGAGAATTGACCCTGGTTAAAGTCATCAAGGCTGCGTTGAATGCTGTTTAAGGTTTCAAAAAAGTCTTCGTCGTTGAGGCTAAGACCCCAGGTAAGAACGGCGATCGCAATTTGCCCTATATCTTGCCCAGTGCTTTCGGCGCGTTGGCGCAAAAGAGTTTCTATTTGAGGGGGGAGATCAAGGGTGATGGACATAACGATATAGGTTGAGGTGAGTTGATTGTAGCAATCCTAAGAAAGGGGTGTCTGATGTATTGACTGCGCTAGTAGCAATGGCAAAGCCTCTCACCCTTATGCCTTATCCGACTTCTCGTCTCGTTCTTTCTCGTATTGCTGCAACTTCTCTAGGATCAGCACCTTTAGCTTTGCGCCGAAACTCAACTCTTGCCAGCTCAAATCAGTGCGGCAGGTCTCAATTCTTTGCTTATCCTCTTCGGACAAATCGAGCGAATATCTCGGCATCTTCATAACTGTTAAGGCAACTCCCAAATACTGACACACCAAGGCATACTGCACGCTTTTCTACTCATTTAAGCTCAGTTTTGTTTTTTATAGCTCAAATTGAGTTAAATTGAGTTAACCTTAATCAAGACTTCTATCGAGCCACGTAGCAATGCATTGCGGTTACTTTGCTTTTCCATCGATATGGATCGATGAAACAAGAATGAACTCAATCTCTAGAAAATCCAGCCTAAGCGCGATTCCCTTGAAAGGCTGCGCGATCGCCCACACCCAGATCGCATTCAACACAAGCTAATCACGCTGGCAAAACCCACCCAACGCAACACCACTGACCGCTCAGCCTTCGCTGACTCGCAGCTTATTCTGCTAAAGGCTCTACGACTGTTCTTTTGCTAAGTCATCTTGAGTGTCGATGCAGCAAACAGCCCAAGAACCTTACCGCTGTCCCTAACGCTGTTACAACGACTAACCTAACTCAAACGCACCTTATTCCTGCGTATCGTCAGCTTCTAAATTCTTCGAGACAAACTCACCTTGCACCTTGGCCTTTTTAACGGAGTTTTCGAGCAGGTATGCAATCAGATTCGACAGAGATCGCCCCTGCTGCTTAGACCACTCCTCTAAGTCTTTTGCAACCGCATCAGGTACGGAAGCAAAAACCTTTTTAGCCATCGGATTACTCATCACTCTACGCCTCCAATCTTAGCGGGTGTTGTACATGCCTTTCATTCTGCAACTTATGGTTGCATATTTACAACCATAAGCTACTATTTGTTCATGCTTGATGTTTTCTCTCGCCCAGAATGCGCTTTCGACTATGAATGTCTATCCCTCAAGCCAGCCCGACCTAGACGGGATCGCCCGCAACCTGATCGCCCTAGACCTCGCCCATATCAGCCCCGAAGAATCTGCTGTCTACGAACATGAGCTGAGTGCCATTGCCTCTCTCAACGAAGCCCTCGAAACTGCCACCGAAGCACTCAAAGGCAATCATCCTCAGTTCTGGCAACGCCTCTATCCCATGCTCTCGGATGCCGCTGCCCTCCTCAGCAGCCAGCTCACGCCCCTGCTCGACCTCAACGCCGAACGCAGCTTTCCAATGAACGAATGCCCCATAGAACGACCGCTAGCACTCACAGCTCAAGCATCCACCCGCTGACTGCTTTTTTATTTCCCGCATTAGATCCACGGGTACTACCCGGCACCTCCTACTTTCCCACCTCAAGCCATGACGCAAACTGACCTACACCAAGCACCTAGCGCCACCTGCATTGATGACGGCTACGTCGCAGTTTCAAAAGTTGCCGCTGCCTTGTCGCGCCATGAGCGCACGGTGCGCCAATACATCCGTCTGCTGCGTAGAGACTTCGGCCATCTTGACTTTCTCGAAAAGCGCAATGGGCGATTCTCCGGTGGAGACGCTGCGCGATCTCTCAATCATCAACAGCGTTTGCCATCGCCTCACCCAATTTCTGCGCGGTGTATTTCTTTCTCCAATTTGCCGCCGCCCTCCAGGCTCCCGCTACGAGCACCGCCAAAACAGATTAGGGCTCAAATACAGCTGGCAATTCAAACGTTCGTTTCTCATCCATTGCTATCTGTGGCAAGTAGACGTTTTCCCAATAGTTAGAAAAGTGCCAGCTGACAATTCTGCTCGTGATACCAGCCCAGCTGTCATTATCGACCAACTTTGCCACCTTCAGCAGCACGTAGTTGAAATCGCCCATCGTGACAGTACTATACCGTCGTCGGTTACTGGTATCAGTCGGAACAGGAGGCGTCGTTGCAATGGGAGATTCGCCAAAGCTAGGACGCAGGTTTAGGTAAACGGGGAGCTTGCCCTCATCACCATCTCTTAGCAAAGAATAATACTGATTTTGATGTATGCCTCTCGCTGCGGCATCCGCAATCGCGGCATTGCAGTAGAAAGAGCGATGCTCGGTAAAGAAGGATTGAATGCACTGTTGCACCAGAGACTTTCGCGCCCAGCCTAACTGGTCACAAGCCGCCACAAAACGCTGATGCGTTTCATCAGTCATCAGTACGTAATTTAATCGAACATCTTTACCCATCAAGGCATCTGACAAAGCTTCGCTTAATTCTGCCATTAGTTGAGCTGTTTTTTGAGCAATGAGAGTAAATGCTTGACCTTGTTAGCATAACCTATGCTAATCTTGCGTCAAGTAAGCAACATCGCGATTGCGCAAATCATCTCACCACTGACCGCTTTTTTATTTCCTGCCCTAGATCCACGGGTACTACCCGGCACCCCCTACATACCTGCCCATCTCATGCCATGAACCCCAACGATATTCCCTCTACCATTCCATCCGCCCCTAACGACAGCTACGCCAAAGTCACAGAGGTCGCCGCTGCCCTAAACCGCCACGAGCGCACCATCCGCAGCTACATCCGCCTGCTGCGAGAAGACTTTGGCCATCCCGACTTCCTCGAAAAACTCGACGGCAGAGCGCTCAACCGCAGGCAGCAACAAGTACTCACCGAACTCGCCCAGTACAAAACCCAACGCACACCCAAAGCCCAAATCCGCGACTTCCTGATGGCCGACTGTAGCTTGCGCCTTACCTTGAGCGAAGCCTGCGACTGGCTCGCCCCTCGCATTTCCCCTGCCCTGCTCACCCAATTCCAGGAGCACTTTTCATGAAACTCAACCAGCTCGCCGACCAGATTCACGCCAAAACCATTGCTCTCATCGCCATTGCCAAAGCGCTTGAGTTCACTGACTTGCCCAATCCTCATGGCGGCACTCCCCTAAGCCAATCACAAGCGCAGCAAATTACGACTGTCTTTCGCTATATGCGAGATCGACAGATTGTAGATCCGAAAGCCGCGATCGCTCAAATGCAAATGTCAGATCCTGCCGCGACAGCAGAAATCGCCATTAGCCTGCGCACGTCAGTGGCCGATGAACTCTGCCGCCGCTATCCCAATGGCTCTATGTCAGATCGCATTCTGAGGCTGCTGGGCGCAGTGCAATCGCTAGAGCAACTGTATGCCCTCTCCGTTCAACCGCAGGTGAGCCAAGCGTCCGTTAAGCCCACGCTTAGCCAGTAGGAGCCAGCCGATGTTCAAACGCATCCACCTTCTGTTTGTTGGACTGCTGTGCCTCGGTCTGATAGCAAGCGCGATCGCCTTTGTTCTCTCCAAACGCCCCTCTGAAAGTGGAACCAACAATGATTGGGTCATGCCGACAACAGATCGCGCCATCGTCATCGACCCAGCGACAAACGCCATCACGCTCGAAGCCATCGACCGCTATCCCGACAGCGAATAGCGCCAACCAAGTTTTGCCTACAGTTTCATACCTCAAGTTTCATCACAACCGAATAGCCAAAAGACTGAAGGGCTAGGGAACAGACGCGCCGTGTGTCGCCGCGGCCCCGTGCGGACAGGGGGATAAACATCTACCTGCACAACGCTAACAGTCCTCGGCAGCACTGCCGAGCGCACGTTAAACCCATCGTCATCACCGACGCCATCTCAACCAAACGCAAAACCACTCCCGCCAATCTCATCTGCGTCCGCAAGGACCGAAAACTATGCAAACCAAAATTAAGGAAGCCCCAAGTTATGGCTAACAAAAGAATCGCTGCCCTGATTAAGCAGGAAGTTCAACAGCCGACTGCCACAGAAAGCAGCAGTCACGAAATTGCCACCACCCAAAATACGCCATTGGCCGAACTCCAGCTCGCGAGCCAAGGACTCTTCGACGAATCCAAAGCCCTCTGGCAAGAGTTCATCGCCTTCGACAAAGAGCATCAGCTAACCCAACGGGTCGGCGCACAGCTCTGGCGACTCACCAAAGCAGTGGGCAAGCCTGCGCTCATCCTGTCGCTCAAGGGCATTCAAACCGCTGTTGTCACCGTCGTCAATGCTGACAAGCGAGCTGCATTGGTGGAACGCTTCAGCTGCTTTTCTGCTGAGCAAACAACAGATGCCTCACTTGAAACTGCGGAGGATTAACGGCATCTGTCCCCACCTGTCCCCCTCCCCTGGGTGTCCTCTGTCCCTGGGTCACTGCCGCCCCCGGAGGCACTACCGCCCCCGGAGGCACCTAATATTTCCAAGATTCCTAAAACCATCCTGTCAACAATCAAAAACGTAACCAAAAATCAATGGTTTACAGCGCTCAGTCTCCCCTACCCCCAACAATCACCGTCCTCCATGAAGAATGCCGGGGGCGGATCAGCCTGCGCCAACTCGCCAAAGATCTCAATGCAAATCGCCGAAATCTAATGCGAGCTAAAAACTGGCTCATTGAAAATCGTCACCCCAGCTTCGAGGGATACGCGGCTGACACTCTCCTTAATCCCGAACAAGCAGAAGCCATCATCCGCTATCGCAGCTACACCACAGCCGGGGTGAGAGGCGATGCTCTGACCGAAAAAATGTTGCCTGATGTCGTCACTTTTCATGCCAAAAAAGACGCACTCAGAGATCTCTTTGAGCAGAACCACATTCCTCCTGAACAAGCCGCCCAACTCACCCATTCCATCTTGGAGATTTTTAACCGATGAAATTCAACAAACTCGCCAAAGAGCTAAACCTATCCGTCAATGAAC
>LJZR01000039.1 GCA_001314865.1 Phormidesmis priestleyi Ana | reverse complement strand
GAACTGCGTCACTAAGGTATCGACGGCTCCACTGAGCCGATCAAGGCGCTGGTCTATGTCGTTTAGCCGTTGCTCAGTTTGAGAGTCGTTCATAGATAGATAACGAGTCAGTTGTTAGCATTATACGCTATCCATCAGCAGGATATCGACCTGGTTACGTTCTCAGAGGAGCGGGCGACGGTTATCTGAGCGAGCTGTCAGCAGTGAATAGACAGTTCCTCTGTTAACGTTCGCAATGCGTTCTGTAAACAGGCACCATTCATGAATGCCAGGAAAGGCCACCGTGCTACCGAAAATGAGGCTGTAGCTTTGCGGCCTATCGAAAAATCGAAAATGCTTCATTCGCCAGGGCCAGCATATCGAATGGGCATCTCCAAAGTGCGAGAGATTACCTTCACCGATTGGGAAAGTGCCTCAACTAGAATATCTGGATAGTGTTGCCACTTTTGCGTTGAGTTTAGTTCGTTGATCAAAAAGAACCCATCGGTAGGATTCTGTAAATAAGTTATACTTTTTGGGATTGTTTCATTTAGAAAACTTGTTTTAAGCGGTTGCAGTTCCTCTAAATTCGTACCGGATGTATCTGCTGAGCCTAGATGAACAATTCGAAGAACGAGTATTAGTTCAAGTTATTTTTATAAACTCTTTAGCGTTTTTGAAATAGTTCATTTTGCGAGAAGAGCGATGAGGGAAATTGAAATTGTGCAGACGATCAAAGATACGTTGGGAAAACAACCGCGTTGCTTAGAATCGGCCAAGTCGCCTGCGCAGCTTTCTCCGTTTGAGCGATCGCAATATCTAGCTGCTGTGAATTGGTTACGGCGATACCGGGCTAAGCCCAACTCCCCAAACATTATGCAAGTGAAAGGGTGGTTGGAGGCAGCTTACCACTTGCGAGCATTAGAAAATTATGGGCTGGCCTACGAAATTTTATGGGTGTCGCCGCCGTTAGCCAATAATATTGCTGGAAGTGAGCCTTTGCATGAGCTGCTGGGACTCTGGGGCCATTGGGTTGAGCGACTAGCTTTATATGAGGGATTGTTAGGAAAGTTACCGTTAAACCAGGAAATGCGGTTGCTTGATGGGCTGGGACATACGCATCACGGGTTAGGCGACTATGCAGCAGTGCTCAGAGATTGTGATCGCTACCAAAAAGTGTTGGAACAGCTGGATGACGATAGGCTATGGGGCCGATTATGGGGTCTTCTAGGGATCACGCATCATGCGATGGGCGCATTCGACAAAGCGATTAAATTTCATCATCAGCGGTTAGCTTTGAGTCAGCGCGTAGGCGATCGCAAAGAGCAGGCCTATGCAATGGGCGATCTGGGCGTTGCGTACTATTCTTTAGGTGAATATGCCACAGCCAGAACCTGTCATGAAGAACAACTTGCATTGAGTGTCCAACTCAATGACGGTATGCAAATGAGATCGGCACTAGGGAGTTTGGGGCATGTTGATCAGGCACTAGGCAGGTTTGACCGGGCGATCTCGACTTACCAGCAGCTTCAAGCATTGGCTGAGGAAGCGGGCGATCGCGTCAGAGTATGTGGTGCCTTAAGCGGAATCGGTAATGTGTATAGGCTGTTAGGGCATTTTGATGAAGCCATTGTGGCCTATGACAGTTGCCTAACGATCTCGCGGGAGATGGGGCAGCGACGAAGTGAAGCGGTGGCGCTGATGGGCTTGGCGCTAGCGCATAATGCGATGGGCCTGAGCAAGCGGGCACAAGGGGTCGCTCAGGAAGCTTGGGTGATAGTGCAAGGGTTGCAAAGTGAGGGGCTGAAGGCGCAGATGGTGCAGTTATTGGCCCAGATAGCAGTCTCTTTGCAAGACTACGAGGCGGCGATTGAGTATGAAGTTGAAGCGATTTCGCTGTTTGAATCGATAGGCGATCAGCCAAATTTGGGACTGGCGTTGTTTAATTTGGGTGGGGTAATGGTGGCCTTGGGTGAAACAGAGGATGTATTTGGCTGTTGGCTGCGGAGTTTGATGGTGTTTACAGAAATTGAGCTAGAATCTCGGGTGCAGACTGTGGTGAGGGCGCTATTCGGGTACCTCTGTCATGCGGTAGATTGCACTTTTTTAGATCAACCCGTAACGGCTGATCGGATTTGGTCGATATGGGAAGTACCTTTGGCTGAGATGTCAGAAGAGTATGGGCAGGAGATAGTCACGACGATGGTAGCGTGTTTGGTGGCGTGGGAGCAGGCCGAATGAGAAGGGATGAAGAAAAAGATAAGTCAAGTCTGTCTTAGCCACATATAGTGAAGTCACAGAACCGGCAGCGACGGTGTTTGCCAGTGAAGCATTTTCGCAATCACATCCTTTTATTTTCAGGCCATTACTCTTGGCAGCAACCATAATCGCTTTCGGGGTAATGGAATTTGAACACCCAGGAGTCATCCACGGCGGATATGTCGAGTTTAAGTTTCCGTCCCCTTTCGGGGTAATGGAATTTGAACATGAGGACGGTTTCACTTCCGGCCTAAACCTTCGTTTCCGTCCCCTTTCGGGGTAATGGAATTTGAACACCATACTGCTCAGAGATGTTTACGTCATCCCAAGTGTTTCCGTCCCCTTTCGGGGTAATGGAATTTGAACTGGGGCGCACTTGCGCCAGCAGTACATCTACCGCGGTTTCCGTCCCCTTTCGGGGTAATGGAATTTGAACAGGCTGGAAAAGAGTATCGCGATCTCCACGGCCCTGCTGTTTCCGTCCCCTTTCGGGGTAATGGAATTTGAACACCCTGATGCGGCGACAGTCATATGTCGTAATTGGGTTTCCGTCCCCTTTCGGGGTAATGGAATTTGAACGATGCATCCACTGCATCCTCGGCAATCTCGTCTTCGTTTCCGTCCCCTTTCGGGGTAATGGAATTTGAACACTGATGTGACTGATGTGACTGATGTTACCAAAAGTTTCCGTCCCCTTTCGGGGTAATGGAATTTGAACGTTTCAGGTCAGGTTTCTGCACAAGAGCCACAACTCGTTTCCGTCCCCTTTCGGGGTAATGGAATTTGAACGATATCAACTTCGCCCCCGGCCGTGCGCTACCTGGGTTTCCGTCCCCTTTCGGGGTAATGGAATTTGAACCTCATGAATGCTGCAGTTGTGCTGCTGGGCATGACGTTTCCGTCCCCTTTCGGGGTAATGGAATTTGAACTTGTAGCATCCGTCCACGTACTCCCGTGGATAGGTACGTTTCCGTCCCCTTTCGGGGTAATGGAATTTGAACCAGGAGTTAGTAGCTCAGGGGCTTTCTGTGAAAGACGTTTCCGTCCCCTTTCGGGGTAATGGAATTTGAACAGGTCTACAACCGGTATGCCGCTCAGGGAATTATTCCTGTTTCCGTCCCCTTTCGGGGTAATGGAATTTGAACGCCAATCCAAGCAGGGGACGAGAAAGTAGTTCCCTGTTTCCGTCCCCTTTCGGGGTAATGGAATTTGAACAATCAACTGATTAAGTTTTTCTTTTGCTGTAAAAAGTTTCCGTCCCCTTTCGGGGTAATGGAATTTGAACATGCGGTACAACCAAGACGCAACTTGGATGTTCAATGAGTTTCCGTCCCCTTTCGGGGTAATGGAATTTGAACCAGAAAAGGTTCTAACTGACCTGTACATAGCAAAAGGTTTCCGTCCCCTTTCGGGGTAATGGAATTTGAACAATGGCCAAGCTGTGGTGGTTTCTACTTCCGGCTCAGGTTTCCGTCCCCTTTCGGGGTAATGGAATTTGAACGCTTATACCCTCTGGTATTGCTGGGGAGATGTCGGGTTTCCGTCCCCTTTCGGGGTAATGGAATTTGAACGTGAAGGTAATGTAGTTGTTTTACAAATACTAGAATAGGTTTCCGTCCCCTTTCGGGGTAATGGAATTTGAACAGACGATTTCGCCGCTAGAGGCAAAGGCACAGGCAGGTTTCCGTCCCCTTTCGGGGTAATGGAATTTGAACTTGCCTTTCTGATTGTAGTAGTGGTGTTTGCCATGATGTTTCCGTCCCCTTTCGGGGTAATGGAATTTGAACCACTGTAGCAACGACTGGTACCCAGGTTCAGTCGTGTTTCCGTCCCCTTTCGGGGTAATGGAATTTGAACAACTCTACACAGGAACCGCCGGGGAGGCCTATATTGGGTTTCCGTCCCCTTTCGGGGTAATGGAATTTGAACTAATGCTGCTCAATGGATTCTGGCTATTGCCAAGAATCGTTTCCGTCCCCTTTCGGGGTAATGGAATTTGAACTCGCTCAAGAAGTCCCAGAGGTATCCAACCCTCTTGAAGTTTCCGTCCCCTTTCGGGGTAATGGAATTTGAACATTATCGGGTCCCATTCAGCCCTTGCGCAGCCTGAGGGGTTTCCGTCCCCTTTCGGGGTAATGGAATTTGAACTGGAAAGGGATCTTATTGAAGAGGGGTGCCTCCCTCTTCAGTTTCCGTCCCCTTTCGGGGTAATGGAATTTGAACAATAATAGTGAGAGGGCTAATTGCCCTCAAAATATTGTTTCCGTCCCCTTTCGGGGTAATGGAATTTGAACGGGGCTGTTATCCCCTTACCAGGGGGGGGCGAGCTTCGGTTTCCGTCCCCTTTCGGGGTAATGGAATTTGAACTACAAGAGGGCGACCATGAAGGGCCTAAGCCTTTTCGTTTCCGTCCCCTTTCGGGGTAATGGAATTTGAACCGCTCAAAAGGCAGCCGACCATATGTCTGGCGGTGGGTTTCCGTCCCCTTTCGGGGTAATGGAATTTGAACGGCTAGCCAGTCCGCTTTGAATGTTGGTGGTGCGATTGACGGGTTTCCGTCCCCTTTCGGGGTAATGGAATTTGAACATCGTTGCTTGGTCTACTGCCGGAGCTGCACTTGAAGTTTCCGTCCCCTTTCGGGGTAATGGAATTTGAACTCCTGAGACATCTCAAGAGCTGTACCAAAAATGGGAGGTTTCCGTCCCCTTTCGGGGTAATGGAATTTGAACACGGAGAGGTCTGGACCATGCCCCCCACAGGGGTAGTTTCCGTCCCCTTTCGGGGTAATGGAATTTGAACCAGCCGCTCTTCGGTGCGGGCGGGGAACTTGACCAATGGTTGTTTCCGTCCCCTTTCGGGGTAATGGAATTTGAACCATGGAGGGTACTATACAGTACTCCCTGACAGAGGAAAGTTTCCGTCCCCTTTCGGGGTAATGGAATTTGAACCCCTGGCTTCTAGAAGCCATACGGAAAGAGGCTTTCAGAAGCCAAATTCGCGGGGGTCTAAAAAGCGCTTTTGAAAATGAGAATTAGTCCTAATAAATTGCCCTCTGACAAGGCTCAAACCGTTGCAGGGCAATCGATTCTCTAGGGTTGACGAAAGAATCAGGTTTTCAAGGTTCCAAAAACCCCCACGAATTTGGAAGCTTTTATTAATAATAAGCCTCAGATTAATGAATAGCGATCAATTTTGCACTCTCTTAACCTTTTTTGACAAAATACAGCAACTCGCCCCCTTTCATTGGCTCAGTCGCTGTACTCAAAACCCTCTCAAGACAAGGATTACAGCGAAATACCTACGCTAGCCGCCCCATCAGTCGCAAAACCTCCCTAACCATACCGCTTTTCCTCGGGAAATTCAGTATTGCCACGTCTTCATCACGTCTTCCCTACAGTCCCCAAATTCCTTTCAAAAAAAATACCGCCCGTGTCAAAGAATGATTCATGTATCCTGTGATAATCACCATCCAATCACAAATTCATTGTCTACCTAGCCTCTCATTCTTCCTTCCTCATCCATGCCTACAAGTTCTAAAAAACCAGCGCAGTCTTCTGTTAGAAAAAAGACCCCAACGACAACGGCGGCTCGGGCGAAAACAAAAGCTGCAACAGCCCCTACAAAAGCAAAATCAACAAATTCAACTTTGGCTAAAGCATCTTCTGTCACTAAAAAGGCGATCCCTAAACAAAAAGGCAGTAAGCAGATGGCACCGAAAAAGCATACTGTTCAAAAAACAAGTCATGTCCTGAACCTTTCAGCTAAAACATTTTGGCCAAAAACAACAGAACTGGTCAGCCTAGAATTTTCCTTACGTCCCCTGGCCGACTGTCAGCTTTACCCGCAATACACCATCGGGCTCCACGCTTGGTTCCTTCATCAAATTCGCGACTTTGATCCTGAACTCTCTGCCTATCTTCATAATGGCGAGTCTGAAAAACCTTTTAGCCTCACCGGACTCAATGGCCAGTTTACAAGCCACAGCCAGTCACTCCAGCTTAAAGCTGAAAATGCCTATCAGTGGCGACTAAACAGCCTTTCGGGGCGTGTTACTCAGGGTATTGCCACCTGGCTAAAACAACTCCCCCAGACCTTAGAGCTTCAAGGTGCGCCCCTCACGATTGAAGCTGTTCAACTCGCTCATCCGGCGACGACCTATACAAAATTGCTAAATCAAGGCAAAGCCCAACAAATAGAGGCTAAAGCAGTTAGCCTTAGCTTTACGAGCCCTACCAGCTTTCGGCGTAAAGGCCATCACCTGCCTCTCCCCTGGCCCAAGAATGTATTCCACAGCTATTTGCGCCGCTGGAATCACTTTGCCAGAACCCCTACAGAACCCACCGACTTTCTCGACTGGATAGATGATCATGTGATTATTCAGAGCCATCAGCTCGCCTCGCTTAAAGTGGTGGCAGGCAAGCAAGGTTCGGTTACGGGATTTACTGGCTCTATCACCTACGCGCTCGACCGCCTAGCGGCAGAGCGTCCTGACTATGTAGCCATGTTTTATGTGCTCTGTGAGCTGGCACCCTACTGTGGCACTGGCCACAAAACCACTTTTGGCCTGGGTGAAACGCATCTGGGTTGGCGTGGCTCACAGGCTGAGGTTCAGGTGCCTTCAGCGCAACGAGTGCTGGCGGAGCGGATAGAAGAACTCACGATGCTGTTTTTGACTCAGAAAAAACGACAGGGGGGTAGTCGGGCGAGAAACACGGCTGAAATATGGGCGACGATACTGGCAAGGCGAGAGCAAGGCGATGGGCTAGCGGCGATCGCGCAAGATATGGACTTAGGCTATGAAACTGCTAAAACCTACTCCAAACTGGCGCGAAGAGCTTTGAGAGAAGGCAAAACAGACTAAAAAATTCCATATAGCCGCCTCTAGCGTTCGGACTGTAACTGCTCTACCTCCGATGCACTTAACCCCGTAATCTGACTAATTTCTTCCACAGATAGTCGATTGAGAAGAGAACGGGCGATTGATTGCTTTTCTTCCCGCTTGCCAAGTGCTATGCCTTTTTCTATGCCTTTTTCTATGCCTTTTTCTATGCCCTTTGCCTCACCTAGCAGCACAGCGTTTCGACTATCGTGAATGAACATGGCCTGCCGATCCAAAGTCTCCATTTCCTCACGGGTAAGATGGCTCTGACGAGCGACTTCAAAGGCATCGTGAATGGCGCTTTCTTGACCTAAGCTAGCAGGAACAGATTGTAAATGGTTTGCTTCTTTTAAAAAGTACAGCCATTTGTCGGTTAGCGTCGTGAGTTCATCAATACCCAGTGTGAATTTGGGTAGCTCTGCAAAGACAAGTTCAATATCGTCGCTGTAATCGCTAAAAGTGCTCTTTTCCTTGAGTCGATAGCGCGAGACTACCTGCTCGCTGTGCTCAAACATTTCAAAGTCGGTAATGGTAAGGGCAATCACTGGATTGAGCAATGTGTAGTCGTCACCGACTTCTAGCTGAGTAGAAAATGCCTTGGCTGCGTTGTAAAGCACCCGCTTTTTGAAGCCGAGCACATTGAGTACCTGCATTTCGATAATCACCGTTTGACCATCTACTAGCTTGGCTTTTACGTCTAGGTATGAGTCTTTGATGCCTTCAATGCGAGGAGCTTGGTAGGGGTCAATGATGGTCAGATCTTGAATGGTAGATTCGCCCTCATACAAAAGGGCATTAAGAAAGCTGATCAGGATTTTTTGGCTTTGAGGTGAGCCAAAAATTTTCTTGAAAGCAAAGTCAGTTTTAGGATTGATGAAAGGAAACATCGACTGCTGTACTCAAAAGAGAAGAATATGTGCTCATTTTAACGAATTATAAGCGCAACGTATCGACAATATAGCCAACCTATGATTTAGCACAATCATGCGATCGCGCAAGACATGGACTTAGGCGACGAAACTACTAAAACCTGCTCCAAACTGGCGCGAAGAGTCGTAAAAGAAGGCACGGCAGACAGACTAATTATCGGAATGCACCTGCCACCTCAATTGTCGTATGATTTTCAACTGTAGGTTGACTTTAGATGGAGTTATGAAAATATGCGATCGCAAACCAAAAAGCAACTCGGCAGATGGGGCCCTTTGTTTTTGTTGGGTTTCCTGATAAATGGCGTGCTGTATTTTTCAGTCTCTTTACCACCTGCTTTAGGGCAAGTTACAAATGTCAATAGTGAACTACTCGCTAGACAACTAGAGTTTGTTCTTAAAATGAACACTGCCTTCTTAGGATTTTTAGGCATTTCGGGAAGTATTGCTGCCTACTTTTTTGGCAAAAGCTTTAAAGAATTTCAAGATTTTGCCAAAGAAAACGTTCGCGATATAAGTAAAGCTTCTGAAGAAAAAATAGAGAGAATTCATGAGTCTTCTGAAGCCGAAATCAAAAAAGCTATAGAATCAATTCGGCAAAAGGCAGAAAGAGATATCTCTTATTTAATTGATGGTGAAGTAAGAGGAATAGTACGTAATGAAGTTGAGAACGTACAAAGAATTCTACAGAGAGAAAAAGTCATTAATTCTACAAGCATTGACTATTATCTCCCTGGTGGAATGTCAAACTCTACGGAAAAACCGAAGGAAGTTGAGCTCCTAAGAGCAAGAGAATTTAAGGATGTTCAGTATTTCACCAAGATAGGTACAAGTGATCTAATACCAGAAAATAGTGATGTTTTAGTCTTAGATCTTATACACTTTTCAACAGAAACAGGAGAAAAGTTTAAAGAACTTTCTAAACAAGACCGGGACAGAATAGCGAAACCCATATTAGATGAAATATTAAAGAACTTTCCGAAATCATCAGTTTTGATTGTATACGTCAATAGTCAGCCTTTCTTAGGTGGTATAGACTCTGACAATCGATATATTCTTGCTGCGAACAGCCCTATCACAGTCGTCGGCAATACTGCGGATGGCGCTTACGTCGCAAAAGGAGCCCGAGAAGCAGATCAACATAAAACATCTTGATTCCTCAATCCTACAAAGCTTAGGTTCCTTTGAACTTTTACTATGACCCAGAAAATGAATCCGTTAGCTTGATGGATGCGGTGATAGATTCTGCTTAGAGAGGTGCATTTAATAAAGATACCATTGACAGTAAAGCTTATTGCACTGGGCACAAGACTGCTAAGCCCCTACATCGGTAGGTTACTTAATTTCGGCTCTCTTCTGTTGCTTATAGCGATCACAGATCAAATTAACTCGATCCATCTTCCAATGAAGGTCAATTGAAGGACTCTACCCCTTTTTGCAAACAAAGCTCCGTAATAACCGCCATACTCAGTGATCGGGCTTCCGTACACTAGCCTACGCTGCATCTATGCCACTATTTGAGGATTACTCCTTTATTACACAGGTAGAGCGAGTATGTATTTTATAGAGGGTGCAGAATAAATGTCTTTCTTGAAGAAGAAAAATGATACATCATAAAGCCAAGGGCCGAGAACCATCTAGGAAAAAGGCCCAACTCATAGTTAAAGTTACGCGATCGCTAAAAAACTACGGTTTCAATAGGTTCAAAAAAGTCGTTAGGAGGCTAAAACAAACTAAGGTCAATTATTGGGGCATTGTCAAAACCATATATACAAGCTTCCAGCTTGCTAAAATGATTTACCGCTCCTGGCCGACAATTTTAGAAGTCATTTCATCGCTTCTAAAATTCGTCTATCGTAGGTGGATATTTTTCCTAGATATTGTTGAAACTCTACTTACAGTGCTCACACGACTGTAGAAAATTGAATCTCAGCATCAGTAAAAGCTAATCACAAAAAGCACCTTTGCTAAAGTAAAGGTGCTTTTTATTGTGTCCCCGATCCCTGTACAAGTGAGCGTGCGAGTCTAGGAAAAGCGATCGCTATAGGCCATGAGCGCTAAGTTTAAAAGGTCGTCATCTCAGCAAAGGAGACCACCTAATGTTAGCGAATATCTTCAATGCATTCATCGCAGCGAGTCCCGTTAGCGTGATGCTTCGAGGCGTGATGGAGCGAGTGTTTCGGCCTGAGCGGCTAGATGAGATATTCGAGCATAATGCGCAGGAACAGTACACCCGAGAGCTCCTATTTTCGAGCTTAGTAGACCTGCTTAGTCTGGTCGTTTGCGGCATCCATCCATCGGTGAATGCGGCCTACAAAGCCAAAGCCGAAGACCTGAATGTGACTCGTAACGCGATCTACGCCAAACTCAATGGGGTCGAACCAGCAGTGAGCGCTGCGTTGCTCAGAACCACGACGGCTGAGTTGGGAGAGCTGGTTGCTCAGATGGGCGGCGGTCAACCGCCGTTGCTCGAAGGCTATCAAGTGCGAATTCTTGACGGTAACGCTTTAGCCGCGACTGAACGACGGCTGAAGGTGCTGCGCTCAGTCGCCTCAGCGCCCCTGCCAGGAAAGTCCCTGGTGGTTTTAGATCCGGCGCTGCGGCTAGCGGTTGACATCTTTCCCTGTGAAGATGGCCATGCCCAAGAACGACGCTTTTTTGAGCAGGTACTAGCGACAGTCCAGCCCCAAGAGCTGTGGATAGCAGACCGCAACATGTGTACGTTGGGATTTCTCTGTGGTATTGCTAAGCGGCAGTCAACCTTCCTCATTCGAGCACACCAGAATTTACTCTGGCAGGCTGTGAGTGAGCTACAAAAAGTCGGCCAAGTCGAGGCGGGTGAAGTGTTTGAGCAAACCATTGAGATTCAATTCGATGGCACGCCCTTACGCTTACGCCGAGCGGTGCTGCGCTTGGCTAAACCCACACGCCACGGAGATAACGAAATCGTCGTACTGACTAATCTGCCGACGACGGCTGCCGATGCGGTACGGGTTGTGCAGATGTATCGGCAGCGTTGGCAAATTGAAAAGTTATTTTTGACAGTGACACAGAACTTTGAAGGGGAAATTGACACGCTGGCCTATCCCAAAGCGGCGCTATTCAGCTTTACGTTGGCGCTGATGTCTTACAACATCTTAGCCACACTGAGAGCGGCCTTGGCCAGCGTTCATGGTGTTGGCAAGATTGAAGCGGCGCTCTCTGACTTCTATGTGGTCGATGAATTACAAGGCACGTATCGCGGCATGATGATTGCCATTCCCCCCACTGAGTGGCACATTTTTAGAGAGATGGCGTTGCCCGACTTAGCCACGCTACTGACGGACTGGGCGGCGCAGGTCGACTTAAGACGTTTTCTCAAACAACCGAAAAAAAAGAAGAAAAAGAAAAAGACGCTAGTGGCTGACCCTAAACAGCCTCACGTCTCGACAGCTAAGCTTTTAGCTCGCAAAAATTAGCACTTGTACAGGCATCATTGTGTCCCCTTACGGGGAAGAACGAAGACTTTGGAAACTAGTAAAAGTTTCAGTCATCGCTAAGAAGCTAACGTTTCTATTCCCTTTCGAGAACTGAGTCAAATAATATACATCTTTTTGGTACTTGTCAGCAAAACTTAAATTTTTGTTACTTTCGTGCAGCCTTTCAGACTTATCTACTTAGCGGTAGATAATTTTTAATGGGGGTGCCTCACAAGAAGGCTCTAAGCTTTTTGATCGAACCATCATCTTTCAATGTAGAAATCTCAATCTTCACTACTTGACCTTCTGCCAAAGTATATGTTTTTAAAAGCTTTGGTTCTTTTTGAGTCAATCTAATTGTATCTAAAATCTCATAGGTCACCTTGTTCCCTTTTATGGAGGTGATTTTCGCATCTAAGACTTGGCCTATTTCAAAAGCATTCTCCTCGGCGACAGCCTTAAGCTCAGTTTCGCGCTCTGACTTAATTTCAGGAACTGTTAGCTCACCTGTTGGCGAACCATCTTTGTAGTACTTCACCAGCCGAGCAGCCCAACCGAGCAAAAACAACATCCTCGGTGCATCGTCCTGATAATCTGTCAGATACTGGCTGCATATCACATCTAGGCTGCGATAGTATTCAACCGTTCGCTTACTATGGCCAATTGTGTTGCCATGCCGCACCAGCGTTTTGAGATAGTCAAAAAACTTCTTGCCAGCATCTTCTCTATTTACGGTCTCTCGTAAGTAGGCCATTGCCTTTCGCAATTCATTGATATCAGCGCCATCCAACACCATCTGTCGGGCGATCGCATCAGCAATTTGCCATTGCGCATCCGTAAGTTGTCCATCAAGCTGTCTATCGGTGAGTGTGTTCGTTGCTATCATCAGTACATTCCTGTGGGCGCTTCACGACTGGTCGGCCATTTCAATACATCATGCAACTGCGAAAGCTGATCTTCTTCTACTAGCTTTTCACGGTGCGCCGCTTTTACACCGTCCTGAATAAAAGCAGCCAAAGCATCACCTTTAAGTTTTGCAGCTTCAGGGATTTCATATTGAGTGTAGCGATCGCGCACATTCTGCGATACTTCAGCTTCAGTAACGGTGACCTCTACTGTCCCCAAGCCCACTGGCTTTCCCCCCCCTAGCTTCAATGCCATGGGATAATCTGCATCCTGACCCAGCGAAATCAACAAAGTACCCAGCTGAGCCTGAGACAAATTCAAAAACTGTAGCTCAGTTTTGAACCCATACTCAGTCCCCGCTTGCTGAACAGGCGTTCCTCGGTTTCCACCATCTATCGCTTCTCTGGCATGGTGATAAAACTTGCGACCTGCGGCCTTACCATTTTCTTCAAAATAGGCTTTCCGCTCTGGCCTTGGCTGATACAGCGAAGGCATGAATCCCGTCGCCGACTTAGCCTGCATACAGCGAGCATCTGTAAAGTGAACCAGCCCTTGCCAGTCCAAAGCACCAAACACCTGACTCGCCGGACACAAACTGTCTTTTTTTCGGCAGGGCAATCGGTCGCTCGGCATTTGCTGACGGTAGCGATTACTCACTACTGCTAGGGTGCTATTGGTAATCGCCTCATAGATGGCTCGCACACAGCCTTTAAGAGAGCTGCCCTGAATCACAAGCTGGTTGCTGTGTCCTTGAGTCATGGTTTTAATCAACGGCACCCGACTGGCAACATCGCTGCCCATCGCCGTAATCCCGGTTGAAACATGTAGCGCTGTTTTCACCCGCAGCGAAAGATACAGCTTGCCGTGATAGTCCGTTTTGGTATAGCGATGATGCCCTACAGGCGCTTTTAAAGCAGGTCTCTTCCTCGGGAAAGAAACCAGCTCGTAAGGCTTATCAGGTAGATCCTCGGTACTGGCCGAGCGCCCTATGGGTCGAGTGGGTCTACTAGGAGCCATGCTGCATCACCCTCAAAGCTATGAACTGTACGCTTGCTGTTTCAGCATCAATAAAATATCGCTGTCCCAAGTCAAGATCACCTGGAATCTCAATTTTTCTAGGAAACCGAGTTTCTGTTTTAGAAAAGGCTTTAGCCGCCAAAGCCTTAGTCTCCCACTCCTGCCCAATCGCAGAGAGTTCCGTATCGCCGCCCGTATTAGAGAGCAACAGCACCTCGTAACCACTGCCTTTTCGTTTCCAACGCAGCTCTCGATTCTCATCAAAAGCCTGCCCCTCCGGGCAAGTGTCAAAACCCTCGCACGGGGCATTCACCGGCAGTAGTTTAACCCGATGAGGCCATCGCAAAAACTGCCACCCGCTACCGCTTACGCAGCGCTTGATAGTAGCCTTCAACGCATCTAAGTCAATCGGGGCTAACGTAACGCCTACAAACGCTTCACTCATGTCGCAACGCCCTCCATCAATCGCGATCGCCATGACCGCACAGCTCTAGTAAAGAGATCGTCTACTTGCCCTTCATTCCACACTAGCTGCACCCCTAAGCCGTAAGCCATTTCTTGGCCTGCAACTGGTGTAGACTGCGTATCGTTTGCCGGGAAACCATAGCCTTGTCGCTCGTCGTCAGCAAGAAAAGCCCCTGCACCAATGAGTTCGGTATGGGGCCATTGGCGATCGCTCCCAAGCGCAACAATACGATTATCTTTCAGCACGCATCCCGGATAGTCAACGGTTGCTTGAGTCAGCTTTACTTCTACGAGCCCCATTCCGCGAGACTTGGCAAAGCCCAAGCCAAACCAGCCATCGTTCAAATCGCGTAGCACCAGGCCCAATAGTCCAAGCTGCGCCAGGGTAAAGTTCTTTAGGTGAATTTTGGTATGAAACTCCCCAGCAGTACATACCTGATAGTTAAAAGGGCCGACCGCAACCGAGCCAAATACTCGATCAATTGCGACGCCGTTCCGTTCTTCCGTTTTCACCTGTTTTACATCTACCGGATAGGCATCTTCAATTCTCAGGCGGCTGGCGATCGCCACACTGCCAAAGAGCTGATCGGTAAACGATGACCAGCGATAAACCTTTTGAGAATCTTTCTCTTTCTCGATATATCTAAAGCTGTCTCGGTTCAACGGATCGCTTGCCCATAGCGGACTAGATTCCCCTTCCGAGAAATCTAAATTATCCGGGCGCTGATCAGAACCAATCGTGCGTACAATCCGTTCGGCATGGGCACGAATAGCGCCCTTAAGCGAGCTACCTGGAAAGTAAATAGAGCGACCACCCGCATGGTAGGTTTCTACAAATTCCATATCAGGCTTAGTTGGGTCAGCACCCTCTCTGCCTGACTTAATTAGCACCGGCCCTTTGGGCGCAAGGCGAATATCGAGCGTACATTGATTAACAAATCGTTTATGCATAAGAACAACTCTTTTTAAGCCTCCACAGCCGCTGATGAACCTGCGGTCACACGCATCGTTGAAGAAAGGTAATACACTAAGGCGCTCGTCCATTCTTCTTTTAGCGCTTCAAAATGGCTAACATCGCGCTCATAGTGACTGAGGTCATCGTTAGCTAGGCGCTGCATGTAGGTGAGTAATGCAGAAGGGTCGCCTTCTGGATCTACCCACATGACCTTGTCGATATCTAGCTGTACTACGCCCAAGCCTCTTGAGTTGGCACCCCCCAAAGGAATCTGCTGCATCTTAAACTGCTGCAAACCCATCACCAGCAAACCTAGCTCCCAGTAACCGCTCTCTGAGTTTTCGGTCTGTGTCGTTTCGGCATTCTCAAAAATAGCCTTAAACTCAAACTCCACACCTGCCGGAACCACCTGGAAGTCATATAGGCGACCATCTACCGCAGTTTCTGTGTCTCTATCAATCGAAACGCCATCTCGCTCTTGATACTGACCAAACCAGCTATCCGGTTTCACGGTTAAGTCACGTACCTGAAATTTGCTGGCCTGCCAGGGCGTCCCAAACACTTTAGAGACTGCGTCTGTAATTTTATTAAGCTCAGCAGTGAGTTGTTCATCGTTGTCTTTATACTGCTTTTTAATTGCTGCAACACGCTCATTCATGTGAGTGCTAACTAGCTCTGAAGGGTCTAACGCCAGAGCAGGATCAATGCCCCGAAGAAAGCTTTCCAAACGCGATCTCAATGCCCCCTTAAAGCTGCTCCCTGGAATCAATGGCTGACCTAGCGCATCTTTCATCACCGGCAAGTCCGACCCGATGGGTTCAGTAGAGCGTCCCTGGCTAATGCGCAAAGCAGTCACCGTGGTCAGTGTCCCGGTTAGCTCAAGGCGATTTTTAAATACATCAAACATGGCCTATCCCTCCTGCAAAGAACTTAAAAATCTCAGGCGACGAGACCCATAGCCTAGATATCGACGAATTAGCTCCATTCTGACGCGCTTAACATCCGCGCCCCCTGCCATTTTTGAAATCTCGCTAGCGTAGGTTTTTAGCTGACCGTCAATATCTCCAACAATGCGCTCTGCAAGTGAGTTCTTACCACGTCCCCACTTTTTCTCTCTACCCACTTGATAGCGCAAAAAGTTTTTGACGACTTCTGCACTTTCTGTCGTATCGGCAACTCGCACCAAATTTCTAAACTGGGAGGCTTCTAGCTTATCGCGGCCATTTCGTGGATAGTCGCATTTATCTAACGCATCTTCAATAGCAATAACGATATCATCTTCAACCTGTCTGATGCCCTTTTGAATCAACAGCTCAATTTTTTGCTTATTGGGTTCATTTTCCTTCTCACTTGCGTTCTCATTTGCATTCTTATTCACGGCCATTACACTCACTGCCTCACTCATACCGAGCACTCCCTAACTACCTGATGAAACTCATCACACACCTTTACCTGACCGTACCCTTCTGAACATCTGCTCCCTATCCCTACTGCCTCCAGCTCAGCGAGTGATTTATAGCACTTACTCTGCACACCCTTTGGAATGCTAAACAGCATCACACTTCCCATATTGGTTATCAGCTCCGTATCCTTGGGCAAACCCCAAGCCGCATTCCATCCCGACCGATAGTCATGACTGGTGTAAGCCATATGCAAGGTAATATCAGCAGCTTCTATCCCAATGCGCGGCGCTAGTATTTCGGGAGAAACCACCGTGGTTCGGCGCCAGTTTTCAGTCAAAATAGCGTCAGACTGTAGCCCTAACGAGAAAAAAGACCGACGATCAGTCGGATTTTCGTCGGCATCACCTAATACACTCCACCAGCCCCAGCGATCCTTAAGTTGTTCGTTAAACTTGTTGATGCGTTGCTCAATAGAATTCACCCGCTGATTGGTTTTATCTTCTGAGGGCTTAGCAGCTTCTAGGCATATCTTGCCTAAACCCCGAGAAGCCGATCCGCCGATCCGAATTTGCCTGCATTGCTGGCTCAAAAACGCATACAACTGACCGGCCAGCCCATCAGAATCTTGCACTAAAATACTTCCTTTAAAAACCGTTGGCACCCGCTCCGGCTTACCCTGAGATTCGTTGATTACCTCAATGCTGTACAGAATCTCATCTTGAGCGGTCGCCCGTCTGCGATTAATGCCCACTCGTGTCAGCAATCTTTTACTAACAGCATGAGTGTAGTAGCGCTGCTGACTTTGGCTATAAAATCCACGACAGGGTTCGACTAGCTCGCCATCAGCAATATTGTTTGGCACATAAAAATGACCTTGCTCCCTAGCGCAAAAGCTATCAATTAGGCTATCAAAAACGCCTGCCTTTTCAGGTTTGAATCCGGGCTTAGCTTTGGAGCTTAGAGCACTCATGGGTAATACTCGGATATCGCTCTCACTGGCAAAATATTGCCCTGGACTGGGCTGGGCGATCGCAGGATAGGCATTGCAAAAAACAGCTGCTCGTTCAGCTAAAAACAGCTTGTAAAAGTCGTCGTCTCCCGAAGGCTCTTCCTCAGCATAATTGAGAATTTCCTTAGCGATCGCACCTCGAATCACACTTCCTGGAATATAACTAAGCGCTTCACTCACCGACCCACCGGGTTTTCGCTGCCCAATTGCCAAAGGAGAAAGCGCTGTAATGGTTAGATCAATCTTTTTCATAAGGTGCCTTCCTTGGGGTTGCCTGACTCGGTTTTATCGGGCGATTTTGCACCGTTACCTAACCTAGCCCAAGCCTCTTCCGGCACAGTCGTTTCGTCATGCCTAATCTCCCAGGTTAGCCAGCCCAAGCCTGCCGATTTCCCTCCTCCTAGCGCGTAAATATGTTTTAGCCCGGTCAATATCAGCGCCTTCTCAAAAGGGAAAGCGGCTTCATTCGGTGCTTCATTTGCTTCATTTATAGTGGCCCATGGCGGCTGTAGCTGGAGAGCCCCTTCAAACCTAAGCCCAGCGTTAGCCGGAGAAGTCTCTAAAAAGTAAAGCTTTTGTTCTTCTGCTGTCCGCCGTCGTCGGTTAATGCTCACCCCAGGGCGCAACACTTCAGGAATGCTCTCTTCAGGTTCAGTGCAGACCAAATCGCTGAACTGTAGCCGAGCCGGAAGCGAAGGGTTGCCAAATAGCTGACAGACCAAGCAATGGTGCTGATAGTCACCATGAGACTGCCCCGGTCCTGGCCTTAGCTGGTAGCTAGCTCGATGAAATTCGTTTTCTTCTGTCTCCGAAAGTCCGGCTCGCTGAGGGCACATTTTTTGAGCCGATGGCGACTCGCACACAGGCCATCCTAAAGCCCTTACTAGCTTCTCGCATTCATGCCTGAGCCGACCTTTGAGCTGTGAGGCGGGGATTACTAAACGCCCCTCTGCATTTTTCAAGATGGGCTTATCGGCCAATGAGCCTGACGAACCACCAGCCCCTACGCACAAAGCCGTATTAACAATGGCTGTTAACGCAATGCGCTCTGTTTGTGGTTGTGAAACAGTGGGTTGAACAATGTCTGCGAGTCTAATCATGAAGGCCTCCGCTGCGGTTGTGTCTGAGATGAGCCCAAAGCGGACTTAGACGGGTTACTGGGTTCAGAAGGTTCATTGGCTTCCTCAATAAACGGTTCTAGATCTACCAACTCTCGCCAGATTGTTTCATACACTGTTGGTGTGTCGCTTCCATCTGTTACATCTGATTGTTGGGTCGTTAGCCACGGTGCTATGTTGCCACTGTTGGTAGCCGCGTTGCACCAGGCTTGTTCAAAATGAGTTTCGATAAGGGCGCGTTTATCGGTAGCTAGCCGCACACGGAAGTAGCGATAGTTAAGAATCGCGGTTCTTTTGCCTCGCTCTAGCAGGCTGCGGATTTGGTATAGCTGAGACTTTGGAAATCCAGAGCGTTTGAAGGCTCTTACGGTTCCTATGAGTCCGGCTAATTCGTAAAGCGTATAGGGGGCCGCATATAGCTGGAGAGTATGCTGACGCTTTGGCGGCGAAGTGGTCAGCCCTTCTTTTCGAAAAGCTGCAATGTTTGAGGTGATCATAGTGACCGCTTTTAGTACCAAAAAGTCAACAGTGCCGCCATAATAGCCGTACTGTTGAAGCGTTTTAAGATGCTGCTTAGCAGACTTCAACAGTTGAGTAACCAGCTTATCAGCATAGTAAATAGGTGTATCGGCAGCGGTAATTAATACTCCACTAGATGTACTTAAGCAGCACTGCGATTCTGCTAAAGATGCCGAGTGGTAGCGATGCGCTTGCTGCTGTTCGGCTACAGAAGTTGGATTTGGGATAGCATACCGACCTGTTTTGACAAGCAGCGCCTCAAAGTGTGTTCCAATTGCCTGAGCCACTTCCATCGCTTTGTTGGCAGGCACTATGAGCAGTACATCATCGCCACCAATGGTAATAATCTCAAAAGGGTGAATCCATACTGCTTCTTTGTCCTGCCGGGATGATTTTGCATCGGGTTTATAGCAGCATGGCACGATGTGATCAGCGATCGCATGATACACAGACTCCTGCGTTGCTTTAAAAACATCTTCGCTAAACTGCTGATACTCCGCAGGTGTTTTAATTTGCTCGCGAATGTGTTGTCCCATGCTGTTGCCATCAGCATAGATGTAGGCAACATAGCCATTGCTGCTATCGCCTATTTCATGCAGCGACCTGGCTTCTCGTTTAAATGGGTCTTTAATATTACCTTGGCTATTAAATAGCACCCTATTTGCGTCGTAGTCGTCTACCCGATCTGCTTTTTTCAAGAACTTTTCAAACTTATCAACCCAACTTTGAAAAGTGACTTCATCTTTGTCCTGAGGGTGTGGATTCCACAGATCTTGAAACCCGCAATCCTTATACCAGGTGCCGCCCGCATGGTCTCTTTTAGTAATTTGCCCTACTCGCCGCTTACGAGCTGTTGGCTCCGAAAGCTTTGGCTCATCAGGAAGTCTGTCAGCCGTTACTTTTACTACGGTAGAACGCACATCACTATCGTCGCGCTGTAGATAAGGATGCGTTTCAAACATGGGCGGGTAGCGACGACTAGGGCGATTAGGCGCAGTCATCGCCACAGAGGCAATATCACATCCACTGCGTCGCTGCTCAAACATATTGGCGAGCCTACCCACGAGCTCCCCAAAGTTCTTTCTATTGCTAAAGGCGGTTTTAATCGCTTGCTGAGAAGCATCGGCGGCAAAGCCAAAGTAAGCCTGGAGAGCCTGATTGCCTTTATGATTGGTGAAAATCGCGTCATGCCAAATCGTTTTTTCAATCGGGTCTTTTAGCAGTCCTAAATAGATTTCTAAAGGTCGAAAGCTGGAGCCAACCGCACAGGAATTGGCTGTCAGAGTTTCTAAGGTGTAGCGCCTTTCTATTGCGTTAGCCAGCTGGTCGGTGAAAGCCGCTGGGCAAAACGCCAAAATTTTGCCGCCAGTTGCGTAAACAATCAGGTTTGGGATAAGGGCATTTGAAAGTAGGAATTCTTTATCGGGTGAGGTTGCCAATTTAAACGCACGGCTTCGGACTTGTTTGCAGTATTGCGATGCCTGCTGACATAAGGGATAGCGCTCGGAGTCTTCAGCATGAAAAAACGCTGGCAAATCAACTAAGTTAATTCGATCTAGCAGGGCAGAAGCGCCTCGGATTTCCTGCAAGTCTGCTGATTCAAAAACGTAGTTTTTGACTTTGGTAACGCCCCCATACACCAGACCAACCTGAGATTCCCAAAGTAGGGGATGCTTCGCAACGAACGCGGCAATGTCAGAGATAGCAGAATCTGCCGCTTTTTCTGAGAACTGGGTTAAGGTTTCTGCTTGCTTTAAAGCTTGCTGCCATTCGGGATCGAGAGGCGTTTGCCCTTGGGAGATTGTTTCGCGCCAGTTCTTGAACTTCTCAATAGAGTATTGCGGTTCGAGGTTACTGCCCCAAGCTAAGCACCAGGCGATCGCACTCTGAAATGATGAATTATCCAGCAGATTAGACATTACAAATAATCTTAGCTAAGCAGCTAACCTTTTTAACAATATGTATGACTAGAGGTATATCAGCTATAAGCGAGGCAATCAAATACCAGAGCGGACTGTTGCGCTAGTTTATTGAATTGAGCAATAGCTTTGTTTTTTCGAGCAGTGCAGGTGGCATCTCTTCTACCTGTTCCTGTATCCATGGCCCACAGCGAATCTCCAAAAGCGGTTCATGCGGCAAAATCTCCAATGTATTTTCTAACGTACTATGAATGACTGCAATGGGCTGCAAATTTCCTTGTTTTCCACAGAAGTCGTGCCAGGGTTCGACTTCTTCTGGGTTTGAGCTGATGATTACATAGTGGGTGCAAGCCTCTAGAATAGATTGCTTCTCGGGTTGTACCATGCCGCCTGCATCGACGATGACTAAGGCTTTCTGTTGTCTTAAATTAAGGATTGCTTCCTTTTGATAAGGAAAAAAGTGTTCGGTTAGGGTGCCTTTGTTGGCGAGCTTAAAGGCTTCACGTTCATCATTGCTAGCCCCCTCAGGCAGTTCTAAAATCCAGTTGCCCTCCCCATCCCAATGCGCTCTTTGTAAATAGATATCCGGATAGTCTTGGATTAGGGTGCTAAAGAGCAGATGCGAAAAAACACTTTTGCCGCTGTCGGGTGGGCCGACAACCAGCAGCGCTGAGCCTAGCTTAGCAGGCTGAATTGAAGGCATCTCTAAATTGAGTTCTTCCAAGGAGATCACTTGGCCTACCTGGAACGCATGGGAGTGCGTCAGGGTCACGACAGCGCCCAAACGCGGATCGAAGCAGGCCACCCACAGCGTAGGGTGACATTCATGTGCAAGATACACATATAGCCATACCGGTGCGCGGCCTGAGATCACAACCCCTTTGCGAGGGTCTAGTCCAGCGGGCAAGCGTAGGTTGGCTAAATCCTGAGGAGAGATAATGCGATCGCGGCTCATCAGCGCAATGGTTAACTGCTGATAGGTCAATCCCTCGGTGGTTTCATGATGGCTAAGGGTCAATTGAATTGGGGCATTGGCCACAGGTAATTCTCCCAGCAGGCTAGATCGCAAAATATGAAACAGTGTGAGGCTTTCGCATAAAGCTTTACTCATTATGCATATCATTTAGAAGAGGGGGCTTCAATTCAATATTCCTTTATTAAAGTTTTGGTGATGTTTAACCAATTGCCTTCACCCGAGGTACTCAACAGCCTCGCGAAAGGACGCTTGGCCGATCGGCTACAGCGCTGCGTACGGTTGTGGGTTTTGTTACATCGACTGTACGGGGAGACTCATTGGGCACACGGGTTGCCGCAGCCTTTTCGCTATGCACATGTGCGCGATCGCCTCTTTGCCACTACTCATGGTCGCACTGAAACAGCAGGCGTTGAAGTCTTGTCAGCCAATTGCGATCGCACCTGCATTTGTCAGCGATCACTAGAAACTTGGCTTACAGAAAGCGCTCTGCCTTATTCTGTCGCGGACTGGCAACAGCAAGTTATAAAGCTCACCCATATTGAGCCCCAGGCATTGAGCCGGATGCTCAAGCAATCTCCTTTTGCTACGGTACATCGCTCTATTCGAGATGATTTAGCTCATCTTGCTGAGTTGGGCTGGCTCAATCGGGAAGGATCGGGTCGGTTTTGTACGGTGCGATCTCAAGATTGGCCGCCATTATCAGAGCCATTGTCAGGGCGATCGCAGGCACCCTTGAGCAGCCTATCGGTTTCTCAAACCTGGGAAGTGTTGCGCGCGCTCGAATCGATTGCTTTTGTTCAGCCCAACCTAGAAGTAATTATTCAATCTCTATGGGATCAGCTCGCTGTTCCACTCCAAAAGAATGCTTATGCAGAGCCTGAAAGACGCATCTTTGTTCATTTAGACTATATTTTGTCGGAGTCTATGCAAGAGCATGTTGATACCTTGCAAGAACAAGTCGAGCAGTTGTGGCGTGACGGCAGCGGCATTATTCAGTTTGACTATTCTCTCAAGACCAGCGAAAAGCGTATGACGGTTTATCCCGTTTGCTTGCACTATGCCCGACGTGCTAAATATCTCAGCGCCTATGGCCCTGACCCAGAAGGCGCTTTGGGCTGGCACAACTATCGCTTAGATCGCATTGTTTCTGAGCGGCTAACGATGGTTGATTGGGCCGACTCGCAAGTGCCAAAGCCCTTGAAAAATCAGTACAAAGCGGGCAAGCTACCCACGTCAGCAGCGGTGAGTGAGGCGTTAACAGAAGCCTGGGGATTTAACTTTTATTTGCCTCGTGCGTTGCTCATAATGCGATTTCCACCCGACTTTGCGCAGTGGTATGTGCATCAGAGCGATCGCCATGCGACCTTTCAACCGATTGCTTATAAACAGTTGCCAGCGTTGATAAAGCAGGAAATAACCGACGCTAAAGCGAGGAAAGCTGTGCTCCATATTCTCTCTAGCCGAGATCCGAACGATGCTTACTATCGAGCTTGGATTAGGGTTGGAGATATTAATATCGTAATGCGGTTACGCGATTGGAGACCCGCTGGAGAAGTGATTGCACCGCTAGCATTACGGCAACAAATGCATCAAGAATCTGAGGCGGAGTTGAGCCATTACAACTGTTTTGACCGTAGATAAGGTTCAGCTTTGAGGGCTATTTCCTGAACCCCATAGCTGCGATCTCAAGTGAGCACATTCTGCGGCTAGCGGCGTACCTAGCGCTGTTGCCAAATCAATGGCCTTTTCAAAATATTGATCTGCCAAGTTCAGCTCTCCGATGGCTTGATGTAGCATTCCTAAATACTTATAGATTGAGGTTTCAGTGGTAGGTGCGGCTTGTGCTTTCAGACTATTGAGGGCGGCGTTTAGCATGGCTAAGGCATCCTCGTATTGCCCGAGTTTTGTGAGGGTTTCACCCAAGTTAGCGAGGGTTAGGCTTTCGCCTCGGCGATCGCCGATGTGTTGGGCGATCGCAAGTGCCTGCCGATAATGACCCACGGCGGTATCGTAATCGCCTAGCTCGCTTTGGGCGTTGGCTAAATTCACTAAGGCCGCTTCTTCAGCGGATTTTTGTTGGGTTTGGCGGGCGATCGCTAAATCTTGCTGGTGGTAGGTCACGGCTTTTGCATAGTCGTGCAGGTTGTCGTACAGGTTGCCAATGCTGCCTAGCACAGCGCCTTCACCCGCAATGTCGCCGAGTTGTTTCACTTGCGCTAGGGTCTGCTGATAATAGTCGAGGGCTGTATCGTAGTTGCCAAGGGTCAAGTGCGTATTGCCGAGTGCTTGCAGGGCTCTGCTTTCGCCAGGAATGTCGCCGAGTTTTTGGCTAAGTGCTAAATGCTGTTGTTGATAGTTCAGTGCTAGCTGAAACTCGCTGAGTGAGTCGTAAAGGTCTCCCAAATAGCCAAGAGTGTTGGATTCTGTCTGTTGGTCGCCGGTTTCTTGGGCGATGGATAAGGCTTGATGAAAGAGCTGCTTGGCTTGGGCGAGATT
This sequence comes from Phormidesmis priestleyi Ana, assembly GCA_001314865.1. Lineage (GTDB taxonomy): Bacteria > Cyanobacteriota > Cyanobacteriia > Phormidesmidales > Phormidesmidaceae > Phormidesmis > Phormidesmis priestleyi_B. Next base: position 11,098 of record LJZR01000039.1, on the reverse strand, counting down.
GCCGATGGAGTGGTGTACGTTGCCAAGGTTGCTAAGAGTTTGGCCTTCTCGGGTGCGATTCCCTTGGAAGGCTTCGCCATCGCCAATTTGTTGTAGGATGGCTCGCTGACGGTTCAGCTTGTCTAAAGCGTCGTCGTAGTTGCCTAAAAAATGAGCGATCACCCCTAGGTTGCCATAGGCGAGTCCTTCGCCTAGGCGATCGCCAATGGTTTGGGCGAGGCTCAGTTGCTGCTGATAGTAGTGGGTGGCTTGGGTTGGGTCGGCAGTGCTGTTGTAAACGTTGCCCAGGTTGCCGAGGGCGTGGAGGATGCCTTGTTTGTTATCGAGGGTTTGGGCGATGGCAAGGTGTTGCTGGTGGCAGGCTTTAGCACCGGCATAGTCGCCGATGCTCAGACAGACGTTGCCAAGGGCGCCGAGGGCGTTGCCTTCGCCGAGCAGGTCGCCGATGTCTTTGGCGATGGCTTGCTGTTGTTCAAAATACTGTTGTGCGGTGGCGTAGTCGCCTAGGCTATAGCAGACGCTGCCTAGTCCGCCTAAGGCGTTGCCTTCACCCTGACGGCTACCGATTTTTTGGGCGATCTCTAAATGCTGCTCGTGATAGGTTTTGGCTTGGAGGTACTCGCCCATGGCATGGCAGCAGCAGCCTAGGTTGCCGAGGGCAGAGCCTTCCATTTCGAGGTCGTTAAGTTGGCGGGCGATCTCTAAATGCTGATGATGATAGTCTTTGGCTTTGGGATAGTCGCCTTTGGATTCGTAGATGTTGCCGAGGCTACCGAGGGCGACACCTTCTCCATATACAAGCGCTGATTTTCTAGCAATTTCTAACCATTGTGTTTGATAATCAATGGCTTTGTTGTAGTCGCCTAGGGCGTAGTAAAGCTCGCCGATAGCGCTGAGCAACATGCCGACATCAGCAGCGGTGCCGATATTCCTAAACAAGGCTAGGCTGCTTTCGTAGCAGGCTTTGGCCTGAGCGTAGTTGCCTTGGCTGTAGTGGCTTTCTCCTAAGAACTGAAGTACTCTCGCGTTCCAGTTTTCGTTGCCTCGATGGTTGACTTTATTGGCTAAGGCGTTGTACAAGTCTGTACGTTCTTGAAAATAGCCCCAGATTCTAAGCTGGTAGTGTAGGGTTTCGTTTGTGGGTGTATTGAGTTGGGTAGAAATCAGGGTGAATGCTCGCTCCCATTCTTCTATTTCACAAAGGTGATAAAAGGCTTCTATGTAGCCTTTTACTTGTTCTAGGTTTGTTGCTTTAGGTGTTGGGCGGTATCTGGTTAGCCAGTTTACGATGGCACGGCTGTGGGTTCGACGCAAGCTGGGTTGTATGTGGCAAATTCGCGAGGGTGCGATGCCGAGTTGATTTAAGAGGGGCAAGGGTGGGGGCGTGAGTGGTTGAGTCAATTTTGCTACCGTCCTGCGATCCATACTATGGCGGCTGTTATCGGCAAGGTGCGATTATCGTGGTGTTGGATTGATACAGTTTGAATTTCTATGGTTGAGATAGTCGTTTAAGGTCATTGATTTTGCGGCAGCAAACAGGGTAGTTACTTTGGCTGTGTCGGGAGTAGTATTACTACATTCTAAGCAATTTTCACAGATATTCTTCGTTCATGCCTTTTCTACATGTGTCCGCAGAAAGAGAAAAATTCAGTTTCCGTCCCCTTGCGGGGTAATGGAATTTGAACACGACGGCACTATTGTGGACAGCACAGACGTCAAGTCGTTTCCGTCCCCTTGCGGGGTAATGGAATTTGAACCAAAAGCTGCAGGAGATGAATACCGTCAGCTTGGGTTTCCGTCCCCTTGCGGGGTAATGGAATTTGAATCTCGACGTATGTACTGCCTTCTGAAACTGCTAAGGGTTTCCGTCCCCTTGCGGGGTAATGGAATTTGAACAATGGGCAATACTCGCTTTTTAGAGCGTAACCTTAGTTTCCGTCCCCTTGCGGGGTAATGGAATTTGAACGCTTACTGAAGTTGCGGTTGAGGAAGATGTAGAAGCGTGTTTCCGTCCCCTTGCGGGGTAATGGAATTTGAACTCTGGATCTCTGCGTTACCCTGCTCAACGGCCAAGGTTTCCGTCCCCTTGCGGGGTAATGGAATTTGAACTGGAAACTGTATTCAAGTACATCTACACGGATAGTTTCCGTCCCCTTGCGGGGTAATGGAATTTGAACCCAGTTGCACTCGCCAGAAACACATCAGGCGTTAGGTTTCCGTCCCCTTGCGGGGTAATGGAATTTGAACATTGCTGAAAACAATGCGTGCGGAGTCGAGATGACCTGGAAGTTTCCGTCCCCTTGCGGGGTAATGGAATTTGAACTGCCACTCCCGTTTCTCCTCCTAAGGTGGAAGGTTGGTTTCCGTCCCCTTGCGGGGTAATGGAATTTGAACTGCTGCTATGAAGTCTGTCGGTAAGTGTGGAGGTGAGTTTCCGTCCCCTTGCGGGGTAATGGAATTTGAACGGGTGATAACAACACTGTCGCCGCTCTCGAAGCTGTTTCCGTCCCCTTGCGGGGTAATGGAATTTGAACAAGGTGGAAGGGTGGAGACCCCAAGGGTCAACTCGGGTGTTTCCGTCCCCTTGCGGGGTAATGGAATTTGAACAATCTCTCCAAAGGCAGCAGTACTCCTTCCAGATGAGAAGGTTTCCGTCCCCTTGCGGGGTAATGGAATTTGAACGCTCGTAGCCCTTTGGGCTACACCCTCGAACCCAACGAGTTTCCGTCCCCTTGCGGGGTAATGGAATTTGAACCTAGTCGAAAAAAAACTCACTCCTAGGAGCAAGGAGGAGGTTTCCGTCCCCTTGCGGGGTAATGGAATTTGAACGGCGATCAAACCTACCTGCAAGTAGGGCGAGGAGACAAAGTTTCCGTCCCCTTGCGGGGTAATGGAATTTGAACGATTCTGTCAGAGGGTTGGAGCCCGGCTGTGGCATACGTGTTTCCGTCCCCTTGCGGGGTAATGGAATTTGAACGATCCTGATGATGTGGGGTTGCGGGCCCCAGCCCGAGCGTTTCCGTCCCCTTGCGGGGTAATGGAATTTGAACCGATACTCAGGGGTTTTCCCCTAAGTACGCGAGGTTTCCGTCCCCTTGCGGGGTAATGGAATTTGAACCGGTCATGATCATCGCACCTATGCGGCGTATTTACTGTTTCCGTCCCCTTGCGGGGTAATGGAATTTGAACCCTGGGTAGACAGGGTTTGTCCAGGGGAGTCCCTGTTTCCGTCCCCTTGCGGGGTAATGGAATTTGAACTCGCTCCATTGATGTTTATGGGGGTCGCAGCCTGCGGTTTCCGTCCCCTTGCGGGGTAATGGAATTTGAACTTAGAGATGGGTGACCAAGTCACTCAAGATGAACGGAGTCGTTTCCGTCCCCTTGCGGGGTAATGGAATTTGAACCAGAGGCAAGTGGCAGTGGTTTGGAGATAAATCACTGTTTCCGTCCCCTTGCGGGGTAATGGAATTTGAACCAAAGAGACTGTAGAAGATGCACATAAAGAAGGGAAGTTTCCGTCCCCTTGCGGGGTAATGGAATTTGAACGGGTGGTTCTGTCTTCTGGCAGAAGTCTTGCCGGAGGTTTCCGTCCCCTTGCGGGGTAATGGAATTTGAACTTACTAGCTGCTTCTGTGTGATTGGTTCCAGAGGGGACCGTTTCCGTCCCCTTGCGGGGTAATGGAATTTGAACCTATGGAAAAATGCCTGAAATGGCCAATATCCTAGTTTCCGTCCCCTTGCGGGGTAATGGAATTTGAACCAATCATGCAACCTTTCCACTCGGTATTTGGGATGTGTTTCCGTCCCCTTGCGGGGTAATGGAATTTGAACGGGGACGGACGCCCCACGGAGAGATCTGGCGCCTGGTTTCCGTCCCCTTGCGGGGTAATGGAATTTGAACCAATTTGTGAGAACGGAAAGACCCACATTATCCTTGTTTCCGTCCCCTTGCGGGGTAATGGAATTTGAACATAGGGTGGCAAGCTTGCCAAACTAGACAAGTTCTCTTGTTTCCGTCCCCTTGCGGGGTAATGGAATTTGAACCCCCAGCCTCTGGAAGCCATGCGGAAAGGGGCTCCTGGAGGCCAAATTCGCGGGGGTCTAAAATGCGACCCTGTAATTGAGAATAAATCTCGATAGAGATAGTGCTAAAGGGGCTGAACGCCTTGCACAGCAATTGATTCTCTAGGGTCAACGAAATAATGAGGTTTTCAAGGTTCCGTAAACCCCCATGAATTTGGAAGCTTTAGCTAATACTACCGTTAATATTAATGGATGTCGATGGATAAAGCACTATCTTCATTCTTTTTGACACAATGTCGCAACTCAAATGATTGAAAAAAGAATTAAATATCGCTGAAACTACCTTTTCACAATAGTTTCAGCGATATTTAGTGCGTCAGCCCTACTTTAGCAGAGCCACCTGCCTTAACACCTCCCTCACTACACCGGTCTTCCCCCTAAAGTTCAACAGCACCACCTTGCCCTTCAGTGCCCCCGAATTCTTTAGCCCAAATACCGCCTGCGTCAGCGAATGGTTCATATACCCCGTAATAATCACAATCAAATCGCACCCCTCTAGCTTTCCTTTCAGCACCGCCTTCTTAAAGCTACACTCCCGCGAGGGCGGTACTATAACCCACCGCTGCAACCCATGTATCAGTGCCAGCTCATTAATCACCTCCCGCTGTGTCGCCGGATGTCCGCCGACCAGCGCCAGCCTCACCCAAGACAGGTTAGGCACTGCTTCACCCGCCGCCTCATTTGAATCAGCGGTGCCCATCACCCTCGCGATATAGAGCAACAGCTCCTTCACCTGCTGCTCTAGCTCCCACACCCGTAGCTGCAAATCATCAAACTCCTTTGCCAGCCCCGCATTCGTCTCCCTTAGTGCCTCCATATCCCGATCCGCCTGGTTCAGCAGCACATGCGTATCCTGCCGTAGCTGGTTATAATCAGCCCGCAACATCGCCAACCGCTGTACCAGCGCATCATTTTCCTTTCGCGCCCGCCGAAAAAGCCCACTTAACAAACGCCTCCAGCTAATCTGTTGCAATCGATTCATCAGCCCTACCCCGCCAAATTAACAACAACCGCCGCCGTCTGCACCAGCCGACCAATTTCCACCAACACATCGCCATACAAGTCGCAATGCATCTGTCCATCTTCCACAGGCAAATATCCGCATTCCACCGCAAACGCAATCCAGGTTTGCATCGCCGCCACCTTAGCCTCAGCCGTATTCAGCTTCGCGACAAACAGCTCCCGGCTTCGTCGATTCTCCCAAGCCTCTGCCAGATAGCTGCATACCAACCGAGAACCCTCTACTAGCTTCGCGGCCAGCAGGCTATCTTCCTCGTCCGGCAACATAGGCAGCACCCAATACAGCCGCATCGACTCATTAAAAGCCAGCTGATATGCAATCAGATCCTTGTAGCCCTCCGGCTGATAGTTCATGGCATAAGCAGTCGCAAAATTCTGTCCCATGATTGTTATTCTCCTAAAAAACTTGCTGTCTCTAAACTTGTTGTTTGTAAACTTGTCGTCTTTTTCGTGCGTCAAACAATAAACGCCACATCATCCACCTCTCGCTCCGGCTGCATCCCCATCACCGCCACCCTCTTTCGATAGCGTGGCGACATCGGATAAAATCGCACCTGATCCTCTTCGTCGTTAATAAACTTCGCCAGCTTCTTGTTCAACATTTCTCGCTGATCGGGTGTCAGCACACATTCAAAAACAGACTTTTGCACCCGCAAACCATACCCTTCAAGAATGTGAGCAACCTTAGTGCGGCGTTTGTCCACCACTACGTCGTAACAAACGAGATAAAACATTACCTTCCTCTAAAAAAGAACAAGAAAATATCCCAGCCACCCCATCCCCCATCCCCCCATCCTTCCTAATCAATCAGCCTATTTCTGCCACACCATTGGCCTATACTCTTCTCGCTCACCACTAATGCAGGCCGCATACTCCCACACTTGCAGCTCAAAGCATCGCCGCAGGCTAACCTTGTATCCCGTATGCGGATGCACCGTTTCGGATTGCAGCTTTTCTTCCCAGTGCTTCAAAAATCGCTTCATCGCATCCGTATGCAAATACACACCGCCGCGCCCATCCGGTGGGGTAAAGTCCTCTGGGGTATAAATGTTGGAATTGATCAAATAGGCCACCAGCGAATCAACGACCATCGCCCGAAACTCTTCCACCAGGTCACACACCAGTGAGGGTCTATGCGACTGTGGCACATGTAAATTGCCAAAGTGCGTATGCAAGCCTGCCGCCTCCGTCATCGCATGTACATTCTGCGACAGCAGGGTATAGCCCAGACTCAGCAAGCTATTGGTCGGATCGGTGGGTGGGCGGCGCGTCCGTTTATCAAACCCAAACTCACCTTTTAGTAGCGAGCCATATGCCCGAAAATACAGGCTTGCTCCTTGGCCTTCGTAGCCCAGCATTGACTCCACCGTTTCGGCCTGCTGTACCTGTTTAATCAGTACCGCAATTTCTTTTACGGCTTTTGTCGCCAGATCTGTTTTACGCCTTCGATTCAGCCGCATCAATAGCTTGCGAGAATTATGTAGCTTCCCTACAATCACATTCATCGCCTGTCGCCGCACAAAGTCTTCATCTTGCGACTTCGTTACCTGCGCCACCAGATATTCAATCTTCGCTTGGCCCGTCGTTTGCAGCCGCCCAAAGTAACGTCCCTTATTGGACAAGTACAGCAACGGAATTCGCCGTTGCAGCGCCAGCCGCACGGCCCCGTGGCTCACGGTGCAAGCCCCAAACATCACCACAAAGGTAATGTTGTTGGCCGGAATGCTAATGCGCAGTTCCTGCTCGTGAAACACCTGAAACTGACTATGCCGCACCCGTAAATACGCACCCTGCTCCGTCACATACAATGTCGTCATGCCATCTCTCCAATATTCATCAGTTGATTTTTTTGTCTTCACCTTTGGCAGTGGCACAATGCTGCAAGCCTTCGGTGGCCCGTACATTGGCCTTGCCACCTTTGGCTTTTTGCCCGCTTGCACCCACTTCCGCTCCGGCGCAATTACCCGCTGCTTGGCAAACATATGCCCCAAAAACACAAACCCCTCATCCGGCCCCACAATCCGAGTCTTGTCAGGATTTAGCGTCAGGTAAATGTCTTCTAGCCAGCCCTGCATCATCGCCAAAAAACGATTCGCTTGAAGGTAGCTATGGCACACCGCCACGCAGTCATCCCCATAGCGCACGAGTGGAATCTCAGCCTCCTGGCACAGCCGGTCAAACTCACTCAGGTACAGATTCGCCAGCGCCCCCGACAAAATGCCGCCCTGCAATACCCCCTTGTTAGGCCGATAAAATTGCCCCTGAAGAATCAACCCGGCCTTAAGCTGCTGCTCAATTAGCCGCACTTGCGCGGGCGCAACCTTCAGCCGCTCTAGTTGGCTGAGCAGCACCCCCCAAGAAAGGTTGTCGAAAAACTGTTGAATATCCGCCTTAATCACCCAGGTAGGCTGCGGCGCATAAATTGCCATCACCCGATCTACTGCGCCATAAATAGAAAGGCCAGGGCGGTAGGCAAAAGTACTGTCGGTAAATGCTTTTTCCAGCCGAGGATAAATAGACTGAAGTAAGTAGCGCTGAAGAATCCGATCTCGTACCGTAGAAAGCGCAATCAATCGCTGCCCGCCGTTCTTTTTGGGTACATAAAACCCCTTTGCTGGGCTGGCTTCATACACCTCACGGCGCAGCTGCCTATGCATTTGCGCCAGTTGTTCATTCGCTACCCCTACAAATAAGTCAGTGGTAATGCCATCTACCCCCGCTGCCGGACTTCCCCGCTGCACCAGCGCCCAGGCGGCTTGTAAGTGTTCTGGATAAACTTGCATTCGTGATGTCTCCTTGAGTAGAACCTGTTTCGTTGACAAATTCATACTCTCAAGCGCCTATGTCAGCTCATGCGTCACTTGCGTCAGTTGGTAAGTCAGTTGGTAAGTCAGTTCATACATCAGTTCAGATGACAGCCCAGTGCGTTATAAAATTAAGTCGATTCATTGGCTGCGCTCCGCTTATGCCTCGTTCTATTTGCGTCCATCCTGACCATCGCGCTACCGTCACTTCGGCCTTAGCACGCCAAGGTTTTCTGACCCAGGGCGATTTGGCCGCCAATACGCTGATTGCGCTCTCTACCGTCAGCCGCTTTTTTCGAGGCATTCGCATTTCTATTGCCAACTTTGAGCAACTCTGTGAGGCTCTCGACCTAGAACCCAAAGCAGTGATGCTGTCGCTACCGGATGAAACTAGCGAAAATGCCAGTGCAAGCCCCTCTGCTAACGCTCTGCCTTTTGATGCGCCTGAGAGCATCCAGTTTTTTGCTTACGATCCCTTATGGGTCGGACGCGATTCACTCATTGCGACGCTCACTCAAAAACTCGCCCAAAACTGTCGTCTACTGCTGCTCACGGGTCTTGCTGGCATCGGTAAAACAGCACTCTCAGAGCGTTTAAGCACAGAGCTACAAATTCACAATCGCTACCGACTGCTGCGAGAAAACTTCGACAATCAAGAACTATCCGCAGACTTTGGTAGCTTTGCAGTGCGTTTGCTAGAAGGCTGCGGTCAACCGGTATTACCCGAAGAGCGCAGCCAAAGCGGTCAGCTCACCCGTCGCTTGGTGGCCCATTTGCAAACAACGCCCACGCTCATTCTGATAGATTCTCTTGAACAAATTTTGCAGGGCGATGAACAAACTGGCTGGAGTGAGTTCATAGATCCAAATTTTGTCACGTTCTTTCAGGCTGTTTTGGCCAGTGAAACCTTTCAAAGCCGGTTTGTTCTGACGTCGCAAGAGCTACCCGCACAACTGGTAGAAGCGGGTTCTAGATATCTCAATCTCTGGCACCGTCAGCCTATTGGTGGTCTGAGCACAGCAGAGCAACAGGCACTCTTTGAAAAAACAGGGTTTGCTGCTGACCACGATTTAGCCAGGATTGGTAAGGCATACGAAGGTCATCCATTGGCCTTGCGGACGATTTTGGGCGAGATCGGCGATCGCCCTTTCTTTGGTAATGTTCGGGCCTATTGGAAACGCTATGGCCAAGAAATTGAATCGGTTGAGCAATCAATTGCCGAAGCCGCCGCAGGCAATACCGCAGGTGCAGACGATAAATGGCAACTTGAACGCTTTACCCGAGCGCTACGCCGAAACGTACAGCACAGGCTAGAAAAAACGTTTGAACGTTTGCACCAGGATGCTCGCTATGCCTATATTTTGCTGTGCGAGACTGCCGTTTACCGGTGTCCGGTTCCTGAAGCTTGGTGGCTTAGTCATTTAGAAGACTGGCAGCAGGATGACAATCAATCAATGATGGCGTTGGATGTGTTGCGCGATCGCTATCTCGTTGAAGAAATGATTGAAGATACTGAACTGTTGCTCAAACAGCACAACCTTATCCGCAGTGTTTCCCTAGCTCATCTCAAGCAGCTAACCTTTGAGGCGTGAGCTATCAAGCAATCGCGCTTTGAGCAGGTCAAACAATAGCTTTTCGCCTTGGCTTGCTTTGGTGGGGATGGTTTGATAGATCTAAAATTAGTGCCTTATATAAATCAAGGGGGTTAGCCCTTTTGGATGAGCTAAAAAGATAGTGGATCGTTGACCCACAAGTGCGAAATCGAACCCCTTTTGCTGGGCTCTTAACACTAAAGATATGCCTCAAACCCTTGCCAGGAGAGAGGCACTAAATTCCGATCTGTCTGGGACATTCACATAGCTCGTCACTGCTGCTGGTTGATGGCTCAATAGCAAACCCCACATCAACAGCACAAATCATTCAAATGGGACTTCTCGGCTGAAAGCGGGGCGTAGTCCTTTTAGAATTTGCTCAATGCGGGCGTAAAGTTCCATAATTGAACGGGTTGTTTGTTGTGATTCAACCAGTTTCGAACATTCCTTGCCCTTTGGGTATGGGAATGTTCGTTACCCTTAACGCTTGTGCTCAATAAAAAGAAAAACTTCCCACTGTCCAGTTAGGAAAACCAGAAACGTATTTTAGAATGGCGGTTATAGACGTCAATTAGATGTGATCGCATCCATTATCAATGTTTAGACTTAGTCGTCAACCCGAGAAGAAAAGCCCCTTTTATAAGCACTACACTCAACTGCGTGATCTTGGCAAGCGGCTCAGTGAAGAGATTCCACAAGCCTACGGTTTAGAGAAAGCTATCCCAGAAATCACTCGGGTCTTAGGTATTAGGCAGGGTAAAAACATCGTGATGGAATCAGATGAAGAACTTAATTTCATCATGGATTTTCTCTTCCATGAGTATGAAGAAAATGGCCAAACGCTGTTGGAGCGCTATCGAGAAGATCACCCGGATGCCGATTCGCTAATTATCGAATACCTTGACGCCGGGAAAAACTCTTACACGTCGCTCTTTAAGGTAATTGCCACACAGCCCGAAGAAATGTCGCTTACACTCAGCGACTTGCTCAACCCCTCTAACGAAACCCTGACTGTGCTCAATATCAACTTGAGCAAGACAGCCAAGCCTGGTTATGTTATTTTTACCCGCTTGCTGCCATACACTCAATTCAATGGGTTTTCTGGTATGTTTGCTGTTTTTGAACCGGTTGGCGACCGAGCCCTGCTCAAACGCTACAAAGTCATGAAAAAGCGCGTCAAGTCAAATCGGGAGTCTGTGCAGCGTTTCGTTGCCTGCTTCAAAATTCAGCGCGTTATTGGCATGGAGAGTCGCACAGTGTAAGTATTAGACACCTTGGTAAGCTGTCTCGGGAGCGACTAGGCGATAGTAGCTAGTGCGACTGATGCCGCCCTTCATGCAGATGTCTGTAATGCTTAGCTCACCTGCTTCGGCAAGGCACTTTGCTTCTAACTTCTGTCCTTCAATGATACTTTTCTTCCTACCGCCTTTGTGCCCTCTGGCTCTTGCTGCTGCCAGTCCTGCCTAGATGACCTCTGCCCACCCGTGGATTCAGCCGCGCTACTCGGCTGCTCTGTATCACGCTGGCTGCTGGCATCCCACTACAGACAGGCAAACAAGAAGAGGCTGTCCAGCGCAGAATAGCGCCAGAGCAAACTAA